>NZ_MUYM01000176.1:29051-29631 GCF_002150765.1 Lentzea kentuckyensis
CTACAACCAACTTGCAGGCGCTAGCCGAGCACGGTGCGCAGCCCGTCGATCCCGGTGAAGTGGTGGCCGTGCATGCCGACCAGTTCGGCGGCCCGCACGTTCTCCAGCCGGTCGTCGACGAACAGGATGTCCTCGCCGTTCAGGCGGTCGCGGCACCATTCGAAGGCGGCGCGATCCGGCTTGGCGTGGCCGATGCGGCACGAGAACGCGCGTACCTCGAACAGGTTCAGCCACTCGTAGGTGCGTTCGAAGTTCCGGGCGTGGTCCTCGGGGATGTTGGACAGCAGGGCGATCCGCCGGCCGGTCCGGTGCAGTTCGTGCAGGTAGGCGACCATCTCGTAGTCGACCCGGCTCCAGCTCGCGACGTCCTGCTCGACCAGCGGCGGGTGCCCGACGAGCCGCCAGTACTCCTGCGCCGTGACGTCGCCGCGGTCGTAGGCGGGGCGGTGCGTCCAGTAGGCGTCCCAGAACTCCGGCTCGACGCTCATCGTGTCCATCACCTCGCGCGACTGGTCGCGCGCGATCACCCCGAACATGTCGAACAGCACGATCATGCGGTCACCACCGGCACGCCCGCGGC
>NZ_MUYM01000177.1:0-595 GCF_002150765.1 Lentzea kentuckyensis
CCGACCGCCTACCTGCTCAACCCGGTCGACGTTGAGACCATGGATCTGTTGCAGGACAACGAGGGGCGCTACTACCGGGGTGGTCCTGTCGGGACTGTCGGCGGCAACCTCGGTATCGCGCCGCTCTGGGATCTGCCCGTGATCGAGTCGGAGGCGGTGCCGCAGGGAACCGGTTGGGTCGGTGACTGGCGCAAGGCGATCCTGTGGGACCGCGAACAGTCCGCCATCACCATGAGCGACAGCCACGCGAATTTCTTTGTCCAAAACCTCGTCGCGATTCTGGCGGAGATGCGGGCGGCGTTCGGCGTCATCCAGCCGTCCGCGTTCGTTGAGATCGATCTGACGGCGTAAGGAAAAAGCCCATGGGATACCTGAACCCTGCGGCGGGTGCTGCCCGCCGGACGACGCAAGCGGCGGCGGTGACGAACGCTGCGGCGGCAACCGCGTCGGCTGCGGCGGGCGCTACACCGACCAAGGCCGAGTATGACGCGCTGCTGGCGGACGCGAATGCGTTGCGCACCAAGCTCAACGCCCTGCTCTCGGCGCTGCGCACCGCCGGGGTAATCGCCCCGTGAACCACCTGACGACGTCGGCG
>NZ_MUYM01000177.1:618-1124 GCF_002150765.1 Lentzea kentuckyensis
ATCCCGCTGACGCCGTCGGCGAGCAACCCGAGCGGCGTGCACGCAAGACGGTCCCGAACCGGTCCCGCACTGCCGCCGACAACAAGTAGAACGGGGGTGGACCGGTGACCGTCCCGGTGACTTCCGAACTCCTCGCCGACCCTGCGGACCTCGCCGCCCTCACCGGTCTCCCCGCCGACAACCCGCGCCTCCTCGCCGCACTGCTGTCAGCGTCGCGCCGGTTCGCCGGTGCCGTCCGCCACCCGGTCCGCCTGATCGAAGCCGACACCATCGTGTTGGACGGCAACGGCACGACCACGCTGCTACTGCCAGCGGCGCCCGTTGCTGCGGTGACATCCGTTGCGGTGCACGGCGTCACGCTAGATCCGTCCTCATTCGCTTGGTCAGCAGACGGACTGCTCGAACGGTCCGAACCATGGCCCCGTGCCCGCCGGGCCGTCAGCGTCGTCTACAGCCACGGTTACGACCCCATCCCCGGCATGGTGGCCGACGCCGTCACCCAAGCG
>NZ_MUYM01000177.1:1131-2029 GCF_002150765.1 Lentzea kentuckyensis
CGTCGGCTCCATGTCCATGTCGTTCGCCACCCGGTTCGGCGGTGCCGTCGCCGGTGCCACGGAGGCATGGACAGAGGCGGTCGAGTCCTACCGGCTGAACCGGGGTGAACGCCCGTGATGTGGACCAGCTCGTTCACCGTGCTCCGCGCGCCGGTCGTGACCGACCGGTACAACTCCGAGCGGTTCGACTGGACGAACCCGGCACGCACCCCCGTTGACGGCGTCAACGTCCAGCCGACGGTGATGACGGAGAGTACGACCGAACCCCGCTACCAGACCATCAGCGGGTGGCGTGTCGTCAGCCGCGCCGGTGTCGACATCGACGTCCGAGCAACCGACCGTGTCGAGCTTGCCGACGGCACCGTGTGCGAGGTGATCGGCGAGGTTGCCCGCTGGCCCCACCCCACGCGGCCCGGCGCCGTGCACCACGTCGAGTTCGACCTACAACGCGTACGGGGGTGACCGACCATGCCGCGTGTACGTGTGCGCGTGAAGCTCCACATGACTGACGAGTTGTTTCGCGCGATCGTCGCCGAACCCAAGGTGCGCGTGGAGCTTGCCCGCACCGCGTCATCCATTGCGAGCGCAGCTCGAACCATCGCCGGACAAGAGGGCGCCGACACCGACATCACCGTTGAGCACGGCACCCGGCCCCGTGGACGCACCTACTCCCGCGTCGTGTCCCGCGACTTCTCCGACAGCGAATGGGGCACCGCCAAGCGTAAGCGCGTCCGTGCCATCGGCCGCGCCGCCGGACTGAGGCCCTAACCGTGCTGCTGGTGTTCCTAGTCGTCTTTGGACTCATCGCGCTCAGCGATTGGCCCCGGGGCGTCAGGCCGTTCGACCGCGTCCGCGACCTGTAGCGGGTCACACCGCACCCCTCAAGCCGTCCGGCGCC
>NZ_MUYM01000178.1 GCF_002150765.1 Lentzea kentuckyensis
GAGTCCCTGGCGGCGTACTCCAGAGAAGCAGGTAGAGATTCGTCTCTACCTGCTTTTTTGCATTTTCCGTACTCATTCACGTGCTCCTCTTCAGCGCTGTGGATCATGGTTTGCGAGCCCGAGGACATCCCTGGGATTAAGGGGTCAGGCCGCTGCAGCCGCGGTGTGGTGGCCCCAGGCGGTGGCCTCGTCGTAGAGGCTGCTGGTGGCCAGACAGCCGTGAAGGATCCCGACGAGACGGTTGCCGACGTGCCGTAGAGCGGCGTTGTGCGGGAGTCCGCGTGCGCGTTGGCGGTCGTAGTAGGCACGTGCGCCTGCGAGAGCAGCCATCGCCTGGCGCATCAGTGCGTCGATGAGTCTCGTGTTTCGCACGTAGCGGGCGTTGACGGCGTGCTCACCGCGGCACTGCGAGGACGTGCCGCGGTGCTCGACGGTGAGGTCGTGGTCTACAACGAGGCCGGGCAGATCGACTGCGGCCTGCTTCAGCAACGTCGCGGACGCTTCCAGAAGCGCGACCCGCTCGGCCCGCCGCCGAGGGGCGCCGATCCGCATCAGTTGGATGAGCGCTCCCTCTATCGCGCACTCGTGCGATCGCCGGCGCGGCCATGTGGGTTGAGTCCGAAGAGGACGAGGGTGAGCCAGCGGGTGCGTGTCGTCGGTGGACAGTCGGTGGGTACGGAAGAAAAGAGCAGGTAGATGTCCGCGACGCTGACGTCCGGGTGGAGATCGCCGTCGGACTGGGCAGTGCGGATGAGGTGTGCGAGGGCCACGCTGGCACGGTCCTCGTCGGCCTTGTCGGGGACGGCGCCGAGCGTCTGAGTCGCCGCCTTGATGGCCTGGTCGGTCGCGGCGGCCTCGATGAGGCGGGCCAGGAAGCCGGCGAGTTCGTCCCACGCCCGCCCTCCCGCCGCGACGCGCCCACAGGCGGCCTCGATGTCGTCGGCGATCCGCGCGACGAACTCCTCCATGACGGCGGCGACCAGGTCGGTCTTGGTCGGGAAGTGGCGGTACAGGGTGCCCACGGCCACCCCCGCCGCTGTGGCGATCTCGTCCATCCCCACGTCCGGGCCGTGCGCGGTCACCTGCTCACGAGCGGCGGCAAGGATCTTCTTGCGGTTGCGCACGGCATCGGCGCGCAGCGTCCGACCTTCGGTCACGGCTTCTCCTCACGTAGTCCATCCACGCCTTGCCGGAAGATGAATCATGGTTCATGATAAAGTCGAACCATGGTTCATCTTACTTCCCGGACGGACGCAAGGGGAGACACATGGCCGAGAAGGTCTGGTTCATGACCGGCTGCTCACGCGGCTTCGGCCGACTGTGGGCGGAGGCCGCATTGAAGCGGGGTGACCTGGTCGTCGCCACGGCACGCGACGACAGCCAGCTCAAACCGCTGGCCGAGGCGTTCCCCGACACCGCGCTGACCCTGCCGCTGGACGTCACCCGGCGCGGCGCCGTGTTCGACGCCGTGGCCGCCGCCCACGACCACTTCGGGCGACTCGACGTGGTCGTCAACAACGCCGGTTACGCCTTGCGCGGCGCTGTCGAGGAAGTCCGGGAGGCCGATGTCCGGCAGTTGCTGGACACCAACCTGCTCGGAGCCTTGTGGGTGACGCAGGCGGCGCTGCCGTTGCTGCGCGAGCAGGGAAGCGGCCACGTCGTGTCGGTGTCCAGCGTGGCCGGACTGGTCGGCGAGCCGACCCTCGGCCTGTACAACGCCTCCAAGTGGGCGCTGGAGGGCATGATGGACGCCTTGTCGCGGGAGGTCGCCCACCTCGGCATCAAGGTGACCCTCATCGAACCCGGCCCCTACGCCACCGAGTTCGCCAGCGCCGCGTCCGTCAAGGCCTCCCCCGAGATCCCCGCCTACGACGAGGCTCGCCGAGCCCTGCTCGCGGGCTTCGATCCGGCGGACGTCGCCGACCCCGCCGCCACCGCGCCCGCCGTGTTCGCCGCGATCGACGCCACCGAGCCACCGCTGCGACTGACCCTGGGCAAGACGGTCCTGCCCAGGGTCCGCAGCCAGTACACCGCACGACTGTCCACCTGGGACGAATGGACCGACGTGTCCGCACGCGCCCACGGCAACCTCTGACGAGACTGGAGCAAAACGATCATGAAAGCAGCCGTGTACCGCGAGAACGGCGGTCCCGAGGTGCTCAGCTACGAGGAGGTCGCCGACCCCGTGCCCGGCGCCGACGAGGTGCTGATCCGTGTCGAGGCGATCAGCATCGAGGGCGGTGACCTGCTCAACAGGCGGATGGTCCCGCTCCCGCACAGCCCCCACATCGTCGGCTACAGCACCGCGGGCACGGTGATCGCCGTCGGTAAGCACGTCACCGATCTGCGGGTCGGCCATCGCGTGAGCGCCTTCGGAGAGACCGGGTCGCATGCCGAACTCCGGGTGGTGCGGCCGGATCATTGCTGGGTCCTGCCCGACGGTCTCGACGCGGCGGCGGCGGCGTGCGTGCCGGTCGCGTTCGGCACCGCCTACGAGGCGCTGTTCGAGCGGGCCGCGGTCACCACGGGCAGCACCGTGCTGGTGCAGGGCGTGACGGGCGGTGTCGGTTTCGCCGCGGTGCAGCTCGCGGCGAAGGCCGGGGCGCGGGTCATCGGGACGGGGTCGAGCCGGCGGCAACTCGATGCGTTGCGCCGGCTCGGCCTGCACGACGGCATCGACTACACCACCGAAGACGTGCGCCAGCGCGTCCTGGACCTCACCGACGGCGCCGGTGTCGACCTGGTCGTCGATCCCGTCGGCGGTCCGATGACCCAGGAGCTGATCCTCGCCACACGCGAGGGCGGCACGATCAACTTCGTCGGAGGCTCAGCCGGCCAGCCCCTGATCGACCCGGTCACCCTCGCCATGGGCGACCGCACGATGAAGGGCTTCATGCTCAGCAAGATCTTTCACACGCCTCGCGTGCGCGCCTACCTCGCTGACATCTTCCGCCGGGTCGCCGAGGGCGACCTCGAGGTGCTCGTCGACCGGACCTTCCCGCTCGCCGACGCCGCCGACGCGCACCGCTACGCCGAGCAGCGCGGCCGTCTCGGCCGGGTGGTCATGACGCCGTGACGGCCCGGTCACACGACAACGACCTCCACAACCAGTGATCAGGAAAGAGAAGGCAGCCATGACGCTGCCCATGCAGATCGACTTCAACGAGGAAACCGGCATCAGCGCGATGACGGTCGACATCCCCGTCGACGCCAGCGCGGCCTTCGCGTGGGATGCCGTGGACGACATCTACGCAGTGCACAAGCGGCTCGTCTACCAGACGACCGAAGGCACTCCCCTGACCCACCACCTGGGCACAATGGTCGTACGCGAGGACGACACGGGTGTGCACCTCGTCTGGACCACAGAGTTCGCCCCGGCTTCGCAGCACGACTGGGCCACCAGCCTCATGAATGAATTCGCTGAGCTCATGAAGAAGACCCTCGACGCGGCCTACGCCAGCCAGCTGTGAAGTGTGGGCACCGGCCGGCTCAGCCGAGTCACAGCGAGCTCGCTGAGCCGGCCGGGCGTGGACATGGACCAGCTCGACAACCTCTTCACGCTGCGCCGGATCGACGACCGCGGCAAGACCCAGGCGGCGAGCAGAGCGACCGGCTCCAGTTCGACGCGCACGGCCCTCATCGTGAATTCAGGATGATTTCCTTCAATTCCATCAGAGTCTGGATCCGATAGCCGGCTCCAGAGAAATCCTGTCCTTTCGTGAATTCATTGTGGACGACGGCACAGTCGATGCCGGCCGCCACCGCCGAGCGCAGCCCCCTGGCCGAATCCTCGACGACCAGAGTCTCCTCCCTGCTCGCCCCCATCCGGTCCAGCCCGGTCAGGTACGGCTCCGGGTGCGGCTTGGCGAGCGTGTAGTCCTCGCGCGCAAGAACGAAGTCCATGAACTGACAGATCTGGCGCTTCTCGTGGATGATGTCGAAATCCGCGCGCTTCGCGGTGGTCACGATGGCCATGCGAACGAACTTCGACAGTTCGGCCAGGGTTTCGACGACACCTTCGATCTCGATCGACTCGGTTCTCAGGTACTCCTGGTAGTAGGCGTCCCGGACCGCGCGTTGCCTGCCGATGGTCTGCTCGTCGACACCTGCGGCCTCGGCCCGGGCCCAGGTCCCGAGCCCCTGACTCATGTCGCTGAGGTACTCATCCTTGTCCAGGGTCACACCGATCTCGGCGAGAGCGCGTGCTCCCGCCTGGAAGTACCAGAACTCGGTATCGACCAGGACGCCGTCGTGATCGAACAGCAGGTAGCGCTTCACTGCCCTCATCCTCATCGATCGCCCATTCGCCGGCCATCACGAACCTCGTCACCACTTGCTGGAGGTGACGATCGCCTTCAGCTGCTCGAGGGTCAGTGGCGGCTGCTGCGCGTGGAACTTGCCACCCGGCGTGCCGATCACTGCGCCCGCGGGGTCTTCCTGGTTGCTGACCTGCAGAAAGACCATCGTCCCGTCGGGCCGCTTGAGGCACGCCAGGTACGACGCCGCGCCGGGAGCCGGCCGAGCTGTCTCGGTCGCCAGTCGGGAGCCGTCGGGCAGCGTGCTGACGACACAGTCCGTCTGAATGTAGGTCCTGCACCACGTCTCGGGCCTGGAATCGCCGGCGGGATGGACCGACAGGCTGAAGCTCCCGGTGGCGCCCGAAGAGGTCAGGGTGCCGTAGATGAGCGCGTAGGTGGTGGCGTCCGGCTCCCTGTCCAGCGGTATCGCCACCACCCCCGTCCCCAGGTTGTTCGACGGAGACGCGGGACCCAGGACGTTTTTCGAGATCACGTCGATGGTCGCGGTGTCGCCGAGCACCACCTTGAACCGGGCGATCAGGTCTTCCGCGGAGTGGGGAACCGGATCACGCGACGTGGTCGTGGACGGTGCGGTGGTCGGCGGGCCGGCGGCCGGCGTGCCGGAGTTGCTCGGGGCCAGCCACACCACACCCGCGAACAGGCTCGCCACCGCGACGACGCTGGCCGCGACGGGGACCAGCCGCATAGCACGTCGCGGCCGCACGACCGGGGCCGTGGCCGTGGCGTCGATGCGCCGCTCCAACTCGGCGAAGGCGTCGTGGAGGGTGCGAAGGTCGCTCATGAGGTCTCCTGGAAGTCGGGGGCGGTGACGGTGAGGTCGATGCGCAGAACCTGGAGTGCCCGATGGATCTGGCTGCGCACGGTCGGCTCCCGGCACCCCAACTGGGTGGCGATCTCTCTGTCGGACAGGCCCGCGTAGTAGCGCAGGACCACGGCCGCGCGCTGCTTCCTGGGCAGGCCGGCGAGGCGGCTGATCATCGCGTCGCGCTCGGCCCGCTCGTCCGCGCCGTCGGAGATCACCATCGGCTCGACCTCGGCGCGCGGGGACGTGCGGGTCAGCATTCTGCGCCAGGACAGGTACTCGTTGACGACCATCCGCCGCACGTAGGCGTTCGGCTCGTCCACTCCCGAGATCCGTTCCCAGCGCTCGAACGCCCGGCCCAGCACGTCGCTCACCAGGTCCTCGGCCAGCCACCTCTGACAGGTCAGGACCATGGCGAACCGCAACAGCGCGGGACGCTGCCTTGCCACGTACTCAGCAAACTCCACCGGCAACTCCCGATCGTCGACTCGACCTCGATTTCGCACCCCTAATGGAGAAGTGACCCCTAACGTTGCATCTGGTTTCTCAACGGCTGCTGAGAGCCCTCGGCCCTTACATCGGCAGCTGAAGCTAATCTGGCAGACGCCTGAACACGACGTCCGCCAATGGAGAGTGATCTGTGTCCTCGGAGCCGCGGCGGTCCCTGGCGCTGGCGCTGACCACGTTGATCGAGAAGAAGGCCGCGCGGGACGGCTAGACCACCGTCGCCGACCAGGTGATCGGTGAGCACATCGGCAAGTCGCGGACGACGGCGTGGAAGCTGCGGACGGGCCAGGAGACCAACCCGAAGATCGAGACGCTGGAGGCGCTGGCCCGGTTCTTCGGTGTGAGGGTGAGCTACTTCCTCGACGACGACAGCGCGGCGCTGGCCGACGAGCAACTGGACTCGCTGACCGCTGCCCGCCGGCTGCAGCAGGAGCACATCATCATGCACGAGATCGCCCACATCCTGTTCGGTCATCGCGGCACGACGCTCGACGACCTCAGCAGGGACGGACTGTCCGAACTGGACCCCGAGGTGATCGAGGCGGCCCTAGGCCAGGCGAAGCCGGTTGTGCAGCGCCCAGGCCCCCACACCGACGACCAGAGCGGCCAGCGCCACGAACAAGCCGGCCTCGATGGCCTGGAACGACCAGAACCGGTCGTCCGGCTGGAACCCGACCTGGCGCACTACTCCCTGGGCACGCATGCACTCGGTGATGGACGTGTCGCATCCCGCGGGAGAGAACGGGACGTGGTTGCCCGCAGCGTCCACATAGGACGACTCGACGATCCACGCGCCCGCCGGCAGCTTGTCGCTCGTCGACGTGATCGGTGTCGCGTAGGCCGGCCGCAGTGCGTTGCCGATCACGCCGATCACCGGGACGTACGCGATCACCGTGATCACCATGGCGGCCAGCGTGTTGCGCACCAGCAGGCCGAAGGTCGCGCTGAGCGTGAAGGCCAGCGCCGTGTAGGCACCGAGGGTGAGGCCCTGGATCTCGAACGTCGGCGTCACCAGCCGGCCGCCGAACATCACGGACTGCAGCGGCACCGAGGACCACGCGTTGAGCAGTCCGAGCAGGGTCATGCCTGCGATCACCGGCAGCCCCGCGACCAGGATCTTGGTGGCCCACCACCGGGTCCGGCCGATCGACTGGGTCAGGCCGAACACGTGCGTGCCGTGTTCGATCTCGCGGCCGAAGAGCGGTGCGCCGGCGAACATGCCGAGCAGCACGGGCAGTGCGAGCAGCGCGAGGCGCAGGTAGTTGAGGTACGTGCCGTACCGGTCGTCGAGGAGCTGCTCGTCGGTGATCGACCGCGCGTCGAACCGGACGAACGTCATCACCGCGGCCAGTCCGACGATGATGCCGAGACTGAGGAGGATCTGCAGCCGTTGCTGCCGCCACGCCACCCAGGTCATGCCGTCACCTTCTTCGCGGAACGCAGGTAGGCCAGCGCCAGTTCTTCGAGCGACGGCTCGTTGGTGTCCCAGCCGGGAGCGTCGGAGGTGCGGGCGAGCACGGTCGCCTGACGCCCGGTCGTGCGCGCCTCGACCACGCCGTCCGGCAGCACCAGCTCCCGGGATCCGACCAGAAGCCGGTGCTGCGCGAGCAGATCCTCGACGTCGCCCTGCAACTGGACCCGTCCGCCGGACAACAGCAGCAGGTGATCGCACACTCCGTCGAGGTCGGCGATCACGTGCGAGGACAGCAGCACGGTCATGCCCGTCTCGGCGACCTCGGCGAGCACGGTCTGCATGACCTCCTGTCGTGCCACGGGATCGAGGTCGGCCAGCGGCTCGTCGAGCATCAGCAGCTCGGGGCGCCTGCCCATCGCGATGGCGAGCGCGACCCGCGTGCGCTGGCCGCCGGACAGCGTGCCGACCTTCGCGTCGAACGGCACGTCCGCCTCACGCACGAGCCGGTGGGCGTACTGGTCGTCCCAGCCGGGGTTCAGCTTCGCGCCCACCCGCAGCATCTCCTCGACGGTGAAACCCTTGTACAGCGGCTTGTCCTGCCCGAGGAACGCGAGCTGCCGGTTCGTGCCGTGCCTGCCGGGTGCCTGCCCCAGCACACGGATCTCCCCGCTGGTCGGCCGCATCAGCCCCGTGGCGAGGCGCATGAGCGTGCTCTTGCCTGCCCCGTTGGGTCCGATCAGTGCCGAGATCCGGCCGGCGGGCAGCAGGAACGTGCAGTCGCGCAGCCCCCAGCCGCGTCGATAGCGCATGGTGAGCGCCTTCGCGTCGAGCGCGATCGTGGTCAACGTCCTTCTCCTTCGTAGTGCAGGTCCAGTAGTGCTTTGACGAGTGCCTCGACGTACTCGCGGTCCAGTCCGTCCTCCCGTGCCCGCCGCATCCACCCGGCCAGTTCCTCCCGCAACTGGTCGGCGTCCGGCTGGGTCAGCACCGCGGACACGAAGGTCCCCACCCCGCGACGTCCTTCCACGAGCCCGCCGAGTTCCAGTTCCCGGTAGGCCTTCAGCACCGTGTTCGGGTTGATCGAGGTCGTGGCCACGACCTCCTTCACCGTGGGCAGCTGGTCTCCCGGCTGCAGCAGCCCCAGGCGCAACGCGTGCTTGGTCTGGTTGACCAGCTGCTGGTAGGCGGCCACGCCGGAGCGGCGGTCGATCCGGAACTCGATCACCAAAGCCTCTTTATCTAGTTAACTAGTTAAACAACTATCTACCCAACGGAGGCCGGGCTGTCAACACGACGTGTCAGGATCGGGTCATGACCGACCTGCACGAGCTCTACCGCGACCTGCACCGCCACCCCGAACTGTCGCTGCAGGAGTTCCGCACCGCCGGAGTCCTCGCAGACGCGTTGCGGCCGTTGGGTTTCGACGTCACGACCGAAGTGGGCGGCACGGGCGTTGTCGGCGTACTGCGCAACGGCGACGGTCCCGTCGTGATGCTCCGCGCGGACATCGACGCGCTGCCGGTCGAGGAGAAGACCGGATTGCCTTACGCCTCGACCGCACGGGCGACCAATTCCGACGGTGAAGACGTACCGGTGGCGCACGCGTGCGGGCACGACATGCACGCCACGTGCCTGATCGGGGCGGCCGCACAGCTCGCCCAGACCCAGGCGGAGTGGTCGGGAACCCTGCTCGTGGTCTTCCAGCCCGCCGAGGAACTGGGCTGCGGCGCGCGGAACATGGTCGAGGACGGGCTGTTCGACCGGTTCGGCAAGCCGGACGTCGTGCTGGCGCAGCACGTCGGGCCGTTGCCGGCCGGGTTCATCGCGCATGGCAGCGGGCCGGTGATGGCGGCGTCCGACTCGGCGCGGATCACGTTGTTCGGCCGGGGTGGGCACGGTTCGGCGCCCGAGATCGCGGTCGATCCGGTGCTGATGGCCGCGCATGTTGTTGTGCGGCTGCAGGGGATCGTCTCGCGCGAGATCGCACCGTCGGAGCGTGCGGTCGTCACGGTTGGACGGTTGCAGGCGGGCACCAAGGACAACGTGATTCCGGAGACGGCCGAGATCGGGGTCAACATCCGGACGTTCAACGAGCACATCGCCGGCATCGTGCGCGACGCCGTCGAACGGATCGTGCGTGCCGAGGCAGCCGCGTCCGGCGCGCCGCGCGAGCCGGAGATCGAGTGGCACGGCGGTACCCCGGTGCTCGTGTCGGACGAGAGCGCGACCGGCCGGACGGTGGCCGCGTTCACCGAGCACTTCGGCGCGGAGCGGCTGATTCCAGGTGCGACGGTCAACGCCAGCGAGGACGTGGGCGTGTTCGGCTCTGCCGCGGGCGTGCCGACGGTGTTCTGGTTCTTCGGCGGCGTCGACTTCTCGAACTGGGAACCCGGCCGGGCCGTCGCGATGAACCACTCCCCCGAGTTCGCACCGGACATCGAACCGACGCTGAGCACCGGGGTCGACGCGCTGGTCGTCGCCGCGAGGGAGTGGCTCAGGAGCTAGCGATGCCGTCGTACATCACGCGCCGGACCGCCTCGCTGAGCGCGCGCTGGTCTTCCGGCGTGCGCAGCGAGGTGATCGCCGAGCCGAGGATCATGCCGTTGATGGCCCTCGCGGTGTTGCCGACGTCGAGGTCGGCGCGCAGGTAGCCCAGTTCGACGCCGTGCGACAGGTAGGCGGCGGTGAGCGCGGCGGCGAGGTCGAACAGGTCGAGGATCCGTTCCGCCATGGCCCGGTCGATGCCGGGCGCCTCGAACAGCAGCAGCCGCGGGACGCGCGGGTCCTCGCCGAAGATGCGGGCCAGCGCGTCGCCGATGCGCGCGGACTGCTCGCGGTACTCGGCGAGCGTCGACACCGCGTCCGGCGCGTTCTCCGCGGTCAGGGCGCCGGTGATGCGCGCGACCAGCTCGTCCACGACGTGGTCGACGATGTCCCGCTTGTTCTGGAAGTAGCGGTAGAACGTCCCGTGCCCGATGCCGAGGCGCGTGGCCACGTCGGCGATGCCGGTGGCGTGGTAGCCGCGTTCGGCGAAGCAGTCGAAGGCCGCGTCGATGATCTCGCGGCGCAGTTCCTGCTTCTTGCGCTCGGCGCGGCTGACAGGTTCGGCGCTGGACGTCATACCTCCAAGTCTATGACCTGCGAACACTTGTGATCACCTGAGAACTGACATACGGTTCCGGAACTGACATGCGATTCCGTTTCAGCGAGGAGGTCAGGATGGACCCCCAGTACGACGCGGTGGTCGTCGGTGCCGGGTTCGGCGGCATGGGCGCGGCGATCGAGCTCAAGCGGCTCGGCCACCACGACCTGCTGATCCTGGAACGGGAGGACGACCTCGGCGGCACCTGGCACGTGAACCGCTATCCGGGCCTCGCCGTGGACATCCCGTCCTCGACCTACTCCTACTCGTTCGAACCGAATCCGCACTGGTCACGACTGTTCGCGCCGGGCGAGGAACTCAAGCGGTACGCCGAGCACGTGGCGGACAAGTACGACCTGCGCCAGTCGATGCGCTTCGGCGTGACGGTGACCGGTGCGAGCTGGCGGGGCGACCACTGGGAGGTCGTCGCGGGCGGAGAGACGATCACCGCGCGGTATCTCGTGACCGCCACGGGTTTCCTGTCGATGCCGAAGACACCCGACATCGCGGGCATCGACGCGTTCGCGGGCAAGGTGATCCACACCGCCGCCTGGGAACCCGCGGACCTGTCCGGCAAACGAGTCGCGATCATCGGCACCGGCGCCACGGCCGTGCAGCTGATCCCCGAGCTCGCGAAGTCCGCGGCCGCGTTGACCGTGTTCCAGCGGACGCCGATCTGGGTGAGCCCCAAGCCCGACTACCGGATTCCGCGCGGTGTCCGGACGCTGTTCGCACGGCTGCCGTTCGTCCAGCGGGCCGCGCGGTGGCTGGGCAGCTCGGTCCTGGAGCTGATGATGATCTCGGGAGTGGTGCACTACAAGCAGTTGCGGGTCGCGAACCGGCTGGCGGAGTGGTGGTGCCGCAGGCATCTGCACCGGCAGGTCCGCGATCCCCTGTTGCGCCGCAAGCTCACGCCGGACTATTCGTTCGGCTGCAAGCGGCCCACGTTCTCCAACGACTACTTCCGCACGTTCACGCGGCCGCACGTCCAGCTCGAAACGTCCACCATCGACCACATCGACGCCACCGGGCTCGTCACCGCGAACGGCCGGGTGGACGTCGATGTGCTCGTACTGGCAACGGGATTCAACCTCTGGGACACCAACTTCCCGGCGTTCCAGGTGATCGGCCGCGACGGCAGGGATCTCGGCGCGTGGTGGCGGCAGCACCGGTTCCAGGCCTACGAAGGCGTGACGGTGCCGGGCTTCCCGAACTACTTGTCGCTCAACAGTCCCTACTCGTACAGCGGACTGTCGTACTTCACGACGATCGAGTGCCAGATGAAGCACATCCGGCGGCTGTTCACCGCGATGCACTCACGTGACGCCGATCTGTTCGAGGTCACCCAGCAGGCCAACGACGAGTTCCTGGACCGCATGCGCACGAAGGTCACGCAGAACTCGGTGTTCTCGCTCGGCCAATGCGCCACCGCGCACAGCTACTACTTCAACCAGCACGGCGAAGCCACGCTGCTCCGGCCGACGTCGACGATCAGTGCCCACCGGGCAGCGGGCCGTTTCCCGGTGGAGCACTACACCTACTCGTCGATCAACCAGCTCCAAGAGTCCGCCTGATGACCTCCAGGCCGCGGGTCATCGAGTCGGCGATGGGCGCGGCCAGCCGGTCGGGCAGCACGTCCCGGGTCCACACCAGCCGGCAGCGCTGTTCGCCGTCGGGGAACGCCTGCATGGAGGCGTTGTCGTGCTCCGGTTCGACGGAACCGCCGACGATCGAGTAGGCGATCCGGCGCGCGTTGTCGTCGAGACCGATGCGCCGTTCCCTGACCACCGTGCCGTCGGCGAACGTGACGGTCCGGAACTCGCCTTCGGCCTGTGTGTCCACGACGAACCCCGCCGCCATCCGCGAGGGGCCCGTGGCGAACTCGCCGATCACCTTCCACACGTCGTCGGCGCTGGACTCGATCAGGACTTCCAGGCTGATGGAGGCCATCACGCCACCAGGCACAGCAGGTGGCCCTGCGGGTCGGCCAGCACCGTCCACTGCCCCTCGCCGGGCTGGAACTCCGGTTTGGTGGCACCGAGTTCGAGCAACTGCTTGACCGCGAGGTCGAGGTCGGCGACGTGGAAGTCCAGGTGCGCCTGCTTGGTGGAGCTGGGCCACGCGGGCGGCTGGTAGTCGGGCACGCGGAAGAAGGCGAGCTGCACGCCGTCCTCGCCCAGGTAGGCCGAGTCCTCGTCGCTCGAGGTGACCTTCCACCCGGTGACCGCGTGGTAGAACTCGGCCAGCGGACCGGGGTCCGCGCAGTCGAGGACGATCGTGGTGAGCTGGGCCAGTGCCGGCATGGTGTTCCACTCCTTCTCGGGTTGACGCGCACCAGCCTGCGCCGCGACCACCTGCCTGGTCTTGAACATCCTTGCGCCGAAAATTGTCGGACCCCTTCCCTAGCCTGAAGGGGTGCTCTCCTTCATCGACCTCGCGGCACGCCCGGAGTTCACCGTGTCCGCGGTGGACTGCCGCGACGACCACCGCGGCTGGTCGGCCGAGCAGCCGCGCGAGGACGTGCGACTGGTGCTCGTGCGCAGCGGCGGGTTCCGCCGCCGGGTCCGCGGCGTGTGCACCGATCTCGACCGGACGGTCGGCTATCTCGGGCTGCCCGGCGAGGAGGAGCACTTCAGCCATCCCGCCGGCGGCGACGTGTGCACGTCGATCAGCCTGAGACCCGAGCTGTGGCGGTCGTTGGCCGGCGACGCGGCGAGGTTGTCCGGTTCGACGCTGTACGTGAACGGAAAGCTCGACCTGGCCCATCGCCGGCTGCTGGCGGCCGGCTCCGACAGCGCCGCCGAAGGACTGGTCGACCTGGTGGCGCAGGCCGTCCAGCAGGTGGTCACCACGACGGTGCCGGGCGGCGCCGGCGACTCGGCACTGGTCGCGAAGGCTCGTGCCGTGATCGGCGACGACCATCCGGCGTCGGCGAACCTGATTCCGCTCGCCGAGCTGCTCGGTGTCTCGCCCTACCGGCTGAGCCGTGCCTTCACCCGCGAGCTCGGGGTGTCGCTCACCCGCTACCGCAACGGGGTTCGCGTCGCCCGCGCACTGGATCGGTTGGAGGAGGGCGAACCCAGCCTGGCCGTGCTCGCCGCCGATCTCGGGTTCTCCGACCAGGCTCATCTGTGCCGGACGGTGCGCGAACACCTCGGCCACACGCCAACCGCACTGCGCCGACTTCTCGGGGCAAATCGAACATCAAGCCCGACAAGGGAATCTTCGGCAGCAATCCGTCCAAACGCGATCGAATAGTGAGGTGTGAATAAGTTAGCTCTTGTTAAGGATCGCCCGGCAACTCATTCTTTCCCTGCTCCGCCACCACATTCGCCTCAACGAACCACCGGCTCCCCCTGCAACCGAGGGCCGGTGTCTTCGCCCTGCAACGAGGAGAACAAATGCAAGCCAGACGCACATTCGTGCTGGCCGCAGCAGGTTCACTGGTCGCCGCCGTGCTCACCCAGACCGGCGCGCAGACAGCGGTGGCCGCACCGCCGAGCCAGACCGCCGACGCGATGGCCGTGGACGCGGCCGCGAGTCTCGTCGACAGCCGCGCACCCCAGCTGCACGCCAGCGCGAACGACGAGTTCGTCCGCCACGGCGTCATCTCGTCGACGAACGGTCTCAAGTACATCCCCTACGAGCGGACCTACAAGGGGATTCCGGTCGTGGGCGGTGACTTCGTCGTCGTCACCAACGCGACCGGCCAGGTGCTCCAGACGTCGGTCGACCAGAGCGCGACGATCGACCTCCCCAGCACCGCGCCGTCGGTCACCAAGGCGGCGGCCGAGACCACCGCCAGGACGGCCATGTCCACTGTGGACAGCGTGGGCACGGCCGAACAGGTCGTCTACGCGCTCGACACCGCCCCGAAGCTCGCTTGGAAGGTCGCGGTCACCGGCCGGGACGACGAGGGCCCGAGCAAGCTCGACGTGGTCGTGGACGCCGCCACCGGTAAGGTCCTGCGCACGCAGGAACGCGTCATGCACGGCACCGGCACCAGCGGCTGGAACGGCCCGAACCCGGTCACCATCGCCACCACGCAGTCCGGTTCGACGTTCTCGATGAAGGACCCGAACCTGACCAACGTCAGCTGCCAGGACGCGGCGACCAACACGACGTTCACCAAGTCCACCGACACGTGGGGCAACGGCACCCAGACCAACCGCGAGACCGGCTGCGTGGACGTGCTGTTCGCGGCGCAGACCGAGTCGAAGATGCTCACGCAGTGGCTGGGTCGCAACGGTTTCGACGGCAACGGCGGCGGCTGGCCGATGCGCGTCGGCCTGAACGACCAGAACGCGTACTACGACGGCAGCCAGGTCCAGATCGGCAAGAACACCGCCGGCCAGTGGATCGGTTCGATCGACGTCGTGGCGCACGAGCTCGGCCACGGCATCGACGACCACACGCCGGGCGGCATCTCCGGTGCCGGCACGCAGGAGTTCGTCGCGGACGTCTTCGGCGCCACCACCGAGTGGTTCGCGGGCGAGCCGTCGCCCTACGACACCCCGGACTTCCTGGTCGGCGAGACGATCAACCTGGTCGGCAAGGGCCCGATCCGGAACATGTACAACCCGTCGGCGCTCGGGCACGCGAACTGCTACTCCAGCTCGATCCCGAACACCGAGGTGCACGCGGCCGCCGGCCCCGGCAACCACTGGTTCTACCTGCTCGCGCAGGGCACGAACCCGACCAACGGCCAGCCGGCCAGCACCACGTGCAACAACACGTCGATCACCGGCCTGGGCGTCGAGAAGGCCATCAAGATCTTCTACAACGCCATGCTGCTCAAGACCTCCAGCAGCTCGTACCTGAAGTACCGCACGTGGACGCTGACCGCCGCGAAGAACCTCTACCCCGGCAGCTGCGCGGAGTTCAACACCGTCAAGGCGGCCTGGGACGCCGTGAGCGTGCCCGCGCAGTCCGCGGACCCGACCTGCAGCGCGACCGGCACGGTCACCGTCAGCAACCCCGGCAACCAGTCCGGCACCGTCGGCACCGCGGTGAGCCTGCCGCTGTCCGTGAGCGGCGGCACCGCCCCGTACACCTGGTCCGCCACCGGTCTGCCGGCCGGCCTGTCGATCAACTCGGGCACCGGCGCCATCTCCGGCACCCCGACCACCGCGGCCACGTCGAACGTCACGGTGACCGCGACCGACAGCGCGAACAAGAGCGGCACCGCGTCGTTCAGCTGGACCGTCGGCACGAGCGGCGGCACCTGCTCCGGCCAGAAGATCGTCAACCCGGGCTTCGAGTCCGGCACCGCCTCCTGGACGGCGACCTCCGGCGTCATCGGCCAGCACGGCGCGAACGGCGAACCCGCCCGCACCGGCACCTGGGCGGCCCGCCTGGGCGCCAAGGGCACGTCGCACACCGACTCGCTGTCCCAGTCGGTGACGATCCCCGCCGGTTGCAAGGCGTCGCTGACGTTCTACCTGCACATCGACACCAACGAGTCCGGCAGCACCGTCTGGGACAAGCTGACGGTCACGGCGGGCAGCACCACGCTCGGCACGTTCTCGAACACGAACGCGGCGGCGGGCTACGTGCTCAAGACGTTCGACGTGTCCTCGTTCGCGGGCCAGACGGTGACCTTCAAGTTCACCGGCGTGGAGGACAGTTCGCTCCAGACGTCGTTCGTGATCGACGACACGGCCCTCACCCTCAGCTGAATCTCCACCAGGGGTGTGCGGTTGCCGCGATCGTGGACTCGATCGCGGCAACCGCGCGTCGCTCTCAGCCCGCACGTGTCGTCACCAAGCCGGCCCGGCGACCCCGCGCGAAACCCGTTGGGCGCCCTGTGCTAACGTTCTTCATGTCGGAAACGGAAGTGCCCGGCACACAAACAAGCGCCGCTAGCTCAGTTGGTTAGAGCAGCTGACTCTTAATCAGCGGGTCCGGGGTTCGAGTCCCTGGCGGCGTACTCC
>NZ_MUYM01000179.1 GCF_002150765.1 Lentzea kentuckyensis
GCTGGGGAACGGCGTCGCGGAGAAGTTGTGGACAACTCGGCGGCTGTGGACAGGTTGAGATCTTGGAGCGCCTGGGAACGGGGGTTTGTCGGGGGTGGGTGCTAGGTTGTCGCGCTTCGGCCCCTGGGGGCCGAAGCGCGACACGACATCAGAACGTCTGGAACAACGTGCGCCAGCCACCGACGACCGGCAGTTCCACCGACGTCCGGGCCAGGTCCAGCGACAGACCGGTACCCGGCTTCGGGCGCAACGTGTAGTCGTAGTCGCTGGAGATGACCACGAACTCGAGCCGGTGTCCCGCCTGCAGGATGTAGTCGTCCGGCACGATCGGCACGGCGACGTCGTAGAACTTGCCGGGCTTGATCGGCGTCGTCCTGTCCGGCCGTTCCCGGTTCTGCGGGTCGGTCGAGCCGCGCGTGATGACGTGCGACCTGCCGTCCGGCGCCCGGTCGACGAGCAGCGTCGTCACGTTCGCCGCGGGACGGTCGAACGCCACCCGCAGGTGCGCGGTCGACTTGCCGGACAACCGCAACGGCTTCTGCGTCGGCTCGGAGGCATAGGAAAGCCGGTTCGGGGAAGTCGCCTGGTCGATCAACGACTCAGCCGTCTTCGTGGCGTCGTCGGTCAGCTTCTCGACGCCGAGGCCGGGCCAGATCCCCAGTCCGCCCTTGGCAGATCCACCCGCGGACAGCCGCAGCCGCACGTCGGACGTGCCTGGCGCCGGCCAGTCCTTCTCGTCGACCCACGTCTTGTCCTCGCGCTGGATCGTCGCCTTCGGTTCCTTGTCGACGCCGTTGCGGTGGCCCCAGAGGTACTGGGTGAACCAGCGGTTCAGCGTGCGGCGCCACTCGACCGAACGCAACGCGTCAGCGTCCGTGTGCCCTGACTGGTGCAGCCAGATCTTGTGCGGCACACCAACCTTCTTCAACGCCGAGTACCACTGCTCGACGTGCGTCATCTTGACGTTCCAGTCGTTCAGCCCGTGTACCGCCAGCACGGCCGCGCGAACGTTGCGGACGTCGTTCATGTAGTTCCGCTTGTCCCAGAACTTGCTGTAGTCGCCGGTGATCCGGTCCTGGTCCTTCGCGATCTCGGCGATGATCGGCTTGCAGATCTCCCTGTCCGCGCGCGTGTAGACGTACTCGGCGAGCACGTCGGCGTCTTCGCCCTGGAACGTGCCGGGCGCGACGACGGCGCCGTCCGCGCGGTAGTAGTCGTACCAGCTGGAGATCGCGGCGATCGGCACGATCGCTTCCAGGCCGCGTACACCGGTGGAAGCGACGGCGTTGGGCAGCGTTCCGTTGTAGGAGACGCCAATCATGCCGGTCTTGCCGGTCGACCAGGTCGCCTTGATCGCCTCGCCCGTTGCGGTGCGAGCTGACGCACTGCCGTTGAGCCAGTCGACGACGACGCGCGCGCCGACCGTCTCGTTGACGTCGCCGGTCGTGGGGCAGCCCGTCGACTTACCGGTGCCGAGCGATTCGGCGTAGACGACGGCATAGCCGCGTGCGATGAAGTAGGCCTCGTAACGACCCGACGTGATCGGGTTCGGTCCGAGGGCGGCGGTGATGCGTTCGTCGGAGGAGGACTTCAACAAACGGCCGTTGCGCTTGTCCGGCACGTAAAGTTCGACATCGACGTTGTGGTTGGCGACGTCGTTGCCGCCCGAGAAGTACGGGCTGACCATGTACACGACCGGTACTTTGAGGCCACGTTCGGTGGCGCGCGGCCGGACGACCTCGGTGTAGACCTCGTCGTCCATGCCGTCGCGATCGCTGTCGATCGGTGCCCGGACCCAGAGGCTCTCCTTCACCACGTCCTTCGGGTCGAAGACGGGTTGCGCCTCGCCGTCGGAGAAGACCGGTCCTTCGGCGGCCTGGGCCGTCGTCGGCAGGAAGGGCAGGACAAGTACCGCTGTCAGCAGTGCGACTCTTCGTGCGCCCCTCACGAGGCACCCCCAATGCAAGGCCAGATACAGGGATTCGCCCTGCACCCTTCCTCTTGACTGCAAGACATGTCACCCGTCGATCGGCTCTTGACCTGAGAGCATGGGCCGTGCACATTTCCGACTTCGCCCACGCGCTGCCGAAGGCCGAGCTGCACGTCCACCTCGTGGGCGCGGCTTCCGTCGACACCGTCCTCGCGCTCGCCCGCAACCACCCTGACGGGCCGGTCCCGACCGACGAGGCCGCGCTGCGGAAGTTCTACGAGTTCACCGACTTCCGGCATTTCATCAACGTGTACGGCGTCGTCAACGACCTCGTCACCACCGGCGAGGACGTCCGCACCCTGGTCGTCGGATACGCCCGCGACGCCGCGCGAACCAATATCCGATATGCGGAGCTGACGATCAGCGCGACAAGTCACCTGCGGGCGGGTATCGCACCCGACGAACTCGTCGAGGCTTTGGCTGCAGGGCGCGAGGAAGCGCTCGCGGTCCATGGTGTGGCGCTGCAGTGGATCTTCGATGTGCCTGGCATCTGGGACCGCGACTGGGGCATGACGAGCGCGCGGTTCGCGTCCGAGTACCGGCCTGAGGGGCTGGTCGGGTTCGGGTTGGGCGGATTCGAGTCGGACTCGCCGAGGGCGAAGTTCCGGGAGGCGTTCGCGATGGCGCGGGACGCGGGATTGCACATGGTGCCGCACGCCGGCGAGACGACGCCGCCCAGCGAGATCTGGGCGGCGCTGCGCGACCTGCACGCCGAACGGATCGGGCACGGCGTCAGCGCGGTGCGGGATCCCGAGCTGCTGCGGCATCTCGCCGGCGAGGGCGTCGTCGTCGAGGTGTGCCCGACGTCGAATATCCGCACCGGTGCGGTGAAGGCGCTGGACGAGCACCACTTGCCGCAGCTCGTGGAAGCAGGTGTGCCGGTAACGATCAGCACCGATGATCCCGGCATGTTCCACACCGATCTCGACCGTGAGTACCTGTTGTGCCACGAGCGGTTCGGGTTCAGCCGTGACGAGCTCGCCGGCTTCGCGCGGGCCGCCGTGCGCGCCTCGTTCGCGCCGGTCGAGCTCAAGGACCAGTTGCTGAAGGAGATCGACGCGCTATGAGCGGTGCGGTTGTGGTGACGACGACCGTCGACTCCGCCGAGGTGGCGGAGTCGCTCGCGAAGGGCATCGTCGAGGCACGACTCGGGGCGTGCGTGCAGATCGTGCCGATTCGCAGCGTCTACCGGTGGGACGGCGAGGTGCGCGTCGACGCGGAGTGGCAGTGCGTTGTGAAGACGTCCGCCATCCGCGCCGACGAACTCGTCGAGCACATCAAGACCAACCACAGCTATGACGTGCCCGAGGTCGTCGTCACCCCTGTGGTCGGGGGCAACGACGACTACCTCGCGTGGGTCTCAGAGGAGACCTCGTAGGTGACGCGGCAACGGTTCGGTGTGCAGGACGCCGAGCCGTTGCGTCGCCCTCGTCAACGCCACGTACAACTCGCTCGGCAACATGCGTTGCGGTTCGACTACGAGGACGACGTCGAACTCCAGGCCCTTCGACGCGCGCGGTGGCATCCAGCGGTCGCCGATGACGGCGATCGTGCGTCCGTTGCACGCCTCGGCGTGCGCGTGGAGTTCGTCGTGCACGGCCGCCGATATATCAGTCACACGACGGGCCCACGGGCGCACGCCGGTCCTGCGCACGGACACCGGTGCCGACGCGTCGGGGTCGACGAGCTTCAGGACCGGCGTGGCGACGGCCATGATCTCTCCGGGCGTGCGGTAGTTGACCTCGAGCCTGCGGTAGGTGAACCGCTCGAACATCGAGCCCCAGCTGCGGACGCCGCCCGCGGCCTGACGCTGGGCCAGGTCGCCGACGATGGTCATGGACCTGTTGGGGCACCTGCGCATCAGCACGCGCCAGTCCATTGCAGACAGTTCTTGTGCCTCGTCGACGACCACGTGGCCGTATGTCCACGTGCGGTCCTCGGCGGCGCGTTCGGCGAGAGTGCGGTGGTCGCGCACCTCGTGCCGAGCGGCCAGCACCTCGGCGTTGACGAAGTCGGTGACGATGTACTCGTCGCTGTCGGCACGCTTGTCGATCGACAGGACGTCCATGACGCCGCGGGCGTACTCGAGCTGTTCCTCCTCTTCACGCCGCGCCGCCTGTTCCGCCGAGCCGTCCGAGCCGAGCAGTTCGGCGAGTTCGTCGAGCAGCGGCACGTCGGACACCGTCCACGCTTCGGCGTCCTCCCGGTACAGCTCCGGCACACCGATCCTGAAGCAGCGGCCCGCGTACAGGTCGGCGAGCAACTGCTCCGGTGTGAGCAGCGGCCACAGCCTGTCGACAGCGTCGCGCAACACGGTGCTGTGGCGGAGTTCGTGGCGCACGTCGTCCTCGATCTCCGGCCAGTCGACGCCGATCAGCCGCAACGCCGGCGCGACGAGTTCCTCGGCGAGCGCGAGGAAGAAGTACTTGCGGGCGGCGTTGTGAGGCAGTCCGTAGTAGCGCGTCTTCTCGCGCGCGACGGCAGTGACGTGCGCGTCGAGCGGGACGACGACATCCTCCAGCTCGATCTCGACGGGCTCGTCGGGAAGCTCCTGCCGGTCGGCGACGGCGACGGCGAGCAGATCCAGAACTGATATATCGCCTTTCAGTCGTTGCAACGACGGGGTGTCCTCGACGTAGGTGAAGACTCCGGGATAGAGCTCGCCGGGCGTCGCGAAGACGACGTCGGTCTCCCCCAGCGACGGCAGGACGTCGCCGATGTAGTGGAGGAAGCCGGTGTTCGGCCCGACGATCAGCACACCGTGCCGCGACAGACGTTCGCGGCGCGTATACAGCAGGTATGCCACGCGGTGCAGGGCCACGGCGGTCTTGCCGGTGCCGGGACCACCCTCGATCACCAGCACGCCGGGACTCGAGTAGCGGATGATGTCGTCCTGCTCGGCCTGGATGGTCGAGACGATGTCGCGCATCGTCGCGGTCCGCGGCGCGTTGAGGGCGTCGAGCAGTGCGGTCGTGTCGGTCAGCAGTTCATCGTCGTGGAAGTCGCACAGTTCCCGGTCACGGACGCGGAAGTGCCTCCGCAGCACGACGCCTTCCGGATTCGCGGCCGTCGCGGTGTAGAACGGCCGTGCCGCCGGTGCCCGCCAGTCCAGCAGCAGCGGTTCGAAGTCCTCGTCGAACAACCCGACGCGTCCGATGTAGGTGCGTTCGCCCTTCTCCGAGTCGATGCGGCCGAAGACCAGCCCTTCCTCCGCCGCCCGGTACTTCCCGACCTCCCTGGTCAGCACGCCGACCGCGGCTTCGCGGTCCAGCCTCTGGGTGACGGTGTCCCGCAGCACGGCCGCAAGGTCAGCGGCCGCTTTGTTCCGTTCCTGATCGAGCTTTTCATACAGAGAGGTGATCCGTGCCTGTTCGCTCGCCAACACCTTGCCCCCTGTGATACAATAATTCTGTCTTCCCGGAAAATTCATTCCGAAAATACAAAGCCATTCTTTGTATCACGGATCCGTCGTGCACGGAACCCCTTTGCGATCCCCTGAGCTGCCATGACCTGACCTGCAGCGGCGGCAACGTCATCGCAGCCGGATCCACCAGTGCTTCGACAGGAATTCGCACCCGCCCAGCTGCGCAACCTCCGACAATTCGTCGCACGGCACCTGAAATGTACGATCCAGGGAAAGCGGTTCGTACTGCAGAAACCGGGAGTGGATGTGGTCGGAGCATGAAGCTGGTCATCCTCGGCGGCGGCGGTTTCCGCGTACCGCTGGTATATCGCGCCCTGCTCGCCGACCTGTCGCCCGGCCGCGTCACCGAGGTCGTGCTGCACGACCTCGACGCGACCCGGCTCGCGGCCGTCCGCGGTGTCCTCGCCGAGTTCGCGGCTGATATATCGGATACGGCACCGAACCATGTCGCCGTGACGGCCACGACGGACCTCGACGAGGCGGTGCGCGGCGCCGACTTCGTGTTCTCCGCGATCCGCGTCGGCGGGCTCGACGGGCGCGCGGCCGACGAGAGCGTCGCCGCGGGGTGCGGTGTGCTCGGGCAGGAGACAGTCGGTGCCGGCGGCGTTGCATACGGGCTGCGTACCGTGCCTGTAGCGCTCGACATCGCACGCCGTATCTCAGTGCTTGCGCCAGACGCGTGGGTCATCAACTTCACCAACCCCGCCGGCATGGTCACCGAGGCGATGTCGGCACATCTCGGCCATCGCGTCATCGGCATCTGCGACTCCCCCGTCGGGCTCGGCAGGCGGGTCGCACGCGCTGCCGGCGTCAGCCTTGACGACGCCTGGCTCGACTACGCCGGGCTCAACCATCTCGGCTGGCTGCGAGGCGTGCACGTGCACGGGCGCGATGTGCTGCCGGACCTGCTCGCCGACACCGAACGGGTGGAGTCGTTCGAGGAAGGCAAACTCTTCGGTGCCGACTGGCTGCGGACACTGGGCGCTGTCCCGAACGAGTACCTGCACTACTACTACTTCACGCGTGAGGCGGTGGAGTCCGGCGCGTCGCGCGGGGCGTTCCTGCTGGAGCAGCAGAAGCAGTTCTACGCGGCACCGTCGCTGGAGACATGGGAGCGGACGCGCCTCGAACGTGAGCAGACGTACATGGCCGAGACGCGCGACGACGAACGCGACACCGACGACCTCGACGGCGGCGGCTACGAGCGGGTCGCGCTCGATCTGATGCACGCCATCGCGTCCGACAAGCGAACCACTTTGATCCTCAACGTGCCGAACAGGACGACACTGTCCTGCCTGGACCCCGACGCCATCGTCGAAGTACCCAGCCTCGTGGACGCCAACGGCGCCCGGCCCGTCGCGGTCAGCCAAGTGCCGGACGAGGGCGTCGGGCTCGTCACGGCGCTGAAGGTCGTCGAGCGCGCCACCATCCGGGCGGCGGTCAGCGGCGAGCGCGCACACGCGGTGAAGGCACTCGCACTACATCCGCTGGTGGACTCCGTCAACGTCGCCCGCAAGATCGTCGACACCCATCCCCTGTTGTTCGGACGGAACATCGATTGATGCCGGGGCGTCGCCGGCGTCTGGAGCCGCGACGTCACGCAGGCGGACCCGCGAAACAGCTGTTCGGGTTCGCCGACTACACGGACCAGATGGACAACTGGTTCGCCGAACTCGCCGGCCGTTCACGGCGTGACCAGCGCCTGACTCCGGGGTCTGATGCCGAGTGGTGGCGTTCTTAACTACGCTCGACCGCAAATGGACACCACCACCTCTCGCCGCGTGCCGCTCGTGATGGGCATCGCCGTGCTCGTGCTGCTGCTGGACCAGGCCACGAAGTTCTGGGCCGAGAGCGCCCTGACCGGTCGCGCGCCCATTCCCGTGCTCGGGGAGTTCCTGCAGCTCAGGCTCCTCTACAACCCCGGTGCCGCGTTCTCGATCGGCGCGGGGTCGACGTGGATCTTCACCATCGTCGCGGCCGTCGCCGTCGTGCTGCTCGCGCGGTACGGCATGCAGCCGCAGACCAGGCTGCGTGCGGCCGCGCTCGCGTTGATGCTGGGCGGCGCGACGACGCACCTGCTCGACCGGCTGTTCCGGCCGCCGGGCTTCGCACGCGGGCACGTCGTCGACTTCATCGACTACAACGGCTGGTTCGTCGGCAACGTCGCGGACATCGCGCTCGTCTGCGGCGCGATCCTGCTCGTACTGCTGAGCTTCACGCCGACGAAGCAGCCTGCCGCGTGAGCGTGTCGGCGCGGCGGGTCGTCTCCGGCAGCCGGTAGCGCGGAGCGAGACGCAGCACTTCGGCGCACGCCCGGTCCAGGTCGATCTTGTGGCCGACCGACACGAAGACCGGTTTCACGCCGTCCTGCGTCCGCAACGCCCTGCCGACGACCTCGTCGTCCATGACGAGGTCGCTCGTCGACCCGCGGGAGTGGCCGGGCGGGTCGAACGTCCCCATCGCGTTCTTCGCGACCCCGATGCTCGGGATGCCCGTGTGCACGCCGAGATGGCACGCCAGACCGAACCGGCGCGGATGCGCGAGGCCCTGACCGTCCGCGACCAACAGGTCTGGCGCGACCGTCGCCCGATCGAGCGCGCGCAGCAGCACGGGCATCTCCCGGAACGCGAAGAGCCCGGCAATATATGGGAAGTCCGTCGTGTCCTCGACGACGACCTCGTCGAGGACGACCAGCGTTTTTGCATCGAACACCACGCAGACGCCCGCAACCGTGTCATTGCTACGGTAGCCGACGTCCAGGCCCGCGACGGTGTCTATGCGCAGGTCAGGGGCATTGGCGGTGATCACCTGGGTGCGCAGGTGTTCTTGCAGGGCGACTGCGTCTTCAACCGTTCTGGGCCACTCCACGGGCGACAGTGTGCCGTGACGCGTCGTAGTGGGCGGCGAGGAGGTCGTCGCCAAAGTCACCCGAATGACGACGCCACACGGTGTGGACGTGGTTGGCCTCGTTGGCCGTGTTGTCGTACTCGATGAGCAGTTCTGGGCCTTGGACGCGGTAGTAGTGGCCCTCGCCGCGGCGCAGCGAGCCCTCCCACGAGAAGTGCAGGCGTTCCGGGTCGATGCGCGCGAACTCCTCGTCGGCTAGTTCGAATGCGAGCCGGTCGAGGTAGAAGCGGACGATGTCGACGAGCAGCTCCGCGGCGGGCTTGCCGAGTTGCGCCGGGGTCACGCCGACCGGCTCGGACGGGCTGATGCGCGGGGAGTTTCCGCTGCGGATGTCGTGCGGCGCGGTGTCGGACACGACGGCGAGGCGGCGGGCGGTCGGGCCCATGCGGTCGAGGAGTTCGCGGGCGAGTTCCTCTTCGAGCCGCAGTGGTTGGCCCACGACGTGTCCGCGATACGTGACGCGCGCGGGGTTCGCGCCGAGGAAGAACGGTGTCGCCGACACGCGTCCGTCGGCGACGACGACGTTCACCGACAGGTGGTGCCCTTCGACGCGCCATCCCCACGGCTCGTCGCCGCCGGGCGTGCCGAAGAGCACCGTCCAGAAGTCGCCGCTGTGCCGGTCGCGGTGCCCGCCCTCACGATGGTCGAGCACGTCTTCCAGTGCCATCACCGCCGCGGCCTGCGCATAGGCGTGTGGACTGAGGACGGTCGCGAGCATTCCATGTACGGCCTTGCGCTGGTCACGCCGGAGGTCGCCGAGCACGAGGCCTGGTCGTGTACCGGGCGTATACGCCCAGCGGTGTCTCAGATCGTCATCGGTGACCGCGCGAACCGCGTGTTCGCGCTGGTCACCGCTGAGCAAACTAATATATTGGTGCGTGGCGTCAGCGACGTCGTGCAGCATCATTCGAACTTATAGGCCTTGAGGTTGCGCAGCAGCAGGTAGCAGTTCTGCAGTGCGCCCGAAGTGTCGCCGAGCGAGCGGTAGATGCCCCACTTCGGGCGCAATCGGTCGTCGAGCCACGTGTCGACGTTGTTCTTCGTCGCGTCGAGCACGGTGCGGCCACCTTCACGGACGACCCAGCGGACGCGCCCGGTGCCGTTGCCGACCTTGATCTCCACTTCGGTGTCGATCCACTTGTTGTGCAGCGGCTCGAGGTTCACCTCGCCGACGAGCACGTTGCCCTCGGTGACCTTGAACTCGATCTTCTGCACACCGCCGGTGCGGCGCAGCGACATGACCGTCACGGGCGCGGAGCCGAGACCCGGCATCTTCGTCTGCATGACGTGGGTGAACGACGTCGTCGACTTCAACGAGCTCGGGATGAACATGGAGTAGGTCCACTTCCACGTCTCACCGTTGTCGACCTCGAGGTTCTGGCCACCCGCATTCATGCCGCGGACCTCGTTGCGTTGCCGGTCGGTCGAGGTGTCCCGATCGCGGGTGTGCATGTCGAACCGGTAGTCGTTGCCCGACACGTAGATGTGCTTCGTGCCCGGATGCGAGCCGGCCCGGTCGTCCTCGACGCCCTCGAAGGCGCCGAGACCGTCCTTGTTCGCCTGCGGGCTCCACTTCAGCTTCCAGGTGGCCGCCTGCGCGACCCCGGAACCGGCCATGAGCAGCGGAACCGCCGCCGCCCCGCCGATCAACGCCGAACGCCGAGAGATCTCCACGCCCGTTCCTCCCCAACATCCATGGCGGCGGATTTAGGGAAAAGGTCTGCACCAACTCGGGTGCGGCCGTGATCACATCACTGACTGACTCGGGAGTCAATCTTCCGGCCGATCCTCAGGGTCAACGGCAGCAGCGCCAGCGGGATCAGCACCACCGCGACCAGTGAGATGACGTTGGCTACCTGGTCGGCGAACGGCATGTGCGACAGGTGGCCCAGGTGGAAGATCAGGTGCGGGACGCCGTACACGAGGCAGCCGACCAGTGCCGCCTGGGTCAGCGCGCGCTCCATCGTCACCGCGGCGAACACGAGGACCGCGCACAACGCGAGGTTGAGCGCTCCGAAGTCCCGGATCAGGTGTTCGTTGAACGGCGGGAAGTAGGCCAACCACTGGTTCGTAGGCAGCGGGAAGTTGTCGTAGAAGTGCTGCGGGGCGAGCAGTGGCCAGCCACCGGGGATCGCCTCAACGAGGGCGAGGAACGCAAGACCTGCGCGAAGGGTGCTCATGCCGTGGGGACGAGACAGGGTCTCGACTTGTGACCAGCGCTCGACCTGAGGCGGATCAGGTGTTAAAAACCTTACGTAATGAAGTTGCCACATGATGACGACGCCGTCTGGCGTGCCCTGGCGAACCCGCTGCGGCGGGCGATCCTCGATGTCCTGCGCGCCGGTCCGCGCACCACGAGCGAACTGGTGGACGCGCTGGAAACGAGCCGGCACGTCGTCATGCAGCACCTCGGTGTGCTCCGCGAGGCCGACCTGGTGCTCGTCGAGCCGCGGGGCCGGAAGCGGGTCAACCACCTGAATCCCGTGCCCATCCAGCAGATTCACCAGCGGTGGGTCGCGCAGTACGAACGGAACTGGGCAGCTGCGCTGGTCGGCCTGAAGCACGCGGTCGAGAGCGCCGAACAGGAGGATGAGGACGTTGGCTGAACCCGGCACCGAGCTGTTGCACAGCATCGTGATCGCCGCGCCGATCGAGAAGGTGTGGGCGGAGATCACCAAACTCGACGGCAAGCAGCGCGCCATGATGGACGCCGTCCTCGACTCCGAACTGACGCCGGGCGCGCCGCTGTACTACCGGTCGACCGATGGCAAACGGGTCTTCGTCGTCGGGCGCGTCGTCGAGGTCGATCCGCCGCGACTGCTGTCCCACACGCAACGGCTCACCATGCGCGACGACCCGTGGACCGTCGTTTCGTGGGAGTTGGAAGAGGTCGACGGCGGCACGCGCATCACGCTGCGCAACTCCGGCTGGCCCGCGGGCGTCGAGCGTCTCGACAAGGTCGACGCCACCTGGAAGGGCATCCTCGGCGCGCTCAAGCAGGTCGTCGAGTCCGGCGACATCGGTACCGGCCTGAAGCTCCAGTACGCCATGATGCGCGCCTTCATGTGGGCGATGCCGTCGGGAACCAAGACCGAGAACGTCCCCGAGCCGCCCGGCGTCGACCAGGCCATCTGAAACGCGAATCCTGTTTTAGCAATGAGTCTTTGGACTTCGTCGTCCAAAGACTCATTGCTAAGCAGCAGGTCAAGCGGGGGTTGGTTAACCGATATATTGGTTTCGGGGAAGTCGGCGTGGAGTGGGTCGGCAGTGGGCGCCGACGCCACCGAGGCGGACAACGCGGTGCGCGCCTCGGTGAACGTGTCGACTGGCAGCTCGGGGTGTCAGCCCTGGGCGATGTAGGCCTGCAGCTGGTCCTGCGACTGCTCCAACTGACCGATGCGACTCTTCACGACGTCACCGATGCTGACGATCCCGACCAGCTGGCCGTCGGACATGACGGGTACGTGGCGGAAGCGCCGTTCGGTCATCACGACCGTCAGGCTGTCCACCGTGTCCGACGGCGAGCAGGTGAACACGTCGGCGGTCATGATCGCCGACACAGGGGAAGACAGCAGGTCAGCGCCTGATTCGTGCAGACGGCGCACGACGTCGCGCTCGGACACGATCCCCGCCACGCCGGACGGGCCGACGACGACGATCGCGCCGACGTTGTGTTCGGCGAGCGATCTGAGCAGCTCGGACACCGGTACGTCCGGGTCGATCGTCGCGACCGCCGATCCCTTGGTCCGCAAAACGTCAGCGATCCTCACCTGGCGCCTCCGATCCTGTCGGTCCGGTAGCAACTCAGGCTAGATCGGATCCGGACAGAACGGGAGATCAAACCCGCATCGAGGCCACTAAGGGAGCAGGGGGCACGTTCGGACGAACGTGCCCCCTGCGGTGTCGCGCCCGGTTCGGCGTCGGCTACGCGGATCCACCGCGGCGACGGGCCATGAACTGGCGCGGCTGGACTACCGGCACTCGCTGCTGCGGCAGCGGGACGTGCGGGTTCTGGTCGGTCTTGGCCCGCTTCTGCGCGCGGCGCGCAGCGCGGTTGGACGGCTCGGGCGGGGTGGTCGCAGGCATGCGAAAGCCTCCTCGTGACGAGGGCGTGCAAGGACACGGCGGAAGACAGCCGTGAGTGAAGGACCCGCGGAAGGGTCACCGAGGCGACAGCTAGGTCGCGGAGCAGCGCCAAGAGCGCCGCGGGGCTTCATCAGATGAAGAACATGTCCGCAACGTTAGCGACGCGGCCGAGGCACGCCAACCGATTTATCCGCGGGCCCTCGCGGCGGCGGCGCCCGCGCCCAGCATCACCAGGATGATCGTCACCATCGCCCACTTGCGGGACTTCGTCAGCGGCGTGGTCTCGGGATCGAGCGAGAGGTCCTTGCGCGGTTCGGTCTTCTGGCGTGCGGCGCGGACCGGAACCGGTTGCGGTGCAACGGAAGAAGGCGGTGTCGTGGTGACCGGAGGCGGCGGAACGACCGGAACGACTGGTGCGGGAACGGGTTCCGGGGCCGGTGGCGCGGGAACGGCAGGCGGCGGGGGCGGCGGCACCTCGGGAC
>NZ_MUYM01000018.1 GCF_002150765.1 Lentzea kentuckyensis
GCGCTGTATCGGCGGGGGGCGGCAGGGGTGTTGTATCCGCCGTTGGTGCGGGGTTGAGGACGCGACCTAGCGGGTCAGCGCCGTGCGCGGGTTGACGGCGCCGCGGTGATCACGGTGTCCAGGATCTGGCGGGACGTGGTGAGGTCCTCGATGGCCTGGTCGATCCGGTCGCGTTCCTGGCGCAGCTGTGCGACGAGGTCCGGGCAGGTGGGCACCAGTCGCTCGTCGTCCTCGCGGATGCACGGCAACACCGAGGAGATCGTCGCGGTGGACAGCCCGGCGGCCAGCAGGCCTCGGATCCGGCGCACCACGGCGACGTCGGAGCACAGGTACTCCCGGTATCCGCTCGGTCGGCGCTGCGGGTGCAGCAGCCCCTGCTCTTCGTAGTAGCGCAACAGCCGCTGGCTCACGCCACTACGCCGGGACAACTCGCCGATCTTGATCGTCTGCACCGACACTGCGACCCCCGCCACACCACATTGACTCTCACATCGATGTGAGAGTTTACGGTCCGCGTCATGGCATCCACAACGACCTCACCTGGCGCTCCGGCACCCGCCGCGACGGGGCGTGCCGTCCCGATCATGGCCGGTTTCCTCCTGTGCATCTTCGCGATCGGCACGGCCGAACTGCTGGTGAGCGGCCTGCTGCCGCAGATCGCGGCCAGCGTGCACGTTTCCACGGCCAGCACTGGCCAGCTCGTCACCGCATATGCCCTCGGCGTGGTGATCGGCGGTCCGCTGCTCACCGTGCTCACCGCGCGGATGCCCCGCAAAGGTCTGGTGCTCGGGCTGATCGCGCTGTTCGTCGCCGGGAGCCTGCTCAGCGCGGCGGCGACCTCCTACGGTCTGCTGGTGGCCAGCCGCGTGGTGGCCGCGCTGTCCCAAGGAACGCTGTTCGCCATCTCCATGGTCGTGGTCACGACCGTCGTGCCACCCGACCGTGCCGGGCGCGCCATCGCCACCGTGGTCTCCGGACTCACCGTCGCGACCGTGCTCGGGGTTCCCCTCGGGGCCCTGCTCGGCCAGGCGTTCGGCTGGCGAACACCGTTTCTGGTCGTCGCGGTCATCGCCGCGGCAGGCGGTGCGGTGCTGGCCGTGGCGATGCCGCGCACACCAGCGCCGACCAACGGCGCCCGGTCCGAGTTTCGGGTCCTGCTGCGGCGTCCGGTGCTGCTCGCCATCACCACGACCGCCATCGGGTTCGCCGGAGTCGGCACCGTGCTGACCTACCTCGTGCCGCTGTTGACTCAGGTCAGCGGCTTCTCCGGTGGCATGGCGTCCGCGCTGCTGCTCGCCTACGGCGTCGGTAGCCTGCTGGGCAACCTCGCCGCCGGCCGGCTCACCGACATCTCACCGACCATGACGGTGCGGATCGTGTTCCTCGGCTTGACGGTGATCCTGGCCGTCCTGCCGTTCGCCGTCCCCTCACAGCCGGCCGCCATCGTGGCGGTGCTCGCCTTCGGTTTGCTGGCCACCGCCACGATCGCGCCGTTGCAGGGCCTGATCCTTCAGCACGCCGCGGACGCACCCACCCTGTCGGTCGCCGTCAACGTCAGCGGGTTCAACCTCGCCAACGCGCTCGGCGCCGCACTCGGCGGCGGCATCGTCGCCGTGGGCGCGTTGCGCTGGACCGGCCTGGCCGGCGCTGTCCTCGCTCTGGCCGGTCTCGGCCTGTCCTGGCTGGCCACATCCCGCACGACAACCGCCAGCGGAACGAAATAGCCCCCCGGTTCGGCGGTCAGAGGCTGATCGAGTCGCCTGTGGCGGCCGATTGTTTGGCCGCTTCGATCACTTCTAGGCCGGTGACTGCGTCATGAGGTGACACCGGGGCGGTGCCGGTGGCCACTGCGGCGTAGAAGTCCTGGTAGGCGCCTGGTTCGGTGCGGTGAGGCCGGCCGCCCAGCGTGCCCCAGGCAGATTCGGGTTCCTCGCCCCAGCCCTGGCCGGCCGGCGTTTCGCCCGCCTTGAGGCACTCCTCCTGCGGGTCCATGCCGTACTTCACGTAGGCGGCGTCGTGGCCGAGGACGCGGAAGCGCGGACCCAGGTCGGCGGCCAGGGCGCTCATCCAGAGGTGGGAGCGGACGCCGCCGTCGTGGGTCAGGGAAAGGAAGACGTCGTCGTCGGCTCGCGCGCCGGGGCGGACGGTGGCGATTTCGGCGTGCACCGACGAGGGGCGGCCGAAGAGGGCCACGGACTGGTCGACCAGGTGGGTGCCCAGGTCGAAGAGGATGCTGCCCAGGTCGGCCGGGTCGCCGGATTCCTTCCAGGACGACTTGATCTCCGGGCGGTACCGCTCGAAGCGGGACTCGAACCGGTGGACCGTGCCCAGGGTCTTGGCGGACAGGAGTTTCTGGACGGTCAGGAAGTCGCCGTCCCAGCGGCGGTTGTGGAACGGGACGAGCATCAGGCCTTTCGACGAGGCGATGGAGGCCAGGGCTCTGGCTTCGGCGGCTGAGGCGGCGAAGGGTTTGTCCACCACGACGTTGAGGCCGTGTTCCAGGACCTGGCGGGCGTGGGTGGCGTGGAAGCGGTTCGGGGTGGTGATGACCACCAGGTCGAAGTTGCCGGACCAGACCTCGTCCAGAGTGGACAGCAGGCGGGCGGCCGGGTAGCGCGCTGCCACCTCGGCTTGGCGGGCCGGGTTCGAGGTGACCACGGCTGAGAGGTTCAGGCCGGGGGTTGCCTCGATGAACGGGGCGTGGAAGGCCGCCCCACCTAGTCCGTAGCCGACCAGAGCTGTGCGCATGCGATCAGCCTAGGCGGTCTCACCTGGTGGACGGGGTGTTGGAGCGGCCGGGCGGGGCCCTACCTTCGTCGGCATGACCAAGCTGCTGGTTAGCCGGCGCCACGTGGACTACGTGCGCGTCACCAGCATGGCTTGTCGTCGCTTCCGTTGATCCGACCCCAAAACGGCGAACAACTGGAGCACAGCCATGTCCTGGTCCTTTGAGACTGCGCAGATTCACGCGGGCGCCGCGCCCGATCCGGCCACTGGTGCTCGCGCCACGCCGATTTACCAGACCACCTCGTACGTTTTCCGGGACACGCAGCACGGCGCGGACCTGTTCGCGTTGGCGGAGCCGGGAAACATCTACACGCGCATCAACAATCCGACGCAGGACGTGCTGGAGCAGCGGGTCGCCGCGCTCGAGGGCGGGGTGGCGGCGGTCGCGTTCGCGTCCGGGCAGGCGGCCGAGACCGCTGCGATCCTGAACCTGGCCAAGGTCGGGGATCACCTGGTGTCCAGTGCGTCGCTGTACGGCGGCACGTACAACCTGTTCCATTACACGTTGCCCAAGCTGGGCATCGAAGTGTCGTTTGTGGACGATCCCGACGACCTGGACGAGTGGCGGGCGGCGATCAGGCCCAACACTAAGCTGTTGTTCGGGGAGTCGTTGGCCAACCCGCGCAGCCATGTGCTCGACATCGAGGGCATCGCGCAAGTGGCGCACGAGAACGACATCCCGTTGGTCGTCGACAACACGGTGCCCACGCCGTACCTGCTCAAGCCGCTGGAGCACGGTGCGGACATCGTCATCCACTCCGCCACGAAATACCTGGGCGGGCACGGGACGGCCATCGCCGGCGTGGTGGTGGACGGTGGGAAGTTCGAGTACGGCGCGGAGAAGTTCCCGGACTTCCACGAGCCCGACCCGAGCTACAACGGCCTGCGGTACTGGCCGGTGCTCGGGCATGGCGCGTTCGCGGCCAAGTTGCGGGTGCAGGGGTTGCGGGACACGGGGGCGGCGATCGCGCCGTTGACCAGTTTCCTGGTGATCCAGGGGATTGAGACGTTGTCGCTGCGCATCGAGCGGCACGTGCAGAACGCGCAAGCGCTTGCGGAGTGGTTGGAGGAGCGGGACGAGGTCGAGAAGGTCCACTACGCGGGGCTGGTTTCGTCACCGTTCCACGCCAACGCGCGGAAGTACCTGCCCAAGGGCGCGGGCGCGGTGGTCAGTTTCGAGCTGCGCGGGGGTGCCGAGGCCGGACGGGCGTTCGTCGACGGCACGAGTTTGTTCAGCCAGCTGGTGAACATCGGTGACGTGCGGTCGTTGATCGTGCACCCGGCTTCGACCACGCACAGCCAGTTGACGCCCGAGGAGCAGCTCGTCACGGGTGTCACGCCCGGACTGGTGCGGTTGTCGGTCGGACTGGAGGGGCTGGAGGACCTCAAGGCCGACCTGGAGGCGGGCTTCACCGCCGCGAAGTCCGAGTTGTAGTGGGCGGCTGGCGCTTCGGCGACCCGAACGGGCGGCGGAAGTGGTTCAGCCACACCGAACCGCTCGCCGGGTTGCCGGGTTTCCAGCTCGCGTACGAGACGTGGGGGACCTTGAACGCGGAGGCCTCCAACGCGGTGCTCGTGCTCCACGCCCTCACCGGTGACAGCCATGTCGCCGGGGGCGTGGAGCCGGGTCATCCGACGCCGGGCTGGTGGGAGTCGTTGGTGGGGCAGGGGAAGCCGCTGGACGGGTTCTTCGTGGTCGCGCCGAACGTGCTGGGCGGGTGTCAGGGCAGCACGGGGCCGTGGCAGTACCCGGTGTTCCCGGACATCACGATCAGGGACCAGGTCGAGGCCGAGGTGCACCTCGCGGACTTCCTGGGCATCGACCGGTGGGCCGCGGTGCTCGGCGGGTCGATGGGCGGGATGCGGGCGGTCGAGTGGGCGGTCGGGCAACCGGAACGGGTGCGGTCGTTGCTGTTGCTGGCGACCACGGCCGCGGCGTCGGCGGAACAGATCGGGCTGGCGTCGGCGCAGGTGCACGCGATCAGGGCCAGCCCGGTGGAAGGGCTGGGGATCGCGCGGCGGATCGCGCACCTGAGCTATCGCAGTGAGCAGGAGCTGCAGGCGAGATTCGGGCGCGGCAGGCAGGAGGACGGACGGTTCGAGGTCGAGTCCTATTTGGACCATCACGCGGCGAAGCTCACCCGCAGGTTCGACGCGGACAGCTATGTCACGTTGACGGAGGCGATGAACTCGCACGACGTCGGACGTGGCCGGGGTGGGATCAGGGCGGCGCTGCGCAGGGTCGAGGCGCGCACGATCGTCGCCGGGGTGGACTCGGATCGGCTCTATCCGTTGGCGCAGCAACGAGAACTGGCGGCGGGCATCCCGGGCGCCGACGACCTCAGGGTGATCGCGTCACCGTACGGGCACGACGCGTTCCTGATCGAGAGCGAACAGGTGGGTGCGCTCGTCACGGAACTTGTGCCCGCGCACTCAGGTAGTCGTTGAGTCGTGCCGAGGCGGCGAGCATGGCCAGGCCCCGCGCGGTGAGGCGGTGACGCCAGTCGGTCAGGGCCGCGCCCAACGTCTCGGTGCCGCCCGCCGTCCGGATCTGCCGCACCACCAAGGCGATCCGGGTCAACGGGTAACCGCCGCGCCGCAGCAGGTGGGCCAGTTCGGCGTCGCGCACGTCCTCGGCGCTGAACGTGCGGTAGCCGGTCGATTCGCGTGCGGGAGCGAGGATTCCGGCCTCCTCCCACGCGCGCAGGGTCGCGGGGGTGACGTCGAGGCGACGGGCGAGCTCTCCGATCGTGCGCGGTTCCAGGACCGGTTCGAAGCCGGTCAGGTCCTGCACGGCGCGGCTGACCGAGTCGAGGGTTTCGCGGTCGCGGAGGAGTTGCTCATGGCCGCGGTCGATCCTCAGCAGCACGTCGTCCAGCGAACCGGTGTGGATCGCGTTCATGATCTGGCCGGCCAGCGCGTGTCCGTAGGCGGGAACCAGCGCGACGAACGTGCGCAGGGCGGCGGCGTGCACCGGCGTGTAGACGCGGTAGCCGGACGGGGTGCGGTCGGCGGGCGGGATGAAGCCGGATTGCTCGTAGTTGCGCACGGCCTGCGTCGAGATACCGTGTTCACGGGCGAGGTCGGCTGGACGCACGGTTGAGACTTTAGCGCCACTCAAAGCCTGAAAAAGCGCGAAAGTTTCAACCGAAGTTTCAATGTTACGGTTGAACCACATGAGCCAGGACATTCGCGACTTCACCAGTCCCTTCACCGAGCTCTTGGCGTTCGGCGAGCCGACGCACCTCGAGCACGCCCACACCTGGATCCGCAACGAGCTGTTCGAGCAGCTCGCCGCGCTGGGCTTCCGCTCGATCACCCTGGAGACCTGCCGTGTCAGGGGACTCCTGGTCGACGACTACGTGCGGGGCGGCCCCGGCGACCTCGACACGATCATGGAGCAGGGCTTCTCCCACAACTTCGGGCAGTGGCCGGCCAACCGCGAGCTGGTCGCGTGGATGCGCGAGTACAACGCGGACAAACCGGCAGGAGAACGACTGGCGTTCCACGGCTTCGACTTCCAGACCGAGACGACCAGCGCGCCCAGCCCGCGGCTCTACCTCGAACACGCCCGCGACTACCTGGGCGAGGACGTGGATCTCACGATCGACGACGAGAAGTGGAGCCGCGACGAGGCGGTGCTGGACCTCACCAAGTCACCCGGTCAGTCCGAAGAGGCCATCTGGCTGCGCGAGATCGGCACGGGGATGCTCAAGCGGCTGTACGAGCGCAGGACCACCGACGACGCCTGGACGCGCGCGGAGACGCACCTCACGGCCGCGCTGAGCCTGCTGCAGTACCACCGGGAGTGTGCCGAGCCGAACCCGTTGGGAGTGCGGCTCAACCGGCTGTGTCAGATGCGCGACGGCGTGATGGCCCGCAACCTGCTGGCGATCCGCCGGATCGAGGCCGGCCGTGGTCCCACGTTCGTGTTCGCGCACAACTCCCACCTGCAGCGGACGAACAGCTCGATGGAGATGGGCGGCGAGCGGATCGAGTGGTTCTCCGCGGGCGCACTGGTGGCGCCGATCCTGGGTGACCAGTACACGGTCATCGGGGGCACGCTCGGGCGCAACGACACGTTCGGGTTGGGTGAACCGGACAAAGCCACCCTCGAAGGCCGGCTGCAGAGCCGGTTCACGACCTGGGGCATGACCGAGGACAAGCCGCAGGGCGCGGTTCGCACGGACGCGGAGCAGGTGTGGGCCTACTTCCCGCTCGACCAGCACCTGATGGACGGTGTGGACGCGCTGCTGCACGTCAGGGTTGGTCGTCCAGTGACGCGGTGATCCACGGCGCGACGGGCAGGTCGCGCGTCTCGCATTCGATCGCCAGCTTCAGGGTCCACCGCAGGGCTTGTAAAACGACCGTCGCGAGCTCCTGCGGTGCCCCGTTGGCCAGGGCGATCTCGATCTGCTCCGAGGCCGCGTCCTGATCTCCGTGCACCTCGGCCAGCAACGCCCGGATCGCGGTGCGCACGGGCGGGTCCGCGTCGTCGATCTGGACCTCGCGGCCCTCCTCGTCGAAGACCTGCATCTTCACCGGCGTGGCGCCACCGGAACCGAGCGCGCCGACCATGCTGCTGCACTCGGCGAACAGCAACAGCACCAGCTCACGGATCTCCTCGTTGCCCTCGGGCGACCCGCTGAGGTAGCCGGTCACGAGGTCCACCGCCACAGCGTCCTCACCGGCCCTGGCCGCAGCCAGCGCCTCACCGGCCACGGCGGTCAGCCGTGCCCAGCGATCTGGATCCTGTGGTGGTCTCACAGGTACTGCCTACCGCGCGGTGTGACGCGTTCGCAATGCCCCATCTTGATCAGAGTGCTACCGGGGTATGTCACTCCGCAGGTCAATGTGGGATTCAGCGAATCCACCTAGCATCGGGTGGTGTTCCGCACGCTGTACCGGACGATTCTCGGTCCCGATCGCACCCGAGTGCTCACGAAGGCGCTCGGCAGGCTCCGCGTTCCCGCCCACGCCGCGTTGATCATCTACGGGTTGATCTGGGCGATCATCGCCAGCGCGCAGTACGTGGGCGACGAGGTCATGCCCCAGGACCGGGCACACGTCGTCGCGTGGTGGGTGCCCATCTTCTTCGTCACCTTGCTGCCGTACGTGCTGCTGATCTGGTCCCCGCTCTACGCCTGGCGGCTGGCCGCGGCCGGGTACTACTTCGTCGCCCTGCTCATGGGCGGCGACGGTGGCGCGCCCTTCCAGTACTGGACCACGGTTCCGCTCTTCGTCGCGGTGGCGGCCTTCTACTCGGGACCGATCGTCACCACCGTGACGTTGATCAGCACGCTGCTGGTTCCGCTCGTCGAACGGCAGGAGGCCTCGTGGGCGTTCGCCGTGCCCGTGATCGCGGCCGTCGTCTACCTCCTCGGTGCACGTGGGCGCGCCGAGCGGGAGCTGGAAGAGGAGCGCAACTCCAAAGCGGCCCTCGAGGAACGTGCCCGCATCGCGCGCGAGATGCACGACGTCGTGGCGCATCACATGTCGATGGTGGTCGTGAGGTGCGAGACCGCGCCCTATCGCCTCCAGGGGTTGAGCGAGAAGGCCGAGCAGGAGTTCAGGGAGCTCGGCCAGGCTGCGCGGGAAGCCATCACCGACATGCAACGACTGCTCGGCGTGCTCAGGACCAACGGGCAGGGGCCGGAACGTGAACCGCAGCCCGGCATCAGCCGAATCCCCGAGCTGGCGAGGCCCGGCGACGAGGCCGAGGTCGACGTGGACGACGTGCCGGAGGCGGTCGGGCTGACCGCGTACCGGATCGTTCAGGAGGCGCTCACGAACGCCACGAGGCACGCGCCGGGCTCGAAGGCGTCCGTCCACGTGCACAAGAACGAGGGCCTGCTGGACGTGCTGGTGATCAACACCGCCGGGGGACCGTCCACAGGCGGCGGCAGTGGGCAGGGTTTGGTGGGCATGCGTGAACGCGTCGCGGTGCACGGTGGCACGCTGACCGTGAAGTCGACCGAGGACGGCGGCTTCATGGTGCGCGCGAGGATTCCGTTGGGGGACAAGTGATCAGGGTGGTCGTGGTGGACGACCAGGAGATGGTGCGCGAGGGGTTCTCCGCGTTGCTCAACGCGCAGGAGGACATCGAGGTGGTCGGCGCCGCGGGTGACGGCGTCGAGGGTGTCGCACTCGCGCGCAACGTCCAGCCGGACGTCGTGCTGATGGACGTGCGCATGCCGGAGATGGACGGCCTGACCGCCACGCGGCTGCTGCTCGACGGCTCGCTGGGGACCAAGATCCTCGTGCTGACCACGTTCGACCTCGACGACTACGTCTACGAGGCGTTGCAGGCCGGCGCGAGCGGGTTCCTGCTCAAGCACGCGCCCGCCCGTGAGCTGCTCAACGCCGTCCGCGTGGTCGCCGCCGGCGAGGCGTTGCTGGCGCCTTCGATCACCAAGCGGCTGATCGAGGACTTCGTGAAGTCCCGCCGCAGCGAACGCGTCCGGCCCGCGCAGCTCTCCGTCCTGACCGAACGCGAGACCGAGATCCTCGTGCTGGTCGCGCAGGGCCTGTCGAACACCGAGATCGCCGCGCATCTGGTGCTGGCCGAGCAGACCGTCAAGACGCACGTGAGCCGCGTGCTCACCAAACTCGGCCTCCGCGACCGCGCCCAGGCCGTCATCGCGGCGTACGAGACCGGCCTCGTAGTACCGGGGTAGCAGCGGTAAAACAGCACGTCAGAGGGACGATCGGCAGGGTGTCGTCTTCTTAGTTTCGGTTCATGCGCCGAGCCGTCCTGTTCCTCCTGCTGATCGCCGTTCCGTCGATCTCGCCGTCGATCGCCGAGTGGCGTGCCGACGTCGCCCGCCGGGTCGCCATCGTCGGTGACCTCGCCACCGCTCGTGACGTCGTGATCGTCGTGCCGGGATCCGACGTGGACGTCGACCGGTTCGACCGGACCGTCGGGGCGATGGCGACCAACCTGTACCAGCAGGCGCACCGCGACGACCTCGCGGTGATCGCCTGGCTCGGTTACCGGACCCCGCAGGGCCTTGGTGTCGACGCGGCGACCGGAGGGCTTGCACGTCAAGGAGCTTCTGCGCTCGTGGAGTTCGTGAACGCGTTGCACACCAACGCGCGCATCCACGTTTTCGGGCACAGCTACGGCTCGATCGTGGTGTCGCTCGCGGCGCACGCGCTGAACGTGGACGACATCGTGTTCACCGGAAGTCCTGGTGTGCGGGCGAAATCGGTGGCGGAGTTGGGGACGCGTGCGCACGTCTGGGCGCTCCGGTCCAGCGGCGACTGGATGAGGTTCGTGCCCAACGTCCGGCTCTTCGACCTCGGGCACGGGACCGATCCGGCGTCGGACTCGTTCGGTGCGCAGGTGTTGCGGTTCGAGGGCGGCAAGCACGACACGTACTACGCGCCGGGCAGCGAGACGTTGAACGCGCTCGTCCGGATTGCTTCGGGTTCGGGGGAGACGCTGTGAGGAATCCGTTCATCGACGCCGTTCGCGCGATCGCCGTCGTCACCGTTGTGCTGGGCCACTGGCTGGTGACTTCGCTGGTGGACACGCCGACCGGGATGTACATCGACAGTCCGCTCAAGCACCTGCCCGGCCTCACACCGCTTTCGTGGGTGCTGCAAACGCTCGGCCTGTTCTTCTTCGTGGGCGGGTTCGCGGCAGCACACTCCCAGACGCCATTTCTGGTCCGGTTGAAGCAGTTGGCGATTCCAACGCTGCTGATGCTCGGGGTGTGGACCGCAGTCCTCTTCGGACTGTCGATGCGCGGAGTCGACCAGGGCACCGCGTACAACATCGGCTACCTGGTCACCACGCCACTGTGGTTCCTCGGCGTCCACCTGGTCCTGCTCGGGATGAAACCGTTGGTGCGCAAGTTGGACGAGTACTCGTGGGGTGTGCTCGTCCCGATCGTGCTGGTGCTGGTCGTCCCGTACGCCGTGTGGTGGGCGGCCTGGCAGCTCGGGTACTCGTTGGCGCGCAGGAGGATTCCCGGTCCGCCGCTGCTGGTGCTCGGCGTGCTGGGGTACGCGTTGCTGACGTCGTTCGGTGGCTACCCGGTCTCGGCCGTCGGCATCCCCGGAGCCGCCGTGTCGAACCTGAACCCGCCGAACTACGCGACGCTCGCACTGGCGTTCGCGCAGATCGGCCTGGTGCTCACGATCGCGCCGCTGCTGACCCGGGTCGGCACGACGAAACCCGTGCGGTGGCTGAACGAACGAGCGCTCGGGATCTTCCTGGCGCACCAGAGCGCGTTGGTCACCGTGTCGCTGGTGCTGCCGGGGCTCCAGCAACCACCAGATCATCCGGGCTGGGTGTGGCAACGAGTGCTGTGGCTGCCGGTGTGCGCGGCAGTGACCTGGGGATGGCTGCGAGCACTGCGAGGCCGATCGCCACGACGTGCAGCACCACCACCGGCTGAGCCGGTTCCAGCGCCAGCATCGGCGGAACGCACGCCAGCGCCGTGAGCAGCCACGGCAACCGGGTGTCGCAGCTGCCGGTGCGGGCGGTGTGGATCAGGTACCAGCCGAGCAGGAGGTGGATGACGTTCTGCAGCGGGTCCACCGGCAGCAGCACCAGCATCCCGTCGCCGAGGAACCCGCTCACCACGAACCCGAGCACGCCGAGCGTCCCGAACACCACGCCCATGCCGGTCGCGAGCCTGGTCCGGTGCGACTCGTGGGACAGGCGCGGGAACTTCACCAGGCGCCGTTCGAACCGGTGGAACAGCAGGACGAGCGGCACCAGCACCAGCACCAGCCAGATCGGCGCCTGCGTGAACCCGAGCAACCCGACCAGCGCGCCCACCCCGGCGAGGTACGCCAGGTACACCGTCATCGGTGCCCGGCGGGCGAAGTTCACGACGTGCCAGGAACGGCCCTGCAGCCGTGCGGCGACCCGGTCGCGTGCCAGCAGCGCGAGGCACACCTGCGCCACTCCGAGCACCATCATCGAGCGCGGGTAGTCGCTGAAGAACACCAGCGCGGGCAACGTGATCGCGCCCAGCGCGGCCAGAACCCTGCGCGACAGGTTCATCAGGGTGCCGTCGGCGTAGAAGAACCCGATCTGCTGCATCAGCAACGCGCCGATGATCAGGTTCGCGTACCCGCCGGTCTTCCAGTCCGTCGACGTGCGCGCGACCTCGACGACCATCGTCAGGAGCATCAGCACGAACGGCGTGGTGCGCCGGTAGTGCTGGTGCAGCCACGCGGCGGCGGGCGTCGCGGCCACCGCGAGCAGGTAGACCCCGAGGAACCACAACGGATGCGTGATCAGCCGGCTGTACGCGTCGACCTTGACGTCCAGCAGGTTCAGCGCCGCGAACAACACCACCCACAGCAGCACGAACGCGAGCACCGGCCGCAGCAGCCACGACGTCCGGCTCGACACCCAGCAGCCGAAGCCGCCCTCGTGCGCCTGCCAGCTGCGCAGGTTCGCGTGCCCGCCCGCGAAGAAGAACAGCGGCACCGCCTGCAACGCCCACAACCACGGCGTGCCGACGCCTCTGAGGTGCGCGAGGGTCGCCGCGGTCTCGCCGAGCACGAGGAGCACAAGGCTGAACAGGCGGAGGAACGTCGCGTAGCGGTCCTGTTCGGCGTGCGCCAGCTCCAGCGGCAGCGAGTTCGCGGTGCCGGCGTCCGCGTGCGGCAGGCTCGCGGTGCCGTCCTCGCGGCGACGGCCGTGCAGGCGGGCGAGCAGGAGGAACACCACGATCGCACTGCCGAACGCCCACGCCACCACCGGTTCGTGGCCAGGCGGCCCCCAGCGCTGCCGCCACGAGTTGAACTTCAGCCCCATCGCGTAGGTCTCGGCGACCGCGTGACAGCTCGCCTCCGAGCCGCGGGGGTTGATCCGGCACTGCATGTGCAGGTCGGCCGTGAGCCGGTCGTCCAGCGCCTTGCGCGCGTCCGGCCCGAGCGGATGCCCCTTGGCCTCGGCATAACGCAACAGGTCGTAGCCGAGATCGTGTGCGCGGCACCCGGCGCTGAAGTCCCACTCGGTGTCGCCGGCCGGCCCCGAGCACCCGCCCGAGGCGTCGACCACCCGTAACGTCCCGTCCGGCGCCGCAATGGTCTTGGGATCGCGCCCCATCTGCCGCGCGAAGTCCGACGGCAGGTTGACGGCCGGGTCGTGGGTCGAGGAGGGCTTCACGAACGCGTCGACGGCGTTCGCGGCGGCGACCACGTCACCGCTGAGCGGCACCCCGTCGTCCCCGTTGGCCGGTCTGGAGGCGATCACTCCGCAGACGAACACCGCGAGTGCGATGACCGTGAACCGGAACCATGCCGGGAGTCGGAGGAGGAGTGTGCGCGCGCCCATTGTCGCGCCAGGTTACGGAAGGGTCTCGGCTGATCGCCAATTCGCCAGTTCAGCCGCCCAGCCGGCGTGTGCCATGAACGGCGCTTTCGTGGACCTCAGGTCCACGAAAGCGCCGTTCATGGCTAGCACCTGCGTTAGGAGGTCACGACCGCCGGAGTGAGTGAGGCCAGCGCCATCCGGGACAGCAGCGCGGCCATCTGGTCGCGGTCGAGGTGCGCGCTGTGTGGAGTCGAGTTGATCAGCCCGAACACCGCGTGCGCAGCCGCCCGCGCGGTCGGCTCGTCGAAGTCCGGCACGGTCCGCCGGATCGTCTCCACCCACACCTCGACGTACCGGCGTTGTAAGGCCCGCACGCGCCGGCGGTCCGGGTCGGTGAGGTTGGCGAGGTTGCGCATCTGCACGGTGATGAGCGCCGGGTCGTCCAGCGCGAAGTCGACGTGCCAGCCGACCAGCTCCCGCAACGCCTCCTCGGCGCTCGACGCCGCTTCGACCCTGGTCTGGCCGCCGTCCAGCAGGCGTTCGGAGATCGACGTCAGCATCTCGCCGAGCATCGCGTCCTTGCTGCGGAAGTGGCGGTAGAGCGCCGGGCCGGAGATGCCCACGGCCGCGCCGATGTCGTCGATGCCCACCCCGTGGAAGCCGTGCCGGGCGAACAGTTCCGCCGCGGCGTTGAGGATCTGGTCCCGACGTGAGGGTTTATCGGCCACGGGAGGAGGTTAGCAGCCGTTTACCTGACGTCCGGGCCCGACAATTCCGCCGCTGCTGGAGCGCACGCTGGGGCCTTTCGTGCGCTCATGGTGAACGAAAGCTCCCCGCGTGCACTTCCGGCAGTGCGGTCGACGGTCGTCCGATGGGTTGAATTTCCGCAGGTGCAAGCCCTGATTGTTGACTATTGACGAATACTTCACACGGGTCTTACTCGCGAGTAACCATTGGCGTGCAATGCATCACCCCCTGCGGCCCCTTCGGGAGTCTTCGATGCGTCCTGCTCACTTCATCGCCTCGGTGGTCACCGCCGCCGCGGCCGTCATCGCGCTCGCCAACCCCGCCAGCGCGGCCCCCGTCAACTACGTCGCGCTCGGCGACTCGTACGCCTCCGGGCTCGGGACCGGCAGTTATGACGGTGCCAGCGGCAGCTGCAAGCGCGGCCCGCTCGCCTATCCGGCCCTGTGGGCGGCGGCGACAGCGCCCGCGAGTTTCAAGTCCGTCGCCTGTTCGGGAGCGAAGACGGGCGACGTCGTCAGCCAGGCGGCAGCCGTCACGTCGGCCACGAACCTGGTCACCGTGCAGGTCGGCGGCAACGACGCCGGCTTCACGGATGTCATCACCACGTGCACCTTCGGTTCGGACCAGGACTGCGTCAACCGGGTGAACCAGTCGAAGACCTACATCGCGAACACGCTTCCCGGGCTGCTCACCAACGTCTACGGCACGATCAGGGCGAAGTCCCCGTCGGCGCGTGTGGTCGTGCTCGGCTATCCGCGCATCTACAAGGTCCCCGGCACCTGCAGCGTGGGCCTGAGCGACACCAAGCGGGCCGCGATCAACGGCGGTTCGGACGCGCTGCACGACGCCATCAGCGCGCGGGCGGCCGCAGCCGGGGTCGGCTACATCGACGTGCGCGGGGTGTTCACCGGGCACGAGATCTGCTCGTCCGGCTGGTGGCTCAACAGCCTGAGCTGGCCGGTCGAGGAGTCGTACCACCCGAACCGGGCCGGTCACCAGAGCGGCTACCTGCCCGCGCTTCGGGCGGTCATCGGCTAGGTTATTCCGGAACGTGAGAGTGCCTGAAAGGGTCGTTGACCTGCGTTCGGGTCACTCTCCAGCCGTTCGTGTGGACCGCCAGGTTAGCGGGCGCTAACATGAGGATGTTAACGCCCGCTAACGTCATGGGGAGCTCATGGACGCGCCCGTCCTGCGCAGCGCCGCCGAGCCGTCGGACCGCTACGCCAAGGAGCACACCGCGCTCGTCGACGAGCTGCGCGGCAAGCTCGCCGCCGCCGCGCTCGGCGGTCCGGAGAAGGCACGCCAAAGGCACGTCGATCGCGGCAAGCTGCTGCCGCGCGAGCGGGTGGACACGCTGGTCGACCCCGGCTCGCCGTTCCTGGAGCTGTCGCCGCTCGCCGCGAACGGCATGTACGGCGACGAGGCACCGGCCGCGGGCATCATCACCGGCGTCGGGCGGGTGTCCGGCCGCGAGTGCGTGATCGTCGCCAACGACGCCACGGTCAAGGGCGGCACCTACTACCCGATCACCGTCAAGAAGCACCTGCGCGCGCAGGAAGTGGCGCTGCAGAACAACTTGCCGTGCATCTACCTGGTCGACAGCGGCGGTGCGTTCCTGCCCAAGCAGGACGACGTGTTCCCGGACCGCGAGCACTTCGGCCGGATCTTCTACAACCAGGCGACGATGTCCGCGAAGGGCATTCCGCAGATCGCGGCCGTGCTCGGGTCGTGCACCGCCGGTGGCGCGTACGTGCCGGCGATGAGCGACGAGGCGATCATCGTGCGGAACCAGGGCACGATCTTCCTCGGTGGCCCGCCGCTGGTGAAGGCCGCGACCGGCGAGGTTGTCAGCGCTGAGGATCTTGGCGGCGGCGATCTGCACTCGCGCACGTCCGGCGTCACCGACCACCTGGCGGAGAACGACGCGCACGCGTTGAGGATGGTCCGCTCGATCATCTCCACGCTCGGCCCGCGGGTCCCCAGGCCGTGGGACGTCGCACCGGTCGAGGCGCCGGTCGTCACGGACGATCTTTACGGTGTGGTGCCGACGGATTCCCGGACGCCCTACGACGTGCGCGAGGTGATCGCGCGGATCGTGGACGGTTCGAAGTTCCAGGAGTTCAAGAAGGAGTACGGGGCCACCCTGGTCACCGGCTTCGCCCGCATCCACGGCCATCCGGTCGGGATCGTCGCCAACAACGGCATCCTGTTCGGCGAGTCCGCCGTGAAGGGCGCGCACTTCATCCAGCTGTGCGACAAGCGGTCCATCCCGCTGGTGTTCCTGCAGAACATCACCGGGTTCATGGTCGGCCGAGAGTACGAGGCGGGCGGCATCGCCAAGCACGGCGCCAAGATGGTGACCGCGGTGGCCTGCGCGCGGGTGCCGAAGTTCACCGTGATCATCGGCGGCAGCTTCGGTGCCGGCAACTACTCGATGTGCGGCCGGGCGTACTCGCCGCGGTTCCTGTGGATGTGGCCGAACGCGCGGATCTCCGTGATGGGCGGCGAACAGGCGGCGTCGGTGCTCGCGACGGTGCGCCGCGACCAGCTCGGTGACGAGTGGTCCGCGGAGGACGAGGAGGCGTTCAAGGCGCCGATCCGCCAGCAGTACGAGGACCAGGGCAACCCGTACTACTCGACCGCGCGGCTGTGGGACGACGGTGTCATCGACCCGCGTGACACCCGCACGGTGCTCGGGCTGGCGTTGTCCAGCGCGGCGAACGCCCCCATCGACGATGTTTCCTACGGCGTCTTCCGGATGTGATCATGTTCGACAGCGTTCTGGTGGCGAACCGCGGGGAGATCGCGGTCAGGGTGATCCGCGCGTTGCGGTCGCTCGGGATTCGGTCCGTCGCCGTGTACTCCGACGCGGACGCCGACGCGTTGCACGTCCGCCTGGCCGACGAGGCCGTGCGGATCGGGCCGGCGGCGGCCCGCGAGAGTTACCTGTCCATCGAGAAGATCGTCGCCGCGGCTGTGTCCACTGGCGCGCAGGCGATCCACCCCGGCTACGGCTTCCTCGCGGAGAACACCGCGTTCGCGGCGGCCTGCGCGGAAGCGGGAATCGTCTTCGTGGGACCGCCCGCGTCGGCGATCGACGCGATGGGCGACAAGATCCGCGCGAAGCTGACGGTGTCGGCCGCGGGCGTGCCGGTGGTGCCGGGGCGCACGAAGGAGGGCATGTCGGACGACGAGATCGTCGACGCGGCCCTGGAGATCGGTTTTCCGGTGCTGCTCAAGCCTTCCGCCGGCGGTGGCGGCAAGGGCATGCGGCTGGTGCACGAGGAATCCGCGCTGCGCGAGGCGATCGAGTCGGCCAGGCGGGAGGCGCGCGGGTCGTTCGGTGACGACACGCTGCTGATCGAGCGGTTCATCACGAACCCGCGGCACATCGAGATCCAGGTGCTCGGCGACTCGTACGGCAACGTGATCCACCTCGGCGAACGCGAGTGCAGCCTCCAGCGGCGGCACCAGAAGATCATCGAGGAAGCGCCCTCCCCGTTCCTCACGCCCGAGGTGCGCGAGGCGATGGGTTCGGCGGCCGTGGACGCGGCCAAGTCCGTCGGGTACGTCGGTGCGGGCACTGTCGAGTTCATCGTGGACGGTGCGTCCGGCGACTACTTCTTCATGGAGATGAACACCCGGCTGCAGGTCGAGCACCCGGTGACCGAGATGGTCACGGGCGTCGACCTCGTCGAGTGGCAGCTCCGCGTCGCGTCCGGTGAGGTGCTGGACCTCGAGGTCGAGCTGCGGGGCCACTCGGTCGAGGCGCGCGTCTACGCCGAGGACCCGTCGCGCGGCTTCCTGCCGACCGGCGGCCGGGTGCTGGCGCTGAGCGAACCGACGTCGGTCCGCGTGGACTCCGGGCTGTACGAAGGACTTGTCGTCGGTTCGGACTACGACCCGATGCTCGCCAAGGTGATCGCGCACGGCCGTACCCGCGAGGAAGCTCTCCGGCGCCTCGATCACGCGCTCGGTCAGATGGTGCTGCTCGGCGTCACGACGAACATCCCGTTCCTGCGCGCACTTCTGCGCGACGAGGACGTTCGTTCCGGTGCGCTGGACACGGGTCTGGTGGAGCGGAAGCTGGACTCGTTGACCTCGCAGGGCATTCCGGACGACGTGTACGTGGCGGCCGGTCTGGAACGGTCGTTGGCACCGCACGGCGACGACCCGTGGGACGAGCTGAGCGGGTGGCGCGTCGGCGAACACGCCTGGACGACCTGGCGGATCAACGACGTCGACGTGCGTGTGCGCGGTGACGAAGTTGTTGTGGGCGCTGGAGAACCGGTGCGCGCGCGGGCTCGTCGCGAGGGCTCCGATCTGCTCGTCGGATCGCGCCGGTACTCGATGGCCCGCGACGGCGACGTGCTGTGGCTGGGCCACGACGGCGCCTCCTGGGCGTTGACCGAGGCCGAGTTCCTGGTGGGCGCGTCCGGTGGCGCCGCCGCGTCCGGTGGCCCGGTGAAGTCGCCGATGCCCGGCACCGTGCTGGTGGTCCGCGCCCAGCAGGGCGAGGAAGTGACCGCCGGTCAAGCGTTGTTCGTGGTCGAGGCCATGAAGATGGAGCACACCGTCACCGCACCGGTCGACGGCGTGCTCGCCGAAGTGAACGTTCAGGCAGGCCAGCAGGTCGCACTCGACCAGGTGCTGGCCCTCGTCGTCTCTCACGAGGAGTGACACCGATGTTGGACTTCAGGCTCCCGAGCGAGTACGAGGACCTGCGCAAGACCGTCGAGGAGTTCGCGCGCGACGAGGTGGCCCCGGTCATCGGCGACTACTACGAGCGCTGCGAGTTCCCGTACCCGATCGTCGCGAAGATGGGCGCGATGGGCCTGCTCGGCCTGCCGTTCCCGGAGGAGCACGGCGGCATGGGCGGCGACTACTTCGCGCTGTGCGTGACGCTGGAGGAGCTCGCGCGCGTCGACTCGTCCGTCGCGATCACGGTGGAGGCGGCCACCTCGCTGGGCGCCATGCCGATCTACCGCTTCGGCACCGACGAGCAGAAGGCCTTCTGGCTGCCGTCGCTGACCTCGGGTGAGAAGCTCGGCGCGTTCGGCTTGACCGAGCCCGGCAGCGGTTCGGACGCCGGTGCGCTGGCGACGACCGCGCGGCTGGACGGCGACGAGTGGGTCATCAACGGCACCAAGGCGTTCATCACGAACTCCGGCACGGACATCACCGGCCTGGTCACCGTCGCCGCCGTCACGGGCACGCTCCCGGACGGCCGCAAGGAGATCTCGTCGATCATCGTCCCGTCCGGCACCCCGGGCTTCACGGTGTCGAAGAAGTACTCCAAGGTCGGCTGGAACGCCTCGGACACCCGCGAACTGTCGTTCCAGGACTGCCGGGTGCCCGCCGCGAACCTGCTCGGCCAGCGCGGCCGCGGCTTCGCCCAGTTCCTGCGCACGCTGGACGAGGGCCGCGTCGCCATCGCCGCACTGTCGGTCGGCCTGGCCCAGGGCTGCGTCGACGAGTCGGTGCGCTATGCCCACGAGCGCGAGACGTTCGGTGCGAAGATCGGTACGTACCAGGCGATCCAGTTCAAGATCGCCGAGATGGAGGCCCGCGTGCACACCGCGCGGCTGGCCTACTACGAGGCCGCGTCCCGGATGCTGCGCGGCGAGCCGTTCAAGAAGCAGGCGGCCATCGCGAAGCTCGTGTCGTCCGAGGCGGCGATGGACAACGCCCGGGACGCCACGCAGATCTTCGGTGGCTACGGCTTCATGAACGAGTACCCGGTCGGCCGGTTCTACCGGGACGCCAAGATCCTGGAGATCGGCGAGGGCACCTCCGAGGTCCAGAAGATGCTGATCGCCCGCGAACTCGGCCTCTAGTCCGTTCCATCTAAATAATCGAAAAGCGCCGGTTCGAATCGCTCTGTCCGGCTACCGTCATCTGCCTTCCGCACGAGTGTGAGGGTGCAGATGACAGGTAGCCGGACAGAACCCGTTTTCCCCGGATTGCGAGTACTCCTCGACGTCATTCGCGGTCTTTGTGACCGGCCGGGGTTCTTCTACCGGAGCAAGACCGAGGAAGTGGTCGGTGACCAGCCACTTCCGCTGCTGTACCTGGAAAGCGAAGCCAGTCCGACGCCATTCCTGCACGCCCTGGAGCACAAGCTCGACGAGGGCCGTCCGGCAATCCCGCACGCCTATGTCGACGTGTCCGCGGTCGGCGCGGAAGTGGACAAAAGATGGCCACCGGAAGCGCGCGAGACCAAACCGCTGCTGCCGTTGCTGGACGTGTTGAGCCATCGGCTGTCCGAGGTCCACGTCGGTTCCGAACGGCTGACCCGGTTCGACCACTACCGGCTCGTCGACTGGCTCACGAGCAAGCGGCTGCCGCGCAAGCCGGGGCGGGACGACCGGGCGAGCGTCATCGAGCTGCTGCGGCAGTGGACCGGCCGGAGCGCGCAGGACGGCGAGGCGTTGAACCGGGCCGTCGACGCGTTCATCCCGAACCTCGTGACGAGGCTGGGGCTCGGGCTGGTCGCCTGGGTCGGCAGCAAGGCGGGCTTCCGCTGGCTCGGCAAGCGGGTGCCGGGGCTCGCGCGTGAGTCCAAGTGGTTCATGCGCGGGCAGAACTTCGCGCTGCCCAACCACTCCATCGAGTTCTTCGGGTTCGCCGAGCGGTTGACGCTGGGCCGGCGCGAGTCCGAGAACGAGGACCAGATCAAGCTGCTGCTCGTGCACGCGTTCCTGGAGGACCTGCGGATCGCGTACCGGCGGCGCCGGCGGTTCCTGCCGCGCCGGGCCGGATTCCGGCGTACCGCCTACATCCCCGTGCTGCTCGACGGGGTGACCGAGGGCAACGGCGGGTGGGAGCTGCTGGAGCTGATCAACGTCGTCCGCAACGAGACCGGCGAGCTGGACCCGTTGCTGGTGATCGCGGCGAGCTCGGTGCAGCCGGCGCTGTCGCAGCGCCTCGGCACCACACCGCTCGCGCCGGAGGAGGCCGCCGAGGCCCTCACGACGTGGCGGGAGGAGCTGCCGCGCAAACGGCAGATGCTCGCGCCGGACGCCCGCTACCTGATGATCAGACTGCCGTTCCCGAGGCCGGACAAGAAGAAGTGGACGAGCACGCCCGCGTTCCAGGCGGCGCCGGTGCGGTGGCTCGCGAAGTCGCGGCGGCTGGAGGCGATCATCACGGCCGTCGTCGTGGTGTTGCTGCTGCCGGGGTTCGTGACGGTGCAGAACCACATCCAGGCGAACTGCTCGATCGTCGGCTCCGCCATCTCACCGGGCGTGTCGACGCGGCTGATGGACGTCGCGGGCAACCTCGAATGCGTGGGCTACAGCGCCAACAGCAGCCAGGTGTTCGGGTCGAACGAACGGCTGCGCTGGACCCAGCAGGCGGTGTTCGCGCAGAACGAGGAGGCCGAACGGCTGCACGAGGCCGATCCGAGCCGCCCCTTCGTGTCGTTGGTCTACTTCTCCAGCCTCACCCACAAGGACACCAACCCCGACGCCGACCACTCCAGGGCGGAGGAGCTGGAGGGCATGCTGGTCAAGCAGCGGCAGCAGAACGTCCCGTCCCAGACGGAACCGCTGCTGCGCGTCGTGATCGCGAACGGTGGCGCGATGATGCAGCGGGCTCCCGAGGTCCTGCGGGAGATGCTGACGCCGTTGCTGGAGCGTGACGCCGGAATCATCGGCGTGGTCGGCCTCGACCGCAGCGTCACGGAGACCAAGGACGTGATCACCGAACTCGGCGCGCTCGGCGTGCCGACCATCGGCACGACGCTCACCGAGGCGTCGCTGCCGACCAGGTCGTCGATGTACTTCCAGCTGATCCCCGGCAACGTCCGGCAGGCCGACCTGGTCCGGCGGTACGCACAGCACGTTGCCGCGACCAAGGTGACGATCTACCACCCGCCGTTGAACAAGGGCGACGTCTACCTCGATGACCTGGTCAACGTGCTCGGCAAGGAGCTGGCGAACGCGAAGGTGAACCTCCAGGCCGTTCCCTGGGCCAGGAGCCCGCAGGAGGTGCCGTCGCAGTGCGTCGAGGACCACTCCAGCGAGCTGGTGTTCTACGCGGGCCGTGAGGAGGGCTTCGGCGAGTTCCTGCGGGCGATCGGCAGGGACTGCTACGACAAGAACCGGCTGCCGCGCATCGTCGCCGACGACGCCATCATCCGGTTCATCGCGCAGAAGGCCAGCCGCGTGCAGGACTCGCTGGCCGGGATGCGCGTGTCGTACGTGAGCATGGCGGGACTGGTGGTGCTGGCCGGAAAGCCGTGCGTGGAGGGCAAACCGAGCCCGCAGACCCGCGGCGGTCTGCCGCTGGACGCCTTCTGCGCCGGCTACAGCAGGCTGAACCAGGAGATCCAGGAGTCCTCGCTGCCGGCGGAGGACAAGCCGGTCAAGCCGTGGCCCGGCGAGCACCTGGGGGTGGCCTACGACGCCGCGGGACTCTTCCTGGAAGCCGTGCGCAACGCGCAGTCACGTCTGGCCGGCCTGCCGGTGCACACTCCGCACCGCGGTGCGATCGGTGCCGAGTTCCGCGAGCTGGAGTTCTTCGGCGCGACCGGACGCACGGACTTCAGCGCGTCGCGGATCGGTGAGCAGCGGAACTTCACGATCCTGGAGCTCACCGACATCCACGACTTCGGCCAGCAGCCCACGTGCGTGTTCCTGACCGGTGACCTCTACGGCCCGGACTCGCCACGCCAGCCCAACGGCTGCCCCGCTTGATGGCGTCTGCAAGTACTACCAAGAGCCCTGTTGGTGGTACTTGCAGACGCCGAAAAAGCTAGAGCTTCGGGACAGCTCGGTCGATGATCGAGGCGAAGTCGGTGGACCTGGGGAGAGTGCCGAACGCGACTCCCCAGTCGCCGCCGAGCCGTGAGCCGAGGAACGCGTCGGCGACGGCGGGGTGCCCGTGCTTGACCAGCAGGGCACCCTGCAGGATCAACGCCATCTTCTCGACGACGCGGCGCGCCTGCGACTGGTCCACATCGGACAACGCGGTGCCGAGTTCGTTCAACGCCCTGTCGATGCGCTGGTCGACCCCGCTGACCACGCCGAGGAACTCCTGCACCGACTCGGGTTCCTTCTTCATGGCGCGCAGCACGTCGAGCGCGGCGACGTTGCCGGAGCCCTCCCAGATCGACATCAGCGGTGACTCCCGGAACAGCCGAGGAATCCCGCTGTCCTCGATGTAACCGTTGCCGCCCAGGCACTCCAGCGCCTCGGCCGCGTGCACCGGCCCGCGCTTGCACACCCAGTACTTGGTGACCGCGAGCCCGAGCCGCGGCCGGTGCTGAGCCAGCCACATCGCGGCGGTCGTGGCCGCCTCGGACTCGATCGCGAGGTCCGCCAGCACGTTGCGCATGGCCGGCTGGTCGATCAGGTACTCGCCGAACGCCTTGCGGTGGGCCGCGTGGTGCGCGGCCTGCCGGAGCCCGGCGCGCATGCCCGCGGCGCTTCCGAGCACGCAGTCGAGGCGGGTCATGTTGACCATCTCGATGATCGTGCGCACGCCGCGGCCCTCGTCACCGACGCGGTGTGCGAACGCCTCGTCGTACTCGATCTCGGCGGACGCGTTGGACTTGTTGCCCAGCTTGTCCTTGAGCCGCTGCAGGAAGAACCGGTTGCGCGTGCCGTCCGGCAGCACCCGCGGCACGAGGAAGCACGTCAGTCCGCCGGGCGCCTGCGCGAGCGTCAGGAACACATCGGACATCGGCGCCGAGGTGAACCACTTGTGCCCGGTGAGGACGTAGCCGTCGTCGACCGGCCGGGCGGTCGTGGTGTTCGCCCGGACGTCCGACCCACCCTGCTTCTCGGTCATGGACATGCCGGCGATCAGGCCGCGCTTGCCGAGCGGTGCCTTGAGACCGAAGTCGTAATCCCGAGTGGTGAGAAGAGGTTCGTAGATTTCGGCCAGGTTCGCCTCGACGCGCAAAGCGGGCACAGCCGCATAAGTCATCGAAATCGGACATCCGTGGCCGGCCTCCACTTGCGACCAGACGTAGAACTTCGCGGCCCGTTCCAAGTGGTGACCGTCGACGTACGCGTGCAGGCCGTTCGAGACGGCGACGTTCATCAGATCGTGCCAGGCCGGGTGGAACTCGACCTCGTCGATCCGGTTCCCGAACCGGTCGTGCGTGCGCAGGACCGGCGGATACGCGTTCGCGAGCCGGCCGTGCTCCTGCCACTCGTCGCTGCCCGCGAGCCGGCCGAGGTCGTGCAGGTCGGCGTTGTCGACCCAGCTGAGCAGCGCCGGGTCGTCCGCCACGTCGTGACCGCTCAGCGGCGGAACCTGGTTGGTCACCTCGTGCGTAGCCATGCCTCGCACGCTACTACTCGGTAGTAACTTTCGGCAGGGTTCGGCGATGATCGCTGGCCCATTCGGGCTTTTGGGCGTGCCAACGGCGCTGACGAGGAATAACGTCGTTCTGGTGAGTGACCATGGGCACAGCTCGGCCGTGTCTGCGCTGACCGCGCAGTACGCCGCTATGCGCGAAGGTGCGCCGGTGCGGCTCGCGAAGAAGACGTCGAACCTCTTCCGGTTTCGCGCCGATCAGTCGGGCGGGCTGGAGGTAGGCAGGTTCGACCGGGTGCTGTCAGTGGACCCGGTCGGGCGCACCGCACAGGTGCAGGGCATGACCACCTACGAGAATCTCGTCGCCGCGACACTGCCGCACGGCCTCATGCCGTTGGTCGTGCCGCAGCTCAAGACCATCACGATCGGCGGGGCGGTGGCGGGCCTCGGCATCGAGTCCACGTCCTTCCGCAACGGCCTGCCACACGAGTCGGTGCGGGAGCTGGAGATCCTCACCGGCGACGGCGAGGTCGTGATCGCCAAACCGGACGACGACCTGTTCCGCGCGTTCCCCAACTCCTACGGAACCCTGGGCTACGCGCTGCGGCTGGAGATCGAGCTCGAGCCGGTGCGCCAGTACGTCCGGCTGCGGCACGTGCCGTTCGGGTCGTTCGCGGAGCTCGCCACGGTCATCGAGGAGGTCTGCGCAGACGGTTCGGCGGACTTCGTCGACGGCACGGTGTTCTCGCGCGGCGAGATGTACCTGACGTTGGGGCACTACGCCGACATCGCGCCCTACACGTCGGACTACACCGGCAACCAGATCTACTACCGGTCCATCCAGCAGCGCCGCACGGACCACCTGACGATCCACGACTACCTGTGGCGCTGGGACACCGACTGGTTCTGGTGCTCGCGGGCGTTCGGCGCGCAGAACCCGGTCGTCCGTCGCCTGTGGCCGAAGCGCTACCTGCGTTCGGACGTCTACCGCCGTCTCGTGGCCAAGCATCGGCGGTTACGGCCACGTGTCGACGTGGAGCCGGTGATCCAGGACGTCGAGATTCCGGTCGCCGGCCTGGCCGACTTCCTCGACTTCTTCGACCGCGAGATCGGCATCGCGCCGGTGTGGGTCTGCCCGGTCCGCCTGCGCGACACCACGGGCTGGCCGCTGTACCCGATGGACCCGGACGTGCTGTACGTCAACGTCGGGTTCTGGTCGGAGGTCCCGGTGCGGCCGGGAGAGAAGATGGGTGACCGCAACCGGCTGATCGAGCGCGAGGTGGCGCGGCTGGGCGGCCACAAGTCGCTGTACTCGGACTCCTACTACACGGAGGACGAGTTCTGGCGGCACTACAACGGTTCGCACTACCGGTCCGTGAAGTCACGGTACGACCAGACGAACCGCCTGCCTGATCTGTACGCCAAGTGTGTCAGGGGACGATGAATGCGGTTGGCCTCCATTTTTCAGCGCATCACGGGTGGCAACGACGTTCGCTTCGAGGCCTACGACGGCAGTAGCGCCGGCCCGTCCGCCGCTCCGGTGTCGATCGACATCAAAACGCCGGAAGCCCTGTCCTACCTGGCTTCCGCGCCTGGTGAACTGGGCCTGGCCCGCGCCTACGTGACGGGACACCTGGAGATCCTCGGCGACGTGCACGCCGGCCTCGCCCAGCTGTCCGAGTTCTCGTTGCGGGAGCTCCCGTGGCTGCAACGCGTGGAGCTGCTGCGCTTCCTGGGCCGGATCCGGTTGTCGCACAAGGTGACGCCGCCACCGCAGGAGACCCGCCTGCGCGGCCTGCGGCACTCCAAGGCCCGCGACCAGCAGGCCATCGCGCACCACTACGACGTCTCGAACCAGTTCTACGAGTGGATCCTCGGCCCGTCGATGGCCTACACCTGCGCGGTGTACCCGTCGATCGAGTCCACTTTGGAGCAAGCCCAGTTCGCCAAGCACGACCTGGTGGCCCGCAAGCTGGGGCTGAAGTCCGGCATGAAACTGCTGGACGTCGGCTGCGGCTGGGGCGGCATGGTCATGCACGCGGCCCGCGAGTACGGCGTGCGCGCGATCGGCGTGACGTTGTCCCGCAACCAGGCCGAATGGGCCCAGAAGGCGATCGTCGAGGCCGGGTTGTCCGACCTGGCCGAGGTCCGTCACCTCGACTACCGCGACGTCCGCGAGACGGGCTTCGACGCGGTGTCGTCCATCGGCCTGACCGAGCACATCGGCAAGGCCAAGCTGCCAGGGTATTTCGCTGCTCTGTACGGCAAGCTGAAGCCGGGTGGCCGTCTGCTGAACCACTGCATCACCCGGCCGGACAACAAGCAGCGGGCGTTGTCCGGGCCGTTCATCGACCGGTACGTGTTCCCGGACGGTGAGCTGGTCGGGCCCGGCCACCTCGTGTCGTTGATGCACGACACCGGGTTCGAGGTGCGGCACGAGGAGAACATCCGCGAGCACTACTCGCTGACCCTGGCCGCCTGGGGGCGGAACCTCGACGCGCACTGGGACGAGGCGGTGGAGGAGGTCGGGGAGGCTCGGGCTCGGGTGTGGCGGCTGTACCTGGCCGCGTCTCGGCTCGGGTTCGACCGGAACAACATCCAGCTGCACCAGGTGCTCGGGGTGAAGCTGGACGGGACCAGGTCGCACATGCCGTTGCGGCCGGACTGGCTGTCCTGATCGTCGGTGGGTGGTTCCGCCATCGGGATTGCGGAACCACCCACGTTCCGGGCAACTGGTGACCGAAGAGGCGTTAACAGGCGGGTTGCACGTGTTGAATGCGATCTCGTGGCGGAGAAAACGGTCGAGGTTGAGCAGAGGCTGAACCTCAGCGACTACCTGACGAGGTACGAACCGCCTAGCGGCACGTGGTTCTTGCGTGCTACTCCGGCAGTGATCCGCGGCGTCAGCAAACCGTTGCCCGCATGCAACTGCGCGCCACGCTCATCACGTGCGACGTGCGCTTGGCCTCCGCTCCAGGGGCCAAGCGCACGTTCGACGTGATCTCCTAGCTCAGCTGGCCCACGATCTGCTTGGCCGTGTTGGACGGGATCGCGAACCCGATCCCCACGCTGCCGGCCTCACCGCCGCTCGACGCCGGCGAGTAGATCGCCGAGTTGATCCCGATCAGCTCACCGGCGGCGTTCACCAGCGCGCCACCGGAGTTGCCGGGGTTGATCGACGCGTCGGTCTGGATCGCCTGGTACGACACGGGTTGCGACCGCCGCGTCTCGCCGGGAACGGTCACCTTGCGGTCCAGCGCGGACACGATGCCGGTCGTGACGGTGCCCTGCAGGCCGGACGGCGAGCCGATGGCCATCACCGCGTCACCGACCTTCACCGAACCCGAGTCCGCCCACTTGATCGGCGTGAGGCCCGAGGCGCCGGACACCTGCAGCACGGCCAGGTCCGAGGCCGGGTCGGTGTTGACGACGGTGGCGGGCAGTTCGCGGCCGTCGTTGAACTTCACCGTGAGCTGGCCGCCGGACGAGGCGACGACGTGGTTGTTGGTGAGGATTCTGCCGTCCGCGGAGAGGATCACGCCGGAGCCGAGGCCGTTGGCGACGTTCACCTGCACCACCGAGGGCAGCACGTCAGAGGCGACGGCGCTCCAGTCCAGAGTGGACGTGTTGGAGATAGTCTGCGCGGAGACGGAGGAGGCGGCAGGGGGCGAGTCCGGCGAGGCGATCACCGCGCCGGTGACGCCGCCGAACAGGCCGGCGACGAGGGCCGCAGCCGTCAGCATGGGGGCCGTGCGGCGCCAGAACTTCGGCGCCGGGGTAACGGCGGGCTGCGGTTCCACCAGTGACCCGCTCATGGCGGGGAAGCTCTGCTCGGTCATGTTCCCAACGATGGACCGCCATCATGTGAACAAGCTGTGCGCAAAGCTGACTAAACCCTGATAAGAACTAGCTGAGAAGCAGCGAAGAGACTTCTGAGGCCGGCAGCGGCGGCCCGAAATGGGAACCCTGGGCGCCGGTGACGCCCAGCGCGGCCAGCCGGGATGCCTCGGCCTCGGTGCGCACGTCCTCGGCGTAGAGCGGCAGGCGCAGGATCCTGGCCCAGCGGAGCAACGCCTCCGAGGCGCTCTCGTCCACCCGGTTCGCGCCCGCGTCCAGGCCGTGCACGACGGCGCCGGTGAACTTCACGCCGCTCAACGGCAGCTGGCGCAGCCGGTCGACGCCGACGTTGCCGCCGTTCATCTGGTCCAGCACGAGCCCGATGCCGCGCTCGGCGAGGATCGTGAGCTCGTCCATCTGTTCGTCGTTCAGCAACGCCGGCAGGTGCTCGTGCAGTTCGAAGCGCAGCAGGGAAGCGGGGAGTCCGGTGCGCTCCAGCACGCGGGCGACCTCGGCGACGAGCTCCGGTTCCTGGCACAGCCGGGGCGGCAGGTCGATCGAGAGCACGGGCGTCCGCGGGCCCAGCGCCGCGTACCACTCGCTGGCTCGGGTGCAGGCCTCCGAAAGCGCCCAGTGCACGAGGCGGACGATCATGCCGTTGGCGGAGGACTGGTCCATGAACATGTTCGGGCACAACACGCCGCGTTCGGGGTGGTCCCAGACGATCTTCGCCTCCAGGGCGAGCACCGAACCGTCCGCGAGGGAGTGGATCGGCAGGTAGTCGACCCGGAACTGGCCCTCCTCCAGTGCGCCGGGGATCGACGCGGCCAGCGCGTAGCTCTCCTTGTCGCGCGCGTCCCGGTCGCGGTCGTACAACGCCCACTGCGCCTTGCCGTCGCGCTTCGCCCAGCCCACGGTGACGTCCGCGGCTCTCAGCAGGTCCACCGCGTCGCCGCCGCGGGCCGCCCGCGCCACGATGCCGATGCTGGTCGTCACGCCGACGCCGTGGCCGCCGATCCAGATCGGCTCCTCCAGCCGCGCGGTGAAGTCCTCGACCAGCGCGATCACGCCGGGCACGTCGCGCGGGTCCTTGATCAGGACACCGAACTCGTCCTCGCCGATGCGCGCGACCTTGCCGACCTCCTCGGAGAACACCGCCCGCAGGTGCCTCGCGACGTGCAGCAGCACCCGGTTGCCGGCCTCGTGCCCGAACGCGTCGTTCACGCCGCGGAACCCGTCGATGTCGACCTGCACGAGCGCGAGCGCCTCCGGGCCCTTCGAACCGACCGCGCCTTCCAGCCAACCGAGGAACTGTGCGCGGTTGGGCAGGCCGGTATGCATGTCGTTGAGGCTCTGCCGCACGAGCTGCGTCTGCAGCGCGCGCATCTCGTTCATGTTCTCGATCATCGTGACGAAGTACGGCGGCTCGCCCTCCTGCTCCCGCACCAGGGAGATCGCCATGTGCGTCTGGATCGTCTCGCCGTCGCTGCGGACCATCCGCTTCTCGACCCGGATGTTGTCGTGGTCGGACGCGATCAGCTGCTGGGCCAGCTCCCGCAGCGCGACCCGGTCGTCCGGGTGCACCAGGTCGCGGCCGCTCATCGTGCGCAGGTCGTCGTGGCGGTAGTCGAGCATCGCCAGCAGGGCCTCGTTGACGTCGATGATGTCGCCGGTGAGTGAGCTCACGACGATCCCGAACGCCGCGCTGTGGAAGATCGCCCGGAACTTCGCCTCGCTCGCCCTGACCGCGGTCTCGGCCCGGCGCATCGTGTTGATCGCGGCCGTGCGGCTGATCTCCTGCTGGTCGAGCGTGCGGTCGCGCAGCCCTTCGGCGAACCCGGCGGCGAGCGCGGCCAGCTGGGCCTGCGTCACCGGGGCGTGCTCACCCAGGTGGGTGAGTGACTGCTCCAGCGTCGCCGACGAGACGAAGTCGTTCTCCACCATGGACCGGCCGACCTGCCGAGCCGCGTCCACGCCACCGCTCTGCAACTGTTCGACGAAGCCGCCGAGCAGTTCCTCGAGCTTCTCGCGGGTGAGGCTCACTAGAAGCGTGTTGGAGATCGCCGCCGCCCAATGCACGGCGCGCTCAAGGCTCTCGACCATGTTCATTCAGCTCAGGTGGCCATTCGTGGGGGACCGGGGTGATCTGCTGATCCGCGGTACCACCGGGTGTGGTCCAACGGACAAGCTTACTGATCACTCAGTACGTGTCCAACCGAACCCCGATTCCCGGCCGAGAATCATGGGTTTGCCCACGAGTTCACTCGTTTGAACTAATGAATCTCCTTGCTGAACGCAAGCGGGCCAATTGTCATCGGGTCTGTCCCAACGTCGAACAACGGCGTGTACCCGGTCGCCAGGTAGAGCGCTTTCGCCTCGGGCTGACGCGGTCCGGTCGTCAGATAGATGCGGCGGTATCCAAACGTTCGGGCCTCGCTCTCCAGTTCTTCCACGACTCGGCGCGCGAGTCCGCGCCGGCGATGACGTGAATGCGTCCAAATTCGCTTCAGCTCCGCGGTTTCGTCGTCGTAGCGCATGAACGCGCCGCCCGCGACCGCCTCCCCGGCCTCCACGAGCAGCAGGAACTGTCCGTGCGGCGGCTCGAACACGTCCGCCGGTCGTTGCATCTCCTGCGCGCCCATGGGCCCGTACCGGGACGTGTACTCGTAGGTCAGCTCGACCACCAACGGCGCCGCGTCCGGGTCTGACTGCCGGACGCGGCGCACTTCGAGGGTGGTCATGCGGCCTTGGCCCGGTCCCGCTTCGCGACTTCCTCGCGCACCAGCGGAATCACGTACCTGCCGAAGTCGATCGCGTCGTCCAGCAGGTCGTAACCGCGCGCGGACAGGATGTCCACGCCCAGGTCGTAGTAGTCGAGCAACGCCTGTGCGACGGTCTCGGGAGTGCCGACCAGCGCGTTGGAGTTGCCCGCACCGCCCGTCGCCTTCGCGGTCGGTGTCCACAATGCACGGTCGAACCGCTCGCCGCGGTCCGCGACCGCCAGAAGTCGTTGGGAGCCGGTGTTCTCCGGGTTCGTCAGCGAATGCCGCCGGCTCAACGGACCGTTCGCCTTGCGCGCCTCGATCCGGTCCACCGTGCGGTGTGCCTTCTCCCAGGCCAGTTCCTCGGTCGGCGCGATGATCGGCCGGAACGCGACCTGGATCCGCGGCACGTCGGTCCGGCCCGCCTCCTTCGCCGCCTGCTTGACGGACTCGATCTGCTGGGCCGTTTCCGCGAGCGGTTCACCCCACAGGCAGAAGATGTCCGCCTCCGCGCCGCCTGCCGCGTACGCCGCGGGGGAGGAGCCGCCGAAGGACACGTTCGGACGTGGTTGCTGCACGGGGAAGACATCACTCACGAAGTCCGCGAAGTGGTAGTGCTCGCCGTCGTGGTCGAACGCCTCACGGCTGAGCCACGCCTTCTTGACGATCTGGATGTACTCGCGGGTGCGGCTGTAGCGCTGGTCCTTGGACAGGTAGTCGCCCTCGCGCTGCTGCTCGTGGTCCGTGCCGCCGGTGATGAAGTGCACCGTGAGCCGGCCGTCGCTGATCTGGTCGAGCGTCGCGAACGTCTTGGCGGCGAACGTCGGGTAGGACACGTTCGGCCGGTGTGCCAGCAGGATCTGCAGCTTGTCGAGCTTGCTGGCCAGGTACGCCGCCGCCGACGCGGGCTCCGGCGCCCCCGATCCGTACGCGAACAGCACGCGGTCCCACCCGTGCTCCTCGTGCGCGCGAGCGAGCCTGAGCGTGTAGTCCTTGTCGAACGCGCCGGCGGACGACCGCGGGTTCGTCTCCGACCCGTCGTTCGTCGCGGCGATCCCGAGAAACTCAACTGGCATGACCGATTCCCCAGAGTTGGTGGTGAGAGCGGGGTGCGTTGAGGGAGACGCCCTTCGAGTGCACACCCGATGATCGGGCGTCGCAACGGCGTCCACAGAGCGGGATTTGCTTGCACGCGCGGGGTACCGTGGTGGTGTTCGCGTTGAGGGGCGCGGCACGTTTCTCCTTGTCTTCCACGGAAAAGACGCGCATGCGCTCACTCGTCGTGATCGGCGGCGGCCCTCGTGCCGCCGGCCTGCTGGAACGCATCGCCGCCCAGTCGCCGTCGCTGGAGCTGGCCGTGCACGTCGTCGACCCGTACCCGCCCGGCGCGGGCCGGGTGTGGCGGCACGCGCAGTCACCGTTGCTGCGCATGAACTCCATGGCCGAGGACGTGACGGTGTTCACCGACTCCTCGTTCGACGGCATCGGTCCCGTACGCCCTGGTCCGTCGCTCGCCGAGTGGGGTGACGTCGACCCGACCTCGTTCCCGTCACGGCAGGTGCAGAGCAAGTACCTCGCCTGGTTCTTCGGTCACGTCAAGGAATCTCTGCCACCGAACATCTCGGTGACCGTTCACGAAGCGCGGGCGTTGAAGGTCGTCGGCAACTGGGTGTGGCTGGACAGCGGGGAATCGCTGCGGGCCGATGTCCTCGTGCTGGCGTTGGGTCACCTGGACGCCGAACCGGAGCCGGAACACCGCAAGCTGGCCGAACACGCGGCCGAGCACGGCCTGGTCCACGTGCCGCCGTTGTACTCGGCCGACGCGGATCTGGCGGAGGTGAGCGGAGATGTCGTGCTGCGCGGGTTCGGGCTCGCGTTCATCGACCTCATGGTGTTGCTGACCGAGGGCCGTGGCGGCCGATACGTGCGAACAGACGGCGAGTTGCGTTATCTGCCTTCGGGTGCGGAACCGCGGCTGTTCGTGGGCTCGCGGCGCGGTGTGCCGTACCACTCGAAGACCGGCTACCGGCTGCAGGGAACCCGGCCGTCGCTGCCGCACTTCTTCACGGCGGAGGCGTTGAAGGGTCGTTCGCTGGACTTCCGCGCCGACGTGTGGCCGTTGATGGCCAAGGAGATCGCCTGGGGTTACTACCACGAGCTCTTCACCGGTCATCCCGGTCTCGTGCGGATGTCGTTCGTCGAGTTCGCCACGTCGTTCGCCGCTTTGCCCTGGTACAGCGCCGAGATGCGGGAGCTCGAAGCTCTCGCGATCCCGGACCTGGCCGACCGGATCGACTTCGAACTGCTGGACCGTCCGCTGACCGGCCTGACCTTCGCGACGGCCGAGGAGTTCCAGGAGCACCTGCGGTCCTACGTCGAGGCCGACGTGGCCCGGCGCTCGGATCCGCGGCACAGCGCCGATCTGGGGGCGTTCCTGGCCCTGTTGTCGGTCTACGGCCAGATGGCGCAGGTGATGCCGCACGACGGCTGGTGGCACGGCTACTTCAGCTACCTGGCGTCCGGGCCCCCACCGGACCGGCTGGAGGAGCTGCTGGCGTTGTCCCGCGCGGGAATCGTGCGGTTCGTCGGCGCGGACATGTGGGTGGAGGCGGTCAACGGCGCGTTCCTGGCGGGCAGCCCGACGACGCCGGAGGTGGTGCGCGCCAACGGCCTGGTCGAGGCTCGCCTGCCGACGCACTCGTTGTCCCGCACAGCCGATCCGGTGCTGCGGTCGTTGCGCGCGGTCGGTGACGTCTCCGAGGACGCCGCCGGGCTGGTGCGGGTGTCCGCGGAGGGCAGGCTGATCAACGAGAACGGCGAAGAGGATCCGGTGCGATTTGCTGTGGGGCCTTACACGACCGGGAAGGCGTTCGCGGCGTTCGCCCGGCCGAACACGAACGCCCCGGCGTTCCGGCAGAACGACGTGCTGGCGCGGGAGATCCTGCGGACTTTAGGCGACTGAGGTGTAGCGCCCCTGGTGCCGCACCAGGGGCGCGGCGATGTCGGTGTACGTGATGTCCAGCGGTTCGCCGACCAGCGCCACGTGATCACCGACCGCGATCCGCCGGGAAGTCCGGCACCGCAACCGCACCGGCGCGTCCAGCAGCCACGGCACGCCGTCCTCGTCCGCCTGCCACCGCGTGCCGGGGCCGAACCGGTCGACGCCCTTCGACGCGAACAGGTCCGCGAGCCCGGTCTGCGCGGCGTCCAGCAGGTGCACGGCGAACAGCGGCGCGGTCCGCAGCACCGGCCACACCGAAGCACCCTCGCCGATCCACACCACCACGAGCGGCGGTTCGAAGGAGGCCGAGGTGAACGAACTGACGGTGGTGCCGACAGGTCCGTCCACGCCATGAGCGGTGACGATCGTGACGGCCTGAGCGTGGTGCCTCAGCGCGTTGCGCAACTGTTCCTTCATCGCCGCACCAACGCCTTCAGCACATCGGTGTCCAGGTCGAAGTCCGTGACGTCGGCGGGCAGCGAAGCCTCGTTCAGGAACAACGCCTGCGGCACCAGCGCACCCAGTTCGGTCAGCACCGGCCGCAGATGCACCTCGACGGCCAGCGCGTGCCTGTCCGACGCGGCGATCTGCAACGGCACGACGACCTTGCCCTTGAGCCACCCGGAGGGCGCCTGGTCCAGCACCGCCTTCAGCAGACCGGTGTACGCGGCCTTGTACGTCGGCGTGGCCACCACGAGCACGTCGGCCTGCCCCAACGTCTGGAGCGCGGCCTTGATCGTGTCCGGCTCCGTGAACACGGAGGGGGCGAGCGTCGCCGCGTCCACCACCGGTCCGTCGACGGGCACGCCCAGCGTCGCGGCCAGGGCCTCGCGCAGGGCCAGGGCAGCCTGCAGCGTGCGCGAGGCCGGCCGCGGGTTGCCGACCAGAACACCGATCTGCGTCATGCCTCCAGCACAGCCGCAAGCCGGGGGACCGTCAACCCGCGTCCACCACGCGGGACTACTTGACCGCGTCGGCCGCCGAACGTCCGGCCACGCGCCCGGAGAACAGGCAGCCGCCGAGGAAGGTTCCTTCCAGCGCGCGGTATCCGTGCACGCCGCCACCACCGAACCCGGCGGCCTCACCGGCGGCGTAGAGGCCTGGCAGCACCTCGCCGGAGGTGTCGAGCACGCGCGACGACAGGTCGGTGTGCAGGCCTCCCAACGTCTTCCGCGTGATCACCGACAGTCGCACGGCGATCAGCGGGCCGGCCTTGGGGTCCAGCAACCGGTGCGGCTCGACCACGCGGATCAGCTTGTCCGTGAGGAAGTGCCGCGCCGCGCGGATCGCGTTGACCTGCATGTCCTTGCCGAGTCCGGACGTGACCTGCCGGTCGCGCTCGACGATGATCTGCTCCAGCGCGGCGGCGTCGATGCGGTCGTCGCCGGTCAGCGCGTTCATGCCGCGGGCCAGGTCGGCAACGGTTCCGGCCTGGATGAACTCCTTCGACTTCTGCGCGAACGCCTCGACCGGCGCGACAGCTCCTGGCAACGCGCGCTTGAGCACCGCGCGGGTGTCCTTGCCCGTCAGGTCCGGGTTCTGCTCGGAGCCAGACAGCGCGAACTCCTTGCCGATGATCTTCTTGTTCAGCACGAACCACGAGTGCTCGTGGCCGTGCGTCGTGATGTGCTGCAACGACCCCAGCGCGTCGAAGCCGGGGAACAGCGGGATGGGCAGCCGGTTGCCGTCCGCGTCGAGCCACAGCGGCGACGGGCCGGGCAGGATCCGGATGCCGTGCTTGCCCCACACCGGCGCGTAGTTCGCGATGCCCTCGGGGTAGTGCCACATGCGGTCGGCGTTGATGATCGACGCGCCCGCCTTCTGCGCGATCTCCATCATGTGCCCGTCCACGAAGTCCGGCACGCCGGACAGCATGAACTTCGGCGGCGTGCCCATCCGCTCCGGCCAGTTCCTGCGCACGAGGTCGTGGTTGCCGCCGATGCCGCCGGACGTGACGATCACGGCCTGCGCGGACAGCGAGAAGTCGCCGACGACCGTCCGCGAGCTCGGTTCGGCGCGGTTCACCGACGACGGTTCCAGCACCTCGCCGGACACGCCGTCGCACACGCCGTTGGTGACGTTGATGCCGGTGACCCGGTGCCGGAACTTGAGCGTCACGAGCCCCTTGGCCACGCCCTCCCGCACCCGCCGCTCGAACGGCTCGACCACGCCCGGTCCGGTGCCCCAGGTGACGTGGAACCGCGGCACCGAGTTGCCGTGGCCGTTGGAGAGGTAGCCGCCGCGCTCGGCCCACTGCACGAACGGGAACCAGCGCACGCCCATGTTGTAGAGCCACGAGCGCTTCTCGCCGGCGGCGAAGTCCACATAGGCCTGTGCCCACAGCCGCGGCCAGTGGTCGCTGTCGCGGTCGAACGCCGCCGAGCCCATCCAGTCCTGCAGTGCCAGATCGTGCGAGTCCTTGACCCGGAGCCTGCGCTGCTCTGGAGTGTCCACCAGGAACAACCCGCCGAACGACCACCAGGCCTGGCCGCCGAGCGTCGCCTCCGGCTCCTGGTCGAGGAGGATGACCTTGCGGCCGGCGTCTGCGAGCTCCGCGGTCGCGACGAGACCTGCGAGGCCCGCGCCGACGACGATGACATCCGCGTCATGTGCCATCGGCCGAGCATAGTTCCACCGCTGATCACGCACGAGACCTGAATCAAGTTCACTTTTCTGGGGAGAGACCGACGATGACCTTCCGACCGGCTTCCGAAGTGGGTTTCAGCACCAAGTCCGCCAGGTTCGTGGCCCCCGGGTCCGTCACGAACGGCGAGTTCGGCCTGTTCGAGTGGCGGATGGACGCCCGGCAGCCCGGTGCCCGCCCGCACTTCCACAAGACCTTCTCCGAGTCGTTCTACGTGCTCGAAGGCGAGATCACGCTGTTCGACGGCGACGAGTGGATCAAGGGCGGCGAGGGCGACTTCCTGTACGTGCCACCGAACCGCCCGCACGCGTTCCGCAACGACAGCGACGCGCCGGTCCGGATGCTGATCCTCTTCTCGCCGGGGATCGCCCGCGAGAACTTCTTCCTGGAGGTGGGCGCCGCGAAGGGCCTGCCGCCGGAGGAGATGGAGGCCTTCTACGCCCGCCACGACCAGTACAACCTGTAGCGCGGCGCCCTCTGGGGGGAGGGGCGCCGCACTATCCAGGTGCCGCCGACCGCCACTGCCCGGTGAGGGGGTTCTCCGGTCATGTCGGTCGACGGCGGGTTGACCGCGGCGCGAGCACGCGACGCCTGCGGAAGGGCTTTTCCAACCTGGGGGTGTCGGATCGCCCTGGCGCGCAGCTCGAGCGCTCGCGGCCAACCACATTGTTGAACGTACAACCGGAGCGTGGTGTTCCGGTCGGCTTTCACTGTGACCAGGCTCAATTCCTTCAGGTTTCCTTCAGGTTCGGCCGGGTACGTCACCAAACGTGACGACCGAACTCCCCACGATCACGAAACTCGCCGACCTGGTGGGCCACCTGGGTGACGACGTCTACGTGCGCTGGTCGAAGGGCCCGGCCGCGGACGCCGCCGCGACGTCACGCGACTCGTTGACCGGCGTGGAGCTGCCGGGCCTGTCCGCGAGCCCGCTGCGGATCGAACCGTGGTGGGGCGACCGCTCCCGCGAACTGTGGGTGGCCCGCCGCCTGTTCGACTACCGCCACCTGCGCGACCTGCGCGGCCCCGACGTCCGCGCGTGGGTGCTGCGCGGGGCCGAAGTGGGCCGGGGCCCGGACAACGAGCCCCTGGTCCGCTGCCTGGAACCGCTCGCGTGGGTGGCGGACGAGGCCCTGCGGGAGTGCACGGACCTGGTCGACGCCCAGCACTCGGACGAGTGGGGCCCCCTCGACCGGTCTAGCTCAGATCGTTGACCTTGCGCTCCGCCGCCTTGCGCGCCTTCTCCGCGGCCGCCGCGACCCGCTTGGCGTCCTCCAGCCGCTCAGCCGCCCGGTCGAACGCCCGCTGCGCCGCCAGCTGATCGGCCTGGGCCTCCCCGAGCGCCTGCTCGGCCTCGTCCAACGCCTGCTGCGCCTCGGCCAGCTTCCGCTCCTGCCGCTCCCGGCGCTTGCGGGCCAGCGCGTCCTCGCCGTCGTTCTGCGCGGGTTCCGGCGCCGGCAGGGCGAACCCGAACCCGGAGTACTCCAGCCCCTTCGTGAGATGCCCCTTGCGCACCTGCTCGGCCGACTCCGGGTCGGCCATGGCCGCCGTGAGGGTGTTGCGGACCTGGGTGACGGCGTCGTCCGCGAGCGGCCCTGTCAGTTCCAGGGTGCGGTAGACCAGGGCCTCCATCAGCTCCTTGCGCTTGCGGCCGAGCTCCCGCATGGTCAGCTGCGCCGTGGAGAGGCCCAGCGCCTCCTCGAGGCCCTCGGGGGCGTCGCGGACCAGTTTGTTGACCGCCCAGGCGCCCACGGTGGGGCGGCGCAGGTCGGCGATGGCCTTGGCGAGGTCCTTGTCGTCGGCCTGCTTGGCGGCGGCGTTGCGGGCCGCGGTGAAGTCCTTCGGCGGCAGGCCGTAGAGCTCGTCGGCGACCAGCTTGAGGTCCATGGGCGCAAGGTAGCGCCTGAACAGCCATTAGTCCTGTGGAATGTCGCGATCGCGTTCGCGCACAGCGCGGCTGTAGAGCTGTCCCGACTCCCCGTAGTGGTCACCGCTGTTCCAGGAGAACCCAGGAGCGGTTCTGGCCTCGTCCAGGATCTCGATGACGTCCTCGTGCCTGCCTGCTCGGGCATATGCACGTGCCAGTGCGACGGCTGCTTTGAGCGTGTCTCGATCGTCAAGGCCCAGTGCTTGTTTCGTGTCGTCGAAAACCTGCTCAAACGCCGCCACGACGTGTGCGTGCGGCTGTTCGGGGTTGATGGTGACCACCATTTCCACCCACGCGAGAGCAGCTTGATGGCGTGCGCGATGCACCCAAAGATGCGTTTCGAGCGCCACACTGGTGATTTCGCGCTCCAGGCGCTGTCCTTTCGCGTTCTCGCACAACACCTCGGCGTGGCGAGCCAGTGTCGTGCTCTCCAACTGGGCGGCCCGGTACAACCGGAGCCCGTCCAGGCAGCTCCTGATCAGGTCGGCCGTTCTTTCCAGCGCGTTGTCGTAGGTACCCGCGGCACGGCAGCTGTCGCGGATCACCCTCTGGACCAGCCTGTGGGTGCGCACCCCGGACCAGGCGGTGTACTCGACGAGCGACGACTCGTACAGCTGGGCCAGTTCGTCGTCGGCGTCCCGGTCGAGCATGCCGCGTGACACACCTTCCGGCGCCAGCAGCGCCAGCGTCTCCAGGATCTCGCTGCCCTGGAAAGGTTCCAGCGCGACCAGGATGGCTGTGGCAGCCCCCAGCGGGTACGGGTCACCGTCGCGCCGGCCGAGGTGCTTCTCCACCGGGAATCGCCTGAACCGGGCGAGGTAGTCCGGGTAGCTCCAGCCGGCCGTCTTGATCCTGGCGGCGGCCTGCGCGAGTGCCAGCGGCAGGCGGCCGACCTCCTGCGCCAGTTCCGCGGCAGCGCTGTCGTCGGTGAGACCGGTGGCCTCGTGGAGGAATCGCAACGCGGTCTTCTCGTCGAACACGTCCACGAGCACGTCGCCGTTCCCGACCTGCGTTCCGCGTGCGGTGCTGGTGATCACCACGTGGGCGGCTCCGGCTCGCGGCACGTACCGCAGGACCGAGTCCAGCGACACGGCGTTGTCGAACACCAGCAGTGCGGGTCCAGGTCGCGTCTGCATGTGGTTGCGCACTCGTGCGGCCGTGACGTCGGCAGGGTCCTCCGGCCTGGACAACCCCAGCCGATCAGCCAACTCGGCCAGGCCGGCTTTGATCTGGTCCTCGGTCTCCGCGCCGACCCACGCCACCAACCACCCGTCCCGCACCCGCTGACGCGCGTACGCGCCCGCCAACTGCGTCTTGCCCACCCCGCGCTGCCCTGTCACGAAGGAGATGGGCGCACTCAACAACTCCAACGCGGGAGGCGTTTGGAAGTGGGGCGGTTCGAGCGGAATCAGCCCGGTGACGACCTGGTCGGCAGGGATGTCGGGCAGACCGCGGAACTCCGCCCGCAGCGGGAGGTCCTGGTTAGGCACCGAACAATGTTAAGCGCCCGATTCGGGTAAACAGGATGGAGACATGCACACCAGGTGGAGATGGTTCCTGTTCGGCCTCGGCACCGCCGTCGCCGTCAGCGGGCCGATCGCGATGGCGGACGGTCCGTGGTTCGGCTACGTCTTCGGCGGCCTGTGGTCCCTCATGGGCGGCACGGTCGCGTGGCGCAGCTTCAGGATGGGCACCAAGCTCACCCCCGAGGGCATCAACTCCAGCAGCCTCGACCGGCAGACCACCATCGCGTGGTGCGACGTCCGCGCCATCGAGCCCGCGCGGCGGCGGAACCTGATCTTCTTCCACACCATCGCTCCCGCGGTCCGGCACGACCGGGGCAGGGCGCCGCTGACCGAGCTGAGCCTGCTCTCGGTCAAGAAGGATTCCGTGCCCGAACGGACCGCTCGGCACATCGGCGAACTTCAGCGCGCGTTGGCCAAGCACCGCAACAACTGCCCGTCGTGCGGAGCGCAGCCGAAAGCGCTCGCGACCGGCCAGGGGATCGTCCAGCGCCTGCGGTCGAGATTGCGTTCGCTGATGGGCGGAAATAGCGATCAGTCCATCGTCCGCTGACGGGATCCTGTTACACGGCAACGACGTTCACCGTTGACAGCGCCTTGACATTCCCCTCCATCAGCCCTTGACTGGAGGGGAACTGCTCGTTCCACGGCGGCAAGGAAACGCGCAGCATCAAAACCCTGCGCGGACAAGCCACTGAACAGTCCAATGTGGATCTGAAGAATGCTCCAGGAAGCCGATTGTCAGTCGCGAGGCGAAGAGATGTGCTTCGGAGCACTCTTTACCCCACGAAGGGCATTTGCGCCGTGAAGAACTGGAGACGCCGCACCGGAACGGTCTTGTTGACCGCGGTGCTGGGCACTGCCGGGTTCGGCTTCGCCGCCACCCCTGCAATCGCGCAGAACGCTCCGCAGCAACCCGCCGCGGACAAGCAGCTCGACAAGACGGACCGCGCGCTCGTCGACGAGGCCGCCCGCGAGGGCAAGGCGACCGTCGACCTGCTGGTCGCCGCCGAGGACGGCAAGACCGACGCCGCCGTCAACGACCTCAAGGCGCTCGGCGCCACGGTCCAGAAGACCGAGAAGGACGTCGACTACGTCAAGGTCACCATCCCGCGTGAAAACGCGGAGAAGGCCGCCAAGCTGGCCTCGGTCAGCACGGTGGACGTCGACGGGCTGATCGCCCTCGACAACCCGCGTCCGGCCGGCATGGAGAGCCCCGCTCCGCAGAAGGCTCCGGACTCGAAGACCGCGCGCACCAACCCGTACATGCCGACGCAGGACACGCAGGCGGCGCAGTTCGCCACCGCGCACCCGCAGTGGGACGGCCGCGGGACCACGATCGCCGTGATCGACTCCGGCATCGACCTGGACACCCCGGCCCTGCAGAAGACCAGCACCGGCGAGCGCAAGATCGTCGACTGGTACAACGCGAACGCCACCAACTCCGGCGACGGCACCTGGGTCACCATGACCAAGACCGGTGTCGTCGGCAAGTTCACCAACGGTGGTCGCGAGTGGACCGCGCCGGCGACGGGCGGCCCCTACTCGTTCGGTCTCTTCCGCGAGACGGCGGGCGACCTCGGCACCGCCGCGTCCGAGACCGGTGGTGACATCAACCGCGACGGCGACCGCGTCGACGCGTTCGGTGTCATCCAGGACATCACGACGAAGGAAGTTTTCGTCGACACCGACGGTGACGGCAACTTCACCAACAACAAGCGGATGCTCGACTACAAGGTCAAGCAGGACGTCGGCTACTTCGGCACCGACAACCCCGCCACCCCCGTGGTCGACCGCGTCGCGTTCGTCGTGCAGACCGACCGCTCGATCTACGACAACGCGGGCACGCCGTACGTGAACCTCGGCATCGCGGGCGCCGCGCACGGCACCCACGTCGCCGGCATCACCTCGGCCTACAAGCTGTTCGACGGCAAGATGGCCGGTGCGGCCCCCGGCGCGAAGCTGATGGCAATCAAGGCCTGCCTCTCCACGCCGTCCTGCACCAGCTCCGGCCTCATCGACGGTGTCCTCTACGCCGCGCGCAACGGCGCCGACGTCGTGAACATCTCCATCGGTGGCCTCCCGGCGCTCAACGACGGCAACAACGCCCGTGCGGAGCTCTACAACCGCACGATCAACGAGTACAACGTCCAGCTGTTCATCTCGGCGGGCAACTCGGGCGCGGGCGCCAACACCGTCGGTGACCCGTCGGTCGCCACGGACGCGGTGAGCGTCGGTTCGTACATCACCAGCGCGACCTGGCTGTCCAACTACGGCTCGACGACCGCGCAGAAGCAGAGCCTGCACGGCTTCTCGTCGCGCGGCCCGGCTGAGGACGGCGGCTTCAAGCCGAACATCATCGCGCCGGGTTCGGCGATCTCCACCACGCCGCGGTGGCAGGCTCCCGGCCCGGTGGCCGGCACCTACACCCTCCCGGCCGGCTACGCCATGTTCAACGGCACCTCGATGGCCGCCCCGCAGGCGACCGGTGCCGCCGCGCTGCTCGTGAGCGCGTTCAAGGCCGAGCACGACGGCCAGCGTCCGACCAGCGCCGAGCTGCGTTACGCGATCCAGCGCAGCGCGAACTTCGTGAGCACCCTGGGTGCCTACGAGCAGGGCGCCGGTCTGTTCAACACCAACGCCGCGTGGTCGTTGCTGGACAAGCACGGCGTGCCGAACAAGGTCACGGCGTCGGTTCCGGTCAACACCGTCCTCAGTGGACTGCTGGCCACCCCGAACACCGGTGTCGGCATCCACGACCGTGAAGGCGTGACCCCGGGCCAGGAGTACACCCGGACCTACACGCTGACCCGCACGACCGGTCACGACCACCTGGAGACCTGGAAGGTCTCCTGGAAGGGCAACGACGGCACGTTCAAGGCCGCCAAGACCGTGGACCTGCCGCTGAACACGCCGGTCCAGTTCCCGGTGAAGATCAAGGCGACGACGGCCGGTGCGCACAGCGCCGTCCTGCAGCTGGACGACGTCGAGACCCCCGGTGTCGACGTGCAGACCCTGAACACCGTGTTCGCGGCGGAGAACTTCAACGCCGCCAACAAGTTCTCGGTCACCAAGTCCGGCACGATCGCGCGCAACCAGTCGACCAGCCTCTTCGTGAACGTGCCCAAGGGCACGACCGCGCTGAAGGTCGACATGACCGCCGGTGGCGCCGAGGCCGGCAAGGGTCAGGTCCGCTTCCTGCGCTACACCCCGCAGGGCGTCGGCTTCGACGTGAACTCGTCCACCAACTGCTACAACCCGGACGCGGGTGCCGGTTGTGGCCTCGGCACGCCGACCAGCCGCACGGTGACCAGCCCGCTGGCCGGTGTGTGGGAGATCGTGGTCGAGGCGCGCCGCACCTCCGACGCCGCCGAGGCGCCGTACTCGGTGACCGCGTCGGTGCTCGGCACGTCGATCAGCCCGAACCCGGACACCATCGCGTCCGCGACGCTGGGCACCCCGCTCAACCGCACCTACACCGTCACGAACACGCAGGCCGCGTTCAACGGCCGGCTCGTGGCCGGTGCGGTCGGCAGCGCCAAGACGGACCGCCCGTCGATCGGCCTTGAGGCCAAGCGGTTCGACATCCAGGTTCCGGCCGGGGCGTCGCGGCTCACCGCGACGATCGGCAACCCGTCCGACGCGGGTGCCGACCTCGACCTGGAACTGTTCAACTGCTCGACGGGCACCTGCGTGTCGGCGGGTTCGTCGGCGGACGGTGACTCCGAGGAGTCGGTGACGGTCGCCAACCCGGCCGCCGGCAAGTGGCAGGTCGAGGTGCTCGGCTACGCGATTCCGTCGGGTACCACGGCGTACGACTACTTCGACGCCTACATCTCGGCCGGTCTCGGCACGCTGACCGTGAACGACAGCAACGCCGACCACGCCGCCGGTACGTCGTGGGACGTGCCGGGCGTCATCACTGCGCTGGGCGCGCCGGGTGCCGGTCGCGTGCTGCGCGGTGAGCTCGAGGTGCGCACGGCGGACGAGAACGTCGTCGGCCGCGGTGCCGTGATCGTCCAGTCCGTCAGCTAGCCAGCCTGTCAAACCATGAACGGCGCTTTTGTAGACCTCAGGTCCACAAAAGCGCCGTTCATGGTTCCGGGAGCCTGTTGCCGAGCGGTTCGTCCACATCCACTTTGGACACACCGCTGATGAGACGAGCGTCCTCCACCTTGTCGACCGGCATCTCGGCCCGCAGGTAACCGATTCTGGGATCCCGCGACTCGACGGTCGCGCCCAGCTTCGTCAGTGCCTGCTCGACCTCCTCGTCGCGTCCCGGCTGCACGGAGATCATCAGTGGCACGGTGAGGTGGCCGTCGCGCTTCGCCTGCTCGATCCGGTTGTCGTCCGGTTTCGCTGAAGACACGACTGGAACCTCCGAGGACAACACGGTCGGCACAGAGGTCCCGTTCGTACCACAGCTGCCGAGAGCCAGCGCGCAAAACGCGACGGCGAGCGGTCTTCTCATGCGTCTAGGACGGAACGCTCTCCGCGAGCGGTTGCATCCGGGTTTCCGGCACCACGAACATCATCACGAGCACGCCGCCCACCACCACGACACCGATCGCCGCGAAGGTCAGCGGCAGCCCGAGAAGCGGCCACAGGATCGCCCCGAACAGCACCGGCACGAATCCCGCCCCGATCCGGCTGATCGTCGACGCCCAGCCGAACCCGCTGGCCCGCAGGTGCGTCGGGTACAGCTCCGGCGCGAACGCGTACAGCGCGGGGATCGCGATCTGGATCAACGCCCCGTAGAGCGTGATCCACACTTTCGCGGCCGTGTCGACGTTGATCTGCACGGCGAACATGACCAGGGCCACCGACGCGAGCGGCGCGGTCACCGCGATGACCCACTTGCGCCCGAACACGTCCACGAGCCAGGCGCTGATCAACGCCGCCACGATGCCCACCGCCACGGTCCCGGTCGTGACCATGAACGCCGCGTACGTGCCGTACCCCTGCGCCTTGAGGATGCTCGGCAGCCACGTGACGGCGCCGTAGTACAGCAGGAACACGGCGAGGAACATCAACCACATCGCGCCCGTGCGCCGCGGGTCGAACCGCCAGATGTCCTTGAGCTGCGTGAACATCGCCCTGGCAGACAGCCGCTGGGCCTGCTGCGGGTCAGGCAGCCGCCATTGCTCCGGTGGCGCCCCGGTACGGGCGATCAGCCCGTCCACGACCTGTCTGGCCTCGTCGGCACGGCCCTTGGCGACCAGGAAGATCGGCGACTCCGGCACGCCCCGGCGAATCCAGAACAGCAGCAGCGCCGGCAGCACCATCGTGAGCATCAGCACCCGCCAGCTGCCCAGGTCGGCGAGGAAGGCGGCGGTCAGCCCGCACAGCGTGGCGCCGAGCGGCCAGAACCCGTCCATCGCGGCCAGCACCCGCCCGCGCACCCTGGTCGGCGTGAACTCGCTGACCAGCGCGAAGTCGACCGGGATGCATCCGCCGAGGCCGACCCCGGCCAGGAACCGGAACACGCAGAACGTCACGAAGTCCGGTGACGCCGCCCCGGCCACCGTGAACACCGAGAACATCAGGATCGTGAGGCTGAACGCCTTCTTGCGCCCGATGGTGTCCGCGATCGAGCCCCACAGGAAGGCCCCGGCCGCCATCCCGATCAGGTTCGCCGTGCCGACCCACCCGCGTTCGCCGAGGCTCAGCCCCCACTCGGCGCTGACCAGCGGGATCAGGAACGCGTTGAGCGTGACGTCCCACGCGTCGAACAGGAATCCGAGCCCGCCGATGACGAAGATCGTGCCCTGTGCGCGCCACCGCCACGGCAGGCTCTGGACGACCTGGTCCCCGGTTCTCATCCGCTCAGTGTGGTGGATCCCGCGCGGATCGTCGCGGCCAGCGGTTGCCCGCTCCGGCTAACGCGCCAGCAGCGCTTCCAGCCGGTCGGCCTCCGCGGTACGCCCGTGGACGCGGTGCAGCCGCAGCGCCTCGCGCCACGCGTTCTCGGCCTGGCCTCGGTCACCCGCCTCCGAGTGGGCCGCGCCGAGCCGTTCGAGGCTGAGCGCCACGTGGTTGTTGTGGCCCAGCTCGTCGAACAGGGCCACGGCCTCGCGGTAGTAGCTGACCGCCTCGGCGAACTGACCGCTGTGGTGGTGGATGTAGCCGAGACTGTCCAGCGTCTCGCCTTCGCCGTTGCGGTTGTCGTGGTGGCGGTGCAGCGCCAGCGCTTCCAGGCAGTGGGCGCGTGCCTCGTCGAACCGGCCGAGCAGCGCGGAGATCCACCCGAGCTGGTTGAGCGCGCTGGCCGCCCAGTGCGGTTCGGTGCCGGCGCGGTACAGCTCCAGTGCGGCGGTGGCGAGCTCGTGGGCCCCGACGAGGTCGCCCTCCCTGCCCACGGCCTGGGCGAGCGTCATGTTGGCGTGCGCCTGGCTGACGGTGTCACCGAGCTCTCCGGCGAGCTCGACGGCCTGCCGCAGGTAGCCCTTGGCCTCGTCCGTGCGGCCCGCTGACGCGCAGGTGTGGCCGAGGTTGCGCAGCGCGCGCACACCGATCGCCAGGTCGCCGATGGCCCGTGCGGAACGCAGACCGATTTGCAAGGCGGCGATGTGCGTGTCCGAGTCGCACCAGCGGAAGTGGAACGTGTCCAGCACGGCGGCGAGCTGCCACGCCTGCGCGTGCCAGCCCTGGTCGGCCGCCAGCCGCTGGGACGCGAGCACCGCGCGGTGTTCCGCGGTCAGCCAGCCGAGCGCGTCCGTCAGTGCGACCGGGCGGCTGCCTTCGACGGGCGGGCCGATCTCGACGGCCGGGCGGTCGGGGTCGAGCAGCTTGTCCGCGGCGTGCGCGGTCCTCAGGTAGTGGTCGACCACGCGGCGCAACGCGGTGGTGCGCACGTCCGCGTCGAGCTCGCGGGTCGCGCGTTCGGCCGCGTACAGGCGGACCAGGTCGTGCATGCGGTAGCGGGCGTCGGCCGACCGGGTCACCAGGTTCGCGGCCACGAGGTCGTCCGCGGGCTGCGGGAACAACGCCGCCAGGGCCTCCTCGCCGATGTCGTCACCCGGCGCGAGGGCGATGAGGCCGACCAGGGTGACCGCCTCGGGCGGCAGGGCGCGATACGACCAGGAGAGCACCGCGCGCAGGTTGAGGTCGGTCTCGCCCGCGTCCAGCCCGTCCAGGCGGTGGGACCGCAGCTCGGTGGCCATCGACCCGAGGGACAACGACGGGTGCACGGCGGCGCGCGCGGCGACGATGCCCAGTGCCAGCGGCAGGCCGGCGCACAGCGTCAGCAGCTCCTTGACGGCGGCGGGTTCGGCGGCGACGCGCGCCTCGCCCAGGTGGCCGACGAGCAACGCGACCGCGTCGTCGTCGGACAGCACGTCCAGCGGCACCGACAACGCGCCGTGCGTCGCGACCAGCCCGGTCAGCGGGCGGCGGCTGGTGATCAGCGTGGTGCAGCTGGGACTGCCGGGCAGCAGCGGAGTCACCTGCGCGGTCTCCGCCGCGTTGTCCAGCAGCACCAGCATCCGCCTGCCCGCGATCCGGCTGCGGTACAGCGCGGCCTGGTCGTCGACCGAACCGGGGATGTCGTCGGCCGCGACGCCGAGCGCGCCGAGGAAGCCGCGCAGCGCGGCGGTCGGCGGCAGCGGGTCCGTCTTCGGGTCGAAGCCGCGCAGGTTCACGTACAGCTGGCCGTCCGGGAACTCCGTGGCGTTGTCGTGCGCCCACTGCAGGGCGAGCCACGTCTTGCCGATTCCGCCACCGCCGCCGATAGCCGAGATCACGGCGGTGCCGGAACGCCTGGCGGACAACGCTTCCAACTCGTCGGAGCGGCCGGCGAACAGGCCGGGGCGCGGGGGCAGCTGCCGGGGCACGTTGCTCGCGGTGAGCTGGTCGCCGGACAGGATCCGCTGGTGCAGCTCGCGCAACGGCTGGCCGGGATCGGTGCCCAGCTCATCGGCGAGCCGCGTGCGGAACGCCCGGTAGTGCGCCATCGCGTCGCTGGACCGCCCGGCGAGGTGCAGGGCGGTCATCAGCTGGCCCGCCACCCGCTCGTCGAACGGGTGCTCGGCCGCACGGGCGGGCAGATCGGTCAGCAGCTCCGCGTGCTCACCCAGCCTCAGCAGCACGTCGGCGTGGTCCATTTCGGCCGCGAACCGCTGCCGTCGCAACGACTCCCGCACGCCTTGCGCCCACGGCGTGTCCTGCCCGGAGAGCGGTTCCCCGCGCCACAGGCCGAACGCCTGCCGGAACAGTTCGGCCGCCCGGTCGTCAGAGGCGGCCCTGGCCTCGCCGATCAGCCGGGTGAACCGGTGCACGTCGACGTCGTCGGGATCGACCGCGAGGAGGTAACCGCCCGACTGCCTGCCGATCTCGATGCCGGCCTTGCGGATCCGGGTCAGGTAGGAGAACAGCGTGCCGCGCGCGGTCAGCGGCGGGTGGTCGCCCCACACCCGGTCGACCAGCTGGTCCGCGGTCACCGGTGTGTTCACGTGCATCAGCAGCACGGCAAGCACCCACCGCTGCCGCGCGTGCCCGATTTCGACGTTTACATCCTGATTTAGGGCTCTGATCTCGCCCAGGAGACCGAATTGCACGCCCATCCCCGTTCAATGTTTGTTCAAGATCGTCATTTTATGTTCCCGCGTGAGCTCTGAACAGGGCCTCGGCACCCGCGTGTGCTCGCACGTGTGTGCCTTGAAGAGGGGGACTTCATGGGAAAAAGAGTCGTGGTCGCCGTGGTGGCGGCCGTGTTGCTCTCCTCCGTCGAGGTGGTGTTGGTGCCATCTGGTGCATCCGCCGCCCCGATCGCCAAGAATCCGCGTGAGGTGGCGCTGCTCAAAAGCGCCACCGGCCGGAACGAGCCCGCCGCGAAACAGGTGGGCGATTTCACGCCGCTGGCCACGTCGAAGGCAAGCCATTTCGACGCCAAGCGGTCGAAACTGGTCTCGCGGTCGATGTTCACCGAGGAGTACGAGAACCCGGACGGCACCCGGACCGTCAAGCAGTCGACCGCGCCGCTGAACGTGCGCGACGCCGCCGGCGCGTGGCAGCCGGTGGACACCGGTCTGCAGGTGGACGGGAAGTCGCAGCGCGCCAAGGCCAAGCGGCATCCGCTCGACCCCTCGTTCGCGGGCAGGGCGAACGATGGCGCCGTGCTGTCCGTGCAGGTCGACGAGCACAAGGTCGCGCTGGCGCTGGACCAGGCCAAGCCGGCCACCGCGAAGGTCGACGGCGACCGGGTGAGCTACGCCGACGTCGCACCGGACACCGACCTGGACTACGAGGTCGAGTCCGGCCAGGTCAAGGAGACGATCAAGGTCAAGCGGCCGGGCCGGTCGTCGTGGCGGTTCCGGCTCGACACCGGCGGCCTGACCCCGCGCGTCGAGAACGGCGCGGTGCTGCTCGCCGACGGCGCGGGCGCGGTCAAGCTGGTGATCCCGCCGGTCGAGACCTGGGACTCCTCCGGCAAGGACGGGCAGGCGCCCGCGACGACCGGTGGCACCTACGCCGTCGAACGGGACGGGAACGCCTGGTCGTTGACCGTCGGCGTCGACGAGAAGTGGCTCAACGACCCGAAGCGCGTGTACCCGGTGAGCGTCGACCCGACCTTCACCTACGGCGTCAAGGAGTCGCACACCTACCGCTCCGACGGCTACACCTGCGACAACTGCGGCCTGCGCATCGGCAACAGCCAGGCCAAGGGCGACACGTACAACCGCAGCTGGTTCTTCATCGACTACTCGCCGCTCTTCGGCAAGAACGTCGTGGGCGCGCGGCTCGACGTCACCCGTGACACCAGCACCACCGGGTCGATCAAGACCTGGGGCGCCGGGCTCTACCACGCGAGTGACCGCAACATCAACGGACTCGGCCAGTACCTCGCGGGCGCGCTCGTCGGTGACGAAGGTTCCTTCAGCAGCAACGACTTCACGAACTTCCTGCGCACCAGGGTCAACGCGCGCGACCTCAACGTCGCGTTCATGATGACCGGCACCGAGCAGGCGGGTACCTGGACCTACAAGCACCTCAACGCCACCCTGGTCGTCGACACCGGCACCGCGCCACCCGCGCCCGCGCTCGTCGCGCCCGCGGACGGCAGCGTGCTGACCGGGCTCACGCCGACGCTCTCGGTCAGCCCGGTGACCGACCCGGACGGCGACGCGGTCAAGTACTGCTTCAAGATCGCCACCGGTTCGGACGCGCAGTCCGGCGTCGTGGTCGACTCCGGCTGCCTCCCGACTCCGGACTGGCAGGTGCCCGCGGGCGTGCTGCAGGACGGTGTCGCCTACACCTGGCGCGCGTCCGCCTACTCCGGTTCGACCATGGTCACGCCGACCTGGGTCGGCCACGTCAAGGTGGACCAGCGGATCGGCAACCACGGACCGTCCCCTGTGGACACCGTCGGCCCGATCGCGGTGAACCTCGCCAACGGCAACGTCCAGACGTCCGAGACCACGCCGACGTTCGTCACGGTCGGCGGCAACGCGGGCTTGACGTTCAGTTACAACTCGCAGCAGCGCGACGTCAAGGGGCTGCGCGCGCAGTACTTCAACGACCTGAGCCACAACGGCATCATCAACCCCGGCCAGCAGCCCGTGCTGGTGCGGACCGAGCCGCAGGTCAACGTCTCGTGGGGCACGGACTCCCCGTTCGCGCCCGCGCTGGGCGCCGACTGGTTCGTCGTGCGCTGGGAGGGTTTCTTCCAGGCGCCCTTCACGGCCAAGTACAAGTTCGCCGGCCTGCACGACGACGGCGCCGAGGTGTTCATCAACAACACCAAGATCTACGACGGTGACGGCGCCAGCGACGTGAACTGGGCCGCGGGCACCGAGGTCGCGCTGACCGCCGGCCAGCGCGTGCCGATCAAGGTGGAACTGCAGGAGATCACCAGCGGGTCGCAGATGCGCCTGTTCGTCCGCACCACCGACGCCGAGGCCGTGCCGCCGCAGATCGTGCCGGCCGACTGGCTGTTCAGCAGCGACCTGCCCGCGTTGCCGCAGGGCTGGACGTTGTCCGCGGATCTCGACGGCAGCGGCGTCAACTACACCACGGCACAGGTCACCGACCAGAACGTGGTGCTGACCGACGCCTCGGGCGGCAAGCACACGTGGACGAAGAAGAGTTCGGGTGGCTACACCGCACCCGAGGGTGAGGACGGCGTGCTTTCGCTCGACACGGCCGGTCTGGTCACGTTGAACGAGGGCGGCACCATCTTCACGTTCCGCGCGGACGGCAAGCTCGACACCCAGTACTCGGTCGCGGACTCGCGCAAACCCGCCACGCTGCAGAACGTCTACGACGGCGGCACCCCCGCGCGGCTCACGCAGATCAAGGACCCGGTCAGCGGCCGCGCGCACGTGTTGCACTACAACAGGTCCGGTGACGACTGCTACGGCGGTGCCACGCCACCGTCCGGTGCCGATCCCGCCCCGCCGGCCCAGATGCTCTGCCGAGTGTCCTATTGGGACGGTACGGAGACGCGGATCTGGTACAACGGCGGCCACCTGTCGCGGATCGAGGACCCGGGCTCGCAGGTCACCGACTACGGCTACACCGGCGACCTGCTCGACCAGGTGCGGCCCTCGCTGATCAACGACTGGATCGCGGCCGACCCGGCTGGGCGAGCCGGTCTCACCGACATCGCCGCGAAGATCGAGTACGACCAGTCGACCGGCAAGGCCAAGGCCACCAAGGTGACCGCGCCGGCAGCGGCACCTGGCAAGCCGCGCGCGACGCACACCTACGGCTACGACCCGGCGAACCGGCAGACGTCCATCGCCGCCGCTGGGCACGCCCAGCCCAGCCGCGTCACCTACGACGACGCCGACCGGTTGCTGACCTCGACCGACGGCACCGGCCGGACGACGCGGCAGAGCTGGAACGCCAAGGACAAGATGCTCTCGTCCACGGACTCCGCCGGTCGCATGTCGACCACGGAGTACGACTACGCGGACCGGCCGGTCGGCCAGTACGGCCCCGCACCCGCCTCCTGCTTCGCCGGTCAGATCCCGACCGGTGCGTGCTGGGACAAGGTGCCCGCCACGACCACGAAGTACGACGAGGGCATGAAGGGGCTCAGCGCGTCGTTCTACGACAACACCACGCTGGCCGGGGTGCCGAAGGTCGTCATGACCGGCGTCGGCACCGCGGACGGAACGCTGGCGGCCAACTGGGGCTGGGAACGCGGGCATCCGCCGAACATGCCGAACGACGTGTTCTCCGCCCGGTTCACCGGAGAGATCGTCTTCCCGGCGGGCGGCGAGTACACGCTGCGCGCGTTCGTGGACGACGGCATCCGGATGTGGATCGACGACGCGTTGGTGATCGACGACTGGAAGCACGTCGACACGGCCACCTGGCGGGAGGCCAAGACCACCAGCCCGACGGTGGGCGCGGTGAAGCGCATCCGGATCGACTACCTCAACGACGTGGGCTACTCGAGGATCGAGCTGCACTGGACCACCCCGTTCGGCACGCAGGAGATCGTCCCGGGCCACCTGCTGCGTCCTCGCTACGGCCTCGCCACCACGACGACCGGTGCGGAGTCGGCAGGGGTGCCGGACAAGGTCGGCGCGGTCCGGTACGACGGCGGCCTCGACCCGGTCTACGGGCTCGCCACGTCGAACGTCGCCGACCCGAACGGGCAGGCACTGGCGCAGAGCACCGGGTATGAGGCGCCCGGCAGCGGCTACCTGCGCGTCACCACCAAGTCCCAGCCCACCGGCGCGCAGACGACCAACACCTACTACGGGGACAACGAGACCAGGGCCAATCCCTGTGTCCCCGGCAGCCCCGCCGTCAACCAGGCGGGTGCGCTGAAGCAGACGACCTCGGCGCGCACCGACGAGCAGATCTACGACGCCTCGGGCCGTGTGGTGGCCAAGGCGGTCGCCGGAGACTGGCAGTGCACGGAGTACGACGCCAGGGACCGGGTGGTCAAGCAGACCTTCCCGGCGAGTTCGACCGATGGCGCCAGGACCGTCAACCACACGTACGGCGTGAACGGTGACCCGCTGACGTCGACGACGGCCGACCACAACGGCACGGTCACCGCGTCGGTCGACCTGCTCGGCCGGACCGTCCGCCACACGGACGTGCACGGCACGAAGACCGTGATCGAGTACGACCAGAACGGACGGGTCGTCAGCACCACGACGACGCCGCCGAACCCGGCCGACAGCCCGATCGTCAGCTCGTTCACCTACGACGACGCGGACCGGCTGCTCACCACCAAGGTGGGCACGACCGTGCTGGCCACCAGCACGTACGACGCGGCGGGCGAGCTCGCGTCCGTCGACTACGCCAACGGCTCGAAGCTGAGCGCCATCGGCAAGGACGAGGCGGGCCGGGCGACGTCGCTCACCTGGCTGACCTCGGACGGCAAGCAGGTGGTGTCGGCGGTGACCCGGACGAAGAGAGGAACGATCGTCGACGAGTCGCTCGGCGGGGCGGACCCGAACCCGAACGGCGCCAACTACGTCTACGACGCGACGGGCCGGATGACCCAGGCCTGGGTGCCCGGTCACCACTACACCTACGACTTCACGTCGTCGGCGCCGTCTGGCTGTCCATCCGGGACGGTGGGCAACGCCGGCCTGAACACCAACCGCGTGCGGTTGCAGGACGAGACCGCGGCGGGCCCGGTGCTGACCGGCTACTGCTACGACGCGCAGGACCGGTTGCTCGCCACCACCGGTACGAACCCGATGACCGGGTTCACCTACGACAAGCAGGGCAACACGACCCAGTTCACGGCGGGAGCGACGACCACGTACCTCGACTTCGACGGTGCGGGCCGCAACACCAAGGCGCGCAACACCGGTACCGACCCGGCGAGCGTCGCGTACCTGCGCGACGCGACCAACCGGATCGTCCGTCGTGACACGACGCAGGGCGACACGATCGCGTCCGTGCTCTACAGCTACACGGCGGCAGGCGACTCGAGCGACCTGGCGCTGGACGCGAACAAGAAGCTGCTCTCCACGACGATCAGCCTGCCCGGTGGCGTGCTGTACACGGCGGCGGCCCAGATGACCTGGGACCACCCGTCCGTGCGCGGCGACCTCGTCCTCACCACGGACGCGGGCGGCAAGCAGAGCGGCGGCCTGCGTTCCTACGCGCCGTTCGGTGAGCCGTTGAACGACGTGCCGGACAACCAGCCGGGCAAGATGGACTACGGCTGGCTCGGGCAGCACCAGCGTCCGTACGAGCACGCGGGTTCGCTCGCGCTCGTGCAGATGGGTGCCCGGCCGTACAGCCCGGTCCTCGGTCGGTTCCTCGCGATGGACCCGGTGGAGGGCGGTTCCGCCAACGACTACGACTACGTGGGCGCGAACCCGGTGAACGACACCGACCTCGACGGCCAGTGGTCGCTGAAGTGGCGGTGGCGCGTGCCCTCCATCCGCAACGTCGGCAGGCGCCTCTTCTACGCCGCTCGTTTCGCGCGGAACCTCCCGTTCACCGCGTTGTCCGTGGGATGGGCGAAGCTGTGGGGCGGGCGCTGCTCCAGGGCGCCCGGCCTGATGATCCACTGCACCCGGATGCGGTGGGGCTACGGGACACGTGGGGGCGTGACCATCGGCAACACGTACCTCACCCCGTCCGCGAGGGTGAGCGGCCCGGTGGCCAGGCACGAGTCGGTGCACGCGACCCAGTGGGGGATCTTCGGCTTGCATTTCCCCGTCTACTACGGCATCACGGAGATCTTCCAGCCGGGGGGCCTGAATTTCTGGGAGCGACAGGCCGGGCAGTGTGCCGGCGGATACTGCGAGCTGAAAAAGCACCGCTGGGCCAGGATCTGACCATCGGCGGCGTGACCCGGCAACGGGTCACGCCGCTAGTTCTTGGGCCCCGCAAACGCTTGCTCGCGCAGAGCCCCGTCCAGGCTCTCGCCGAACACCCGCGCGTCGGTGTGCTGGTCGCCGGTGGGCAACTGCCGCTTGGTCCCCGTGACCGCACGCGTCCTGACCTGCGGCAATGCGCCGTTGTGCTGGCGCTGCACCCAATCCACCAGGTGCTCGCGAACCAGACACCGCAGATCCCACAACTTCCCGGCGTCGGCCGCACTCACCAGTGCCCTGAGCCGCACGAAACCCTGAGTGGCGGCCGTGACCTGCAACACGGACACCCGCCCGTCCCACAGGTCGTTGCCCTCCAGCATGGACCGCATCTCCTGCCGCATGGCGTCCACCGGCACCGTCCAGTCCAGATCCAGCTCGACGGTTCCCAGCAACGCCGACTGCGTGCGCGTCCAGTTCTCGAAGGGAGTCTTCAGGAAGTACGAGGTGGGCAACACCAGCCGCCGGTCGTCCCACAGGTGCAGCACCACGTACGTCAGCGTGATGTCCTCGACCCGACCCCACTCACCTTCAACCACCACAACGTCATCCAGCCGCACCGCGTCGCTGAACGCGATCTGCATCCCCGAAATCACGTTGCCCAGCAACGACTGCGCCGCCAACGCCGCCACCGCACCAATAACAGCCGCGGACGCCAGAACCGTCGACCCGACCGCGCGCGCCCCCGGGAACGTCATCAGAATCGCGCCCACCGCCAACACACCGATGATCACCAACGCCAACCGGCGCACCAACGTGACCTGCGTGTGCACGCGCCGTGCGTGCCGGTTGTCCGTGACGTCCGTGCGAATCCGCGAAAGCGAGATGTCCACCAGCGTGCTGATGAGAGCCGACAGCAGCCACGCACCGGCCAGGATCAGCGCGATGCCCAGCACGTGCAGGGTGATCGGCGCGTCCATCGGGTACACGCTCAGGCTTGTCTGGGTCGCCAGCAGGGCTCCGAACACCTGACCTGGCCGGTACATCTTGCCGCTGTGGGTGAAGCGCCGCACCAGCCGATGGACCACTTCCACCACCAGCAACGCGAACGCGATCGAACAGCCGAGCACCACGAACAGCACGTCGTTCCTCCTCCCGTATCGAGGCGGGGTACCCGGTGTCTGGGGAGGGGAACACCATGAATCAGGTCACGCGAAAGGCCCTTGCTCTCATGGTGTTGGCGAGGGAAGTTGGTAGTAGCTGACGTGATCAGCAAACGCTTGCGTCGACAGTTTTCTACTACCAACTCGACATCAACAGGCCTGTAACCACTACCAACTGACGGCCCGCCCGCGCAGGCCCTGGCACCGGGGCGGGCAGGTTGGGTGCGGTTGAGGGCGATTCGATCAAGACTTGGTGGTACTTGCAGACGTCGTCTAAACAGGTAGGGCGGGCTCGAACAGCCAACGTGCGAGCAACTCCCGGTGCCCGGCCAGCGCCAGGAAGTCCTCCGTGGTCACCAGCCCGTGCCGGTTGCGCGCACACCACTCCCGCAGCAGCGCGAAGAACGAGTCGTCACCCATCTCGCGGCGCAGCGCGTGCAACGTCAAAGCCCCGCGCTTGTAAACCCGATCGTCGAACCAGTCAGCCCGCGCGGGCGCCCCGATCACCAGGTCCTGGGGCGACCGCCGCAACAGATCCCGGGCCCCGGCGGCACAGGCGTCCGCGGACCGGCCACCGGAAGCCTCGGACCACAGCCATTCCGAGTAGCACGCGAAGCCCTCGTTGAGCCAGATGTGCTCCCAGGCGGCGATGCCCACCGAGTTGCCGAACCACTGGTGCGCCAGCTCGTGCGCGACCAGCCGCTCGGACCCGCGCCGGCCGTCCACGTGGTTCGCGCCGAACGTCGACAAGCCCTGTGCCTCAACGGGAACGTCCAGCTCGTCGTCGGTCACCACGACCGAATAGGTGGCGAACGGATAGGGGCCGAACAGCGACGAGAACAGCGAGATCATCTGGTGCTGCCGGGCGAAGTCGTGCGCCACCAGACGGCGCAGGCGGGCCGGTGCCCAGACGCCGGGCAGTGCCTCGACGTACTGGCCGATCTGGACGGTCGCCAGGTACGTGGCCATCGGCGCGGCCATCGAGTACGTCCAGCGGGTGGTGCTGCCGGACACCTTGCCGTCCACCAGAACCCCGTTGCACACCACCGTGTACGACGACGGCGCGGTCACGTCCAGCAGGTACGAGGCCTTGGACGACGGCTCGTCCAGGCACGGGAACCAGGAAGGGGCCCCGATGGGCTGGGAGGCGACGATCGAGCCGTCCGTGAGCTGGTCCCAGCCGAGGTCGCCCCATTCCGGTGTGGACACCGGCACCGGCATCCCCGAGTAGCGGACCTCGACCGAGAAGGAACCGCGCACGGCGGCGCGGATGTTCAGCACGCCGCCCGCATGGCCGTAACGCGCGGGTTTGCCGTTCACCAGCACCTTCGAGACCCGCAAAGAGCCGAAGGACAACGAGAACGACGACAGCGACGTGCATGAAGCCTGCAGCACCGCACGCCCTGAGAGACGTGCGGAGTGCGGCTTGTAGTCAAGCTCTAGTGCGTAGTGATGTACGGAGAAGCTCATGTCCACGCGGAGATCGGGTTGCCCAGCCAACGGGTTCCCGACGGTACATCCTCTCCGCGCATCACCAGCGACGCGGGTCCGATGGTCGTGTTCGAGCCGACGGACGTGCCCGGCAGGACGATGCCGTGCGGGCCCAAAGTGGCGCCGGCACCCAAGGACACCCGGTCCATGCGCAGGATGCGGTCGTGGAACAGGTGCGTCTGCACGACGCAGCCGCGGTTCACCGACGCGCCGGCGCCCAGCGTCACCAGGTCGGCCTCTGGCAGCCAGTACGAGTCGCACCACACGCCACGGCCGACGGACGCGCCCAGCGAGCGCAGCCACAGGTTCATGATCGGCGTGCCGCCGGAGAAGCCGACCAGCCACGGCACCGCGAGCACCTCGACGAACGTGTCCGCCAGCTCGTTGCGCCACACGAACGCCGACCACAGCGGGTACTCACGGACGCGGAACCGGCCCACGAGCGCCCACTTGGCGATCACGGCCACCAGGCAGGCGGCGACACCGGCGCCCAGCAGCACCACGCCGGACGACCACGGGCCGAACTCGCGAAGAGCGAACAGCACGAGCACGACCAGAGCGACGTTCAGCATCACCGGGACGAACCGGCACAGCTCGACGAGCGCCCGCGCCCACATCAGGTGAGCAGGCGGGTCGAACGTGCGCGACTGGTCGGACACCTCGGCCGCGCGCGGCAGCTTCATCGGCGGCATGCCCAGGTACGACGAACCGGCCTTGGCGCGCTTCGGAGCCGCCGACAGCACGCCGACGAGCCCGCCCTTGGGCACGTTGCGGCCCGGCGCGGTCATGCCCGAGTTGCCCAGGAACGCCCGCTTGCCCACGCGGGCGGTCGCGATGCGCAGCCAGCCGCCGCCGAGTTCGTAGGTCGCGACCATCGTGTCGTCGGCCAGGAACGCGCCGTCGCCCACGCGGGTCATCTTCGGCAGCGCGACCACGGTGGACGCCTCGACGTGGCGGCCGACCTTCATGCCGAGCAGGCGCAGCCACACCGGCGTGAACAGCGAGGCGTACAGCGGGAACAGGGCCGAGCGCGCGTTGTTCATCAACCGCTCGGTCGTCCACGCCGCCCACGCGCCCCGGCTGTGCACGGGGTAGTGGCCCTCGCGCATGCCGATGCCCAGCAGCCGCACGGAAACCAGGACCAGCAGTGCGTAGGTGCCGAACCAGATCGCCGAAGCGGCCGGCACGTCCCACAGCGCCGACGTGAGCGTCACCGGGCGGCGCAGCACGTACAGCAGCGCCGGAGCCGCCGCCAGTAACGGCAGCGCGCCCAGCAGGCCGGACGAGACGCCGTACATGAGGTTCCAGAAGTACGAGCGCGGAGGCCGGCGCGACGGGAACGAGCGCGCCGCCTTGCCCTCGCGGATCGCGGGCACACCGGCCCACCGCTGACCGGTCGGCACGGAACCGACGACACCCGAACCGGGCGCCACCTCGGCCCGCTTGCCGACCCGCGCACCGGGGAACAGCGTGCTGCGCGCACCCACGGTCGCACCAGCCCCGATCCGGATGCGGCCCAGCACCAGCCGGTCGCCGTCCAGCCACCAGCCGGACAGGTCGACCTCGGGCTCGACGGCCGCACCCCGGCCGACCTTCAGCATGCCGGTGACGGGCGGCAACGAGTGCAGGTCGACACCCGTGCCGATCTTCGCGCCCAACGCCCGCGCGTAGTGCGTCACCCAGGAGCCGGAGAGCTCGGTGGCGCGCGACATCTGCGCCAGCATCTCGGCGGTCCACAGTCGCAAGTGGACAGAACCGCCGCGCGGGTACTCGCCGGGCTTCACGCCGCGCAGCAACAGGCGTGCGCCACCGGCGGAGATCGCGAGACGACCGGCGGGGCTGATGAACACCGCCCACCCGGCGACGACCCACCACCAGGAAACGGAAGTCCAGCCCAGCACGTTCGACAGAGCGGTCAGCGCGACGACCCACCGCGCACCGGAAACGGTCAGCAGCGGGATCATCAGCAGGGTCTGCAGCACACCGGTCAGCCGCGGCGTCGGGGCGACCTCGCGCACCTCGGCGGTGGAGCCGTACGACTCCAGGCGCCGCGCCAGCTTGTACAGCGTCGGGTTCTGGTAGATGTCCGAGACGGACGTGCTCGGGTACCGCGTGCGCACCATCGAGACGAGCTGTGCGGCGCCCAGCGAGCTGCCGCCGGACGCGAAGAAGTTCGCGTCCTCGGAAGCCGGTCCGGAACCGAGCACCGCGGCCCACTGCTCCGCGAGCCAGCCCTCGACACCCGAGAACACCACGCCCGCGGTGTCCATCGACTCCAGCGGCCACGGCAGGGCGGCGCGGTCGACCTTGCCGGACGTGCGCGTCGGCAGCGTGTCGATCACAGCGATCAACGGCACCAGCGCGGCGGGCAGTTCGGCGCGCAGCTGCTCGACCGCCGCTTCCTGGTCGAACTCACCGTCGACCACCACGTAACCGACGAGGATCTGGTTGCCGCCCCGCGTCGTGCGCACGGCGGCGGCCGCACCGGCGACACCGGGCAACGCCGCGAGCGCCGCGTCGACCTCGCCCAGCTCGATGCGCCGGCCGCCGAGCTTGATCTGCTCGTCCGCGCGGCCGAGGAACACCAGGCCCTCCGGCTCGGCGCGGACCATGTCACCGCTGCGGTACGCGCGGTCCCAGCCCATCGAGGGCAGCGGCGCGTACTTCTCGGCGTCCTTCGCCTCGTCCAGGTAGCGCGCCAGGCCGACGCCGCCGATCACCAGTTCGCCGGACTCGCCCATCGGCACGACCTCGCCCGCCGCGTCCACGACGACGAGTTCCCAGCCGTCCAACGGCAAACCGATGCGCACGGGACCGGAACCGGTCATCTGCGCGGCACAGGCGACAACGGTCGCTTCCGTTGGCCCGTAAGTGTTCCAGACCTCACGGCCCTCGACCGCCAGGCGCTCGGCCAGCTCGGGCGGGCAGGCCTCGCCGCCGAAGATGAGCAGCCGCACGTCGTCCAGCGCCTCGACCGGCCACAGCGCGGCGAGCGTCGGCACCGTGGAGACGACGGTGATCTCCTGCTCGACCAGCCACGGGCCGAGGTCCATGCCGGTGCGCACCAACGAACGCGGCGCGGGCACCAGACAGGCGCCGTACCGCCACGCGAGCCACATCTCCTCGCAGGACGCGTCGAACGCGACGGAAAGCCCGGCCAGCACGCGGTCTTCCGGGCCGATCGGCTCGTCCCGCAGGAAGAGCCGTGCCTCGGCGTCCACGAACGCGGCGGCGTTGCGGTGCGTGACCGCGACACCCTTGGGCTTACCGGTCGAACCGGACGTGAAGATGATCCACGCGTCGTTGTCGAGACCGGGTTCGCCCGGCATCCCGAGCGGAGTGCCCTGCAGCGCAACGGATCGGCCTTCGCCGAGCACCGCACTCACCTGTGCCTCACCGAAAACGAGCTCGGCGCGCTCGGCCGGGTCCTCGAAGTCGACGGGCACGTAGGCCGCGCCCGCCGCGAGGGTCGCCAGGATCGAGACGTAGAGGTCGACGGTCCCGGACGGCACGCGAATGCCGACCCGGTCGCCGACCCCGACACCGTCGGCGGCGAGCTTTTCCTTCAGTTCCAGTACTTCTGTGATCAGTGCGCGGTACGTCAGCGCGGTGGTGCCGTCGTCGACGGCCAGCGCGTTCGGGTGCTGGTCGGCACTCGCGCGCAGGATGTCCAGGAGTGTGCGCGGGTTGGGCGCCTCGCCTGCCGTGAACATCGATCGAAGGACAACGGGTTCAGCCGCAATCGTCACGACAGCGTCACTTCTCACCCTCTCGGCAACTGGTGGACCAGCCACTTTACCGCGAGTTGACGACTACCTCTCACCCGAGTAAGACGACTCACAGGTGGGGCCAGTCACCGCAACACCTTCGAGTGACCTCTTTGCGTTGTGCCGCGCCAGGTTCCAGTCGCGCCAGTCCTGCTCGACGTTGCGGTTCTTCACCCACCGCAAGGCACACGTGCGTTCCTGCTCGGGCAGCCTGACGAGCGCGGGCACCGCGTCCTCCGACAACTGCGACAGGTAGCCGGTGTCGATCTTCTTCGTGGCCTCGAACCGCGACACGTTGTAGTCGGCAACCACCCGTTCGGGGTTCATCACCATCACGGTGAGGAGGAACGCGGCGCCGGTCCCGACGATCGCCTTCGGCAACCAGTTGGCACGCAACGTGATTCCGCCCGCGATCACCATGAGGTACACCACCGCGAGCCAGATCTCGCACGACGAGACGAGAAGCCGCAGCACCGTCCACCCGTACGCCTGCTGGTAGAACCACATGCGGCTCAACGCACTCGCCACGATCACCAGCGTCAGCACCGCCAGCGAGCCGAGCAGAACGCGCAACCACAACTGTTCCCGCGCCGTTTTCTTCACCGCGAAGTGCGCGACACCGGCGATTACCCCGAGCGTGAGAATGGCGACCCAGAGCAGCTGCCAGAACCCGGACCGCGCGTACTCGGCGAACGTGACACCCGCCGTCTTCATCACGTAGGCCTCACCACCGAACAGAACCGCGAGCTGCGTCCCCACGAACCCGGCGAACAGCAACACGAGCACACCGACGGGCAGCCCGTAGTCCTTGAGCCGCAACGTGCCCGGCGCGGCCTTCGCGTCCTCCCTGATGTCCGGCGGCGCCGCCACGAGGTAGCACGCCCCCAACGCCCCGGCCGCCGCGATGACCCCGAAGAACGTCATCCGCACGTAGACGCCGACCTCGAGATCCGGCACCAGCGCTTCCAGGAAGTCGCTGAACCCCTTGTCCGCCCCGGCCAGCAGCGACCCGAACACCAGCAGCAACACCAGCGCCACGCCGATCGAGACGAACGGCCGGACGCCGATCGGCCCGCGCTTGCTGAACCCCTTGGCGACCCACGGAATCGACCGCAACCCGCCCAGCGCCACCCCCACCGCGCCGAACACGAGCCCCCGGACCGTCTTCCCGCCCGCCATGGCGATCGACCCGCACAGCATCGACGCCATGATGCTCAGCGGGAAGATCCACTCGGCCGCCCGCAGGAAGCCCATCGCGAGGAACGCGAGCGCGCCCGCCAGCCAGAGCGCCCGCTCGACCGTCGGCTTGCCCGCGTAGAACAGCACGCCGCCGACGCCGCACAACCCGGCCAGGAACCAGCCGATGCCGTTGTTGGGCACGGCGAGGAACGCCCCGCCCAGGCCCGCGACGAGACCGGCCGCCATCGCCTTGTTGGGCGCGCCGGTCGTGGGCGGCTTCCACCAGGGCATGAACGGCAGCCCTGGCTGCGACATGACCACCGCCGGAGCGGGGTACTGGGGCGACCTCTGCCACGGGGAGGGCGGGGGCAGGGTGGCGGTGACCACCGGTGCGGGCTTGGGCTCCTCAGCCGGCTTCTCGCCGGCCACCTGGTCAGGCTTCTTGTCGGCCACCTGGTCAGGCTTCTTGTCGGCCACCTCGGCAGGCTTCTTGTCGGCGCTCTCAGCGGGGCCGTCTGCAGCGGGCCGATCTTGTCGGACCTTCTGAGTAGGTTGAGTTGTAGGGGTTCCCAGCTCAGGGGTACCCCTGCGCGAGCCTGCCCCGACAGCCTCCGCAGCCCCAGCGGCGCCCGCAACCGCCCCGGCGGCGTCCTCAGCGCCCGCAGCCTTGGCGGCGTCCGCAACCGCTCCACCGGCGTCCTCAGCCTCGGCGGCGCCCTCCGCAGTTCCAGCGGCGCCCGCAATCACCCCGGCGGCGTCCTCAGCGCCCGCAGCGGCCACCTCGGCAGGCCTCTCGGCCTCCGCAGCGTCCTCGGTAGCCGGCGAACCCCCAGGCCCCGCCGGCTCCCCGCCCCCGGAAACAGGCCGATATCCGACCTTCCGGAAGTTCCGATACCGCCGCCGCGCAGCGGCATCCCCCGACGGCGACTCCGCGGAGTCAGGCGATTTCGTCGAGTCAGAGTCAGCGTCAGAGTCAGTCATGTCTCTCTCCCAAGCCCGAAAAGGGCGCGCTTCACCATCGCACCAGCACGAACCGGTGCGAAGTACCTGAAAGTCAGCGAGGCAAAGTCAGCGAGGCAGGGTCACCCGGATGCACGACCCGGGGTCCACCACGGCGATCGTCCCGCCGTGCAGGTCCACCACCCACCGGGCGATGGCGAGGCCAAGCCCGGTCCCGCCACCGCCCGCCCTCTCCCCGCGGGTGAACCTCTCGAAGATCCGGGACCGGTCGGCCAGGGCGATCCCCGGCCCCTCGTCCCGCACCTCCAGCACCACCGTAGAACCGAACGCGTACCCGGACACGGACACCAACCCCCCGGTGGGTCCGTGCCGCGCGGCGTTGTCCACCAGGTTCACCAGCACCTGGTGCAGCCGCTCCCCGTCGGCCAGCACCTGCAGATCCCCGGCCACGTCGATCGAGAACGACGCCGCGGGAGCGGCCACCGCCGCCTCCGCCACCACGTCGGCGACCAGCGACGAGACCGACAACGTCTCCCGGTTCAGCGACAGCACCCCGGCGTCGATCTTCGACAGGTCCAGCAGCTCGGTGACCAGCCGCCCCAACCGCTCCGTCTGCGCCAGAGCGGTCTTCATGGTCGCCGCGTCGGCGACCGCGACGCCGTCGACCACGTTCTCCAGCACGGCCTGCAAAGCCGAGATCGGCGTCCGCAGCTCGTGCGACACGTTCGCGATCAGCTCTCGTCGTTGCTGGTCAGCGGCGGCGAGGTCGGCCGCCATCACCGTGAACGCCTCCGCCAGCTGGCCGACCTCGTCCGAGGACGTCGCCCGGACCGACCGCGAGTAGTCCCCGGACGCCATCGACCGAGCCGCGGACGTCATCTCCCGCAACGGCGAGGTCATGCCGTGCGCGAGCAACTGCGAGGTCAGCAGTCCCAGCACCAGAGCGATCAGAGTCGTCCGCGGCGGCAACCACCCCGTCACGTAACGGAAGTAGGCGAACGACACACATCCCGACACCACGATGACGATCCCGAGCTTGAGCTTGATCGACCGCACCGAGTCCAACGGCCGCGGCAACATGTCCAACCAGCCCAACAGAGTCTTCACCGGGGCACCTCAAGTGCGTACCCCACGCCGTGCACGGTCCGGATCAGATCCGCGCCGAGCTTGCGCCGCAACGCCTTCACGTGGCTGTCGACCGTCCGCGACGAAGCCCCGTCGTGCCACCCGCACGCCTCCGCCAGCAGCCGTTCCCGCGCCTGCACGGCGGACGGCCGCTCGGCCAGGAACAGCAGCAGGTCGTACTCGGTGGGCGTCAGGTGGGCCTCCACGCCCGACCGCGACACCCGCCGGGCGGCCAGGTCGATCTGCAGGTCCCCGAGTTCCAAAGACCGTGACGAGACGGCCCGCGACACCCGGCGCAGCAGAACGTGCACCCGCGCGGCCAGCTCCCGCATCGAGAACGGCTTGGTCAGGTAGTCGTCCGCCCCCACGGCGAGCCCGACCAGCAGGTCGGTCTCGTCCCCCCGCGCGGTCAGCATCAGCACCGGCACCGACCGCGACGCCTGGATCCGCCGGCACACCTCGAGCCCGTCGAACCCCGGCAGCATCACGTCCAGAACCACCAGGTCAGGCAGGAACGACGCCGCCTGGGCGACCCCGGACGGCCCGTCATGAGCCACCGACACCACGAACCCCTCGGCCCGCAGCCGTGCGGCCACGGACTCGGCGATCGTGATGTCGTCCTCCACGACGAGCACCCGGCGCTGACCTGTCATGGCGGCGACTTTATGGGCATGTCGTGGAGGACGCCGGGACAAGTTGTGAAGATCGTGTGCAGAACTATGTGGTTTGACTCCGAACGGATATCGCCCCTGTAAGTTTCCAGTCATGAACGTCCTCGAAGCGGTCCTGGAAAGGATCACCTACGCCAACGAGGACAACGGCTACACCGTCGCCAAGGTCGACACCGGCCGCGGTGACCTCGTCACGGTCGTCGGCGCGTTGCTCGGCGCGCAGCCCGGCGAGTCGATCCGGATGCGCGGCACCTGGGGCTCGCACCCGCAGTACGGCAAGCAGTTCCACGTCGACGACTACACGACGATCCTGCCCGCGACGATCCAGGGCATCCGCCGCTACCTCGGGTCCGGCCTGATCAAGGGCATCGGCCCGGTGCTCGCGGACAAGATCGTCACGCACTTCGGCGTCGACGCGCTGGACGTCATCGAGCACACGCCCGAACGCCTCATCGAGGTCCCGAAGCTCGGCCCCAAGCGCACCAAGCTCATCGCGGACGCCTGGGAGGAGCAGAAGGCCATCAAGGAGGTCATGGTCTTCCTGCAGGGCGTCGGCGTGTCCACGTCGCTGGCCGTCCGGGTCTACAAGCAGTACGGGGACAAGGCCATCGAGGTCGTCCGGGAAGAGCCGTACCGGCTGGCGAGCGACGTCTGGGGGATCGGCTTCAAGACCGCCGACGTGATCGCGAAGGCCGTCGGCATCCCGCACGACAGCCCGCAACGCGTCAAGGCCGGCCTGCAGTTCACGTTGTCCGAGGCCACCACCGACGGCAACTGCTACCTGCCGGAACAGGCTCTCATCGCGGACGCCATCAAGATCCTCCAGGTCGACACCGGCCTGGTCATCGACTGCCTCGCCGAGCTCGTCGACGAGGAGGGCGTGGTCCGCGAGGAACTCCCGGACGACGAGATCGCCATCTACCTGATCCCGTTCCACCGCGCCGAGATCTCGATGGCCGCGCAGCTCAAACGCCTCCTGCACAGCGAGCACGACCGCATGCCGAGCTTCCGGGACGTCAACTGGGACAAGGCCTTCGCCTGGCTCGGCACCGACCTCGAAGAACACCAGGCAGCCGCCGTCAAGCTCGCGCTGACGCAGAAGGTCGCGGTGCTCACCGGCGGGCCGGGCTGCGGCAAGAGCTTCACCGTCCGCTCGATCGTCCGGCTGGCCCAGGCCAAAAAAGCCAAGATCGTGCTCGCCGCGCCGACCGGCCGGGCCGCCAAGCGCCTCACCGAGCTGACCGGCCACGAGGCCCGCACGGTCCACCGGCTCCTCGAACTGAAGCCCGGCGGCGACGCGGCGTACGACCGCGATCACCCGCTCGACGCCGACCTGGTCGTCGTGGACGAGGCCTCGATGCTGGACCTGTTGCTGGCCAACAAACTCGTGAAGGCGGTCCCGCCCGGCGCCCACCTGTTGCTCGTCGGCGACGTCGACCAGCTGCCGTCCGTCGGCGCGGGCGAGGTGCTCAGAGACGTTCTCGCGCAGGGAAGCCCGATCCCGAACGTCCGCCTCACGCACATCTTCCGGCAGGCCCAGGAGTCCGGCGTCGTCACGAACGCCCACCGCATCAACAGCGGCGATTATCCGCTGGTACAAGGACTTCCGGACTTCTTCCTGTTCAGCACGGACGAAGCGGAGGAAGCGGCGACGATGACCGTCGACGTCGTGGCGAACCGCATCCCGCGCAAGTTCCGGCTCGACCCGCGCAAGGACATCCAGGTCCTCGCGCCGATGCACCGCGGCCCGGCGGGCGCCGGCGCGCTCAACACCGTGCTCCAGGAGGCCCTGACGCCGTCACGCGACAACCTGCCGGAGAAACGGTTCGGCGGCAGGGTGTTCAAGCTCGGCGACAAGGTCACCCAGATCCGCAACAACTACGACAAGGGCAAGAACGGCGTCTTCAACGGCACCCTGGGCGTGGTCATCGCGTTGGACCCGGTCGAGCAGAAGCTGACGATCCGCACCGACGAGGACGAAGAGGTCGACTACGAGTTCTCGGAACTGGACGAGCTGAGCCACGCCTACGCCATGACCATCCACCGGTCACAGGGCAGCGAGTACCCGTGCGTGGTCATCCCGATCACGACCAGCGCGTGGATGATGCTGCAGCGCAACCTGCTCTACACCGCCGTCACCCGCGCGAAGAAGCTCGTCGTTCTGGTGGGTAGCAAACGAGCTATCGGCCAGGCCGTCAGAACGGTGGGGGCGGGTCGCCGCCACACCGCGCTGGCCCACCGCCTCCGGACTACACCGAGGTCAGATAGTCCGTGATCAAGCGTGCCCACGGCACCGCGGACTCCAGCGCGATCGCGTGCCCACACGCGAGGTCGGTGTACTTGGACCCCGGGATGAGGTCCGCGACCTGCTTGCCCAGTTCGTGCGACAGCAGCTGGTCACCGGACGCGCCGATCACCAGCGTCGGCTGCGAGACCCGCGGCAACAACTCGGTCAGGTCGATCCTCAGGATCAGGTCGACGTGCGCGGGCGTTCCGGCCGGCACGCTCGCGCCGATCAGTTCGGCGAACCCCTCCGCCTGCGCCGGAGTGAGCTTCGCCAGGTACTCCTTGCTGCACATCACCGAGAGGATGAACCGCGACAGCACCGCGCGGGACCCGTCCAGCAACGACTTCCACTGGGTGATCTTCGCCCGAGTCGCCGCGTCGGCCTTCGTGAACGGCGTGCTCAGCACCAGTCCGCGCACCCGTTCGGGGTGCCGCACGGCGATGGTGACGGCGACCGCGGAGCCCATCGAGTAGCCGGAGACGAAGAACGACTCGTGCCCGGCCTGGACCGCGATGTCCACGAGGTCGTCCGCGAGCCGGTCCAGGTCGAGCGGGCCCGCGGCCTTCGGCGAGCCGCCCGAACCCGGCAGGTCCGGTGCGATGACGGTGAAGCGCTGGGTGAGGGTCCCCAGGATCGGGCCGTAGTTGGCCTGCACGCTGCCGCCCGCGCCGTGCACGAGCAGCAGGGCCGGGCCGGTGCCCTTGACGACGGTGGACAGGCCGGTCATGGGAAACCCCCGAGGTTTCGTCAGTCCATGCTGCGAACGATGGTCGGCTCGAGCCCCTCGTCGTCGTCCGTGAGAGAACCGCGCCAGGGGAAGTGGGAGATCTCAGCGACAGTGTCCTTGTAGAGATGGTCCATGGCTTGCGCTCCCCGTTCTCTTCCCGAGACTCAGAATAGCTGGTGCGATTCTGGGGGAAAGGCTAATGATTTTCGTCACAACGCGCCAAGGGGCCGCATTCCCGATCCCAAGCACCGGACGGTAATCATCCGGTCGGTCGAACGGACTGGCGTGACTGCGCCGGACGGCCGATCATCGTTGATCATGCGAACCGCCGTCGCCCTGGTTGCCTGTCTGGCTCTGCTGCTGAGCCCCTCACCAGCGCCGGCGGAGGGCCCGCAACCGACATATGTGCTGCGTGTGGCCGCACCAACGGGTGATTCCGCGCAACGGCTGCTCGCGCTCGGCTACGACGTCCTGGAGCAGCGCGACGGCGCCGACCTGTTCGTGCTGGGCGATCCGCACACCGCCGACAAGCTGCGTTCCGACGGTTTCGGGTCCTCTGTCGAGACGGCGATGCCTCCGTCTCAATGGGCGCCGCGCTCTCTCGCGGACACGACTTACTACGGCGGCTATCGCACCATTACCGCCCATCTCACCCATCTCGACGAAGTCGCCCAAAGCCATCCCGATCTCGCGACGGTCGTCGACTACGGCGACTCCTGGCGCAAGACCCAGGGCAGTGGCGGACACGACCTGAAAGCCATCTGCATCACGCGGAAAAGCCCAGGTGACTGCGCATTGACGCCCACCGCGCCGAAACCGCGCCTGTTCGTGATGGGCCAGCTCCACGCCCGTGAAATCACCACCGGCGACATGGCGTGGCGATTCGTCGACGACCTGGTCGGCTCCGACCTCACCGCGCTGCTCGGCGAGATCGAGGTCTGGGTGGTCCCGATCGCCAACCCCGACGGCGTCGAGATCGTCGAGTCCGGCGGCGACACCCCCGTCCTGCACCGCAAGAACGCCAACGGCACCTGCGGCTCCGGCCCGCGCGGCGTCGACCTCAACCGCAACGCCGGCTCGCACTGGGGCGAGGTCGGCACGTCCACCAACAAGTGCAGCGACATCTACCGCGGCCCGCGCGCCGACTCCGAGGTCGAGACCCAGGCCCTGGAGTCGTTGTGGCGCAAGCTCTACCGCGACACCCGCGCACCCGGCGACACGGCGGCGGCCAGCACGGACACCACCGGCGCCGTGATCTCCATGCACAGCTACGGAGACTATGTGCTCTTCCCGTGGGGCTGGAGCACCCAGAAGACCGGCAACGACGCCGCGCTGCGTAAGATGGCGCAGGACATGGCCTCGCTGTCGGGCCTCCGCGCCGGCCAGCCCGGTGAGCTGCTCTACAACGCTTCCGGCGCCACGGACGACTGGGTGTACGAGGACCTGGGCGTGCCCAGCTTCGTGTGGGAGATCGGCGCTTCGTCCGGCACGTGCGGCGGCTTCCTGCCGCCGTTCTCGTGCCAGCAGGACGTGCATTGGCCGAAAGTGCGTTCCATGCTCGTTTCGGCCATGAAAGCGGCGCACAAGCCCTACTGACGGCATGTTGGATGTCATGGGGACACGCTTACTGGCCACTGTTGCCGCCTTCAGCCTGCTGTTCACCGGCACCGCGGTCGCCGACGACCAGCAGATCGACCGCAAGATCGTCCAGCAGGCCCTGGACCAGATCACCAGCACGGCAGCTCAGGGCGCGCAGCTTCGCGTCACGGAAGGCCGCGACACGTTCACCGCCCGGTCCGGCACCGCAGAACTGGGCGGCAACCGCCCGGTTCCGCTGGACGGCCGGTTCCGCGCGGGCAGCATCACCAAGTCCTTCACCGCGACGGTCGTGCTCCAGCTCGCCGGCGAGGGGAAGGTCGAGCTGGACGCACCGGTGAACCGTTACCTGCCGGGCCTGGTCGACGCCCGGATCACCGTCCGCCAACTGCTGCAGCACACCAGCGGCCTGTACAACTACACCAACGCCATCGGGTTCAGCCCGCAGGAGTTCGAACCGATCCGGTTCAAGCAGTGGACGCCCGCCGAGCTCATCGCGATCTCGACGAGCAGGCCGCTGCAGTCCGATCCCGGCACCAAGTGGGAGTACAACAACACCGGGTTCGTCATCCTCGGCCAGCTGATCGAGAAGATCACCAAGCAGCCCTACGAGCGCACGGTCCAGCAGCGCGTCCTGAGGCCGTTGCACCTCAACGACACCATGCTGCCCGGCAACAACCCGAACATCCACGGCCCGCACGCCCACTCGTACGGCGTGGTGAACGGCGAGCCGACCGACACCACCCGCTGGAACCCGTCGGTCTTCTGGGCCGTGGGCGACATCGTCACGACGACCAAGGACCTCGACACGTTCTACGCGGCACTGCTCAGCGGCAAGCTCCTGAAGCCCGCGCAGCAGACCGAACTGATGAAGACCACCCCGGTCAGCCCGGAGTACGGGCTCGGCCTGTTCATCCAGAAAGCGCCGTGCGGCACCACGATCATCGGCCACACCGGCAGCGTTCCCGGCTTCGGCAGCTACGCGTTCTTCACCCCGGACCTGCAGCGCCGGGCGGAGCTGTCCGCCTCCGCGGGCGTCGGCACGGGCGATCCGTCACCGGGCTACTTCGGGCTCCTCAACGAGATCTTCTGCTGAACGGACCAAGGGCAACCCCTAGGGCATCAGTCAGCCTCAAGGAGGATGCGGCGGATCCCGTGCCTCGCCAGGGTGGGAGGCATGGGGATTCGATTGGTAGCCACCGTTACCGCAGCCAGTCTGCTGGCCCTGACCACCGCGGGCGTCGCGACGGCAGACGACCAGAGCGTCGACCGCAAGGTCGTCCAGCAGGCGTTGGACCAGATCACGCAAAGCGGGGGAGCGCTTGGCGTGCAGGCCCGAGTCACGGACGGACGGCAGCGTTTCACCGCCCGGTCCGGCAAGGCAGAGCTGAACAGCGACCAGCCGGTGCCGCTCGACGGCAGATTCCGAGTCGGCAGCATCACCAAGACGTTCGTGTCGACGGTGACGCTGCAGCTCGCGGGCGAGGGCAAGGTCGACCTGGACGCGCCGGTCGTCCGCTACCTGCCCGGCCTGATCGACGGCCGCATCACCGTTCGCCAGGTCCTGCAGCACACCAGCGGCCTCTACAACTACACCGACGCGTTGCCGCTGAACCCGGACGAGTTCGAGCAGATCCGCTACAAGCACTGGTCACCGCAGGAGCTCCTCGCGCTGTCCACGAGCAAGCCGCTGGACTTCGACCCCGGCACCAAGTGGAGTTACTCCAACACCAACTACGTCGTCGCGGGCCTGCTGGTGGAGAAGCTGACCGGCAGGCCGTTCGAGAAGGCGGTCGAGCAGCGGATCCTGAGGCCGTTGCACCTCGACGACACCGAGTTGCCCGGCGACAACCCGAACATCAGGGGCCCGCACGCGCACGGCTACTGGACGGTGAACGGCAAGCCGTCCGACATCACCCGGCTCAACCCGTCGGTCGCCTGGGCCGCCGGTGAGATGATCTCGACGACCCGCGACCTGGACACGTTCGTCACGGCGCTGGCCGCGGGCAAGCTGCTCAAGCCCGCGCAGCAGCAGGAGATCAGCAAGACCACCGCGGTCAGCCCGGACTACGGCCTCGGCCTGTCGGTCGAGACGCTGCCGTGCGGCACCAAGGTGTGGGGCCACGGCGGCGGCATCCCCGGCTACTCGTCGCAGCTGCTCACCACGCCGGACACCAAGAAGCGGCTCGAACTCAGCGCCACCAGCGCGCCGGTCGCCGGCAACCCCGGTGACGCCTTCGTCAAGCTGCTCACCGAGGTCTTCTGCTGACCATGAAACTGGTAGCCGCACTCACCGCGGCCGCCCTGCTCTCGACCGCCGGTGTCGCCTCCGCGGCACCGGCGGTTCGGCAGGAGGCCGTGCAACAGATCATCGACGAGCTCACGAGAACCGGTGGCGCACTGGGCATCCAGGCCCGGATCGACGGACATGACACCGTTCGCTCGGGCATCGCCGAGTACGGGTCGCGCAAACCCGTGCCGCACAACGGAACCTTCCGCATCGCCAGTGTCACCAAGACGTTCGTGTCGACGGTCGTGCTGCAGCTCGTCGGTGAGGGAAGACTTGGCCTGGACGAGCCGGTCTCGCGTCACCTGCCGGGCCTGGTCGACGACCGCATCACCGTTCGCCAGCTGCTGCAGCACACCAGCGGCCTCTTCGACCACACGGAAGCTCTGCCGCTCGACCCGGCCGGTTTCCCGTCCATCCGCTTCAGGACGTGGGAGCCGCGCGAGCTGGTCGCGATCTCCACGAGCCGTCCGCTCGGCTTCCCGCCCGGCACGCGCCACAGCTACTCCAACACGGGCTACGTCGTGCTGGGCCTGCTGATCGAGAAGGTCACCGGCAGGCCGTACCAGCAGGCGGTCGAGCAGCGGGTCCTGAAGCCGTTGCGGCTCAAGGACACCGTGCTGCCGCGCAACTCCGTGGACGTTCCGGGCCCGCACGCGCACGGCTACTACCCCGACGCGAACGGCAAACCCGTGGACGTCACGCGCCTCAACCCGTCGTGGGGATGGGCCGCCGGCGAGATGATCTCAACGACCCGCGACCTCGACACGTTCCTGCGGGCGTTGCTCACCGGGAAACTGCTGAAACCCGCGCAGCAACAGGAACTCACCCGCACCACGGAGGTGAGCCCGGACTACGGCCTGGGCATCTCCGTCACGAAGTTGCCTTGTGGCACCACGGTTTACGGCCACGACGGCTCGATCCACGGCTACGGGTCGTTGATGCTCGGCACGTCCGGCAAGCGCCTGGAGCTCTCGGTCACGGAGGCCGCGAACGGCGGCGAACCCGGCGACGGCTACCTCAGGCTGGTGGAGAAGGTCTTCTGCTGAACGCAAAAGGGGAGCTGGGTTGACCAGCTCCCCTCCCGGCGTTGTGAGGACTACCCCAGGGCGTTCCTCATCGCTGTGATCAGTTCACCGTTCGCGGTGTCACCGGTGAGCTCCCAGAAGAACGCACCGCCGAGGCCCTGGCCACGTGCCCAGGAGATCTTGCTGGCGATGGTCTGCGGGGTGTCGTAGCTCCACCACTGGCCGTTGCAGAACGCGTAGGCGGTACCGGCGACCGTGCCCGTCGCGGGACACTTGGTCTTCAGCACCTTGTAGTCCTCGATGCCCTGCTCGAACGTGCCCGGAGCCGGACCGGTCGCCGTGCCGCCAGGCGCCGCCTGCGTCACGCCCTGCCAGCCACGGCCGTAGAAGCCGATGCCGAGCAACAGCTTGGACGCCGGAACGCCCTTCGACCGCAGCTTCGAGATCGCGGCCTCGGCGTTGAAGCCGGCGGTCGGGATGCCGCTGTACGACGTCAGCGGGGAGTGCGGAGCCGTCGGGCCCTGCGCCGCCCACGCACCGAAGTAGTCGTACGTCATGACGTTGTACCAGTCGATGTACTGCGCCGCGGGACCGTAGTCAGCGGCGTCGATCTTGCCGCCGGCCGAGCCGTCGGCCGTGATCGCCGAGGTCACGAGGTAGTTCGAACCGAAGCGGTTGCGCAGCGCCTGCATCAGCTTCGCGTACGCCGCCGGACCGCTCGTGTCGCAGGAGAGACCACAGGCGTTCGGGTACTCCCAGTCGATGTCGATGCCGTCGAACAGGTTCGCCCAGCGCGGGTCCTCGAGCAGGCTGTAGCAGGAGTTCGCGAACCCGACCGGGTCCGCCGCGGCCGCACCGAAGCCACCGGACCAGGTCCAGCCGCCGAACGAGTACAGCACCTTGAGGTGCGGGTACTTCTTCTTCAGCTTGAGCAGCTGGTTGAAGTTGCCGCGCACCGGCGCGTCCCACGTGTCCGCGACGCCGTCGACGCTCTCCGCCGCCGTCATGGCCTTCTCGATGGCCGGGTAGGACTCACCGATGGTGCACTTGCCGCCGGAGACGTTGCCGAACGCGTAGTTGATGTGCGTGAGCTTGCCGGCGGAACCCGAGGTGTCGATGTTCTTCACCTGGTAGTTGCGCGCCGGGTAGACGCCCCACTCCGCGAAGTAGCCCAGGTTGATCTTGCCGGGAGGCGGCGGCGGGCCAGTCGTGGTCGTGGTCGTCGTGGTGGTGGTCGTAGTAGTGGTAGACGTCGTGGTGGTGGTCGTCGGGTTCGTCCCGCCGGCCTCACACGACCCACCGTTGAGCTTGCAGTTGGTCGGCGCACCGAACGTGCCGGTGTACGCGCCGTTGAAGCCAAAACTCGCCGAACCACCAACGGCGATGCTGCCGTTCCAGGTGTTCTTGACCGTGACGGTCTGACCGCTCGTGGTGTACGAACCGTCCCACAGCGACGTCACGCGGTGGTTGGCCGGCAGGGTGAACTCGACAGTCCACGACGTCAGGGCCGTCGTGCTGTTGTTCGTGATCGTGTACTTGCCCTCGAAGCCCGTTCCCCAGTCCGAACCTTTGGAGAACGTGGCGGACACGCCACCGGCACCGCTGGCAGCGGGCACGACGACGATACCGAGGACCATCGCGGACACGGCCGCGATGAGAGCAGCTAGATGCCATCGGAACTTGGACATCGGTCTCCTCAGTCGCAGGGGGTTACCCGAACGATGTGGTTTAGACCACTCGAAGGTCAAGGTCTAGACCTCTGCCGTCACTCGAACGGAGCAGTCCGAAAACGGTTCCAAGACGCTGGTTGTCCAGTTTCGGTCTACTTGGTTAACCATTGGAGGGGTTCCGAGACGACAGCCCTTCGGGTTGAGTTTTCGCGCGGTGACTGCACAAAGAGGACGGTCGGCCCTAACTTCGTTCCATGCCAAAGCGTTTCTCCACGGCGCGCGGCGTGAGTTCGGGCGCTCACGCGGGGGTGGCGGGAAGCTTCGAGCTGATGAGGTTCGACAGGGTCGAACCGGTTGTCTTTCTGGAGAGCAACAACTCCAACCTCGTCGTCGAGCACAAGGACGCTGTCAGCGACCAAGCTTGCCTCCTGACCCACTCCGCCATGCTCGCGCAGGGGTCCCCCTCCAGGGCAAGGCCCCGGCAAAGTCGTTTCTGCTGGTGGGTGTCTGCAAGTACTACCAACTCTTGATCAAATCGCCGCCAACTACACCCAACGTGTTCGTCAGTTGCCGAACATGACTGAGCCGGGCGCTGGGATCGACGAGGCCAGTTGGTAGTAGCAAAGTGCTTGTTGATGTTGGGTTGGTGGTACTTGCACACGCCATTGGCTCGTGGTCCGCGTTCCTGGTCTCGGTGAAGGCCGGCGAGTTCGCACGTTCGGGTCAAACCGACTAGTCCGCCGAGCGTCGCCGCCGTCCGTGCCCCAACGATGATCGGCGTGACGCTTCTTGCGACTGTCTTCGACCTCGACGACACCCTCGTCGACAGCGCCGCGACGTGGAACCAGGTGATGCGCACCGTCGCCGCTCAGCAGGGCCGTTGGCCGGAGCGCTCGGCGTCGGAGTGCGTCGACGGGATGGTCGACGCGATCGCGCGCGGTGTGTTCGGGTTGCTGCCCGGCGCGGCGGAACTCGTCGCCCTCGCGGCCGAACTCGGGCCCGTCGGGCTGGTGTCGGCCTCGCCTCGTCGCTACGTACGGGCTGCGGCGTCGGCGTCCGGGCTCACGCGGCACGTGCAGACGATCGTGACCGGCGACGACCTGACCATCGGCAATCCGCACCTGCTCGCGGCGCGCAAGCTGGGTCTGGATCCCGTGCACTGCCTTGCGGTCGAGGGGTCGGCGGCAGGCATTCGAAGTGCGCACGATGCCGGGATGACCGTACTCGCGATTCCGGCCGCGCCCATCGCCGACGAGGTGTTGGGGCTGGCGGCGCACCAGGCGTCCGATGCTCGCGTGGCTGCGAAGGAAATCTGTCAACTGTGGGTAAACGTTTACGCGCTCAGCCGATAGCTCGTTCCGCACCCCAGGCGGCGATGTCCTCCCGGCTCTGCAGCCCTAGTTTGTCCCGGAGGCGCTGCAGCCGGGAGGCCACGGTCCGCACGGACACGTTGAGCCGGTTCGCGATCTGCTGGTTCGTGAGGCCCGTGGCGAGCAGCGCGATCACTCGGCGCTCGTGGTCGTCCAACGAGTCGTGCGCGGCCTCTGTGCGGTCCAGCCACACCTCGTCCTGGATGAACGCCTCGGTCTCGGCGGCGGTCAAAGGCGTCGCGGCGGCCTCTGCGCGCGCAACAGGGAGCATGAGCCGTGCGGTGCGCATCGCACCGTTGACCTTCTCCGCCCAGAACGGGTCTGGCACCACACCAACAGAGCGTCGTAACGCCCGTCCGGTCGCTTCTAGACGTAGCGCGCGCTCGGCCTGTCCGCGCATCAACGCCACCACGGCCAAACCTTCGAGGGCGTCGGGCGCGGTCAACGGGTTGATGCCGTCCATCCGCAACGCTTCCTGGAAGGCGTGCGTCGACTCGTCGAGTTCGCCCTGCACCAACGCGACGACGCCCCGTGTGTTCAGTGCAGAGGCAATGCGCGCGGGGGCGCCCGACGCGCGCGAGATCGGCAACGCCTTCATGACGGCCTTCTCAGCGCGTTCGTGCTTGCCCAGCGATAACGCCGTGCGTGCGAGATCGACCAGGCACGTCGCACGCGCGAGGGGTTCGCCCAACAACTCCGCGACCCTCAGGCACTCGGTGTTGTTCTCGTTGGAGGCCTCCCACTCGCCCGACGACTGCTGAACGGCCGCCAACGTGCTGCGGCAGCTCATCATCAGTGACGGCTGCCCGATCGCACGCACCAGTCGTGACGCCTCGCCGGACAACTCGATCGCCTCGTCGTGGTCTCCTTGCTCGGCAGCGAATCGGGCCGCGTGGTTCAGCGCGACGCACCGGTAGTCGTCCCGAGTGGACGGTCGGCGCAGCGCGTCTCGCAGCAGCACGCGCGCTTGGCCGAGTCGTCCGTGCCGCGCGGCGCAGTCAGCCAATGCCGAGGTCAGCAGCAGCAAGCGTTCGTCGGCACGATCAGCCGCCCACTCGACGGTGCCGAGCAGGCTGTCCACGTGGTTGTCGAGCCTGTGCTGCACCTCCGCGGACACCGACAACGGCGCGGTGATCAGCACGTCCGCCAGGTCGGTGAACCAGCGGGCCAAGGCCTCGTAGGCGACGTCCAGCTCGCCGGCCGCCAGCAGCTTCTCCCTGGCGTGCAGCCGAACCGACTCCAGCTGCCGGAACCGCGTCGTGCCGGGGATCGCCGTCACCAGCGACTTGGCCTGCAGCCGGGACAACACGTCCAGCACCGGTTCGGCGGACCGTTCCGACGAGCAGACCTCGGCGGCCGCGGCCAGGTCGAAGCCGCCGTCGAACACCGACAGGCGCCGCAACGCGAACTGCTCGTCCGGCGCGAGCAGCCGGTAGCTCCAGTCGATCGCCTCGCGCAGGGACCGTTGGCGGGCAGGCGACTTCCGGCAGCCCAGGGTCAGCAGTTCGAGCGGCTCGTCCATCCGGTCGCAGATCTCGATGACCGGCAACAACTGCACCCACCGCGCCGCCAGTTCGATCGCGAGCGGCATGCCTTCCAGTCGTGCGCACAACAGCGCGACCGCGGCGGTGTTCTCGGGCGTCAGCCGGAAGTCGGGCGTGCGTTCGCGAGCGCGGTCGACGAACAGTTTCACGGCATCGGAGCGTGGTGCCGCCGTCGTGACGAGGTCCCGGTCGGTCGACGGCACCGGCAGGCCCTCGACGTGAAAGCTGACCTCACCCGTGATCCACAAGGCCTCGCGTGACGTCGCGAGCACTCGCACGCCTGGGCAGCGGTTCAACAGCTTGTCCGCGAGTTCGGCGCACGTGTCGAGAAGATGTTCGCAGTTGTCCAGGACTACGACCACTTTCATGTTCACGAGCGTTTCTACGACCGTGTCGCGTAACGGTTCGTCGGACTGTGCGACGACGCCGAGCGCTTGTGCGACGGCCGGCATGACGTCCTGCGGGCTGGTGACCTCACCGAGTTCGACGAGGAGAACCCGGTCTGTTCTCCCTCGTCGCAACCGTCCCGCGGCCTCCAGCGCGAGCCGGGTCTTACCCGCACCCGCACTGCCCAGGAGCGTAACGAGACGGTGCCGGCGCATGAGCTGGTCGAGTTTCGACAGCTCCTGCTGGCGGCCGATGAACGTGTCGCGGGCCGCGGGCAGGTTCGCGAGCACGCGCAGGTTCTGCCTGGTAACAACCGTTGGCGCCGCAACGGTGGCACGGCGGCGATACGCCCGTTGGCGGCATGCGTTGGAGCAGTAGGACCTGCGCTGCTCGGAGGTGGCGGGAGGCAGGGCGCCGTCGCACAGGGCGCAACGTCCGGTGCTGTTCATGAGGTCCTCTTCTCCAGCCGTAACGCCGGGGCGTGCCCGTCTCGGTCCGGCGAACGCGCAGGTCGGCGCTGGTGGCCTGCCGCGTGCAACCCGTTACACGTCTCTGTGCGCGAGACGGTTCGCGTTGTGCTCGTTATGCCTGCCTTCCCGAGATCCTCGTTCGGGAACAAACTGGTGGCCGGTCCGGTCTGACAGGGAGTCCGCATGACGTTGACAACGAGCACCTCGTGGGGTTTGCAGCTGGTGGACAAGCCGCGCACGATCACCGTTGGCATCGCTGACGACGAGGTGCTGATCCGCACCGGCGTCCGGGGCGTGCTGGAGCGCTCCGGCAACGTCGTCGTGATCGGCGAGGCGGGTGACGGCAACGGCGCGGTCGAGCTCGCGCGGCGCCACCGCCCGCAGGTGTTGCTGATGGACGCCACGATGCCCGGCATGGAGGGCCTTGCCGCGGTGCGTTTGGTGCGCAGGCACGTCCCCGGCACGCAGGTGATCATGCTGTGCACGCCGCAGACCGAGGAGATGTTGTTCCCGGCGTTGCGTGCGGGCGCCGCGGGTTTCCTCTTCAAGAACGGCGAACCCGACGCGCTGGTGAACGCCGTGCGCGTGGTGGCCGCCGGTGAAGCCGTGCTGTCCCCGTCCGCGACCCGCGCGCTGGTGGACCACTTCACCGGTGCCGACTCGGAACGCCGCGACGCCGCGCGCAGCCGCATCAGCCTGCTCACTCGGCGGGAGCAGGAAGTGCTGGTGTACCTGGCGCAGGGCATGGCGAACGCACGCATCGCAAGGCTCATGTACCTCTCGGAAGGGGCGATCAAGGCCCACGTCAGCCGACTGCTGACGAAACTGCGGTGCGACAACCGCGTCCAGGCCGCTCTCATCGCACGCGACGCCGCCCTTCCCTGCTGAACCCGAGTACTGCTGCAACGGCGCAGGAGCCAGACTAGTCACGGATTTTCGCGCCGCGAAGCAGGTCACCCGGTTGGCCCCGTCCAGAGTGATGTCCTTTTCCCGCCAGCGTCTCGGTTGGAACGGCGTCATGCTTGTCCTCATGCGGCTGCACGAGTTCTCGGAATGCTTGCCCTTTCAAGCACCTCTGTGTCCCGACAACCTGTTCGGCCACCTCATCGCCACCGCCGTTCCCGGCGTGGAGGAGTGGCGGGACGGCGTCTACCGGCGCACGCTGCGGCTCCCTTTCGGTTGCGGGATCGCGTCTTTGCGGCTGCTGGAGGATCACGTCGCGTGCACTGTGGAGCTCAGCGATCCTCGCGATTTGGCTAGTGCTCTAGACCTTTGCCGCTTCCTGCTCGACCTCGGCGTCGATCCGTCCGAGGTCGACGAGGCGCTGTCACGTGATGCGCTGCTGGCCCCGCTGGTCGCCACCGCACCCGGTCGCCGTGTCCCACGCACGGTGGACGGTGCGGAGTTCGCCGTGCGAGCCGTGCTGGGCCAACAGGTCTCGACGAAGGCCGCGCGCACGCACGCCGCACGTCTCGTATCGCGTTACGGCACACCGGTCGGCGACCTGTTCCTGTTCCCTTTGGAGTTCGACCCCGCGGCGCTGGCCATGCCAGAGTCGCGCCGGCGCACGATGGCGGCACTGCTGGCCGCGCTTCAGTCCGGTTTGGACCTGTCACCCACGGCCGATCGTGCCGCCGCACGGGCGTGGCTGGCAACGCTGCCCGGCTTCGGTCCGTGGACGGTGGAATCGATTCTGATGCGCGCTCTGGGCGACCCGGACGCGTTCCTGCCGACCGATCTCGGGATCCGGCTGGCGGCGGAGGCCTTGGGACTGCCCACCACACCCGCGGCGTTGGTCAGGCGGTCGGAGATGTGGCGGCCCTGGCGGGCTTATGCGGTGCAGCACCTGTGGGCGACCGGTGATCACGAGGTGAACCGAATCCCGGCTTGAGCTGCACGCTCGCGTAGATCGCGGCCGCCGACACGTCCAGCACGAAACCGGGCAACGGTGGTGGATTCTGCGCAAACCCTTGCAGATCCTCGAAAACATCCACCGCCGCCGCGGGCCGATCGACGGGATCCTTGGCCAGCAACCGCTGCACCACCGGGTCGAGCGCGCCGGCCACCCGCCGCGGCACCTCCCTGACGTGCTTGTCGAACACCGCATAGGCCGTCGGGCCGGTGAAGAGTTGCTCGCCGGTCAGCATTTCGTGCAGCACGCACCCCAGCGCGTACAGGTCGCTGCGGGGCTCGGCGATGCCGCGCTGGATCTGCTCGGGAGCCATGTACGACGGCGTGCCCAGGATCTGGCCGGCCCTGCTGAACGGTGCGACATCGCTCTCCCTGAGCAGGGCGAGGCCGAAGTCCAGCACCTTCACGGCGCCGTCCGGGCCGAGCATCAGGTTGGTGGGCTTGAGATCGCGGTGGCAGATGCCGTGTTCGTGTGCAGCGGCGAGCACGGCCGCGGTCTGCGCGGCGATGTTCGCCGCCCACGCCTCTGGCAGCGGGCCGAACTCGCCGACCAGGTCCGCGACCGTCACGCCGTCCACGAACTGCATGACCTGGAACAGGCGCTGCTCGAAGGTGCCGAAGTCGTACAGGACCGGGACTCCGGGGTGTTCGAGGTTGGCCACGATCCGCGCCTCGCGCGCGAACCGGTGCTGCACCTCCTCGTCGCTGCCAGGCAGCCGCAGGAGCTTGACCGCGATCCGCCGGTCCAGACGCAGGTCGCGGCCCTTGTGCACGGCACCCATGCCACCCCGCCCCAGCGGCAGGTCGTCGATCTCGTAACGGTCGGCGATCAGCACCCGCGAAGCCTAACCGCCACTGCCCGCCACCTGGCCGCCCTTGCCCGTTCGCTGCCCCCGCGCTTCCTCGCCGGCCGGCCCGATCTGTCCGCTCAGGAGTCCGTTGTAGCCCAAGCGGACCAGTTCGGCGGCGTCTTCCAGGCCGGTTTCCAGGACCTTGAGCTGCGCGAACGCTCGTCCATAGCGGCGTTGCTCCTCGATCGGCAGCGACGGCACCTGCGTCCGGCGGATGTCGAGGCGGGTCGAGCCGGTCGGGGTGCGGGCGAACGCCGCGCGCAGCACACCTTCGAGGAAGTCCGGGTCCACCTTGCCCGGGTTGATCTCGTAGGTCGCGCCGGTGGGGGAGGTGACGACGTGCGTGCCGGCTCCCGCGCGCACCAGCTCGCCGATCGTGGTCATCGGCGGGGGCGGTTGTTCGCGCAGGTCGGGCAGATCGGGCAGGCCGAACGTCGGTTGTGCGGCGAGGTAGGCGGACACGTCGGTGCCGCTGTGCCGGGCCGGGCTGAGGTCGACGTCGTCGTCGAGCAGGTCGATGACGCGGGTGTTCGGCTCGATCGGGCCGGGGCGTTCCAGCAGGGCGATGTGCTCAGGTGCGCGGCCGATCGGGTTGCGCAGCAGCCAAAGGTCGCGGCCAGGCTGCACGGTCATCACGCCGCGCACGGCTCCGGCGCGCAGCAGGTTGCCGCGGATGCGTTTGCCGGGTCGCCGGGAGGCCGCGGCCGAGGGCAGCAACACGGCGACCAGCCCGCCGGGTTTCGCCAGCGAGAGGCAGTGCTGCACCCAGGCCAGCTCGGGTTCGCCGCGCGGCGGGAGTCCGTAGGTCCAGCGCGCGTCGCCGATCAGTTCCTCGTGGCCCCAGGTGCGGTCGTGCCACGGCGGATCGCAGACCACCGCGTCGGCCTGGTGGACGATGCCGTTGCGCCGCAAGGAGTCGCCGGTGATGATCTGCGCCGCGGGCAGCCGCCGACGCGCGATGACCGCCGAGACCGGGTCCAGCTCCTGCCCGATCTTGTTGCGGCCCTTCGAACCCTTCAGCAACGAACCGGTGCCGCACGCCGGGTCGATCACCGTGTCGCCGTCGGTCGTGGCCAGCACGACGTCGATGACCTCGGGCGGAGTGGGGTTCAACAGCCGTGAGTGCGCTTCGAGATAACGCTCGTGCAGGAACTCGAACGTGTCCGCGTCGGCCTCGACCGCGGCGAGAGCCTCGCCGAGCCGTAGGTCGTCGACGGTGCGCAGCTGGGTCCACAGCCGTTCGGCGGGGGAGACCCGGAACGGTTTGCCGTTGCGCCGCAGCCATGCCTCGACGTCGCGCAACAGGTACAACGGACTGGAGGCCGTCCCCCCGATCGGTGCGGGGAAGTCCTCGAACCGCCGCCGCCAGTTCGACACGGCCGCCCGCCCCACATCGGCGAGGCGCGCTATGTCGCCGGCGTTGACCGTCTCATCCATGTGCACAACCGTATTGCTTGTGAAGTGACTTCACAAGTGATCTACTGGAGGCATGACACACGAGCTGCGCATCGCCGTGGCGACCGATCCTGGGCTCGTTCGCGAGCACAACGAGGACTCGGTCTACGTCCGGCCGGACCTGCAGGCCGTGGCCGACGGCATGGGCGGCCACGAGCACGGCGAGCTGGCCAGCGCCATCGCGGTGGATGTGCTCGCCAGGTGGCAGGGCGACCTCGGTTCCGCGGTGGCCGAGATCGCGCGCAGGCTCGACGCCGAGACCCCGCAGGGCGCCGGCACCACGCTCACCGCGATGCGCTGGGAGGGCCTCGCCTTCCAGCTCGGGCACATCGGCGACTCCCGCGCGTACGTGCTCAGGGAAGGCGAACTCCGCCAGCTCTCGCACGACCACACCATGGTCCAGGCCCTCGTCGACGCCGGCCGGATGACGCCGGAGGAGGCCGCGAACCACCCGCGCCGCGCGTACGTCCTGCGCGCGTTGCAGTCCGGCAGCTCGCACGACCCGGACCTGTCGTGGCATCAGGCCAGAATCGAAGACCGCTACCTGCTGTGCAGCGACGGCCTCACGGACTACGCGGACCTTGAAGACATTCACGAGATCCTGCTGTCCACAGAGGACGGAACCGAGGCGGCCTGGCAGCTGATCGCGCTGGCGAACGGCAACGGCGGCCCGGACAACATCACCTGCGTGATCACCGACGTGATGAAGAAGAAGTGGTGGCAGCGCTGAAGAAGAGCTGAATGGAAACGGCCCCCCGGCGGATCGCGCCGGGGGGCCGCAGCTCTGTTGGGTGTTACAGGTTGGCCGGCATGCCCGACTCGTCGGCCGCCGCCGTGGAGGAACCGCTGAGCAGGTCCTTCACGATCTTGTTGGCCTCCTTGACGGCCGGCGTGATCATCTTGATCTTGATCTTGCCGTTGGTCATCTTGCCGCCGACCTCGAAGGTCTTGTCCTCGCCCGGCAGCGGGAGTCCCTGGCAGCCGGTGAACTGCTTGCGCGGGGTCGCACCGGTCTGGAAGTAGAAGACGATCGGGTCGTCGACGCAGTCCGTGTTGTACGGGAACAGGCCGTGCGAGCCCTCGTTGTCAACGCTGATCAGCCTGGCGTTAGGCAGAGCCTTGGCCGTGGCCAGACCACCCTCGTACGCGGTGGCGGCGTCGAGCTCGGCCTGCGCCATGAGGATGCGCGGGAACGTCTTCTTGTCCGGCTTCGGCATCGAGTTCTTGGTCGGCCAGTACGCGCACAGCGGCGTGTCCATGAACGGCGCGATGAACGGCGCGTTCACGGTCAGGTCGGCCAGCCAGTACTTCCAGTAGTGCAGGTTCTGGTTCCACTGACCGTCCTGGCAGCGGATCGCCTCGAACGTGGCGTCCCAGGTCTCGACCTCGGCGGCGGCGGTCGTGGCCTTCACCGCGACGCGCTCCTTCTTGGCGACCGCGGCGAGGGCGTTCTGCTTGCCCTTGGCGATGAACGCCTTGTTCTCGTCGGAGAGGCCCGGCGTCGCGAGCATCTTCGAGACGAGCTGCTCGACCTTCCGAGAGTCCGTGCCGTTGGCCGGGGTCTTCGAGGCGTCGATCACCGCGGCGACGGCGGACGCCGCCGTCGGGTACTGAGTGGTGTCGTACATGGACGGGATCACGAACCACGCGACGAAGAGCTGCCCGATGAACTCACGGGTGCCGCCGGCCTTCTCCCAGTTGCGGCGGATCTCCATCGGGTCGGTGCCCTGGGCGTACGTGGCGTTGTTGCGCGCCATGTACGGCAGCAGCGCCTCCTGGAACTGGCGGTCGCGGGTGCGCGGCTGCAGGTCCCAGGTGTTCTCCAGGGTCGACTGCGAGGCGTCGACGGCCGAGTCGAGCAGCATGCGGTGGACCTTGGACGGGAACGTGGCGCCGTACCACGTGCCGAGCCAGGTGCCGTAGGAGTAACCGATGTACGAGGTCTTCTTCTCGCCGAGCAGGACACGGATGAAGTCCATGTCGTAGGTGGTCTGCTCGGTGGTGATGAACTTGGTCAGCGGGTTCTCGAGGCAGCCGTCGACCTTCGCCTTGTTCAGCACGTTGGGGTCGGTGCTGCTCGGGACGGTGTAGCTGCAGGTGAGCGGCGTGGAGAGGCCGACACCGCGCGGGTCGAAGCCGATGAAGTCGTACTGGCCGGCGAGGACCGGGGTGCGCAGGGCCATCGCCGCGCCCCACGGCAGGCCGGAGCCGCCGGGGCCACCGGGGTTGACCAGCGCGATCCCCTGGCGGCTGGTGCCCTTGTAGGCGGTCTCGGTCTTGGAGACCCGGATGCCGATCGTGTTGCCGTCGGCCGGGTTGTGCCAGTCGCGCGGGACCTGGATGGTCGCGCAGGCAAGGCCCTTGACGGTCTTGAACTTCTTGACGGTCTCCTCGGCGACGCCGGGGAAGGTGCACTCTTCCCACTTGACGGCCTGGGTGGTCAGCGCGCCCGCGAGCTTGGCCGTGTCCGGGTCCTGCTGCGGCGCCGCGCCGGCCGCCGGCGTCAGCACCACCGTCGTCGCGATCAATGCCCCTGTCAGAGCGGCGACGCCGCCTCTGAAGTACTTCCTCACGCTCGATCCCCTTCTGCCCCCGCACGGCCGAGTGAGGCCGCGCTTGCAACAGAGGAGAAAGGGGAAAGCCCTCGTTTAACACTCCTGAGTGATGGCAGAAAGTCGCCATGTCTGGAAACTGTCACCAAAAGAGTTCGTAGAGTGATGAAAGTTCATCACTTGGTGACTTTGGGTGACTAGAGCCACCCGCGCCGTGACGCCTGGACCCCGAGCTGGAACCGGGTCTGAGCCCCCAGCAACTGCTGCAGCCGGCTCACCCGGCGGTGCACGGTCCGTTCGCTGACGCCGAGCTCCCGCGCGATCGACTCGTCCGTCAGACCTGCGCTGAGCAGCGCCATCAGTCGGCGGGTCGCCGTCGTCGGTTCCTCCGGCGAGTCGTGCGGGCCGCCAGGGGTGATCGACACGGCCATCCGCCAGAACGCCTCGAACAACTCGATCAGCGCGCTCAGTAGCACGGACGGGTGAATGAGAAGTGCCACGACGTTCCCGCCGGTGACCGTCGGCACCGCGATCAACGCCCGGTCCGAGTCGGCGATCACGAGCTTGAGCGGCACTCCGGGAAACGTCCGCGCCTGCTCGCCCACCGCGATGCTCTCCTGCACCGACGCGAACCCGAGTTCGGTCTGCAGCAACGACGACTCGTACACGACCCGGTACCCGACCCCGCGGGCCAGCGCAGGAGGCTGCGCGGGACTGGCCTCCGGCTGCGGGCTCAGGTACGAACCGGGATCCAGCGCCCGGATCTCCGTCTTGGCCTGGCTCTGCATCTCCTCGAACGCGCTGATCACCTCGTCCGCCTCCTTGAGGACCTCGACGAAGTCGACCTCTTTCGCGCCGTGCTCGGCATAGGCGGCGGCCAGCACCTCGGCGGTCTCCCGCGCCCGTGCGGCCGCGGCCTCGTGGCCCGACGCGATCGCGGCCAGCGCCGACCGCGGCGGCCGCACGTCGTGGTTGCGGATCAGCCCCAGCCGTTCGAGCTCCTCGTGCGCCGCGCCGGGCTCGCTCCTCGCGCCTCGCAGCATCGCCAGGTACAGCTGCTCGGCTTCCTGCGACAGCCCCTCGTGCACACGACTCCCCTCGGTGACTCTGAACCGAAGGTACCTGCTCAGACACGCCCCGCGCGGCGCATCGCCCCGAGGAAGAGGGCGTCGAACCCGCGGTCCGGCAACACCCTGCGCGCGAACAGGATCGGGCCCGCACCGAACCCGGCCGCGTACCTGGTCTTCGGCCGCCGCGCCCGCGCCGCCTTCACGATCACGTCAGCGATGACCTTGGGCTCACTTCCCCGGTCGGCCTGGCTGAAGAACGCCGACAGCTGCCGCACCTGCTCCTTGTACGCGCCCTCGCCGGACCGCTTGCGCAGGTTGTCGACCGCGATCCCGCTCCACTCCGTCTTGATCGCGCCCGGCTGGATCACCACGACGTCGATCCCGAACGGCTTGAGCTCCAGCCGCAACGAGTCGCTCAGCCCCTCGACCGCGAACTTGGTGGAGTGGTACCAGCCGCCGAGCGGTTCGTAGATCTTGCCGCCGATCGACGACACGTTCACGATCCGCCCGCCCTTCTGGTTCCTCATGTGCGGCACGACCAACTGCACCAGCCGGGCGAGCCCGAACACGTTGACCTCGAACTGGTACTTGCCCTCGCTCAGCGGCACGTCCTCGAACGCCCCGTACGACCCGTAGCCGGCGTTGTTGACGAGCAGGTCGATCCGCCCGGCCTCGGCGATGATCTGCTTGACGCCCGCGACCATCGAGTCGTCGTCGGTGACGTCCATCGCCAGCACCCGGACCCCCTTCGCGGCGAGCCCCTCCATCCGCTCCACCCGGCGCGCCGCCGCGTAGACGGTGTAGCCGGCTTTGTGCAGCTCATCCGCAGTGGACTCGCCGATGCCCGACGACGCCCCGGTGACCAGTGCGACCTTCATGACCCGCTCCCTCGATTTGCAACTAACTGGTTAGTTGCCACATTGGCACGGCCAGGACTGGCTGTCAACTAACCGGTTGGTTAGGCTGGGTGGGTGGCGAGGGACAAAGAGGCGACCAAGGCGAAGCTGCTGGAAGCGGCGCTGACCGAGTTCGCGACGCATGGCATCGCGGGAGCGCGGGTCGACCGCATCGCCGCCAAGGCCGGCTGCAACAAGGCGATGATCTACGCCTATTTCGGCAGCAAGGAGGAGCTCTTCGACGAGGTCCTCAAGATCCAGATCGCGATGGTGCTGGAAGCGACCCCCATCACCCCTGACGACCTGCCGGGGTACGCGGGCCGGCTCTTCGACACCTACGAGCGGCAGCCGGAACTGCTGCGCCTGGCCGGGTACCACCGCCTGGAGAATGGCTTCGAGGCGATCAACAAGGCCGAAGCCGAGGCGCACGTCATGAAGGTCGCCGCCATCGAGGAGGCGCAGCGGGACGGCAGGTTGCCGTCGGACTTCGGTGCCGAGGAGCTGCTGAGTCTCGTCGTGCACATGTCGATCCTGGCGTTCTCAACTCCGGTTGCATCCCGTGAGCTAGTGGTTCGCTCGGTTGCGAAGCTTCTCGCCCGTTAGATAGCCGCAGTATTTGCGAGAGTGGGCAAAACCTGACTCAAGGTGAACTCGATCTGTCGGCGAGTACCTGATGGGCGAGTTCTCCGAGTGAGTTGATGGCAGCCATGAGAAATCTCTATGTAACGTCAAAAACGTCTTCCGCGACCAGAAGGTGCAGGGCGTCGGTGATTGGAGGAGCGTGGAGTAGCTCCAATTACTACGCGGTGTCCAATTTGGAACCTCCGAACGGGTGAACTGAGTTAAGAAAACGGACGCTTGACAGGCGAACATGCCTGAGAGGGGCTCCGCGATGGCACACTGGATCGCTGACCGGAGGCTTTCGGGGGGCCTTGAATGACCGCGCACAACGACCTGGAGGGCACAGTCCACGGCACAGTAGTGCAGGCTGGGAGCGTCCAGCATTTGACTGTTTCGCCCGCTGACCGGGAATATCGACCGATGCAGCTGCCTGTGCCGCCGCATGCCTTCGTCGATCGTGTCTCAGTGATGCGCACCCTGGACGAGGCACTGGCAAAACACGTGCGTGGTCCAGGCCTGTTCGTGCTGACCGGCATGGCAGGAGTCGGCAAGAGCGCCGCAGCTGCTCATTGGGCGCACGTCAACCAGCACCGATTCGAAGGCGGCGCGCTCTACGCCGATCTGGACGACCATCGGAACCAACGGGGCGTAGGGATCAGCGATCTCGTCGCGATGTTCCTGCGCGGCCTCGGCGTCCACAATTCGTATGTACCGGCCACCACGGCCGAACGGATCGCCCTGTTTCGCAGCCGGACGGCTGGTAAGCGCTTCCTCGTCGTTCTCGACGGCGTCGACGAGCCCGCCCAGGCACGGTCCGTGGTGCCCTCGGCAGTGGGCAGCGTGGTCCTGGTGACCAGCAGGCAGCGCCTGTCCAGCCTCACCATCGACGGCGCCGAATTCATCGACCTGTCACCGCTCGGCACGGACGACAGCGCGAGCCTGATCACCGGGATGGTTCCGGCGAGCCGGATCGACGCCGATCGCGGCGCGTTCCAGCGTCTCGTCCAGCTCTGTGCGGGACTACCGCTCGCCCTGAGAGTCGCGGGAGCGGCGCTGACCCACCACAGGAGATGGCCGGTCGCGCGGTTCGTGCAGCACCTGTCCGACGAAGGCGAACGGCTGAGCAGGCTGGCGTTCGAGGGCGAGAGAGGCTCGGTGGCGCAGATGTTCGACGCGGCCTATGCGGACCTCTCGGAGGACGTGCGCCGGCTCTACCGCTGTCTGGGTCTGCATCCCGGTCCGCACTTCTCCACGGCGCTGGCCGCGGTCGCGGCGGGCACGGAGAATCCGGACGGCCTGCTCGACGAGTTGTGCGCGGCCAACCTGCTGGAGGAAAGCGGCGAGGACAGGTTCCGGTTCCATCAGCTGATCGCACTGCACGCGCGCAAGAAGGCGGAATCCGAGCTGTCGGAGGACGAGCGCGCGGCGGTGGTGCGGCGGATCGTCGACTGGTTCGCGCTCGGCGCGGCGGCATCGGACGTAGCGGTGCTCGCCGGCCGGTGGAGATTGGCCGAACCAGATCTCAGCGCGTGGCCGGTCGAGTTCGATTCCGCCGCCGCGATGACGTGGCTCAGCTCGGAACGCCCGAATCTGCTCGCCGCCATGCGAACCGCCGCGGATTTCGGCTGGCACGAAGTCGTGTGGCGGATGTGTGATTCCCTTTGGTCCTATTACCACAGTTCGAAGCATTACGCGGATTGGATCGACGCGCATCGGCTCGGCATCGCCGCGGCGCAATTGAGTGGAAGTCCTCTGGTCGAGGCACATCTGCGGAACCGGCTGGCGCGCGCACATCTGGAAATGCGGGATTTCGCCACCACCGCCGAGCAACTGGACGAAGCGGCCGCGCTGCCGTCGGATGAACGTGTCGCCGCGGTTCTGCAGGAATCACGTGGCCTGCTGTATCGGGAACAGCGGCGCTACGCCGAGGCGGCCGAGGTGTTCAAATCGCTCGTGGATCGTCAACGTGAGGCCGGCGACGGCAGGGCGTTCGTTCTGCAGTCCTACCAACTCGCTGATGTCCTGGTGCGCGCCGAGGACGCGGAACAGGCGGTGTCCGTGCTGACGGCCGCACTGCGGACGGTCGAGAGCCTGCAGGGCGAGGAGTTGACCGAGGCACGCGTCCGCACGGTGCTGGGCGCCGCCTACGTGCGCCTGCGCCAGTACAACGACGCCCGCTTCGAACTGGAGTCGGCCGTCGAGGTCACGCACGCGCGCAAGCAGCCCGTGAAAGAGGCTCAGGCGCTGGAGGAGCTGGTCGGCGTCGCTCAGGCTGCCAGCGACAGCGCGCTCTTCTCCTCCGCCACCAGTCGTCTCGTGACGTTGTACGAGACCAACGGCAATCCGCGCAGCGCCGAGGTCCGCCGGTGGATCGAGGCGGGGCGGCGCCACGAGGACGCATGACTCAGTCGATCGACTCGATGCAGATGGAGTGGGTCTCGCACCCCATCGACACGACGAAGTCGCCGCACACCAACGGGATCCCGGGCGTACGACGTCGATTGAGGACTATCGCGGCGACCAGGAACGGGTCACCGCGAGCCGTGACGGTCTGGTCGTTGCGGAAGCGGATCAGGACCCTGCCGCTCGGCGTCGTGGCGGCGACGAGGGTCACGGCGGGAGCGCGAACCAGTGCCTCGCGCATCCACTGCACCGCCTTGACGTCGGGCAGCGGTTCAGCGCGCACGATGATCTCCGCGTTGTCCCGCGTCTGCGGATCCGCCTCCCGTGCGGAGATCACGCGGATCGCGTTGTCGAGCTCGATCGTCTGGTCGAGGTAGGACGGAAAGCGCTCGACGTGCTCGACGCCGTCCGTTGTCATGATGAGCACCCGGTGGGAGTTCGTGGCCTTGGGCTCGACGACCTTCGGGGTCTCCACCTCAAGGGGGCGAGGGCTCCCCGTGAGCGGCGGCAGACCCATCAGGTCGCGCAACGCGTTCGCGGCCGCGGCGAGCCCTTCGCCCGGCAGTTCGAACAACTTGTCGGTGTACCGCTTCCACCTCTCCGGGCAGTGGGAGTTCATCGCGTGCTCCACCTGCTCGCGCACGGCCCGCTCGTGCGAGATGTCCGGGAGCTCGGCGTGCAGTGCGGCGAGCGGCGAGTTCTTGTCGAGCTCAGGGCTGCCGTCGGCCGCGGTCAGGACCGGCTTGCCCATGGCGACCGGATAGCCCGTGACGCTTCCGTGGTCGCCCACGACGAGGTCGGCGGCGATGATCGCCCCCTGCCAGGTGGTGTGGTCGATGAGCATGAGGCCCGAGGCGAGCTCGTCGCGCAGCGCGACCTTTGCCTCGAACCGGCTCTCACCGAACCAGATGTTGGGGTGTAGCACGAGCGCGACCGCGTACTCGTCCGACGGCAGGTCCGCGACGAGCCGGGTGATGACCTTCCGCGCCGCGCCGTAGGTCGACAGCCTGCCCCAGGTCGACGACACGACGATCAGCTTCTTGTCACTGACCCCCAGATCCTCCTTGAAGAACTGCTGCAGGTGCGCGTGCGCCACGAGCTTGTCGCGCACCATGTCGCCGATGACGACCGCGCGGCTGCGCGCCTCCACACACATGCGTGAGAGCTGCTCGCTCGACGACAGGCCGATCAGGGCGGGGAACACCTCGCCGGAGGCCGTCAGCTCGTAGCTGGACAGACCTGCGGGGCCGGGGCGGCCGCCGGTCGACGCCAGTCGCTTGCGGTTGTAGCCGATGCCGTGCGGGATCACGAAGAGGTTGCCGGACAGCTTGGTGAGTCCGGAGAGTTGGTGATCGACATGCGCGGCGAGAATGCCGTGCCAGTACGTGCTGCGCGCGTACTCCCAGGTGACCTCCTCCGCCCCCAGACCTGTCAGCTTGTCCCTCACCTCGCGAGCGAAGGACGAGCCCACGTCGAGCACGAACTTGATGGCGAGCTCGACGCCCTGACCGATGACCTCCAGGAGTTCCAGAACCCTGTCCAGCGACGTGTGGGTGCGCACGACCACCAGCAAGTAGCAGTCGATCCTCCGCGTTTCGAGCTCGTGGTCGCGTCCGAAGCGGTGGCGCCATCTGTCGTATTGAGACAGCAGCTCACGCGGGAACGGTGGCCTGAACCACTCCCAGAACGCGCGCACGCCATCGAGGAGCTGTCGCCACCAGCGACGACGCTTCCGTTTCACCTGCTCGTGCGTCGGTACCAACGATTGTTCCACTTTCGGGAATCCAGCCAGCCGCCTAATGTCCCTGTGGCGAGCCGATAGCTGGCGAAGAGACAGACGGCAGAACGCTACGTGGCGACCCGACACGGCGCAAGGCCTGGAGGAGACGTATGACGGTCCCGGAGAACAACCCTGTGGTCCAGCAACGGCGGTTGCGAGCTGAGCTGCGGAAGGCCAGGGATCAGGCGGGACTCACCCAAGCGAGGGTGGCCGAGGAGATGGATTGGTCCGTTTCGAAGATCATTCGAATAGAGACCGGCGCGGTCGGGCTCTCCATCACGGATCTGCGGGCGCTGCTGCAGCTCTACGGGGTGGAGGACCAGGCGATCGTCCGCGAACTCGTGGAGGCGGGCAAGGCGAGCCGGCGGCGGGCGTGGTGGGACAGCTACCGCGATCTTGTGGGTGACGTCGTCGTCAGGTTCATCGGGCTCGAGTCCTCGGCGTCGCTGCTCCGGCAGTACGACAGCGGGGTGCTGCCCGGCCTGTTGCAGACTCGCGAATACGCGCGCGCGACGCTCCTGCCGTTCAACCAGGACCCAGAGGTGATCGACCAGAAGGTCGCTGTGCGGTTCAAACGCAAGGAGATTCTCGATCCGAAATACGGCGCGAAATTCCGCTTCATCCTGGAGGAGACTGTGCTGCGCCGGCTGGTCGGCGGGCGGGAAGTGATGAAGGCGCAGTTAGAGCATCTGCGGGAACTGCGGAGGCAGGCGAATGTGTTCATCGGCATGATTCCGTTCTCCGCTGGTGTGCACGTAGGGGTCGGACGCGGCCCTTTCGTGGTGCTCGAGTTTCCCGGTGACGAACAGGACCACGTCGTGGCGGTCGAACACAGCGGGGTCGGCCTGACGTTGCAGGACGACCGAGACCAGGTCAGCGATTATCTTGAGGCATTCGTCCGGCTGGAGGGCCTGGCGAGTAGCTCGGAGGAGTTGGACGATCTGATCGAGGAGCTGATTCGCGACCTGGTGTGAATTCCAGGTCAGTGGGTCGGAGTAGTACTGATCCCTCTGACGGAGGTAGAGCACTCGCGAATCGCACCGATACGCTTGGTTGCGATCTTGTCGGTTCGGTCGAGGGGGCTCGATGGCAGACGGAAAACAGGTGTGGCGGAAGAGCTCTTACTGCGACCCTATCAACTGCCTTGAGATGACGTTTGTCGGCGACTCGGTGTGGGTACGCGACAGTTTCGACCGGGATGGACAAATGCTGGCCATGCCGGTCGAAAACTGGACGATTTTTCTGACACACGTCAGGGCGATGCCCTGAAACGGGTCAGGGGCGCCGCAGCAGGTAGGTGTCCATGATCCAGCCCTTGCGCGCACGGACTTCCTCACGCACCGCGCGGATCTCGGCGGCCACGTCCCCGACCCGGCCGGAGATCAGGATCTCGTCCGGCATCCCGAGGTACGCACCCCAGTAGATCAACGTGTCCGGGTCCACGCCCTCGAACGCGTAGGACGCGTCCAGCATCACGGCGACGTCGTCGACGTCGGAGGGCCAGCCGCCGGACAGCCGGCGGCCCGTCGTGATCTGCACGGGTTTGCCGACCTGGTTCAACGCCACCTGGTGGCCCGCGGTCAACGCGGCCACCGACGTCACACCTGGGATGACCTCCACGGCGAACTCCGAGCCGCGGGCCCGCAGATCGTCGAGGATCGCCAGCGTCGAGTCGTACAACGACGGGTCGCCCCACACCAGGAACGCCCCGACCTCGTCCTGGCCCAGTTCGGCCAGCAGACCTTGCACGACGTCCGCGCGGTCGCGGCGCCAGGCGTCGATCGTGGCCTGGTAGTCGGCGGGGTTGCGGTCGCGGTCGGGGTCGCGGCCCTCGACCCAGCGGTACTGGTGCGTGGCGTGCTCGGCCAGGATCGACGCGCGCAGGTCGACGAGTTCCTGTTTCACCGAACCCTTGTCCAGCACGAAGAACACGTCGACCGTCCGCAACGCCTTGACGGCCTGCACCGTCAGGTGGTCGGGGTTGCCCGCGCCGATGCCGATGACCAGGATCTTTCGCACGGCGACACCCTAACGCGAGCGCTGACCACCCTCAGCAGGCGATCAGTGCGCCAGCACGTGCAGAATCCGCACGGGCTTCTTCGGCGCGCCGTCCCGCAACCCGTCCGGCTGCGGCACCATGCCGACCTCGACGATCCGGTCCAGCGTGTCCATGCCGTAGGTGACGTGACCCATCACGGTGTACACGGGCTTGATGTTGGCGAACGAGTGCACGATGAAGAACTCGCTGCCGTTCGTGCCCGCTCCCTGGTTCCCGTAGGCGATGGTGCCGCGCGGGTAGGTCTCCTTGCCGGTGACCTCGTCGGCGAACCGGTAGCCGGGCCCGCCCTCCTCGGCCCGGTAGATGTCACCGCACTGGAGCACGCCGAGGCGCGTGGTGTCGGTCAGTCGCCAGCACTGGGTCATCGTGTAGAACCAGCTCCGCGCCAGGTGCGCGAAGTTCTCCACGCCGCACGGTGCGTTGGCGCGGTCGAGGTCCGCGACGACCACGCCGTAGTTGGTCACGATGGTGACCTTCACGGTTCCCCTGGCCGGCACGGTCGCGGGCGGGGGCTGGACGGGCGGGCG
>NZ_MUYM01000180.1 GCF_002150765.1 Lentzea kentuckyensis
GCGAAGGACGACAGCTGGTCGACCATCGTGTTGATGGTGGTCTTGAGTTCGAGGATCTCGCCGCGCGCGTCGATGGTGATCTTCTGGGTGAGGTCGCCGCGCGCGATGGCGGTGGTCACCGAGGCGATGTTGCGGACCTGGGTCGTCAGGTTGTTCGCCATGACGTTCACCGAGTCGGTCAGGTCGCGCCACGTGCCGGCCACACCCGGCACCTGGGCCTGACCGCCCAGCCGGCCGTCCGAACCGACCTCGCGGGCGACGCGGGTGACCTCGTCGGCGAACGACGACAGCTGGTCGACCATCGTGTTGATCGTGGACTTGAGCTCGAGGATCTCGCCGCGGGCGTCGACGGTGATCTTCTGCGTCAGGTCGCCCTGGGCCACCGCCGTCGTGACCTGGGCGATGTTGCGGACCTGGGTGGTCAGGTTGTCCGCCATGAAGTTCACGTTGTCGGTCAGGTCGTTCCACGTGCCGGCCACGCCGGGCACCTTCGCCTGGCCGCCGAGCTTGCCCTCGGTGCCGACCTCGCGGGCGACGCGGGTGACCTCGTCGGCGAACGACGACAGCTGGTCGACCATCGTGTTCAGCGTGTTCTTGAGCTCCAGCATCTCGCCGGAGACGTCGACGGTGATCTTCTGCGACAGGTCGCCGTTCGCCACCGCCGTCGCGACCTGCGCGATGTTGCGGACCTGGTTGGTCAGGTTGTTCGCCATCAAGTTGACGTTGTCGGTCAGGTCGCGCCAGGTGCCGGCCACGCCGGGGACCTGCGCCTGACCGCCCAGCCGGCCGTCGGTACCGACCTCGCGGGCGACGCGGGTGACTTCGTCCGCGAAGGACGACAGCTGGTCGACCAGGCCGTTCACCGTCGAACCGAGCGTGGCGAACTCACCACGCAGCGTCTGGTCCGACATGCGCTTGGTCAGGTCGCCCTCGGCGACGGCGGCGAGCACCCGGCTCAGCTCGCTCGTCGGCCTCATCAGGTCCTCGACCAGGCCGTTCACCGAGTCGGCGATCAGCGACCAGCCGCCGGCGGTGCCCGCGGGCGCCACCCGTTCGGTGAGCCTGCCCTCCTGGCCGACCGCCTGCCGGACCCGGCCCAGCTCACCGGCGAGCCACTGGTTGCGCTCCGCGATCTCGTTGAACACGTCCGCGAGCGCCGACACGGGCCCGTTCCCCGGCACCACCAGCCTGCGGCGGAAGTTGCCGTCACGCAGGTCTCTCATGGCGGAGAGAACCCGTTCGAGGGTCGCGTCCGTCTCTTCGTTGGCCGTGGTCACTCCAAGCCTCCGTGCCTCGGTGGTCGCAGCCAAGCCTGCCACGTTAGGTTGGGAGCGAGGTAACTTGATGCCGCGATGCACGCCAACTACCCGCAGGAGGCCGTGATGATTCGGCCACAGGACTGCGGCGGATGAGCAGCGCCGTGGGTATCGACCTGGACGGCTGGCAACGCCTGGTGGACGGGCTGCGCGAAGCCGTCTTCGTCGTCGACCCGGCCGGAGTGGTGCGCGTGCGCAACGCCGCGGCCGCCGACCGGTTCCCCCGCCTGGGTCTCGGCGGGCACTTCGACGTGCACGTCGCCGGCCGTCAGCACGACCTCGGCGAGGGCTGGAGTGCCTGGTACTTCACGGACTCCGCGCTCGATCACGCCCATCTGCGGCTCGCCGGCGGCACTTCGCGCCAGACGACGCTGAAGACGATCGTGCAGCTCGCGGCGGAGTTGCTGGGCGAGCACTGCGTCGCCGTGGTGCCGGCCACCCGGGATCGCCTGGAGTGGTGGCGTTGTGGCGGCGGCGAACCGACGGTGGCGCGCTCGCCGCGCCGGGCGTCCACGATCTCCGAGGTGCTGACGGGCACCTCCACACTGACCAGGATCACCTCTTTGGGTGAAGGTAACTGGGGTGTGCCGGAGGACTTCGGCTGCGCGCTGGCCGTGCCGCTGGGCGTCGGAGGCGCGCTGGTCGTGCTGCGCAAGGGAGACTTCGCGCCGAACGACGTCGAGCGCGTCCGGCTGTTCGGCAAGCACGCGGCGGTGGCGCTGGAGTCCGCGTCCCGGCTGACCGAGCAGCAGCGGACCATCGACGTGCTGCGCTCGGCGTTGCTGCCGTTGCCGCTGCCCGAGGTGCCTGGCGTGTCGATGGCGTCGGTGTTCATCCCGGCACACCAACGCGCGTTGGTCGGCGGCGACTTCTACGACGTGCACCCGCGCACGGACGGCTCGGCGACGTTCGCGCTGGGCGACGTCTGCGGCCACGGCCTGGAAGCCGCGGTCCACAGTGGACGTGTGCGGCAGTCGTTGCAGGCGCTGTCGCTGGTCGAGACGAACCCGGTGCGGTTGCTGCACCTGCTGAACACCTCGTTGCGCGCCACCGGTTCGAAGCTCTTCACGACGATCGTCGTCGGTGAGCTGGTGCCGCTGGCGTCCGGGGGAGTGCGGCTGTCACTGGCGTCCGGCGGGCATCCGGCGCCGCTGATCCTGCGTGCGGACGGCAGCGTCCAGGACGTGAGCGCGCCCGGTGCGATCGTCGGCATCCTGTCCGATGTCCGTTTCCACGGCGAGCAGGTGACGCTCGCGCCCGGCGACACGCTGGTGCTGTACTCCGACGGGTTCACCGAGGCACGCGCGCACGCCGACCGCACCGAGCTGTTCGGCGAGCAGCGGCTGCGGGCGGTGCTGAAGGAGTGCAAGGGCCTGTCGTCGGAGGAGATCGCCCGGCACTGCGAGGACGCCGTGCTGAAGTGGCTCAACCGCGACGATCACGACGACCTCGCCTTGCTGGCAGTACAAGCCGTCTGAGTCCCAGTTGTCGTGGAACTGCAACATTCCGGGGTGTTCGGGCGATCTGAGAGTTCATGGCGGCGGTAGACGGAAGTGCCAGAAGGGTGTTGATCAGCCACACCTCGGAGCTGCGGAGGTTTCCGGCGAATCGGTCGTTCGTCGCGGCGGTGGAGTCGGCGATCTCACGAGCGGGCGACGCCGTGGTGGACATGGCCTACTTCGCCGCCGACGATCGAACCCCGGCGCAGGTGTGCCGGGACGCCGTGGCGGGCGCGGACGTCTACGTGCTGGTGGCCGGGTTCTGCTACGGGTCACCGGTGCGGGACAGGCCGGAGCTGTCGTACACCGAGCTCGAGTTCGAGGCGGCGAGCGAGTTCGGGCTGCCGAGGTTGGTCTTCCTGCTCGGCGACGACACGGACGGGCCGGCTGGGCTGTTCCGCGACCCCGAGCGCGGGGCGCTGCAGGAAGGATTCCGCCGGCGGCTGCAGAACAGCGGCGTGACCACGGACTTCGTGTCCTCGCCCGACGGGCTTGAGACAGCGGTGCTGCACGCGCTGACCACTCTCCACCGCCCGCGGACCGTGGTGGCCAGCCGGGTCGTGACGCGGGTGTGGAACATGCCCAGCCGTCCCACCACGTTCACCGGCAGAGAGGGCTTGCTGGCCGAGCTGCGGGAGACACTCGTCGGTGACGGTCCCGCGGTGGTCAGGGCACTGCACGCGATGGGCGGAGTCGGCAAGACCACCACGGCCATCGAGTACTCCCACCGGTTCGCCGGCGAGTACGACGTCGGGTGGTGGGTCTCGGCCGAGCGTCCTGAACTGATCCCCGAGCAGCTGGCCGACCTGGCGCAGGCGTTGCGCCTCGCGGTGCCGGGTGAGCCGGTCGAGGTGGTGCTCGCACGACTGCTGGGCCATCTGAAGGACCACCCGCGGTCGCTGCTGGTGTTCGACAACGCCGAGTCTCCCGACGACCTGGCCCGGTTCCTGCCGGGCGGCGCCGCTCGCGTGCTGATCACGTCACGGTGCCCGGACTGGCGAGGCGCGGCCACCGAGGTCGAGGTGACCGTGTTCTCGCCCGAGGAATCCGTTTCACTGTTGCAGTCGCGGGTGCCGGGTCTGAGCGACGCGGACGCGCGACGGATAGCCGAGGCGCTCGGCCATCTCCCGCTCGCGCTGGACCAGGCCGGGGCGTTGATGGCTGATGGCGGCCTGACCCCCGACAGCTACCTGACCCTGCTGAACACCCGCGCGGCTGAGCTCCTGCACGATTCCGCGGCCGAGCACCTGACGGGAGGGCGACGTTCGGTGGCGGCGTCGTGGTCGGTGGCCTTCGACGCCCTCGCCGTTCGCGATCCGGCCGGGTTGCAGCTGCTGACCCTGCTGGCGTGGCTTGCACCGGAACCTGTTCCGCTCACCTTGCTCGCGGACCACCCTCAGCAGTTGCCCGAGCCGCTCGCCACCGTCGCCGCCGACCCGCTCGCACTCGCCTCCACCGTCCGCGACCTGAAACGCCGGGCGCTGGCGCGAGTCGAGACCGGCAGCATCGTGCTGCACCGCATCCCCGCCGCCCTGCTGCGAGGGCCGGGCATTCCAGGCAGGGACGTTCGCGCACCACAGGCCGGATGGCCCGCCGCGGCGATGCTCCTGGTGCGCAGAGCGGTACCGGCCGATCCGTGGAACTGCCCGCCGCAGTGGCCCGTCTGGCACCGGCTGCTGCCGCACGTCCTGATCGCCACCGGCCCCGACCGTGCACCTCACCTCATCGCCTACCACGAGTCTCTCGCTTGGCTTCTGGATCGCGTGTCCATCTATCTGCTCGCCCGCGGCCAGCCGCGCCAGGCCGTGGAACATTCCCGGCGTGCTTACGAGACCTTCGGCCAGCACCACGGCGACGATGCTCTCGTCACCTCGGTGTACCCCCTGAACCTCGCCATGGTCCTCCGGCTGGCGGGCCAGTACGTGAAGGCGCGGGAGTTGAGCGAGGAGACACTTCGGCGACGCCGTCAGCTCCTCGGCGAGGACCACACCGACACCCTGTCGTCAGCGTCCGGTTTCGCTCTCGCGCTTTCCGCCCTGGGGGAGCAGGCGAAAGCGAGGGAACTGAACGAGGACACCCTCCGCAGGCGTCGTCAGGTCCTCGGTGACGACCACTCCGAAACCCTGACCTCGGCGCACAACCTCGCGCTCAACCTGTCGGCCCTGGGCGAGCACGTGCAGGCGCAGGAGCTGTACGAGGACACCCTCCGCAGGCGTCGTCAGGTCCTCGGCGACGACCATCCCGACACTCTCACCTCGGTGCACGGGTTCGCCTTCAGCATGACGCCGCTGGGGGAGCACGGAAGGGCGCGGGAGCTGTACGAGGCCGCGTTCCTGCAACACCGCCGGGTGCTCGGCGATGATCATCCTTACACCCTGAAAGCGGCCAGCAATCTGGCTGCCGCGTTGCAGCGGATGGGCGAGGTCCAGCAGGCACGGGAGCTGGGTGAGGAGACCCTTCGACGCCGCCGCAGTGCCCTTGGCGACGACCACCCCGAAACCCGGCTGACCGCGCGGAACCTCGCTCTGGACCTGCGCTCGTTGGGAGAGGTCGACAAGGCGGAAGCGCTCGAACGGTGGGCCGGAGACCGTGAGGGCGGCAGCTCCTAGTAGTGCTTTGTCGGGTGGCCACTACCAGCGCAGTTGGTGGTAGTTGAGGTGATCTGCAATCGATTACATCGGCTCGTAACTACAACCAACTTGCAGGTGCGGCAT
>NZ_MUYM01000181.1 GCF_002150765.1 Lentzea kentuckyensis
CGCCACGCCGGCCACGTCGCAGTCGGCCGAGGCTTCGGCGACGGTGACCGGCCAGGTCGTCGCGGTCGTCAACGGCAAGTCCATCAAGGTGAAGGTCAACGCCACCACGACCGTGGACGTGGACTACAGCATCACCAAGACCGTCATCTCGGGTGAGCTGAAGGTCGGGTCGAACGTCCAGGTCCAGGGCCAGCAGATCGCGGGCAAGTTCGTCGCGTCGGGCATCATCGTCATCAAGTGACACTGACGGAAAAGGCCGGCGTCGCCCTCACGCGCCGGCCTTTTCCAATGCCGCGGCCAGATCGCGCCTTCCGGAAATACCCAGTTTTCGGTAGGCGCGGGTCAGATGTAGTTCAACGGCGCGAGGCGTGACGAACAGTTCCGCCGCGATTTGCCGGTTGGTCAGGCCCAGCACGGCGCGGCGCACGATGTGGTCTTCCTGGGCGGTGAGCACCGAGCCCGACGGGGTGCGGGCCGGGCGGCCGNNGGCCGCCACGCCCATCAACGGGATCGCGCCGCACCGCTTCGCCACCTCGTGGCCCTGCCTCAGCGCCGCCAGCGCCTCTGGACCGCGGCCCTGCGAGCGCAACGCGACACCCCAGTCGACCAGCGCCCGCGCCAGTTCCAGGCGGGCCGGCGAAGCGCGCAGCGTCGTCACGGCTTCCTCCAGCAGCGAGACATCGGCGGCCACCACGCCGGACACCCGCAGAGCAACGCCGATCGGCACGGCGAGACCCCAGTCGCGGGCCAACTCCAGTTCCTGCCCGGCCAAGCACAGCGCCTGGTCTCGCTCCCCCAACGCCAAGTGCGCCAACGCCGCGNNGGTTGCGCGCGCCGCGGCGTTCCATGCGTGCGCCGCAAGTGAGGTGATCGCGCAACGCCGAGACGGGGTCGCCGAGAGCCATGTGCAGACGGCCGCGATGGTGCAGAAGTGCGGCGAAGTGCGAGTACTCGGGCAGATCGCCGTCGAACGAGCGTTCGCGCACCAGCCGCAGCGCGGACGTCGTGTCGCCGGTGTCCACCCACACGCCGACCAGTCCGGCCACCGTCGCCACCACGTTGCCGTCCTGGTTGGCGCCCAACGCGTCGAGCCGCGTCAAGGAGGTCATGCCGAGCCGTTCCGCGACGCCCAGCGAACCCAG
>NZ_MUYM01000182.1 GCF_002150765.1 Lentzea kentuckyensis
GAACGTGCTGGGGCCGGGGCCGTACCGGGTGGTGGCGGGGGAGTCGCGGGCGGACTACGACGTGCTGGCGCAGCGGTACGGGCCGCTGGTGTCGAAGGTGGAGGACGGGTTCCTGGCGCTGGTGCCGGCCGGGTTCGAGGTGTCCGGCCCGGTCGGGGTGTCCGCGGAGGTGCCGGAGTCGGGCATCACGGGAGCCGTGGCGGAGGCCTCGGCGCTGCTGGCGCGGGCGCTGGCAACCGGGGCGCCGGCGTTTCCCGCCGCTGGCCTGTCGTCGTTGGTCGACCCGGTGGCGGCGCGCGCCTTCGCCCGCCGGGAGCTCGCCGGCCTGCTCGGACGGCCCGAGTTGGTCGAGACCCTGCGCGCCTGGCTGGGGCAGCACGGCAGCTGGGACCGCGCCGCGGCGACCCTCGGGGTGCACCGCAACAGCGTTCGGCACCGAATTTCACACGTCGAGCGGTTGCTCGGTCGTGATCTTGACTCGGCCGACACGCGTGCTTCGCTGTGGCTCGCGCTCACGTGGCTCGATTAATTGCTTTGCGATGCCGGCGTGCTCTCGGTCATCATTGTTGCATGATTACCGCAGAGGAATGGGCTGGAGCGCCCTCGAAGCTGTGACCAGCTAGTTCGCTTTCTTCTTATCTCTGCGAGCATTTTTGTGTCAATGCTCGTGCTGGGCGTGTTCGTCTAGTGGTCAGGACGCTGGACTCTCAATCCGGAAACACGGGTTCGATCCCCGTACGCGCTACGTGGCCCGGTCTTCGTGGGGTGGACTGGGCCCGCTCTCCACGGGTCGATGTCAGACGGACCCAAAGAATCTTGGCGAAACTTCGCCCGAATGGTCTAGACGCCAGTTACGCTCTGCGAATGGCTGCGGTCCCCGCCTTCGCACGCTACGAGGTCGACGTACGTCGGCCGAACGCCGCGCGGATCCACGACTTCTACCTCGGCGGCGCGCACAACTACGCCGCCGACCGGGCGTTCGCCAAACAGGCGGTCCGGATCGACCCGGAACTGCCGCTGGTCACCCGAGCCCAGCGGACGTTCCTCAAGCACGCCGTCCGGCACTGCTGGGCGGCGGGCGTTCGCCAGTTCCTCGACCTCGGTTCGGGCATCCCGACGTGCGGTGCGCCGCACCAGACGCTGCCCGACGCGCGGGTCGTGTACGTGGACTCGGACCCGGTGACGGTGGCGTTCGCCCGCGGGCTGCTGCGCGGCGAGCCGCGGACGTGCGCGGTGGAGGCCGATCTGCGCCGCCCCGAGCAGGTGCTGAGGCATCCGGGCGTGGTGTCCCATCTCGATCTCCGCGAGCCGTACGCGGTGCTGATGGTCGACGTCCTGAGGTACGTCGACGACTCCACCGGGCCGGGACGGGTCGTGCGCCGGTACCGGCACGCGTTGCCCGCGGGCGGGTTCCTGGTGGTGTCGCACCCGGCCCCGGTCGAGCAGCTGATGGAAGGGCTGTTGATCGAGCCGCCGATCGTCGTACCGGGCGCGTACGCGAGCATCGGGCGCAAAGGCCGTATCTGATTCCGGTTTCCCGCCTCCTTAAGGAACGTGCGGGAAGCGCTGGAGCGAGCGAAGGCGTTGCGGTGGGCGGGAAGGCCGCAGGACGCCGCTTCGGAGCTGCGCAAGGCACTCGCCGGCACCGGTGACCGCTGCGAGCTGCTGTACCTGTTGTGGGACTGTCAGTTCGTGCTGGGCGACCGCGCCGCCGCACACGAGACGTTGCTGGAGGCCAAGGGATTGGCCGAAGGTGAGATGGTCGTGCGCGTCGCGGCCGCCGAGGCGAGCTGGCTCATGTCGCAGGGCGAGTACCGCGAAGCGATGACGCTCGCCGGTTCGGTCGACACGGACGACGATGCCGTTCGCGCCTATGCGTTGAGCGTGCGGGGTGTGTGCGAGGCGTTCCTCGGGGACGTGGAACTCGGCATCACCACGTTGGAAGAGGCACGCACGGCCGCGCATCGCAGCGGTTGCCTCCGTGAGCTCACCAGGGCCGTGGGCAATCTGACCTTCGTGCTCGGCAGTGCCGGGCGGCACGAACGCAGCGCGCGCATCGGCAAGGAAGCGTTGACCCGCCTCAGGATTCAGGGACTTCCGCCGACGTTCAGCGCGGTGATCCGCTACAACCTCGCGACCAGCCTGTTCGCCCTCGGACGGTGGCAGGAGCTGGACGAGTTGGAGGTTCCGGACACCATCCCAGGCAACAAGGCCGCGCGGATCCTGCTGTGCAAGGCGGAGGCCGCGGCGTTGCGCGGGCGCGATCCCGACGACCTGATCGAGGAAGCGGAGAAGACCGTCGACGGGCCGGACGCGTTGTTCGCGGCCCAGTGCACGTACGCCAGAGCCGTTGCGGCCAGGGCGAAAGGTCGGTACCGGGCGGCGGTCGAGCTGTGCCGCGAGACCGTGGCGGACGCGCCGGAGGCGATGACCCGTGGCGAGGTGCTGCGGTTGTGCGTGGAAGGCCTGGGTGCCGCCCGCGATCTGCAGGCGGCGGGCGGCCGGGTGACCCGGCTCGACGATCCGGAAGCGACGGAACAGGAACTGCTGGCCCGGTTGCCGTTGCCGCACGGTCCCGAGGACGAGGTGTGGCGCCGGGTGGCGTTCGCCGAGGCCGGCCGCGACTCCTGGGCGGAGATCGCACTCCAGTGGGACCGGCTGAAGATGCCGTACCAGGCCGCGTACGCCCGAACCCGTTGTGGCGAACCGGAAGCGCTCCGGCACGCCGACCGCGCCGCGCGACGACTCGACGCGCGGCCGCTGGCCAAGATGATCGACCGGCAGGCCCGCCGGCAACGGATCCCGTTGCTGCACGAGGACAAACCGCAGATCGGCACGCTGACCCCGCGTGAGCGCGACGTGCTGGAACTGCTGGGGTGGGGCCGCACCAACAAGGAGATCGCCTCGGAACTGGTGCTGAGCGTGCGGACCGTCGGGCTGCACGTGTCGCACGTGCTGGCGAAGCTCGGCGCGGGCAACCGGTCGGAGGCGGCGCGGATCGCGCGCGACCAAACCTAGGTATTGCTCTGGATGTGCCGGTGGTGCCTTCTGAGTTTTCCTTGAGGGGCAACAGAAACCCTGCTGAAGGAGAACGAGATGAACCTCAGGCGCGTCGCAGCCGTGATGTCTCTTGCCGGCGGAATCGCCGCCGCCACCGCGGGCACGTCGCACGCACAGGTCGCCATGGCCGGTGGGTGCGAGCTGCGCATCACCGAGGTGCGGGCCCTGGACCTGCAGGAGACGCCGACGGACGAGATCTACCTGCGGGTCGGTGACGAGAGAACCGGAACCCGCACCTTCACCGAAGGTCAGACGAGAGAGGCCTCCGAGCTCGGGAACCCCGACCAGATCACGGAGTTCATCGCGCCAGGAGGCTTCGTTGCGGTGTCCGTCGTCGAGGACGACCCCACCATCGACACCGTCATCGGTTCGTTCCGCGTGCCCTGCCGCGCGGCCTCGGTGCAGCGCGACGTCGCGGGCGCCGGTGCGTTCTACCGGGTCTCGTACGTGGTGACCCAGCTGCCGTGATCCATCGTTTGTGACAACTACTTCCGGGGGCGCCGAGCGGTGGGCGCGGCGTTCCCGGAGCCCACCATCCGTTATGAGGGGGATTTGCAGATGAATCCGACCGATCCACCCACCGACACCGAGCACTGGGCCGTGCTGCACGTGGACGAGTTCCAGTTCCGCCTGGTCAAGCCGTGGAACCTGGACACCCTGGCCGCCGCCCTGCGCAACGCCGCCGCCCGCGGCACGCAGGTCGAGGTCCGCGCGTACAACGAGCAGAACGCCGAGATGACGGTCCTGGTCAACCCGGCTCGCGCGCGCGTGGTCCACATCGGCAAGCGCAACGTCATCGCGGTGCGCAACGGCATGCCGGACGTGTCCGTGAACGGTTTGACGGAGGTCAGCGCGGGGTAGTCCGCCGGGCGACAAGAATGGAGCCTGGAGGGCGTCATGACCCACCGCGTCACTGTCAAGGTCGCCGGTCTGCAACCGGTGCAGATTCTGGCCGCGCTGGCCGGTATCGCGTTCATCGTGTTCGGCGTCGTGGGCTTCACCCGCACCGGGGTGGGCGACTGGGCCACCCACTCGTTCGTGCTCGGGTTCTCGGTGAACCCGCTGCACAACACGGTGCTCGTGGCCGTCGGCGTGCTCGGCCTGCTCATGGCCCTCGGGTCCGGCCTCGCCCGGCTGTACGGGTGGCTGCTGTTCGTCGGTTGCGCCGCGATCTTCGTGTGGGGCCTGATGATCACCGGCATCCTCGCCCAGAACCCGGTGTCGCAGTTCGGCAACCCGTTGGCGCTCAACACCAACGACAACTGGCTGTACCTCGGCCTCGCGCTGTTCGGCCTCCTGCTCGCGGTGCTGCCCGCGCGGCGGAAGCTGATCGAGGAGGAGGAGCCGGTGCTGCCGGAGCAGAGGTCTCGGGCGTTCGACGGCGTGGACGACACCCGCGCTGGTGACACTCGTGAGCACCGGATCGAGGAGATGGATCCGACCGTGAGCCCGCGCGAGCGGGAGCCGATCACGAAGGAACAGGCCGTGGTCGACCCGAAGACCGAGCGGGTGAGCAAGGACAAGATCAAGCACTAGGTTTTCGCGAGAGCTTTTCGCAAGCCCCCGGATGGTCCCCTGTCCGGTTTCAGACGCCCCGTTGGAGCCCACATGCGGCTCTAACGGGGCGTCTGTTTCGATGTCGCGATGCCTTCTGAGTTGCTGACCCACGAAGTGCTGATCACGTGGGGAACCGCGCTGGCCGCGTTCCTGGCTGTGGCGTTGCACGGGATCTGGAGAATCACGCGCAACGTGATCACCATCGCCCACGAGGGCGGGCACGCGTTGGTCGCCGTGCTGACCGGGCGTCGTCTCAGCGGTATCAAGCTGCACTCCGACACCAGTGGACTCACGGTGTCCCGGGGGAAGCCTCGTGGGCCCGGGATGGTGCTCACGGCGCTGGCCGGGTACATCGCGCCGTCGTTGCTCGGGTTCGGGGCGGCTGTGTTGATCACCAACGAGCAGATTCAGCTGATGCTGTGGATCAGCATCGGGTTTCTCGCGGCCATGCTGATCATGATTCGCAACGTGTTCGGGGTTTTGTCCATCATCGTCACTGGTGGGTTGTTCTTCTTCGTGTCGTTCTACGCGTCTGGTGAGGTTCGGGACACCGCTGCGTATGTGTTCGCCTGGTTTTTGCTGCTGGGTGGGGTTCGGCCGGTTTGGGAGCTGCAGGTCAAGCGGTGGCGGAGGCAGGCTCCTCGGTCGGACGCTGATCAGTTGGCTTGGCTGACCGGGGTGCCGGCGTTGGGGTGGGTGACGTTGTTCGGGGTGGTCAGCGGGGTTGCGCTGGTTGGGG
>NZ_MUYM01000183.1 GCF_002150765.1 Lentzea kentuckyensis
GGTCTTCCAGCGCCGCCGACGTGATCTCGGTGGACGCGACGAGCACGCGCCGCGCCAGGGAGGGGTCCATGGTCCTCAACGGTATGCGGGCGCGCCGAGGTTCAGCACGAGGTCTGCCCGCGCGGCCTCATCGGGCCGGTGGGTGATGTGCAAGATCGTCCTGCGGTCGGCGCGGAGCTGCTCCAGCAGCTTGCGCGCGGTCGGTTCGTCGAGGTGTGCGGTGGGTTCGTCGAGCAGCACCACGTCGGCGTCGTGCAGCAACGCCCTGGCGAGCGCGAGCCGTTGCGCCTCGCCGCCCGACACCTGGTCGGGCCGGATCACGGTGTCGAGCCGGTCCACCCACTCCGGCAGGCACGCCAGCCGCAGCGCTTCCTTCAGCCGCTCGTCGTCGTGCGGCCCCGACATCCGCAGGTTCTCCCGCACGGTCGTGCTGACCAGCATCGGCTCCTGCGGGCACCAGGTCGCCGACGGCAGCTCCACGATGCCGCGCTCCGGCTGCAGGAAGCCCAGGAGCAGCGCGAACAGCGTCGACTTGCCGCTGCCCGACGGGCCGACGATCGCGACGTGCGTGCCGGGCTCGATGTCGAGGTGCAGGCCGGTGAGGGTCGGCTCGGTCGCGCCTGGCCAGCGGACGTCGACGTTCTCCAGCCGGATCCGCTTGCCTCTCGGGGTCTCCGGGCGTTCTTCAGCGTCGAACTGGAGCCGTGCGCTGGCCTCCTGGAGCGCCCTGCGCTGCTGGGCCGCGAGCGGCAGTGCGGCCAGTGGTTCGGCCAGAGCGAGCGGGACGAGGCCGAGCACCGGGTTGCCGGTCGTGGCGCAGACGAGGGCAGCCAGACCGGTCGCGAGCAGCACGATCGCGGTGGCCGCGCCCGTGCCAAACGCTTGCTTGCGGGTCTCCCCGGCCAGTTCGACGTCCTCGGCGTGCAGCTGTGCGAGCAGACGGTGATGGGCGTCGTGCGCAAGCAGATCCGGTGCGGCGGCGAGTGCGTTGATCGTGTCGCGGGCGACCTTGCGCCGGCCCCTGGCGAGCTTCGTGCTGGCCCGGCGCTCGGTCCAGACGGCGACCGCCGGCGCGGCGAGCCCCGCCGTGAGCAGCAGACCGCCGAGCACCAGGGCGGCAACCGGGTCGATGAACGCGAACAGGGTCGTGGTCGCGATGCCCGCGCCGATGGCCACGACCGGCGGCACGAGCACTCGCGGCACCAGGTCGCGAACGGTGTCCGTGTCCTCAACCAGCCGTTGAAGCCCATCGCGTCGTTGGGTTCGCACGAGCCTGAGCCATAGCTCCGCACGCAGGTTCGTGGCGAGCTTGAACGCCTCGTGGTGCGTGACCAGGCGCTCGACGTACCGGAGCACGCCCTTGCTCAACGCGAACGTCCGCACGCCCACGACCAGCACCGACAGGGTCAGGATCGGCGGCATCTCGGCCGCGCGGGCGATCAGGTGGGCGGCCAGCGCGGTCAGCGCGATGCCCGCCACGGCCGCCAGCACGCCCAGCCCGGCGCCCTTCCACGGGATCGGCAGGCGCTTCGGGCGTTCCGGCTGCGTCTCCTCGGTGACGACCCTGGCGAACGTCTCCTCCTCCGTCGCCTCCTTCTCGCGGTGCGAGGCGAGGACGACAGCGGCGGTGGCGCTAGCTCTCTTGATCGCTTTGTCGACTTTGCGACTTGTCACCGGGTCGAGGTGCGCGGTCGGTTCGTC
>NZ_MUYM01000184.1:0-552 GCF_002150765.1 Lentzea kentuckyensis
GTACCTGCACGTCCGTCGCGGCCGACAACGACTACCCGACCACCGTCGCGGCGAGCGGCATCAGCCTCGCCGGCGACCCGCTCGCCGCCGACCGGACCTCGACCGTCGACGTACTGCACCCGAGTCTGAAAGCCACCACCGCGACCGAACCGATGACCGCTCTCCCAGGTCAGGCCGTCAAGTTCACGACCACGGTCACGAACACCGGCGACACCCCGCTCTACGGCCTCAGCGCCCGCGCGGCCGGTGGATGCGCTCCCCTGCAGGGCCAACTCGACCCCGGCGCGTCCTCCGCCGTGGACTGCACGGNNGAGGCGAGCGCGTCCGTGCAGGTCAAGGTGATCTACCCGAGGCTGACGATCAGCGCGCTGTGGTCGAAGGACCGCGCGGAGGACGGCGAACTCGTCACGGTCACCGTCACGGTCGGCAACCCGTCCGAGTACTCGATCGACGACGTGCGGGTCGACGGCGAGCCTGCCGCGTGCCGCAGGACGTTCCCCGTCCTTCGACCGCGCGAGCGTCTCACCTACACCTGCCAGGTCGCCGCGCCGG
>NZ_MUYM01000184.1:569-1563 GCF_002150765.1 Lentzea kentuckyensis
TACCTCCACGCCCGGTCGCGCACGTTCAGCAAGTGTCAAAACCGGCGGTCGGTGGAGTCGCGGCGATAATCGGCGTGATCGGCATTGTCGTCGTGGCGAGCGCGATTTCCGGACTGGGCAGACGATGAGTCGTGTTCCTTCGGTCCAGAATGCGGTAGAAGGGCTTCATGGAGATCACCGCCTTCCTGGACCGCAAGCTGGCTCGCCGGTTCCGCACGTACGACTCGGACGGCGACGGGTTCATCGAGCGCGAGGACTTCACGCAGGCGGCCGAGCGCACCACGAAGGCGTTCGGGCTGACCGGTGACGACCCGAAGGCGGTCAGGTTCCACGCCATGCTGAACGGGCNNGTCGCGGACCAGGACCGCGACGGCCGGATCAGCGTCGACGAGTACAAGAAAGCGTTCGCGAACGGGCTGCTGGAGACGCCGGAGTCGTTCGACGAGGGATATGTGCCGCTCCTCGACGCGCTGATGGCGATCGCGGACGAGGACGGCGACGGCAACCTCACGCTCGACGAACACGTCACGTGGACCGGCGCGCTGATGGGTATCTCGGAACGCAACGCGCGCGGAATCCACGACCTGCTGTCCGATGAGGACGGGTTGCTGGCCACTGCGGCACTGCTGGACGCGATCCGCGAGTACTACTTCTCCGAGGATCCCGCGTCGTCCGGCAACTGGCNNGCCCACGTCGAGGAGGCCGGCGGCTGGTGGCTGCGGCACTCCCCCGGCGACGCCTGGTGGGTGAGCGCGGTGCTGCCGCACGACCGTGAGGACCGCGTCGCGCGCGCGGAGGAGTTCTGCGCCGCACGCGGGTCCGGGGTGCGGTTCCAGATCACGCCTGGTGTGTGTGCGGACGACCTCGACGCGTTATTGGAGGGCCGGGGGTACGAGCGCGGGCACGCCATGTCGCTGCAGATCGCCTCCACGGCCGAGGTGCTGCGGCACGCCCAGGCCGACGCGGGCGCGGTGACGACGCGGCCGACCGACGA
>NZ_MUYM01000185.1 GCF_002150765.1 Lentzea kentuckyensis
ACCCGCGCTTCGACGAGGTCACCGCGGTGACCTCGTCGAAGCGCGGGTTGGCCAGGCACTTCCCGCTCGCCTTGTTGCGCAACACGCCCCCGCTCTCACCGAGCTCGAACGCCTGGCTCAGCTCCGTGGCGCACGGCGCCATCGCCGGTTTGGTGCCGCTGCCGGTCAGGCAGGTCTTGCTGTCGGCGTTCCGCAGCCGCACGACGCTCGCGAGCGTGGGCGGTGGCACCACGCCTACCTCGCGGATCTCCCACTGCTCGTAGTCGCCCATGTCCTCGTCGCTGAAGATCACGCCCATGTCTTCGTAGAGCACCTGAGCGAACCTGTCCTGGAACCGCAGTTTGACGATGCCGGGCCCGTCGGGCACCAGTTCGGCGCGCTGCGTGGTCGTCTCGACGTTGCAGGCCATCGGGTGCAGGGAGAGCGACTGGCCCAGCCGGTCCAGGCAGGTTCCGTCCTCGACGCTGCGCAGGAACACCTTGCCGGCCGCCGCCGGGACGACCTCGTACCGTTGCGCGGGGCTTCCCGTGCAGGTGGCGACGCTGGGCCGGTATCCGTCCCGCGGTGTGTTGTCGATGCAGAGGTTGTGGCCAACGTTGCGGATCTCGATGATTCTGTTTCCGTCTTGCGCCGCGCTCGCGGGTGCGGCCGTCACTGCCCCCAGTGCGATCGCCGTGAGGGCGACGCACAGCTTCTTCATCCCCATGAGGCCACGCTAGCGAGCGCCACCGACAGAAAATCGTCGATAGGACGGGCGAGACGATCTCTGATTCGAGGTCCGACTACGCTGGTGGTGCGTCGTCCTCAGGGCCGTGCGCGCTACTTGACGGCACGACCGGGGAGTAGTAGCGCACAGTGTTGGGACCCTACGGCGTGGCTGCTGGACCGACGCACCGCCGGTGCTTACCGTCCAGCAGGAACATATGGGGTTGACATAACTCTGAGCCTCGACGAGAGGTTGAGAGTTTCAATCCGGGTGCATCACCACCCAGCACCACAGCACGGACCACGATCAGGAAGGCGGATCCGATGACGCCCCCGCACAACTACCTCGCGGTGATCAAGGTCGTCGGCATCGGTGGTGGCGGCGTCAATGCCGTCAACCGCATGATCGAGGTCGGGCTCAAGGGCGTCGAGTTCATCGCGGTGAACACCGACGCACAGGCCTTGCTGATGTCTGATGCCGACGTCAAGCTCGACATCGGCCGCGAGTTGACGCGTGGCCTCGGCGCGGGCGCGAACCCCGAGGTCGGGCACAAGGCCGCCGAAGACCACCGCGAGGAGATCGAAGAGGTCCTCAAGGGGGCCGACATGGTCTTCGTGACCGCCGGCGAGGGCGGCGGCACGGGCACCGGCGGCGCGCCGGTGGTGGCCTCGATCGCCCGCAAGCTCGGCGCACTCACCATCGGCGTCGTGACGCGCCCGTTCTCCTTCGAGGGCAAGCGCCGCGCCAAGCAGGCAGAGGACGGCATCCAGGCCCTGCGCAACGAGTGCGACACGCTGATCGTCATCCCCAACGACCGACTGCTCCAGCTGGGTGACATCGGTGTCAGCCTGATGGACGCGTTCCGCTCGGCCGACGAGGTGCTCCTCTCCGGTGTCCAGGGCATCACGGACCTGATCACGACCCCTGGTCTGATCAACCTGGACTTCGCCGACGTCAAGTCGGTCATGTCCGGCGCGGGCTCGGCGTTGATGGGCATCGGCTCGGCCCGCGGTGAGGGCAGAGCGGTCCAGGCCGCGCAGAAGGCGATCAACTCGCCGCTGCTGGAGGCCTCGATGGAGGGCGCCCACGGGGTGCTGCTGTCCATCGCCGGCGGCTCCGACCTGGGTCTTTTCGAGATCAACGAGTCGGCGTCGCTGGTCCAGGAGGCCGCGCACCCGGACGCGAACATCATCTTCGGTACGGTCATCGACGACTCCCTCGGCGACGAGGTTCGAGTCACGGTGATCGCCGCCGGGTTCGACAGCGGCGGTCCGACGCACAAGAAGCTGGAGCCGACGGCGTTGTCCTCGGCGCCTCGGACCGCTTCCGGGCCGATCGCTTCCGCTTCCGCCGCGCCGGTTCACCAGCAGGCTCCGGTGGCTCAGACGCCTCCGCCGGTGGCGCCTCCGCCTGTTGCTCCGCCGGTCTCTCAGCCGGTTTCGCAGCCGGTGGCTCAGGTTGGGCACCAGGCTGTTCATCAGCAGGGGCACCAGACGGGGCATCAGTCGGTGCATCAGGGTTCGCAGGGGGAGGTTCGGCCGCCGACTTCTGTGCCGCCGCAGCCTTCGCCTTCGCAGGGGAACGGGTACGTGCCGGCTGTGCCTCGGTCTTTGTCGCAGAACGGGTCGTTGCCTTCTCGGCCGGTGCCGGTCACTGAGGACCCGGATGACGAGGTGGACGTGCCGCCGTTCATGCGGCGGTGAGTTGGTAGGTCGCCGGAGTTTTCGGTTTTCGATCTTGTCGGACCCCCTGAGTAGCGTTTGGGCTCAGGGGGTCTTCCTTTTGGGGGGACGCCTGCGGCAGCTTGCTGTGGGAACTTGGCTGGTGGGGCGCGAGCGGGCGGGTGGTCACCTTGCGGGCGGCGGCCATGCGGTTGCGTGCTTTCTCTTGGGGCGCTGCCCCCAAACCCCCGCCAATCTGATCGGGGGTCCAGCGCCGCGGGCGAGTGCTGTGTCACGACTCGTGACGGGACCCCACCCGGAGCGCATGCGAAGAGCAGCTCGCCTCCGGCGTCGCCAAGGGCAGCTCGCCTCCGCCTTCGCCCTGCCTCACCATGGCGGTCGGCGCGGGGCGTGGCTGGGCGTGTGCGAACTAGGGTGTGGGGGTGCGTATTCGTCGTGTTGTCACCACTCGCTCCGGTGGCGTTTCCAAGGGGCCGTACGAGTCGTTCAACCTTGGCGATCACGTCGGGGACGAGGAGAAGGCGGTGGTGGCCAACCGGGCTCGGCTTGCGGAAGGTGTTGGGTTGACGCCTGAGCGGTTGGTCTGGATGGAGCAGGTGCACGGGCGGACCGTTGCGACGGTTGACGGGCCGCAGGGTGAGCCGCTTGAGGCTACTGATGCTGTTGTGACGAAACAGGCTGGTCTCGGGTTGGTGGTGTTGACGGCCGATTGTGTGCCTGTGTTGTTGGGGGACCAGGAGGCCGGGGTTGTTGGGGCGGTTCACGCTGGGCGGGTTGGGGCTCGGGTTGGCGTGGTTGTCGAGGCGCTCAAGGCGATGATGGCTCTGGGGGCCGAGTTGGAGCGCATCGAGGTTTTGCTGGGGCCTGCTGTGTGTGGTGAGTGCTATGAGGTGCCCGCTGACATGCAGAAGGACGTGGAGAAGCACTTGCCGGGGAGTGCGTCCAAGTCGCGGAAGGGGACTCCTGCGTTGGACTTGCGGGCCGGGTTGTGGAACCAGCTTGCCAGTGCCGGGGTGGGGAAGATCGGGGTCGACCCGCGGTGCACGTTCGAGGAGCGGGATCTCTTCAGCCACCGCAGGGAGGCGCCTACCGGGAGGCTCGCGTCGGTGATCTGGGTCGAGTCGTGAGCCGGGTCGAGGAGTTGCGGGAGAACCTCGCCGAGGTTGAGGAGCGCATCGCCAAGGCGTGTGAAAGTGCCGGGCGTGAGCGGTCTGAAGTGATGTTGCTCGCGGTGACGAAAACCTGGCCGGCGAGCGATGTGGAGATCCTTTATGAGCTTGGTCTCCGCGACTTCGCGGAGAATCGGGATCAGGAGGCCGGGGCCAAGGTCAGCCAATTGAGACACCTTGAAGAAGCTCGTTGGCACATGGTTGGCCGATTGCAGCGGAACAAGGCGAAGTCGGTGGTCGAGTGGGCCGATCAGGTCGACTCGGTGGACAGCGTCCGGCTCGCTGAGGCGTTGGCGCGGGCGGCTCGGGCCAAGGGCAGGACGTTGGACGTGTTGTTGCAGGTCAGTATTGACGGCGACACGTCTCGGGGTGGGTGTCCTGTGGCCGATGTGGCGGAACTGGCTGGCGTGATCACTCGTTCGGGTGATCTTATTCTTCGAGGTGCGATGACTGTCGCGCCTCTGACGATGAACCCTTCGCAGGCGTTTGAAGCGTTGGCGTCAGTGGTATCAGGCCTACGTGATGATCATCCCACTGCCATCAGGGTGTCAGCGGGAATGAGCGCGGACCTGGAAGATGCCATCTCGCACGGATCGACCTGTGTGCGTGTCGGAACCGCGTTGCTCGGCAGTCGGCGACTAATCTCGCCATAGGTTGTCGGGAACCTCGGGGCCGTCCGCACCGTCCCTAGGTGGGGAACTCGCGGAGGAGGGGCTTGGGATGAGCGCTTTGCACAAGCTGAAGGCCTACTTCGGGATGGTCCCCGCCGAGTACGCAGATGACCCCGGCTACGACGACGACCGCGGTCGCTACGGCGACTACCGGTCCGAGTACGCGGCCGAGGCCGACGACTACGACCCCTACCCGCGGCGCAACCGCGTGTTCACGCCGGGACGGTCGGAGCTTCCGGGCTCCGGGTACCGGACCGAGATCGACGAGTCGGACGACTACGAGCCTGAGCCACGGCGCGGGGGCAGCCCCTCGAGCACGCGGCGCTGGTCTGCTGACGCACCGGTGCACGGTGCGCTCGCCGTCGAGCCGCAGCGCGAGCCCGTGAGCAGGCTGCGCCCGGTCGCCGAGCCGGCAGGCAACCCGTTGGCGCGCATCACCACGCTTCACCCCCGTACCTACAGCGAGGCGCGCACGATCGGGGAGCACTACCGCGACGGCACTCCGGTGATCTTGAACCTGACCGACATGGACGACGCGGACGCGAAGCGTCTCGTCGACTTCTCGGCCGGTCTCGCGTTCGCTCTGCGCGGGTCCATGGACAAGATCACCAGCAGGGTGTTCCTTCTCTCACCGCCGAACATTGACGTCACGGCGGAGGACCGGAGGAAGCTGGCGGAGGGTGGGTTCGGGAACCACGGTTAGAGTTGACCCGTGGACCCGATCCGTCTCGTCATCTTCTACGTCCTCTTCGCGTTCTCCCTGTTCCTGACCGCACGTGTGGTGGTCGAGCTGGTGAGGACCTTCGCGAGGGAGTGGCGCCCCGCGGGCGGCGTAGCCGTGACGCTGGAAACCGTGTACACGGTCACCGACCCACCGGTCCGTGCACTGCGTCGGGTGATCCCGACTGTGCGGATCGGGGGCGTCGGGCTGGACCTATCGATTATTGTGCTGTGGCTGCTCGTTATCATTTTGATGCAAGTTGCAGATCCCAGGTGACGGGGAACCGGGGATGACCGCAGCCCAGGAGTGCGAGAGGTGATCCGATGCCGTTGACCCCCGCTGATGTGCACAACGTTGCATTCAGCAAGCCGCCGATTGGCAAGCGGGGCTACAACGAGGACGAGGTGGACGCGTTCCTCGACCTGGTTGAGGGCGAACTCGCCCGCTTGATCGAGGAGAACAACGACCTCCGTCAGCAGGTCGAGCAGCTCGACCAGCAGCTCGAGACGTCGCGCGCAGACCTCGACGACGCGCGTGCGAAGGCTTCTGCCAGCCCCATGACGACCCGTATGCCGGTTGAGGAGCCGCGCCGCCTGGCGCCGGTCCCGCCGCCTTCGGTGATGGAGCAGACGTCTCCCGGTGGTGGCGGAGACCACCACGTGCAGGCCGCGAAGGTCCTGGGTCTCGCCCAGGAGATGGCGGACCGGCTGACCGGTGAGGCGAAGGCCGAGGCGGACGGCATGCTGTCCGAGGCGCGCACGAAGTCGGAGCAGTTGCTCTCCGAGGCCCGTGCCAAGGCCGACACGATGGTCAACGAGGCGCGCACGCGTGCCGAGACCATGCTGAACGACGCGCGTACGCGCTCCGAGACGCTCGAGCGGCAGGCCCGTGAGAAGGCCACGGCGCTCGACCGCGACGCGCAGCGCAAGCACGCTGAGGTGATGGGCAACATCACCCAGGAGAAGAACACGCTCGAGAAGCAGATCGACAAGCTGCAGACGTTCGAGCGCGAGTACCGCACGCGACTGAAGACGATGCTCGAGTCGTCCCTGCGCGACCTTCAGGACCGCGGCCCGGCCGCTCCGTCCGAGGGACGTTCCCAGGGCTACTCGTTCGGCGCACGCGCCGAAGCGGGCTGAACTACTGTCCATTAGGTGCTCTTCGTAGTTCTACTTCTGGTGCTGGCAGCCCTCGGGTTGCTCGTGCCTGCGCTGACCACGTCCAACACGATCTGGGCGTGGTCGTCCGTGGGCGCGAGCGTGCTCGCCGCCCTGGTCCTTGCTTGGGACTGGTGGCGACGGCGACCGGGGGACCCCGCTGCCGACGCGCAGAGTGTAGATCAACTAGCTGTAGCTGATGATCAACGGGTAGTGGTTTCGGCGGTAGCCGACACGCCGCCCGCTGACGAGGAACCACCAGAAGAGGACACCGACGCGGCAGACCTGCTCGTCGTGGCCGATCTGGTGGACGAGGTGCGGGTCCTCGACGAGCGGCCCCGGTACCACCTGAGTTCGTGCTCCTGGCTCGCCGGGAGGCCCACGCTGGGCCTCCCGGCGCAGGAAGCACGGCAGCTGCAGTTCACACCTTGCGCTGTGTGCACCCCTGATGCGGTGCTGGTGCGCCGGAGTCGTTCGGCCTGAGGTCCGAACGGGCCCTCTGCGTCCGTTTCGCGAACGATCGGTGCCTTGGCGCGCTATGACATCTTCATGGCGCTGAGATCAGTGCTGGGGGCCGTCGTCGTTGCCGCGTTCGTCTTGACGAGCGTCGCGCCAGCTGCCGCCCAGCCGAAGACCGAGTTGAACAAGTGTGTTCCCGCCGACCTGCGCGAAGACGCGATCACCTTCAAGGCCGAGGACGGCGTCGAGCTGCCCGGCCTGGTGTTCGGCAGCGGGTCCAGCGGCGTGCTGCTGGCGCATACCCAGACCGAGTTCATCTGCGACTGGCTGCCGTTGGCACGGCAGCTCGCGGACGACGGCCACCAGGTGCTCGTCTACGAGATGCGCACCCTGCTCCTGCGGGAGAACCGGAACCGGTACGACCTCGACGTGCTGGGTGCCGCCGCGGAGCTCGACCGCCGTGGTGCCACCTCGATCGTCGCCGGCGGCGGTGGCACCGGTGCCACCGCGATCGCCGCGGCGGCGGGCAAGATCTCCGGCTTGACGGGGGTGTTCCTGCTCACCCCGTTCCAGGCCTTCCGCACGAGCAGTTCCGACCTGGACGCGGTGGCGGGCATTGGTGCGGTCAAGGTGCCGTCGCTGGTCGTCGCGGCGCAGGACGACGTCATCGAGACCGGGGACGCCGACGTCGAGAACCCGCGGCTCGCCGATCACGCGCGGGCCGTGGCGGGCGCCGCTTCGAACGCCAAGCTTGAGATCGTGCCGGGCAAGGCGCACTTCGCCGAGCTCATTGGTGATGCGGCGCTGAGTGAGAAGATGCGGGCGTTCGTCCGCGAGACCTCGCCGCCGCCCACCTTTCTCGAACGATGGCTGATGCCGATCGTCGGCGGTGTGTTGCTGCTCGTGCTGTTCGTGGTTGCCGGTGTGGTCGTGCGGCGTAGACGCGTCAGCGGTTGAAGTCGACTCGGACGCGGAACGCGTTCAAGGGCAGGTCGTCCCGGCAGGTGTGGGTGATCGACGCCTGGAACACGTCGGCCCATCCGTCGGCGTTGTACTCGACGCGGTCGATGGTGAAGTCGGCCGTGTCGTCCACACAGGCGTGGCGGTCGCCCACGACCATGATCTTCTCGTCGTGGTAGGAGCCGGCCGTGATCAGCTGTCCGTCGTGCCGTGACAGCTCGATCAGGATGTAGTCGTCCAGGCCGTTGTGCTCGGCGTGGATCCTGATGGTGTTGTCGGATCGCCGCAGTCCGACTCGGATCTCCTCGGCGGGAGCCGACCAGTGCGCCGACCGGCCGTGCACCGGCGATGCGTTGGCTTCGGCCTCGAAGGAGAACTCCTGCACCGGTGTGACGGTGCAGCTGAGCAAGGCGGCGAGTGCCAGAATTTTCACGTGATCCCCCAATCACCTCGCTGGAAAGTCTGGGGGAGACGACGGTCGGCACGCCATGCGTGGATGTACTCAGATCACCACCGGGCGGGCACCGTGCGCGGTCACGAGACCCGGCAGGCGTTCGCGGCTGGTCACGATCACCCGGCACCGGGGAGTGCCCGGTAGCAGCGGGACGACCTGGGCCGTGTCGGCGGCGTTGTCGAGGACGATCAGCATGCGTCTGTCGGCCAGCAACGTGCGGTAGAGCGCCGTCTGCGCGTGTGGCTCCGGTGGGATGCCGTCCGGTGAGGTGCCCAACGCGGTGATGAACTCGCGGACGACATCGGCCGGGTCGCTGTCGTTGAGGTCCACGAACAGCTGGCCGTCCGGGTAGTCGGCGGCGTGTTCGTGTGCCCAGTGCAGGGCGAGCGTCGTCTTGCCCGTTCCCGCCGGGCCGGTGATCGTGACGATCGGGCCGTCGTCGAGTGCTGCCAGTTGTGCCGTCGGGCCGGTGAAAGCTGGTGTGGGCGGGAGTTGGCGCGGTGTCCACTGTGGACGCTGGAGCAAGGACGCGTGCAGGTCTCTCAGTGTGGAGCCGGGGTCCAGGCCCAGTTCGTCCGCTAGCCGGTTGCGCAGCTGCGAGTAGTAGGCCAGTGCGTCTGCTCGTTGGTCGGCGCCGATCAACGCGCGCATCAGCTGACCCGCGAGGCGTTCGTCGAGCGGGCGTTCGGCCGTGCGCGCGGTCAGTTCGGCGATCAGGTCCACGTGTTCGCCCGCGGCGAGCCTGGTGTCGGTGTGGTCCAGTTCGGCGGCGGTGATCTCGCCGGCCAGCGTCTCGCGCAGTCCGTCGAACCACGCGCCGTGCAGGCCCTCGAACGGTTCGCCGCGCACGAGCGCGATGGCCTCACCGGGCTGTCCGTTGGCCACGAGAGAGCGGAAGCGGTGCAGATCGATGGACGACGGGTCGGCCTTCAGCACGTAACCGCCGGAGCGGCGCACGATCGGGATGCCGTTCAGCGCGGTCCGCAGCCGGGATATGTAGCTGTAGAGCGCGGCCTTGGCCTGCCGCGGCGGTGCGTCGTCCCACACGCGTGAGAGCAGCTTGTCGACGCTGACGACCTGGTTGACGTCCACGAGCAGCACGGCCAGCACACTCAGCTGACGGGCGTGACCCACCTCGACGCGGGTGGTGCCGCGCCGGACTTCTGGCGTGCCGAGGACGTGGAAGGTGTGCGTCACCGGTCCAGGAACAGCAGGGTGATCAGCAACGCCAGCAGCACCAGGTCCACGACCACGCCGGACGGCTTGGAGTCGTAGCGCAGCCGGGTGATCGTGGCGCCGACCATCAGCAGCCCGAGTCCGACGGTGGCCGCGTGCGCCACCCATTCCCACGTGACCAGGCCGGCGACCAGACCGGCGGCGCCCGCCCACTCCAGGGCGCCGATGGTGCGCCACAGTGCCGGGTTCATCCGGAAGTGGTCGCGGGCCTGCAGTGACGCCTTCGCCCCGAAGAGCTTGCCGGCGCCTGTCGCGACGAAGAGCAGGGCCAGCACGATCGACAACGCGATGGTCAACGTCATCCGCGCAGCATACGGTTTGCGCCGCCCCGTACCCTGTAGCTACAGGCACCGATCCGGCCATCACCGGGGAGCCTCCGGAAGAACGGGCGCGAGCCTCAGTAGAACCGGACGGGACCGGCCCGTCACAGCCGAAGAACGAGAGGCTCGCGTGTCAGCGCGAGCAAGCGGGGTGGTACCGCGGCCTGCCGGGCAACGTCCGGTGCGTCGTCCTCGCGTGTCGTATCCGACCGCGAGGAGCAGTGAAGATGGCCTACCCCAGGGCCGGCGCGAACGAGGTCCCGGCGCAGCCGTCCTTTCCGAACCTCGAGCAGGACGTGCTCGGGTACTGGAAGGACGACGAGACCTTCCAGGCGAGCATCGACCGCAACCCGGTGGGTGACGACGGTGCGAACGAGTTCGTCTTCTACGACGGCCCGCCGTTCGCGAACGGTCTTCCGCACTACGGGCACCTGCTGACCGGCTACGTCAAGGACGTCGTGCCGCGCTACCAGACGATGCGCGGCAAGCACGTCGAGCGCCGGTTCGGCTGGGACACGCACGGCATGCCGGCCGAGTACGAGGCCGAGAAGCAGCTGGGCATCACGCAGAAGCACGAGATCGACGAGCTCGGCATCGAGAAGTTCAACGAGGCGTGCCGCACGTCCGTGTTGCAGTACACGGACCAGTGGCGCGAGTACGTGACGCGGCAGGCTCGTTGGGTCGACTTCGACAACGACTACAAGACGCTCGACCTCGACTACATGGAAAGCGTCATGTGGGCGTTCAAGGCCTTGTGGGACAAGGGCTTGATCTACGAGGGCTTCCGGGTGCTCTGGTACTGCTGGCGCTGCCAGACGCCGCTGTCCAACACCGAGACCAAGATGGACGACGCCTACCGCGACCGGCAGGACCCGGCCGTGACGGTGGCGCTGCGCCTTGAGTCCGGTGAGAAGGCCCTGGTCTGGACGACCACGCCGTGGACGCTGCCGAGCAACCTGGCCGCCGCGGTGCACCCGGACGTCGACTACGTGACCGTCGTCGGCGCCGACGGTGACAAGTACCTGCTCGCCGAGGCTCGCGTCGCGGCGTACGCGCGTGAGCTGGGCGAGGAGCCCGAGGTCGTCGCCCGCTACAAGGGTTCGGACCTGGTCGGCAAGAAGTACCTGCCGCCGTTCGACTTCTTCGTGGGCCGCGAGAACGCGCACCAGGTGCTGACCGCGGACTACGTGACCACCGACGACGGCACGGGCATCGTCCACATCGCGCCGGCGTTCGGTGAGGACGACAAGGTCGTGACGGACGCGGCGGGCATCGAGGTCGTCGTGCCGGTCGGGCCGGACGGCAAGTTCACCGCCGAGGTGACGCCGTACGCGGGCGTGCACGTCTTCGAGGCGAACAAGCTGATCATCCGCGACCTCAAGGAAGCGGGCCTGCTGCTGCGGCACGAGACCTATGACCACCCGTACCCGCACTGCTGGCGGTGTGCGAACCCGCTGATCCAGCGCGCGCTGTCGGCGTGGTTCGTCGCGGTCACGCAGTTCAAGGACCGGATGGTCGAGCTCAACCAGCAGATCAACTGGGTGCCCGGCCACATCAAGGACGGCCAGTTCGGCAAGTGGCTGGAGAACGCGCGCGACTGGAACATCTCGCGCAACCGGTACTGGGGCTCGCCGCTGCCCGTGTGGACCTCGGACAACCCCGAGTTCCCGCGCACGGACGTGTACGGGTCGCTGGACGAGCTGGAACGCGACTTCGGCGTGCGTCCGGACAACCTGCACCGGCCGTTCATCGACGAGCTGACGCGGCCGAACCCGGACGACCCGTCCGGCAAGTCGACCATGCGCCGGATCCCGGACGTGCTCGACTGCTGGTTCGAGTCGGGCTCGATGTCGTTCGCGCAGGTGCACTACCCCTTCGAGAACGCGGAGTGGTTCGAGAACCACTACCCCGGCGACTTCATCGTCGAGTACAACGGGCAGACGCGCGGCTGGTTCTACACGCTGCACGTGCTCGCGACGGCGCTGTTCGACCGGCCCGCGTTCCGCGACTGCGTGGCGCACGGGATCGTGCTCGGTGACGACGGCCAGAAGATGTCCAAGTCGCTGAAGAACTACCCGGACGTCAACGAGGTCTTCGACCGCGACGGGTCGGACGCGATGAGGTGGTTCCTCATGGCGTCGCCGATCCTGCGCGGTGGCGACCTGGTGGTGACCGAGCGCGGCATCAGGGACGCGGTGCGCCAGGCGGTGCTGCCGTTGTGGAACTCCTGGTACTTCCTCGCCTTGTACTCCAACGCTTCCGGGCGTGAGGGCACCTGGCGGACCGACTCGGCGCACGTGCTGGACCGGTACGCGCTGGCGAAGACGCACGACCTGGTGCGCGACGTCCAGACGGCGATGGACGTCTACGACATCTCCGGCGCGTGCCAGCTGGTGCGTGAGTACCTGGAGGTGCTGACGAACTGGTACGTGCGGCGGTCGCGGCAGCGGTTCTGGGACGGCGAGCAGGACGCGATCGACACTCTGCACACCGTGCTGGAGGTCGTCACGCGCGTGACGGCGCCGTTGCTGCCTTACACGACCGAGGTCGTGTGGCGCGGGCTCACCGGTGGGCGTTCGGTGCACCTGACGGACTTCCCGTCGGTCTCGGACCTGCCCGCCGACGACGCTCTCGTGGCGGCGATGGACGAGGTTCGCGACGTGTGCTCGACGGCGTTGTCGTTGCGCAAGGCCAACAAGCTGCGCGTGCGGCTTCCGCTGGCGCGCCTGACGGTCGCGTCGCCGGTGGCCGGCTCGCTGGAGGACTTCGCCGAGATCGTGCGCGACGAGGTCAACGTCAAGGAGGTGTCGCTGTCCACGGACGTCGACGCCTACGGACAGTTCCAGCTCGTGGTGAACGCACGCGCGGCCGGCCCGCGGCTCGGGCCGAACGTGCAGAAGGTCATCAAGGCGGTCAAGTCCGGTGACTGGTCCGAAGTGGACGGTCGGGTGGTCGCCGCCGGTGTCGAGCTGTTCGAGGGCGAGTACGAACAGCGGTTGGTGGCAACGGATCCGGCTGCCACGGCGGCGCTGCCGGGTGGTGCGGGCGTCGTCGTGCTCGACACGGTGGTGACCCCGGTGCTGGAGGCCGAGGGTGTCGCGCGTGACCTGGTGCGTGTGGTGCAGCAGGCGCGCAAGGACGCCCAGCTCGACGTGTCCGACCGGATCACGCTGACGCTGGAGCTTCCGGACGCGGTGCGGTCCGCGGTCGAGCCGCACCTGGAGTTCGTGCGGTCGGAGACGCTGACGTCGTCGGTGGTCTTCGGCGAGGGCACTGCCGAGGGCACCGTCGGTGACGGCGTCAAGGTCAAGGTGACCGTCGCGCGAGTGTGATCGCAGTTGTACGGGGCCGCTGTCCTCGGGCGGCGGCCCCGTGCCATGTCCGGCGCGAAATAACTGTCAGACCCCGTCGCTACGGTCGTTCTCAGGCCAACTAGCAAGGGGGAACAACGATGGTCTTCTCTGGGGGATGGCGCGTCTTCGCGGGCGCGCTGGTCCTGTCCGCCGGTGTGCTGGCGCCCGCCACCGCATCGGCCGATCCGGTCGTGTGCGACACGTGGACCGAGTCCCAACTGCCGGTGCCGGACAGCGTGGGGGCGAGCGGTGTGGTCAGTGCCGCCGGATCGTTCGTCGTCGGCAACGGCTCGTTCCGCTGGACGTCCGGCTCCACGGTGCTGATCTGGAAGGACAGACAGCTGGTCGACCAGCTGT
>NZ_MUYM01000186.1 GCF_002150765.1 Lentzea kentuckyensis
CGAGCACGCCGTGTCCACCGTGACCGCGGGCCCCTCCAACCCGAACGTGTAGGCCACTCGCCCCGACGCCACGCTCCCCGCGCTGCCGATCCCCAGTTGCCCCTCGAACGCGGGCACCCGCCCGGAGAGCCGCGACCCGTAGTCGTTGTACATGACCCCGGCAAACACCCCAGTCCTGCTCCGCCGCAACGACAACGGGTCGATCCCGGCATCCTCGAACGCCTCCCACGACGTCTCCAGCAGCAACCGTTGCTGCGGATCGATCGCCAGCGCCTCCCGCGGCGAGATTCCGAAGAACCCCGCGTCGAACTCCGCCGCGTCGTGCAGAAACCCGCCCGACCGCGTGTAACAGGTTCCGGTCGCCGACGGATCCGGCGAGTACAAGGCATCCAGATCCCAGCCGCGGTCCGCCGGGAACGGCCCGATCGCGTCCACCTCGTCGACGACCAGCCGCCACAGGCCCTCCGGCGACCGCACCCCGCCCGGATACCGGCACGCCATCCCGACGATCGCGACCGGTTCGTCCAGCCGCGCCCGCAGTTCGTCGTTCTCCCGCCGCAACCGCTGGTTCTCCTTGACCGCGACGCGAAGCGCCTTGGCCACATGTCCCTCCGCCTCAGTGCCCACCGAGCACCAGCCGCACCAAGTCGTCGGTGTCCATGCCGTCGATCGCGTCGGGCTCTTCCGCCACCACCTCCGGCAGCAACTCGGCCATCAGGTGCTCGGCCAGCGCCCCCGGACTCGGGTGGTCGAAGACCAGCGTCGACGGCAAGCGCACCCCCACCAGGGCGCTCAGCCTGTTGCGCAGCTCCACCGCGGTGAGCGAGTCAAATCCGAGCTCCTTGAACGTCCGCTCGGCCGCCACCCGCCCCGGAATCCCCAGCACCCCGGCAACCTCGCCGCGCACCAGGTCGAGCACCTGCCGCGGTTCCCCGGTCGGCCGCCACGCCTCGCGCTCCGGCACCCACTCCCGAACCAGCCCGCGCAACAACGGGTGCACCGTCTGCGCCGCAGCGTCCAACGGCACCGGTACCAGCACGGATTCGCTGCACCGCAACGCCGCGTCGAACAGCCGCAAGCCCTCCTCCGCACCCAACGGCCTGATGCCGCCGCGAGCCATCCGCGCCCGGTCGACCTCGCTGAGGTGCCCGGTCATGCCGCTGTCATCGGCCCACAGCCCCCACGCGAGCGAGACAGCCGGCAACCCACGCGCCCGCCGATGCCGCGCCAGTGCGTCCAGGTACGCGTTGGCCGCCGCGTAGTTCGCCTGCCCCGGCCCACCGAACGTGCCCGCCGCCGACGAGAAGAACACCATCGGCACGTCCGGCAACAGCTCGTGCAGATGCCAGGCCGCAGACGCCTTGGGCCGCCACACCTCGTCGATGCGCTCAGGAGTGAGCGACGAGATGACGCCGTCGTCGAGCGTGCCCGCCATGTGCACCACGGCATCCACCTGACGCGAGACCACCAGCCGCTCCAACGCCGCCCGGTCCGCGACATCGCACGCCACGACCTCGGCACCGGGCACGTCCAGCTCCCCGCCCCGCCTGCTGGCGAGCACCAGGCTCCGAACGCCGTGCGCGCCGACGAGATGCCGCGCCACCAACCTGCCCAACGTGCCGGTCCCGCCGGTGATCAACACCGTGCCTTCCAGCCTGAGGGCCTGCTCCCCCAGCGTGGTCCTCGCCAGCCGAGGCACCAGAACCTCATCGCCACGCAACGCGAGCTGCGGCTCCCCAGAAGCAACCGCCGCCGCCAACGCCTCCCGGCGCACCTCACCCTCGACGTCGACCAGAACGATCTTGCCGGGGTTCTCCGACTGCGCGGACCGCACGAACCCCCACACTGCCGCGCCAGTCAGGTCCGGGTCGTCCCCCGTAGCGTTCTTCGTCACGAGCACGAGCGGTTCTTGTTCCCCCGCAACCCATTCCTGCAGCACCGCCAACGCCTGATGCACGTGTTCCAGCTCAACGACCTTCCCCGGCAGCTCAGCCGGCGCGACCGGAATCGCCTTCCACCGCACCGCATACAGCGACTCGGGCGCGAGCTGACCGGACGACACGGGCCTAACTACCAACGAGTCCGCGTTCACCACGGTCCGGCCGGTCTCATCGACCGCGGCGAGCGACACCACGTCAGTCCCGATCTCGCTCAACCGCACCCGAAGCACCGAAGCACCCCTCACGGCCAACGACACCCCGTTCCACGCGAACGGCACTCTGCTCTCGTTGCTTCCCAGCGCGATCGCGTGCAACGCGGCATCGAACAACGCCGGGTGCAGCCCGAACCCAGGCTCTCCCTCCGGCAACCGAATCTCGGCGAACACCTCGCCGTCGCCCCGCCAAACCCGTTGCAAACCTTGGAATCGCGGCCCATAGGCGAACCCGACAGCACTCAACCGCTCATACAAATCCCCAACCGCGACCTCGTCCCCAGCAGGCGGCCACGCGATCTCCACCTCGCGCGGCGCCCCAGGCGCCAGCACGCCGCTTGCGTGACAAACCCACTCCGCACCCCGCGAAAACACCTCGATCGTCCGCCGCCCCGTCTCGTCCGGAGCACCAACCACGACCTGCAGCTCGACGTCCGACACCACCAACGGCGCCAAGATGGTCAGCTCCTCCACCACGCCACATCCGGCCTCGTCCGCCGCTTTTAGCGCAATCTCAAGGAACGCGGTGCCCGGCAACAACACCGACCCCAGCACCACGTGGTCAGCCAGCCACGGATGCGTCGCGAGCGACAACCGTCCCGTGAACAACAACCCGCCCGACGCCAAGCTGGTCGCACTCCCCAGCCACGGATGCCCGGCCGCTCCCAGCCAATAGGGCTTGCGCTGAAAGGCATACGTAGGCAGCTCAACCCGCCGCGTCGCGTGACAACACCGCGTCCAGTCGACGTTCGCCCCACCGACCCACGCCCGTGCCAACTGCAGCAGGAACCGTTCCCACCCACCGTCGTCCCTGCGCAGCGACCCGACCACGGTCCCCTCGACCGCGTCCTCGATCCCGATCGTCAGCACCGGATGCGCGCTGACCTCGACGAACACCCCGTATCCGTCCTGCGCGAGCTGTTCGATCGCCGCCTCGAACCTGACCGTGTTGCGCAGGTTCTCGTACCAATACCGCGCATCGAGCCCGGCCGTGTCGAACCGTTCCCCTGTCAACGTCGAGTAGAAGTCGATCTCGGCTTGGCGCGGCGCAATCCTCAGCAGTTCCTCAATGATCTCGTTCCGAACAGCCTCAACCTGCGGCGTGTGCGACGCGTAATCCACCGGAATCCGCCGCGCATGCACCCCCTGAGCCTCACAAACAGCCAACAGCTCTTCCAACGCCTCCGAGTCACCGGCAAGGACCGTCGCAGCGGGCCCGTTCACCGCTGCAACGTGCACTCGCCGCACAAGTTCGCGAGCCTTGTCCACAGGCAGCGCAACCGAGACCATGCCGCCAGTGCCCGCCAACGTGGCGATCGCCCTGCTGCGCATGCAAACCACCCGAGCACCATCCTCAATGGACAATGCTCCGGCAACGACCGCCGCTGCGATCTCCCCCTGCGAATGCCCGACAACCGCCTGCGGCTCAACCCCGTACGCCCGCCACAACCCGGCCAACGACACCATCACCGCCCACAGCGCCGGCTGCACGACCTCGACCCGCTCCAACGCGGCGGCGTCCCGGATCACCTCGAACAAATCCCAGTCGACCCACTGCCGCAACGCGACCGCACACCGGCCCATCAACTCGGCGAACCCCGGCGCTTCCTCGATCAACTCCACCGCCATGCCCACCCACTGCGAGCCCTGGCCGGGGAACACGAATGCCACCCGCGCGCCGTCGTCCGCCACGCCGGACGCGATCTCCACCCCGTCCGGCGACAGAACGGCCCGATGCCCGAACACCGCCTTGGCCGCCAACGCACCACCGACATCCACCGGATCAAGCTCAGCATGCTGCCGCGCGAACGCCGTCAACCGCTCAACCTGCGCGCGCAACGCCGTCTCGCTCTTGCCCGACACCACCCACGGAACCAGCCGCGGCACCTGGCTCGCCGCTCCGCCCCCGCCC
>NZ_MUYM01000187.1 GCF_002150765.1 Lentzea kentuckyensis
ACGGCGGCGCGGCCCGCGCCGGCCACGCCCGAGTTGCTGGTGCCGGGGTTGTTGCTGATCATCGGTGTTTCCACGGGCACGGTGTTGTCGGTTACCAAGCGCGGGACGGCCTTGTTCGTGCCGGCGCTCGGAGCAGCGGCGTTGTACGTGTCGGCGGCGCTGCTCACCACGGGGCGTGCGGACCGGTATGGCCTGGTGGCGCTCACCTTGGTCGTGTTGCTGGCGTTGGGGTGGCTGATCATCGACCGGCGCGGGCCGGTGGTGCCGCCCGCGATTCTGGCCACGGGGCTGGCCGCGTTGACGTTGCTGACCTTTGTGTTGCCCACCAACGGGTTCGAGCCGCGCAAGCTGGTCACGCCGCCGGTCACCGAGGTGGCCATCGCCAACCCGCTGCCGCAGCTCGCGGCTTGGGCGGCGCAGGGGGACGCCGAGTTGTTCCGGATGCGTGGGCCCGAGGTGCCGGTGCGGCTGGTGACGCTCAGCCGGTATTCGGGGGCGTCGTGGGAGGCGGCGTCGACCTACGGGCCGCTTGGTGTGGTGGACGCGCCTGATCTGCCGATCGGCGGGAAGTTCCAGGACGCCAGCGTCGATCTGCGGATCACCGGGTTGTCGGGGGAGTGGCTGCCCGGTGTNNCGCTGGTGGTGGCGGAGGGGCTCAGGACCGGGCTCAGCTACACGGTGAGAGGCACCCTGGAGACGCCTGCCGACACCGATCTGGCCGAGGCGCGGGTGCCCGCGGACGCGACCAGGTACACGGCGTTGCCGCGGTTGCCGTTCACGTTGGCGGAGTACGCGCGGCAGGCGACCGCGAGTGCGCGCACGCCGTACGAGAAGGCTGTTGCGCTGGAACAGGTTGTGCGGCTCAACCGGCGGCCGGACGCCGAGGCGCCGGTCGGGTCGTCGTACGCTCGGCTGGAGACGTTCCTGTTCGGGCAGGCCGGTGAGGCCGGGGCCGGGGCGGGGACCGCCGAGCAGTTCGCGTCGGCCTATGCGGTGCTGGCGCGGGCGGTCGGATTGCCCACTCGGGTGGTGATCGGGTTCCAGCCGGTGCCGGAACAGAACGGCGAACGGATCGTTCGTGCCGCCGATGCCACGGCCTGGCCCGAGGTGTACTTCAGCGGGTGGGGCTGGGTGGCGTTCGATCCGGTGTCCGGCAACGGAAGCGGGCCCAGCGCGGCCTCGAAGCGCGAGGTGCTGAACCGGCTCGCGTCGACCACCGCCAAGCCGACGCCGACCTCGTTGCCGTCGGTGCCGCCGCTGGTGCAGCCGACCGCGGTGCGGCCCGACACCGTTGCCGCACCACGACAAACGAACGGGTTCCCGTTCTGGGCGTTCGTCCCGGCGGTACTTCTCGTCGCGTTGTACGTGGCGCGGACGTCGCGGCGGGTGCGGCTGCGGGCGGCCGGGCCGGTGGGAGCGTGGAACGAGGTGCTGGACTCGTTGCAACTGGCCGGGTTCCGGCCGAAACCGAGCCGTACCGTGCCGGACGTCGCGAGCGAGTGGGGTGAGGCGGGCGCACGGCTGGCGGTGCTGGTGGACCACGCCGCTTTCGCGCCACAGCCGGCCCAGGGCGAGAACAGCTGGCGGTTGGCCCGGCAGGTGAGGAAAGCGGTGCGGCGCAAGGCTTCCTGGTGGCGCAAGGTGGTGTGGGCGATCGACCCGCGGCCGTTGTTCCGCCGTTGACGGACCCGTTGACAGGGCCGGGAGTCAGCGCACCACCTGCGCGGGAATGCAGTTCTCCCAGGTGACCTTGAGCAACGCCTCGCACAGCGCGGGCGCCACGTCCGACGGGAACGGGCCGATCCACACGAACTGGGTGAACCTCGTGTCCTGGGGGACGATGGCGTCGCAGACGTCGTCCCGCCTGGTCAGCAGCGCGGTTTGGCCGCGCAGCGCCGGGTTCGCGCTCTCCCGGTGTCTCACCCACATCGTTTCGTAGTCCAGCAACACTTTGACGTCCTCCGTCCGCATCGCGCCCTCCAGCGAGTGCAGCACGAGGACGGATGAGCCCGGATCACACGGCATGTCGGTGTATTCGAGCTGAACGGGCTCGTTCCTGGGTGTGGTGATGCCGGAGCCGACCGGAGACGACTGCCGTAAACCGCCGCCGATCAGCACCCCGATTCCGATGCCGACGACGAGCGGGATGGCCGCCCACGCCACGAGTGTGCGGCGCCTGCGTCCACGAGCGAACAACGGTGGGCCGGCGTAACGAGCGCTTTGCACCGGGGGACCGTACGCCAATTGATACGCACACAACAATGCGCCGAATTACGTCTAGTTCTTGTTGGCGCACACCTTGGCAGAGCTACCACGTTCGCCGTTGTAGCCGAACGCCGCGATCTGGAAGCAACGCCGCTGGCCGCTGCCGTCCTCGACGACGTAGGTGGTCGCGCCACCGGTC
>NZ_MUYM01000188.1 GCF_002150765.1 Lentzea kentuckyensis
CCTGTCCGCCTCCGCGGGCACACCGGTCCTCGCGGCCGGCGACGGCGTTGTCGTCTACGCCGGCGCCGTGGCCGCCCGCACGCTGGTGTCCGTGGAGCACCGCGGCGGCCTGCGCACGACGTACGAGCCGGTGACCCCGGCCGTGACAGCCGGCCGCCCGGTCCAGCGCGGCGACGTCCTCGGCCACCTGCAGGAGGGCCATTGCCCGTCGCCATGCCTGCACTGGGGCGTCCGGCGAGGCCACGAGTACCTGGACCCGCTGCGCCTCGTGTCAGCGGGCCGCGTACGCCTGCTGCCGCTGAACGCCTCCATCCCTCCCAGAGGCGGCTGACCGAGCCCCCGTCGCGCGGCGCCCCCGTCACGCCCGCGGCGATCCCACCGGGCGCACTCCCGCCATGTCCCGGCGGCGGACGGCCGGCGCGCCCCGTCGCGCGCCGCGGCGCCCGGCAGGTGCCGGGAGGCGCCGGCGCCGCTAACCCCGCCGCCTCCCGGCCCACCTGCCGCTTTCCCCTGGTTCCCCGACATCGCGACCCTGCTGTCGAGCGGGCGTTGCCGGCGTAGGTACTCGGCGTGGTTGGGGCAACTCCAGTGGCCACCCGTTCGAGTGAATTAGCCCTGGCAAGCGACGGAAAGAGGTTTGAAGGCCCGTTTTGGACGCTCAACAAGCCTCGTCAAAGCGCTGCGGCGGCGTCGCGGTACGCCCACGCGACAGCCCGATGCTCAGCCGTCGACACGTCCGGCCGGCGTTCTCACCAATGCACCGCGCACACCGCGGCTGGAGTGGGAGGGAGGCGTGCTCAGGCCTCGGACTGCTCGTTGAGCTTGGTGCGCAGGCGCAGGACTGCGCGGGTGTGCAGCTGGCAGACCCTGGACTCGGTGACACCGAGGACCTTGCCGATCTCGGCGAGCGTCAGGTTCTCGAAGTAGTAGAGGGTCACGACCACGCGGTCGCGCTCGGCCAGCTGGGCGATCGCGTCGGCCAGCTGACGGCGGCTGTCCTGGTCGACGAGGCTCGCCACCGGGTCTTCGGCGCCGTCGTCGGGCAGGGACTCGGCCAGGGAGGCGCCGCCCTTGTTCGGGGCGATCAGCTCGTCGAGGGCGACGACGCTGGTGAGCTGGAGCTGGCCGTAGAGCTCGCGCAGTTCGGCGAGGCCGATCTTGAGCTCTGCGGCGAGCTCGCGGTCGGTGGGCGTGCGCTGCAGCTTGGCGCCGAGGCGTTCGAGAGCGCGTTCGACGTCACGGGCGCGGCTGCGGACCGAGCGCGGCACCCAGTCCTGGGAGCGCAGGTCGTCGAGGATCGCGCCGCGGATGCGCTGCATGGCGTAGGTCTCGAACTTGAGGCCGCGTTCCGGCTCGAACTTCTCGATCGCGTCGACCAGGCCGAAGATGCCGGACTGGATCAGGTCGGCCACGTCCACGTGGGCGGGCAGGCCGGTGCCGACGCGGCCGGCGACGTACTTGACCAGTGGCGCGTAGTGCAGCACCAGGCGATCGCGCTGGCTCTGCTCGCGTGACTCGCCGTAGCTGCGCCACAACGCGACGATGCCGGCCTCGACGTCGTCACCAGACCGGGCGTCCGCGCGCGTCACCGCAGTCGGAACGGCAGCGGGCGTGCCGTTGACATGCGTGTCTGCACCGGGCTCGGAAGCCGCCTCGGTGCACGGCGCGCCGTTCTGACGGTGCCCGTTACCCGCTTGTTTCGAAATCGGTGCGGGCAGGACTGGTTCAGGGGGCACGGTCGCCGTACGCGATCCTCCCCCTGCGGCGTCAGGAACGGGGGTGGGTTCGGTCATGGATCGCCTTCAGCCGTTCGACAGTGACGTGTGTGTAAAGCTGAGTCGTTGCGAGCGTAGCGTGACCAAGCAGTTCTTGGACGGTGCGCAGGTCCGCTCCTCCTTCCAGCAAATGGGTCGCAGCGGAGTGGCGCAACCCGTGCGGCCCGATGTCCGGAGCATCCGGTACCACGGCGACGACCTCGTGCACCAGAGTGCGAACGGCTCGCTGGTTCAGCCGGCCACCTCGGGCACCGAGGAACAGCGCCGGGGGCGAATCCGGTGCTACCAGGGCGTTTCGCCCCTCGTCCAGCCACCGCCGCAGCGCTCGCTCCGCCGGCACGCCGAAGGGCGTGCTGCGCTCGCGTCCACCTTTGCCCAGAACTCGAATCACCCTTAGGGAGTAGTCCACGTCGTCGAGATCAAGACCACAGAGTTCGGCCACGCGGATACCTGTGGCGTACAGCAACTCCACCACGGCCTGATCACGCAGCGCAACCGGATCGCCTTCGGAAGCGCCAGAGGATACGGCAGTCATCGCGTCCTTCGCCTGGTCCACGCGCAACACGGACGGCAACGTCCGGTGCGGTCGCGGAGCGGCGAGCCGAGGCCCCGGATCGGCGGCCAGATGCCCGGCGCGGTGCGCCCACGCGGTGAACGCACGCGCCGCGGCGGCCCGGCGCGCGAGCGTGGTGCGGCTGGCGCCCGCTGTGCGTTGCGCGGCAAGCCATGACCGCAGGTTCGTGAGGTCGATGCGGCCCACGTCCGCGTCTTCCAGGCCATTCCCCGCGACATGGCCAAGAAGCGCCACGGCGTCACCGATGTACGCGCGCACGGTGTGTGGTGAGAGATCGCGTTCCAGCGTGAGATGCCGTTCGTACTGCCGCAACACGTCGGCAACGGACGCCGGCAGTTTTTCGCGCAGGCGAACGAGATCGACACGGCGTGTCCGACCATGCGGCGGCGGGGACATAGGCCAAGACGCTGCGCCAGTCGGGGCGTTTGGTCAAGTATCGCCACACCCCCGCGCCATTTGAGAGCGCTCTCATGATCGGGAACACGATAACGTTTCAACTCCCTGTGACGACCAGGGGTTTGGTGGCTCGTACAGATCACCTTTCGGAGTAGCGATGGCAGCCAGCACGACCGTCCGGACAGCCGATGACCTAGCCCGCCGAGTCGTGCGGAAGATCGCCCCGGAGGAACTCCCCTCCTTCGACATCGTCGCCGCTCCCTACCTGGAGAGCCCCAAGCAGGCAGAACGCCGGCTACGCCAGGCTCACGACGATCCGCTGGGCTTCGGCCTGGGCGACATCGTGGCGATGGCGACGCCCGTCATCGCCCTCGTGTCCGGCAGCGTGATCACCGCGGTCTCCGACAGCGTCGGCAAAGCCGTGCGCGACGGCACCACCAGCGCCGCGCGCAAGGCGTGGCGCAAGCTCCGCGGCAAGCCGGTAGAGCCGCTCGAACTGCCGTCGACCCCGCTCACCAAGGCCCAGCTCAGCGAGGTGCGCCAGATCGCGCTGGCACGCGCTCTCTCGCTCGGCATGAAGCAGCAGAAAGCCGAAGCGCTCGCCGACGCCGTCGTCGCCGCCCTCGTGCTGCGCGACGACGACCACGACTCCGGCCGGGACAGTGACCGGGACAGCGCCGGCGAGGCGGGTGACGCCTCCAGATGACGGAAGCGAAGCCGCAGGTCAACCCCAGGGCATTACCGTCCGAGATGATCCTCCTGCTTCTCCTCCTCGCGGCGACGGTGCTGCTCAACGTCTTCTTCGTCGCGAACTGGCTGTCCGGCCTCGAACGGGGCGGCGCCGGCTCCCTGCTGCAGAAACTGCAGATGCTTCTGACGCCGGGCCTGGCCGTCTACGGCGTCTACACGGCGATCCGCATCCGCCGCTCCACGCCACTGGCCGAGATCACCGCCCTCCGCGAGGCCAGCAAAGCCGTAAACGGGCTGGTCCTGGAGGTGAACCCTCCCCGCCGCACGGACATCCGCCTCGGCAAACACCTGGGGAGCCGCGCCTACGTCACCGGCCCGCCGCGCAAACCGATCATCGTGCTCGGCCCCGAACTCCTGGCGCTGCACGCGATGCCCGGCGAACGCAAAGCCGTGTTCGACGCCGTGGTGCGCCACGAACTCGCACACGTGCACGCCGGAGACCTGTGGTGGTACCAACTGGCCACGGTGCTGCGGTTCGCGAACCTCTCCACGGGTTTCTTCGCCCTGTTCGCGCTGTGGCTGGACGTTCAGCACGACCACGGTGACGTCACCTCCTTCCTCCTGAGCACGTTCCGCCTGACCGCACTGACCCTCCTCACCGAACTGATCGCCCGCGCCTTCCTGCGCGCCCGCGAACACGCCGCCGACCTGCACGCCGCGGAGTTCGGCGTGGAAGGCCTCCTGGCCGCGGTCCAGTCACACGAAACCGACCAGACGCGCTCGATCGTCCGCACCTGGCTGCGCCGCCACCCAGGTGCCGACGAACGCTCTCAAGCGCTGACGAGCCCGATGCGCCTGCTGGCCTCGCCGATCGGCCAGGTCTTCCTCGGCGCCGCGATGGCAGGCGCCGGCTTCGTCACGTTGCAGGACCTCCTCCTCGACGGCAGCGCCGCGGACAGGACGACACCGGTCATCACGGGCGTGTTGCTCGGCATTCCGCTGACCCTGTTCGCGGCCTTCAGCCTGTGGCGCGCTTCCTGGCAGGAGAACCGCGACCGCCTGCGCCCACCGCTGACCGCCGCCGCACTACTCACCGGCCTGGTGATCGGCAGCCACCTGCCGCTCTACACCCGGATCTCCGATCAGGCCCCGATCGGCGTCCCGATCGCGCCGTCCGTGCTGCTGGCGTTCGCAGTCGGCATAGCCGGCCTGTGCTGGTGGCTCGACGCCCTCAGCACGTCGTGGCGCCGAACCGACCCCGGTGCCGCGCGAATGCCGGTGTTCCTCAGGTACGCGGTGCCGTCCGCCTGCATGGTGGGCGGCTGGCTGTTCGCGGTCCTGTGGACCTGGTCGGCCCGGCTGCGCGGCATCTACCTCGGCTGTCCCACCGAAGAAGGCAGAAACCTGCCGGCTTGCCAGTCGTCGACACCCGAATCCGACATCGTCCTCAAGGTGGCCGCGGACTTCGGCTTCACGTTCTGGTCAGTTCTCACCGTCCTCGTGGTCGTGGTGACCGTTGTGGTTCCGCACTACCTCCGCACCCGATCGCTCCGGCCGGTGGCAATCGCCGCGATGGCAGCGCTGGGGGTGCTGGCAGCTCTCTGGACAACCCAGTCGCCGTCCGCACCGCTCAACCGAGCACGCGCCGAGTTCCACCTGGTGCTGAAGACAGAAGCGCCATCCCCAGGCGACTGCACACCACCGTTGGACAGCAACGTGAAGTGCGCCGCCGACGGGAGCGAGAAGTTGACGCTGGGCCCAGCAGTTCTGTCCACAGTGGACATCGAGGACGCCACCGCGGAACAAACCACGACCGGTTACGCCATCCGCCTCGAGTTCACCGCGGAGGGCCAACGCCGCTGGGAAGACCTGACCAGGGCGGAAGTGGGCCAGTTCATCGCGTTCGTGGTGAACGACGACCTGCTCGCCGCTCCTCAGATCACCCAACCACTGACCGGCGCCTCGGTGCAGCTGCCTGGCCCGTTCAAGAGCCTCGACCAGGCCAGGAAGGTCGCGGACGCCATCCGAGGCAACTGATCACCGCACCTCCAACCGCTGCCAGCCCTCGTCGAGCCGCAACGCGAGCCCGGCGAGCTCCAGTTCGGGCAACAGCGCCCGAACCCGTTCCAACGGCACCCCGGACTCGACCGACACCCCTTCGTCGCTGACCCCGCACCGCTTCCCCAGGGCCTCGTACACCCGCATGGCTTCCCCTTGCGACGCCCCGAGCTCGCTCTCCTTCTCGGCGGGCTCGGTGGCGAGGTCGTCCCCGAACCGCCCGACCGACTCCACGATCTCGGCCACCGAACAAACCGAAACCGCCTGCCCGTCCCGCAACAACTCGTGGCACCCCACCGAACTGGCCGACGTGACAGGCCCAGGCACCACCATCAACGGCCGCCCCAATGCCAGCGTGATCGCGGCCGTGTTCTTGGCCCCGCTACGCCGCCCGGCCTCCACGACCACCGTGCCGCCGCCCAACGCCGCGATGAGACGGTTGCGCGTGAGAAACCGATGCCGCGCAGGCGTCACGCCGGGCGGGTACTCGCTGACGATCAACCCTTCCCGCGCGATCTTGCCGAGCAGCCCCTGATGCCCGGCGGGATAGGCGAAGTCCACCCCACAAGCCAGCACCGCGATCGTCACGCCACCGGCCCCCAGCGCCCCACGATGCGCAGCGCCGTCAATCCCATACGCCGCACCGGAAACCACCGTGACGCCGACATCCGCCAGCCCGTACGCGAACTCGGCGGCAACATGCTCGCCATACCCGCTGGCCGCCCGCGACCCCACGACCGCCACGGCCTTCTCGACCATCTCCGCCAGGTCAAGCGGCCCGCGCACCCACAACGCCAACGGCTCACCCCGCCGCGCATTCCCCAGGGCGACGAACGGCCAACGCGGCCACTCGTCGTCCTCCGGAATGACCAGCCGCCCACCGCGCTCGGCAACGCGCGCAAGGTCTTCCCGCGCCCGCTCCTCGGCCCGGCGAGCCGAAGTCTGGCTGGCCACCGACGGCGAAACTTCGCCGGCCCGAACCAACTCCGCGGCCTCAATCGGCCCCACCTGCGCCACCAGCCCCGCAAGCGCCGCCGGGAACGGCTCGGCCACGCGGGAGAGGTAGGCCCTGGCCAGGCGGGTGGCATCGGGTGTCGCGGTCACCGGAACCACCACCAGGGCAGCCAGCGGTGCCAGGGTTCGCGGCGCCACGGGTCAGGCGGGCTGATGCCCGGTGGATGTCGGCGGACGGTGCAGGGCAGCCGCAGGAGGCCAGGCATGGCTGATGCCGCGGCGGCTGGGGCGAGGAGTGAGGTCATGGTCGGGCTCCTTCGGGTGAGGCGGACGGGGGTGAGCGGGGCGCCCGCTGGGGATCAGGCGGGCACCCTGCTCGGGAACCGGACGCGAGCCAACGCTCGAGGCTGCGCGCACGGCGGGCTTGGGACAGACAGATCCGGCCGGTCGAGCGATATCGGCGGGTGAGCGGAGCGCCCGCTGGGGATCAGGCGGGCACCCTGCTCGGGAACCGAGCACGAGTGGTGTTCGATGCTGCGCGCCCGACGGCTTGAGGCAGACAGATCACCGCTCGGCTGAGCGATGGCCGTGGGGTGAGTGGGTCGCTCACCGGGGATGGAGCGAGCGACCCACTCGGGAACCGGACGCGAGCCAGTGCTCGAAGCTCTGCGCCCGGCGACTCGGAAACCAGGTGCCGGGCGCGGAGTGGGAGTGGGACTCCACGCCCAGCGGCTTGGGGACAGACAGACCACCGCCCGATCGAGCGTTGTCTGCGGGGTGAGCGGAATGCCCGCTGGGGACAGGGCGGGCACCCGCTCGGGACTGGACGCGAGCTGCTGTTCGAAGCTCTACGGCCAGCGACTCGGGTGCCGGGCGCGGAGTGGGAGTAGAACTCCTCGCCCGGCGGCTTGGGGACAGACAGGCCACGGCCAGGTCGAGCGATGGCCATGGGGTGAGTGGAGCGCTCGCTGGGGATGGAGCGAGCACCCCACTCGGAAACCGGGCGCGAGCCGGTGTTCGAAGCTGCGCGCACGGCGACTCAGTGCCGGGCACGAAACGGGAGCAGAACTCCGCGCCCAGCGGCTTGGGGACAGACAGATCACCGCTCAGTTGAGCGATGGCCATCGAGCGAGTGGCGCGCCCGCCGGGGATGGAGCGAGCACCCCACTCCCTAACCGGACGCGAACCAGCGCCCGAAACTCCGAAGCCGGCGACTCGGTGCCGGGCACGAAGTGGGAGTAGGACTCCGCACCCGGCGGCTTGGGGACAACAGATCACCTCCCGGTCGAGCGATGGCCATCGAGTGAGCGGAGCGCCCGCCGGGGATAGAGCGAGCACCCCACTCGGGAACCGGACGCGAGCCGGTGTTCGAAGCTGCGCGCACGGCGACTCGGTGCCGGGCACGGAGCGGGAGTAGGACTCCGCACCCGGCGGCTTGGGGACAACAGATCACCTCCCGGTCGAGCGATGGCCATCGAGTGAGCGGAGCGCCCGCCGGGGATAGAGCGAGCACCCCACTCGGAAACCGGACGCGAACCAGTGCTCGAAGCTGCGCGACCGGCGACTCGGTGCCGGGCACGGAGCGGGAGTAGGACTCCGCACCCGGCGGCTTGGGGACAACAGATCACCTCCCGGTCGAGCGATGGCCATCGAGCGAGCGGAGCGCCCGCCGGGGA
>NZ_MUYM01000189.1:0-3760 GCF_002150765.1 Lentzea kentuckyensis
TGCGACGTGGCCGGCGTGGCGAAAGCCTGGGCGGCACCACCGAAGAGCACGGCGGTGGCGGCGAGACCGGCGAGAACACCCTTGATCGCGTTCATTTCTTCTCCTTGATGCTTTCGTGCTTCGGGGAGATTTCCTGGGCCCGCGGCAAATATGTCCTGCGGCGATCAGCGCGTTCAAGAGGTGCCTTTAAAGTATTCGTTGTCGCCGAAGCCCGCCTTTGCATTGGGCAACGCCTTCGGTGGCGTGTGGCAAACTTGCGGGCATGCTGCGGAACATGTTTCGGTGGGGCAGAGGCAAGGGCGTCACGCAGTGCTCCTGCGAGCCCGAGTGGCGAGGCCTCTACACCGAGATCGACGGTCAGCGTCAACTGGCGCTGCCCCGCGACGAGATGGCCACCATCGTCGGCTACCTGGACCTGACCGCCCACTGCGCCGGCTGCGGTGCCGAGTACCCGAAGCCCTGGGGCCTGGCCTCCAAGTAGGCTCCTCCGTCGTGCTCACGGTCTCCACGGTCAACGTCAACGGTCTGCGCGCTGCCGCCAAGAAGGGCTACCTCTCGTGGCTTGAGGCTTCCTCCGCAGACGTCGTGTGTCTGCAGGAGGTCCGCGCGGAACCCGCCGAGCTGTCCGCGGAGGTCCACTCACCTTCGGGCTGGCACGGCGTCTACGCCCCGTCGTCGCTGAAGGGCCGCGCAGGCGTTGGCGTGCTCTCGCGCGTTGAGCCCACCTCGGTCCGTGTCGGCTTCGGAGTCTCCGAGTTCGAGTCGAGCGGCCGCTACGTGGAGATCGAGCTGCCCGGCGTCGTGGTCGCCTCGCTGTACCTGCCCTCCGGCGACGTCGGCACCGAGAAGCAGGACGAGAAGGACCGCTTCATGGCGGCCTTCCTGCCGTACCTGGTGTCGCTGCGAGAGAAGGCGGCCGTGTCCGGCCGTGAGGTGCTCGTGTGTGGTGACTGGAACATCGCGCACCAGCAGGCCGACCTGAAGAACTGGAAGACGAACCAGAAGGAGTCCGGCTTCCTGCCCTATGAGCGGGAGTGGATGACCTCCGTGTTCGCCTCCGGGTACAACGACGTGGTGCGCGCGCTGCACCCTGATGTCGCTGGGCCGTACTCGTGGTGGTCCTATCGCGGAAAGGCCTTCGACAACGATTCCGGGTGGCGCATCGATTACGTTGTCACAACCGATCGCCTGGCCGCCTCAGCGACTTCGGCTGTGGTCGAACGCGCCGCGACCTACGCGGAACGCTGGTCCGACCACGCCCCGGTAACCGTCACCTTCGACTGGCCCAGCTAACCCGCATTGCTGGTTCTGGCGTCNNGTGGTACTTGCAGACGCCCCAGCCGCGTTGTGAAGCGGCGATCGGGTGGTGGAGCGGGTGGCGACGTACGGGGAGCGCTGGTCGGACCACGCCCCGGTCGCCGTCGTCTACTCCGACTGACCCAGCCCACCCAGCCTTTATCGCTCCCGTCCCCCTCCTGACCTCTCGATTTAACCCAGCAGCTCGCCGAACATGAACACGATTCACCATCGATGAATCGGGGCGGCTCATGACGGGTTTCAATCGGCGTTCCTTTCTCCTGGCGATGGGCGCGGCAGCGGCTGGCGTCCCACTCCTCGACGCGCAAGCGATTGCGTCGACCGCGGGCACCACGCTCGACACTGCGGCCGCGCCGATCGGCACCAGCGGTTACCGCAGGCTCGCCGCGGGGCCGGGGTGGCCGACCGTGATCCGCAACGACCTCGTCCAGGCCAAGCCCGGCAGGGAAGCCAGGCGTCGAGCCCTCGCCTGCTTCGTGCAGTTCAGCGACATGCACATCTGCGACGCGCAGAGCCCCCTGCGGTTCGAGTACCTGCACCCGATCATGGGGGCGAGCGCGCACCGGCCGCAGGAAGCCCTCACCACGCAGGGGTCGACGTCGCTCGTCAGGCGGGTCAACGCCGTCAGGAACGGGCCGCTGACCGGCCGGCCGTTCGACTTCCTCATGACCACCGGCGACAACACGGACAATCACGAGAACATCGAGCTCGACTGGTTCCTCACCGTCCTCAACGGCGGCCGGATCACGCCCAACACCGGCGACGCGCGGTACGAAGGTGTGCAGAACGCGGGCATCAGCACGTTCTGGCAGCCGGAGCTCAGCGGTTCGGACGACTACAAGGCGAAGGGCTTTCCGCAGCTACGTGGACTGCTCGACGCGGCGGTCAGGGAGTTCGTCAGCCCCGGCCTGAACATCCCCTGGTACTCCACGATCGGCAACCACGACGACAGCGTGGTCGGCGCGCTGCCGGACGGACTGCTCGACAGCTGGTACACCGGGCGGAAGAAGATCGTCGGGTTTGGCGACCCCGTGCAGAACGCCAAGGTCGCGCAGGCGTTCAACGACCCCACGGCCATTCCGGAGGCGATGGCCATCCTCGCGAGCGGCGGCGTCGTCCGGACCGTTACGCCGGACAGCAGGCGACGGCTGTTCGACACCGGCGAGTTCGTGCGCAAGCACTTGCCGTCGGGCGGGCACGGCTACACGGACGCCAACGCGGATGGGGTGGACGTCTTCTACACGTTCCGGATGGCGCCCGGCGTCACGGGCATCAGCATGGACACCACGAACCTCGCCGGGTTCTCGACGGGCTCGATCGGGCTGCACCAGCTCAACTGGATCGAGAAGACGCTCAAGCGCAACAGCTCGCTCTACTACGACTGGCTCGGCAGGCCTGCCCGGCAGAACGTCACTGACGAGCTGTTTGTGCTGTTCAGTCACCACACGAGCACGACGATGGGCAACGTGCTGCCGGATCGGCGCCGGCCGCTGGATCCGCGGATGAACGGTGACGCGCTGGTCAACTTGTTGCAACGGTTCCCGAACGTGCTGGCGTGGGTCAATGGGCACACGCACCGCAACGTCATCACGCCGCACCGGCACGACACGCCGTCCAGGAGCTTCTGGGAAATCAACACGGCGGCGCACGTCGACTACCCGCAGCACGCCCGTGTCATCGAGGTCGCGGACAACGGGGACGGCACGTTGTCGCTGTTCACGACGTTGCTGGAGGCGGACGCGCCGTACCAGGTCGACTACGACGACCGCAGTGACACGGCGTTGGCGAGCCTGTGCCGGGAGTTCACCTACAACGACATCCATTCGCGCACGAACTCGCTGGGCACGCCGCTGGACCGGAACACGGAGTTGCTGGTCACGGTGCGGTGAAGTGGGATGTCCCACAGCCGATCACAACTGATCAGGAATTTCAGCGGCTTAAGGTCGTTGACGTGGCAGTGGACATCTCGCTAATCCCACCGCAGCCCCGCCCGAGCGCGGCGGCCATGCGGCGTGCGTTGCGTCGGGCCGCTGACGGCGCTGTGCTCGACGCGACCGAGGCAGCCGTGTTGCTGCACGCGCGCGGGGAGGACCTGGACGCGCTGTTGACGTCGGCGGGCAAGGTGCGGGACGCGCACCTGCTCGCGGAGGGACGTCCCGGGGTCGTCACGTACAGCCGGTCGGTGTTCATCCCGCTGACCAGGCTGTGCCGGGACCGCTGTCACTACTGCACGTTCGCGACCGTGCCGCACAAGGTGCCCGCCGCGTTCCTCGAACGCGACGAGGTGCTGGCGATCGCACGCGCGGGGGCGGCGCAGGGGTGCAAGGAGGCGCTGTTCACCCTCGGCGACCGGCCGGAGGACCGCTGGCCGGCCGCGAAGGAGTGGCTGGACGCGCGCGGATACGAGTCCACTTTGGACTACGTGCGGGCCAGTGCCATTGCG
>NZ_MUYM01000189.1:3824-4156 GCF_002150765.1 Lentzea kentuckyensis
GCTGACCGACGCCGGGCGCGTGAACGTTCCGTTCACCACCGGAATCCTGATCGGGATCGGCGAGACCATCGCCGAGCGCGCCGAGTCGTTGCTCGCGATGCGCCAGGTCGCCAAGCAGTACGGGCACATCCAGGAAGTGATCATCCAGAACTTCCGCGCCAAGCCGGACACGGCGATGCGCGGCATGCCCGACGCCGACCTCACCGAGCTCGCGGCGACGATTGCCGTTGCGCGCCTTGTGATGCCGTCGACCGTCAGCGTGCAGGCGCCGCCGAACCTGGTCGGCGGGGAGTTCGACCTCATGCTGCGCGCGGGCGTCGACGACTGGGGCG
>NZ_MUYM01000189.1:4184-5170 GCF_002150765.1 Lentzea kentuckyensis
GCCGCGCTGTCACTGGAAAACGGTCTCGCGAACCCGGACGCACCCGTGATCGGCCGTGAGTGGCAGGAGCCGGACGGCGGGCTCGACACCTACGGCCGCGCGGACCTGAACACCGCCATCGACACCGAAGGCCGCACGAGCGATCGTCGCAGCGACTTCGACGANNTCGCCGCGAACGACCCGGCCGCGTTGCTCGACGACACCGACGCCGCGATGGCGCTCCTCACCGCCGATGGCAAGGCGTTGGAAGAGATGGTGAAGCTGGCCGACGACCTGCGTCGGGAAGTGGTGGGCGACGACGTCACGTACGTCGTCAACCGGAACATCAACTTCTCGAACGTCTGCTACGTCGGGTGCCGCTTCTGCGCCTTCGCTCAGCGCGAGCGCGACGCGGACGCGTTCCGGCTCTCGGCGGAGGAGGTCGCCGACCGCGCGCAGGAGGCGTGGGACGAGGGCGCCACCGAGGTCTGCATGCAGGGCGGCATCGACCCCAAGCTGCCGGTGACCTACTACGCGGACGTCGTGCGCGCGATCAAGAAGCGTCTGCCCGGGATGCACGTGCACGCGTTCAGCCCGATGGAGATCGTCTCCGCCGCCGCGAAGGCGGGCGTGAGCGTGCGCGAGTGGCTCAGCGAGCTCAAGGAGGCCGGCCTCGACACGATCCCCGGCACGGCGGCCGAGATCCTCGACGACGACGTGCGCTGGGTGCTGACCAAGGGCAAGCTGCCGACCGCGACCTGGCTGGACGTCGTCGGAACGGCCCATGAGCTGGGCATTCGGTCGTCGTCGACGATGATGTACGGCCACGTGGACCACCCCGGCCACTGGCTCACCCACCTCCGGGTGCTGGCCGGGTTGCAGGATCGGACCGGCGGGCTCACCGAGTTCGTCGCGCTGCCGTTCGTGCACCGCAACGCCCCGATCTACCTGGCAGGAGTCGCCCGGCCCGGCCCCACCCGCCGCGACAACCGCGCCGTGCACGCGTT
>NZ_MUYM01000019.1 GCF_002150765.1 Lentzea kentuckyensis
CTGGAAGAACAACCAGAACCGATCGCGACCCCGCGGGGTTGCTGGTTGTAATTTCATAGTGTTTCGGTGGTTATAGCGTTGGGGAAACACCCGGTCCCATTCCGAACCCGGTAGTTAAGCCCTTCTGCGCCGATGGTACTGCACTGGTTACGGTGTGGGAGAGTAGGTCGCCGCCGAACTTTACTTCCCTGAAGGGGCTTGTGATCGCGGGGCACAACTACAGTGCTTCGCTCACAGGCCCCTTTCAGCGTGTCCATAGGAGGATTTGGTGTCAAGGTTCGGGGATCGTCCCGGCGACCGTCAGCGTGGCCAGGGAGACCGACCGCGCCATTCCGACGGTGGCCGCTCTACAGGCGATCGCAAGTTCAGCAACAGCAAGCGTGACGAGCGTGGCGGTGCCGGCGGCAGCCGCGACTTCAAGCCGCGTGAAGACCGTGGTGGCTACCAGCGCGGTGAGGGCTCCGGCGACCGCAACCGCAGCGGAGACCGTCGAGACGACCGTGGTGGCTACCGGGGCAGCAGCGAGCGGTCCGGCTCTGGCGATCGCGGTGGCTACCGCGGCCAGGGTTCCAGTGACCGTGGTGGTTACCGCAAGGACGACCGTTCCAGCGACCGCGGTGGTTTCCGCAGCGAGCGCTCGGGCGACCGTCGTGACTTCAAGCCGCGTGAGGACCGCGGTGGTTCCCGCAGCGAGGGTTCCAGCGACCGCGGTGGTTACCGCGGCCAGGGCTCCAGCGACCGTGGCGGCTACCGCGGCGAAGGCTCCAGCGACCGCGGTGGTTACCAGCGTCGCGAAGGTTCGAGCGATCGCGGTGGTTACCAGCGTCGTGAGGGTTCGAGCGACCGCGGTGGCTACCGCGGCGGCGAGAGCTCGGGCGATCGTGGCGGCTACCGCAAGGACGACCGTTCCAGCGACCGTGGTGGTTTCCGCGGTGAGCGCTCCGGTGAGCGTCGTGACTTCAAGCCGCGTGAAGACCGTGGCGGATCGAGTGACCGTGGTGGTTACCAGCGTCGTGAGGGTTCCAGTGACCGTGGTGGTTACCGCGGTGGCGAGAGCTCGGGCGACCGTGGTGGTTACCAGCGTCGTGAGGGTTCCAGCGATCGTGGTGGCTACCGCGGTGGCGAGGGTTCCAGCGATCGTGGCGGTTACCGCAAGGACGACCGTTCCAGCGATCGTGGCGGTTTCCGTGGCGAGCGTTCGGGCGAGCGTCGTGACTTCAAGCCCCGCGAAGACCGTGGCGGATCGAGCGACCGTGGCGGTTACCAGCGTCGCGAAGGCTCCAGTGACCGCGGTGGTTACCGCAAGGACGACCGTTCCAGCGATCGTGGTGGTTTCCGCGGTGAGCGCTCCGGTGAGCGTCGTGACTTCAAGCCCCGCGAAGACCGTGGCGGATCGAGCGACCGTGGTGGCTACCAGCGTCGCGAAGGCTCCAGCGATCGTGGCGGTTACCGCAAGGACGACCGTTCCAGCGATCGCGGTGGGTACCGCGGCGGCGAGCGTTCCGATGACCGTGGCGGTTACCGGGGCGGCGACCGCCGGGACGACCGTGGTGGTTCCCGCAGCGAGGGTTCCGGTGACCGTGGCGGTTACCAGCGTCGCGAGGGTTCCAGCGATCGCGGTGGTTACCGCAAGGACGACCGCTCCAGCGATCGTGGCGGCTACCGCAAGGACGACCGTTCGGGCGACCGCGGTGGTTACCGCAAGGACGACCAGCGCGACGACCGTCGTGACGAGCGCAGCCGCGAGCGTGCGGCGCGTTTCCAGGAGCGGGTCGCCGAGCAGGGTGGCGCCGACGCCGAGGGCACCGAGAACACGTCGGGCGTGACCGAGGCGGCCGGCGAGCGCGCCGGTTACCGCCTGGGTGACGGCGCCGCGGCCACGCGTGCCGCTGCCGGTCGCGAGCAGGTTGCGACCGACTCCGGTGACGAAGATGCCGAATCCACTGACGCAGTTGAGGTTGACGAGGTCACGACGGCCGGCGACCGTGCGGCCGAGGCCGACGAGCGTGACGCGGACGACGACGCCGATGACGACGTCGTGAGCGACGAGCGCGACGCCAAGAGTGACGCTCAGACCGCCGACGTCGCTGCTGACGCCGGCAGCGACGAAGGCCGTGGCGACGACCGTGAGGACCGCGACGAGGCCCCCGCGCCCCGTGGCGGCCGTCCCGAGCTGCCGGAGGAGGCCGACCTCTCGCTGCTCGACCCGGAGATCAAGGCCGAGCTGCGCAGCCTGCCCAAGGGGCTCGCGGAGATCGTCGGACGGCACCTGGCCGCGGCCGGGCTGCTGATCGACGAGGAGCCGGAGCTGGCTTTGGAGCACGCCCGGTACGCGCGCAGCAAGGCGGCGCGGGTGGGCGTGGTCCGGGAAGCGGCCGGTCTGACCGCCTACTTCGCGGACGAGTGGGCCGAGGCTCTCAGCGAGCTGCGGGCCGCGCGCCGGATGATGCCCGGGCCGGGCCACCTCGCGATCATGGCCGACTGCGAGCGCGCTCTCGGGCGGCCGGAGCGGGCCATCGACCTGGCCAAGGACCCGTCCGCCAAGGACCTCAGCCAGGAGGACGAGATCGAGCTGCGGATCGTCGCGGCCGGTGCTCGCCGGGACATGGGGCAGCTCGAGGCGGCCGTGGTGGCGCTGCAGGGTCCTGACCTCGATCCGGGGCAGCGCACTCCCTACTCCGCGCGGCTCTTCTACGCTTACGCCGACAACCTGGCCGCGGCCGGTCGCATCGAGGAATCGGTCAAGTGGTTCCTCAACGCCGCCGAGGCTGACGACGAAGGGGAGACGGACGCCGCCGAGCGCGCGTTCGAGTTGACCCAGGAGGAGACCACCCAGCAGTGAGTGAGACGTTGGTCGACAGGTACGACGCGTTGCTGATCGATCTCGACGGCACCGTCTACCGCGGCAAAGAGGTCGTGCCCGGCGCCGCGGAGGAGATCGCGAAAGCCAGAGCGAAGGGCCTCGGGATCCGGTACGTCACCAACAACGCATCTCGCTCACCGCAGGCGGTCGCGGATCACCTCGTCGAGCTCGGGTTCGAGACGAGCATCGACGAGGTGAGCACCTCCGCGCAGGCAGGCGCGGCCATGCTCGCCGAACGTCTGCCGAAGCGCTCCACCGTGCTCGTGCTGGGCACCAAGGCTCTCGAAGCCGAGGTGTTCAAGCGCGGACTCATCCCCACCGACACCGCCGACGGCGCGGTGGCGGTGTTGCAGGGCCTGAGCATGGACCTCGGCTGGCGTCAGCTGGCCGAGGCCGCCGTCGCGATCCGCCAGGGTGCGCTGTGGGTGGCGTGCAACGTCGACGTCACCCTGCCCACCGAACGCGGCCTGCTGCCCGGCAACGGCTCGTTCGTCGCGGCGCTCAGGGCCGCGACCGACGCCGAGCCGCTCGTCGCCGGCAAGCCCGCCACCCCGCTGTTGCAGCAGGCGGCGAAGGACCTCCAGGCGAACCGTCCGCTGGTGATCGGCGACCGGCTCGACACGGACATTCTGGGCGCGGTCAACGCGGGCATGGACTCGCTGCTCGTGCTCACGGGTGTATCCACCGCGGCGGAGGCGCAAGCGCTTCCGGATGAGCAAAAGCCCACGTATGTCGGCGCGGACCTGTCGGTACTCCATCGGCTACCGTAAGACGGTGAGCTACCCCCTGCCCGGACCGCCGCCCAACCCGGCCGCCGCCATCGACGGCGCGCTGGAGCGGCTCGACGGGCTCGAGAACGTTCCCCTCGCCGAGCACGTGGCGCGGTTCGACGCCGTGCACGCGACGCTCACCGAAGCACTGTCGAGCATCGACAAGGTGTGATGCACAGTGCCTCGCAGGGTGCGGCTAGACGCCGAACTCGTGCGCAGGGGACTCGCCAAGTCCCGTGAGCACGCCAGCCAACTCGTCGCGGACGGTCGCGTCACGGTGCGCGGCACCGTCGCGACGAAGCCCGCGACCGCCGTGGAGACCTCCGACGCGGTCGTCGTCAAGGACCTCGCCAACGACCCGAACTGGGCGTCGCGCGGGGCGCACAAGCTGATCGGCGCGCTCGAGGGGTTCAAGATCGACCCCACCGGCCGGCGCTGCCTGGACGCGGGCGCGTCCACCGGCGGTTTCACCGATGTGCTGCTGCGCCACGGCGCGCGCCAGGTCGTCGCCGCCGACGTCGGACGCGGGTTGCTCGACTGGAAGCTGCAGACCGACGACCGGGTCGTGGTGAAGGACAAGACCAACGTCCGCACCCTCACTCCCGAGGACATCGGCGGGAAAGTTGAACTCGTCGTAGCGGATCTTTCGTTTATCTCGTTGAGGCTTGTGCTCCCCGCACTGGCCGCGTGCCTCGACGAGGAGGGCGACCTGCTGCCGATGGTCAAGCCGCAGTTCGAGGTCGGCAAGGAACGTCTGGGCTCCGGTGGCGTCGTGCGCGACCCGGAGCTGCGCGTTGCCGCCGTCCTCGAAGTGACCGGGGCAGCGGCGGAACTGGGTCTGGCCGTGCACGGGGTCGTCGCGAGCCCGCTGCCCGGCCCGTCCGGCAACGTCGAGTACTTCCTCTGGCTCCGCGAGGGTGATCCAGTGCCCGCGGAGGAGATGGTGCGCACCGCCGTCGAAGAAGGGCCCCAATGAGGGAAGTCCTGCTGGTCGTCCACACCGGTCACCAGAGCAACATCGATCTCGCCCGTCAGGTCGCCGGCCGTCTCGCGGTCGGTGGCGTCACCACGCGAGTGCTCGACGACGAGGCGCGTGACCTCGGCCCGTCGTGCTGCACCAAGGTCGTGCCCGCCGACGACCACGCGGCCGAGGGCACCGAGCTCGTGCTCGTGCTGGGCGGTGACGGCACGTTGTTGCGCGGCGCCGAACTCGCCCGTCCCGCACGGGTTCCGGTGCTGGGCGTCAACCTGGGCCGCGTCGGGTTCCTCGCCGAGGCCGACTCGGACGCGCTGCACGAGGCGGTCGGCCACGTGCTGGAGCGCGACTACTTCGTGGAAGAGCGCATGACGCTCGACCTCGTTGCGACCGTCAACGGCGAAGTTGTCGTGAAGACGTGGGCGCTCAACGAGATCAGCGTCGAGAAGCTGATCCGTGAACGCATCCTCGAGGTCGTCATCGAGGTCGACGGACGGCCGGTGTCGGCGTTCGGCTGCGACGGCGTGCTGTGTGCGACGCCGACGGGCTCGACGGCGTACGCGTTCTCCGCGGGCGGACCGGTCGTGTGGCCGGACGTGCAGGCGATCCTGGTGGTGCCGAGCAACGCGCACGCGCTGTTCGCCCGGCCGCTGGTCGTCTCGCCGAAGTCGCACGTGGCGTTCGAGATCGAGTCGACCGGGCATCCGGCGGCGCTGTCCGCGGACGGGCGGCGCACGTTCGAGCTGCCCGCGGGCGCGCGGATCGAGATCGTGGAGGGCGCGGTGCCGCTCAAGGTCGTGCGGTTGCGCAAGGCTCCGTTCACGGACCGGCTGGTCGAGAAGTTCGATCTGCCGGTGAAGGGATGGCGGGGACCATCGGCAGGCTGACCGCGCCGCTCGGCGCGGCGGCACTCGCTCGTTATGGTGCCCCCAGAGCAAGGTCCCATCCGGAAATGTCGGACCCGACAAGTAAGGTTCGCCCTGTGCTGGCCGAGATGCGCATCAATGGCCTTGGCGTGATTGACGAGGCCACTCTCGAACTCGACCCCGGATTCACCGTCGTGACTGGTGAGACGGGTGCGGGCAAGACCATGGTCGTGACCGGGTTGCACCTGCTCGGCGGTGGCCGGGCGGAGGCGTCCCGCGTGCGCACCGGTGCCGACAAAGCGGTGGTCGAAGGCCGCTTCCAGGCTCCGGCGGGCAGCCCTGCCGCGAAGGTGGCGGAGGAGGTCGGCGGCGAGGCGGACGAGGACGGTTCGCTGATCGCGATCCGCACCGTCGGCTCTGACGGCCGCTCCCGCGCGCACGTCGGCGGTCGCTCCGTGCCGGTCGGGGTGCTCTCCGAACTGGCAGAGCAGCTGATCGCCGTGCACGGTCAGAACGACCAGCTGCGGCTCATGCGCCCGGCCGAGCAGCGCGGCGTGCTGGACCGCTTCGCCGGCGACGACGTGGGCGAGCCGTTGCGCGCGTACCAGGCCGTCCGCGAGGAGTGGCTGCGCGTCTCGACCGAGCTGAAGGAACGCACCGAGCGCTCCCGTGAGCTCGCCCGCGAGGCCGACCTGCTGCGGCACGGCCTGTCCGAGATCGACGCCGTCGCCCCGCTGCCGGGCGAGGACGTCGAACTGCACGACGAGGCCCGTCGTCTGGCCGACGCCGACCAGCTCCGCGAAGCCGCCCAGGGCGCGCAGTACGCGGTGAGCGGCTCGCTGGAGGGCGACCCGGACAACCCCGGCGCGCTCGGCCTGATCTCCGAGGCCGCCCGCCGCCTGTCCACCTCCGAGGACCCGAAGCTGCGCGAGATGGAACCGCGGCTGGTCGAGGCCGCAACGCTGCTGGCCGACGTCGGCGCCGAGATCTCCGGCTACCTCGACCACCTGGAGGCCGACCCCGGCCGGCTCGAAGAAGTCCTGCGGCGCCAGGCCGACCTGAAGGGCCTGACCCGCAAGTACGCGGCGGACGTCGACGGCGTCATCGCCTGGGCCACCGACGCGCGCGCTCGCCTGGACGGGCTGGACACCTCCGAGGAGGCGTTGGGCGCGCTCGCCACCCGCCGCGACGAGCTGGCCGTCGAGCTGGCCACTCTGGCGGAACAGGTCACGGCCGCGCGCGTCGAGGCCGCTCTGGAACTGGGCAAGGCCGTCACCGAGGAACTGGACGGTCTGGCCATGCCGCACGCGTCGGTCGAACTGGCCGTCCGTCCCCGCCACGCCGAGTCCGGCGACGCACAGGCGCTGCCGGTGGGCCGCTCGATCCTGCACGCGGGCGCGTCGGGCGTCGACGACGTGGAGCTGCGCCTCATCTCGCACCCCGGCGCCCCAGCGTTGCCGGTGCACAAGGGCGCGTCCGGCGGCGAGCTCTCGCGCGTGATGCTGGCGCTCGAGGTAGTGCTGTCGCACTCCGACCCGGTGCCGACGCTGGTGTTCGACGAGGTGGACGCGGGCGTCGGCGGCCGCGCGGCAGTCGAGGTCGGCCGCCGGCTGGCCAGGCTGGCCCGTTCGCACCAGGTCATCGTGGTGACGCACCTGCCGCAGGTGGCGGCGTTCGCCGACCGGCACCTCGTCGTGGACAAGTCCGCGGACGGCACGTTCACGCGGTCAGCGGTGCGCAAGCTGGACGAGACGCAACGGGTGGTCGAGCTGGCCCGCATGCTCGCCGGCATGGACTCGACCGACACGGGCCGCGCGCACGCCGAGGAGCTGCTGGCCGCCGCCAAGGCGGACAAGTCGGCGACGCCGGTGGTGCGGAGGCGCAAGAAGAAGGCCTGAGGGGGCGAGCTCTGGGAGAGGTGTGTCCGCGGAAAGCGCGGACCCACGTCGCTCGCCGTGTCTTCTGGGGGGCGACCCCCCGAGCTGACAGGGTCCCGGCAAAGTCGTTTCTGCTGGTGGGCGTTTGCAAGTACTACCAACTCTTGATCAAATCGCCGCCAACTACACCCAACATGTTCGCCAGTTGCCGAATATGTCTGGGCCGGGCGTGGTGTGGCGGCTGGATCGACGAGGCCAGTTGGTAGTAGCAAAGTGCTTGTTGATGTTGGGTTGGTGGTACTTGCACACGCCATCGCCAGCCAGGCGGATGGCCTGACGGGACTTTGCCGGGGTCCTGCCCCGAGCTGGGAACCCCTGCGTTTCAACGTACTCGGAGCCACCGACAAGATCGGCTCGGCCAACTTCCGTCGCGCCCTGGACCGCTGTTGCCGCCCATGTTCGGCATGATGGGAACGTGACCGAGGCCCGGTCAGCGGACGCACACGATGGTGCGGTGGAAGGTGGACCGGATCTGTGACCACGCGCCGGGTGCTCGGAGCGGTGCTGGTGTTCGTCGCGGCCGGGCTGGCGGTGGCGGCGGCGTTCCTGGCCGCCTATGCCGTGCAGGTCGAGTTGCAGGGGCGGACGTTGCGGTTCGAGGCCACGCCCTGGCTGGTGGAGCGGGACGACTTCCGTGGGGCGTTGTTGCTCGGGCCGATCGAGTACGGCGAGGCGGCTGTGGCGGCGGCGCTGGTGATGGCGTTGTCGGCGGTGCTGGCGTTTCGGGTGCCGGCGGCGCGGGTCGGGTCGTTGCTCGGGGCCGGGTTGCTGGCCGGGGTGGCGTGGTCCGCGGTCACCTCGGTGCAGGGGATCGTGAAGAAGCTCGCCGACCTCGGGGCGCCGGTACCGTTCGACGTGGAGCAGGGGGAAGGCATCACGCTGCTGGTCGTGGCGGCCGGGGTGGCCGTCGTGTCGGCGGTGTTGCACCAGGAGTTGCCACGACGTGAGGAACAGCCCGAGGGGGACGGTGCGGTGATTCACCAGGTCGAGGCGGACGACAGCGAGACGCCGCCGTACGGCTTTCCGGTGATCGTCGAGCCGGCGGAGCCGAAAGAGCAGAAGAGTGATTGATCGTCGGAAGATCGGGCCGATCCTGCTGCTGGTGGGGGCGGGGCTGGCGGCCGTGGCGAGTTTTCAGGACACGTACGGCACCGTCTATCCCGGGTTCGGCGGTCCTGAACAGAAGATGACCACCACGTTGTGGATCGTGGTCAGGGATCCGGCGTTCGGTGAGCCGCCGCAGGACGCGTACAACGCCGGAGGCCTGCCGGTGATCATCGCCGCCGCGCTGATGGTGGTCGCTGCGGTGCTTCTGGTGCGGAAGCGGACGTCGTTCGTCGGGACGCCCGCTGCGATGGGGGCCGCCGGTGCGCTGGCCGGGATCGTGCTCATGTACGTGCTCCAGGTGTGGCGTGAGAAGGAGCTCATGGCCGGCATGATCCTGCCGGACGGGCAGACGGCGGTACTGAGCTTCCTCGGCGGCACGTACGTGCTGGTCGCGGCTGCGGTGATCGGACTGGTCGGTGCGGTGCTGGCCCAGCGCAGGCAGCCGCCCGAAGAAGCCGAAGAGGAAGTGGACGAGGAAGCTGTGGTCGTGCACCAGCTCGACGACGGTGACGACACGCCGCCCTTCGGCCTCGCCATCCCCGCCGAAGAGCAGCAGCAGGAGGCGCGGTGATCGGAAGACCGACGGCGGTGGCGCTGATCGCGGCCGGGGTGGTGCTGACCGCGACGGCGATGGTGTTGCCGTGGTACTCGACCGCGTACGCCGGTGGCGTCGAGGTCGTGGTCCGGGCGTGGGGCACGGAGGTCGTGAACAAGCCGGGCGACTGGCCGGCGGGTGATCTCTCGCCCTGGTACGGCCTGCCCGTCGCCGTGACGGCCGCGCTGCTGGTCGCCGGCATCTGGATCAACCGCGCCGCACTGGCCGGAGCGACGGCACAACTCGGCGCACTGGGCATCACCGCGGCGCTCGTCGTGTCGGACCGCGGTCACGCGATCGAGCAGCAGGGCGACTTCGCGCTCGGCTTCGGGCTCGTGTTCCTCGCGATCGGCACGCTGGCCGCACTCACCGGTGCCATCGCGGTCCAACGGGAGACGGCGTGAAACTCCTGGCAGCTGCACTCCTCGTACTAGCGGCCGCCGCGGCGACGACCGCGACGTTCCTGCCGCTCTCGGAACTGCTGATCCGCCTCACCCCCGACCAGCCGCAGACCGCCTACATCACCACGGGCTGGGCCACGCACTTCGGTGGCACCAAAGACGAGCACGGCCCGTTGTTCGGCATTCCGGCCGTGGCGGCGGCAGTGGCCATCCTCGCCGGCGTCCGGTGGCGGAAAGTCGCTTTCGCCGGAGCGGCGGCACTCGCCGGGGTCACTGGAATGTTGTTCGTGTATTTGCTGAACGCGATCAGCTTCCACAAAGCGGGCAACATCGCCATCGATCCGGGGTTGCAAGCCGGGTTCGGCAACGGCATCTGGGTGCTGATAGCCGCGGTGGTTCTCGCGTTTGGCGCCGTAGTAGTTCACCCCGACGACTGACCAGCGAAAATCGCCCGGCGTGCCTCACCTGTCGCGCGCGCACCGTGAGTCACTATCGGCGCATGAAGCTTTCCGGGCTGCTGAGCCGCTCCAACCACGAACTTCCCGGTGTCACGGGGGTCGCCCGGGTCGATCGGCGCGTGAGTGACCTGGTGCGGCGCGTCAGTCCCGGAGACGTCGCCGTTTTCGACTTCATCGACCTCGACCGGCGCACCGCGGAAGCACTTGTCGCGGCCGACGTGGTCGGCGTCGTGAACGCGTCGCCGTCGATTTCCGGCCGCTTTCCCAACCTCGGCCCGGAACTGCTCATCGAGGCCGGCATTCCGCTGATCGACGACGTCGGCGCCGTCGCGCTGCGGGAGATCAAGGAAGGCACCAAGATCCGGCTGCACGAAGGTGTCGTGTACGCCGGGGAACGCGAGCTCGCCAAGGGGATCGAGCAGAACGCCGAAAGCATCGCCGACGCCATGATCGAGGCGAAGGCCGGCATGTCGGCGCAGCTGGAAGCCTTCTCCGCCAACACCATCGAGTTCCTGCGCCGCGAACGCGCGTTGGTGCTCGACGGCGTCGGCGTGCCCGAGGTGTACGTGCCGATGCGCGACCGGCAGGTGCTCGTCGTCGCGGGTGGACCGTCGCACGCCGAGGAACTGCGCAAGCTCCGCAAGTACATCCGCGAGTACCGGCCGGTGCTGATCGGCGTCGACACCGGCGCGGACACGCTGCACGACGCCGGGCTCAAGCCGGACATCATCGTCGGCGACCCCGACGGCATCGGCACCGCGTCACTGCGGGCGGCCGCCGAGGTGGTCGTGCCCGCGCAGACCGACGGCCACGCGCCTGGTCTGCAACGGATCCAGGACCTCGGCATAGGCGCGGTGACGTTCCCCGCCTCTGGCAACGCGGAGGACCTCGCGTTGCTGCTCGCCGAAGCACACGGGGCGTCTCTGGTCGTCACGGTGGGGCTGCGCGCGACGTTGCGCGAGTTCCTCGACCGCGGGCACTCCGGTTCCAACCCCTCCACGTTCCTCACCCGGCTGAAGCTCGGCAGCAAGCTCGTCGACGGGGAGGCCGTCGCGACCCTGCACCGCAGCCGGGTCTCGCTGGGCGTGATCGTCCTGCTGGTGACCGCCGCGATCGTCGCCATGGGGGCGGCGCTGGCGGTGTCCGGCGTCGGTCACGTCTACGTCGACATCGTGGTCGACGGCTGGCAGTCCGTCGTCAACTGGTTCAAGGGGTTCTTCTCGTGATCACGCTGCGATACCACATAGTTTCGATCACCGCCGTGTTCCTCGCGCTGGCGGTGGGAGTCGTGCTGGGTTCGACCGCGATCAGCGGCCGGCTGCTGTCCGGGTTGAGCGACGAGAAGAACTCGTTGGCACAGCAGGTGAACGACCTGCAGAACGACCGCAACGCGTTGAACGCCAAGCTGACCGAGGCGGACAAGTTCGCCTCGTCGGTCGGGCCGCTCGCGGTCAAGGACCGGCTCACCGACCGCACGGTCGTGCTGGTGACCACGTCGGACGCGCGTCCGTCCGATCGGGACGCGCTCAGCGGGCTGCTGAAGTCCGCCGGTGCCACCGTCACCGGCGAGATCCAGCTGACCGACGCGTTCGCCGACCCGTCCCGCGGTGACCAGCTCCGCGACCTCGTGGCACGGCTGCAGCCCGCCGGATCACAGCTGCCCACCGCCGCGGACCCCGGCACTCGCGCTGGTGGCCTGTTCGGCACGTTGCTGCTGCTCAACGCGTCCTCGAACCAGCCGCAGTCCACTCCGGACGAGGCGGCCTCGGCACTCGCCGGGCTCTCCAACGCGGGTTTCGTGAAGGCGACCTCCGCGGTGAAGCCCGCGCAGCTCGCGATCGTGCTGTCCGGCGGCGCCGCGATCGGTGACTCGGCCGCCGACCGCGCCTCCACCATCGCGCGCTTCGCCACCCAGCTCGACCGGGCCGGCGCGGGTGTCGTGCTGGCCGGTGCGAACGGCTCGGCGAACGGCACCGGCGCGATCGGCGTGGTCCGCGCGGACACCAACGCGACGTCGATCCTGTCCACGGTGGACAACTCCGACACCCCGGCCGGTCAGGTCGTCTCGGTGATGGCGCTGCGCGAACAGCTGGAGGGCCGCTCCGGCCGGTACGGCGTGGCGGGCAACGCGGAGGCGTCCTCGCCGGGAACGGCCGGTTAGCCCTCGGTCGTCCAGGCGCCCGGGAGTTGCTTCATCAGCAGCTCCAACGCCTCCGGTGTGCGGCCGCGCGCCCACAGGTAGTCGCCGTGCTCCTCCTCGACGATCACGTCGTCGGCGGCGAACCAGCGGGAACCGGGACTGGCCAGCGGCAGCAGGGTGAAGTGCTCCTCGAGCAGGGAGATGTCCGCTTCGGACATCTCCCTGTCCGCGGTCGCGGCACCGTCCTGGAACAACGCCGCGGACAGCACCATCTCCACACACGCGAGCGAGAAGCGCGGCAGCCAGGGGTCCCACCGTTCCTCGGTCTTGTCGGCGAGCTCGTACTTCATGAGAACCTCCGGGTCCTCACCGGCGAACGTCGTTCCCCAGGCCGCGATCCAGTTCTCGCCGCGGAAGACGAGGACCTCGCCGTCCAGCCGCAGCTCGGCAGGCGCGAGCAGGCGGTCCCGGTCGCCCGCCAGCTCCGGCCGTTTGCCGAACAACGCCAGCGCCTCTTTCAACGCCTCCGGGAACCTGACTCCGAGCCGATCCTCGGCGTCGGCGAGCTCCCGGCGGCTCCAGCCGTCCTGCGGCTCGATCGGCTCGGCCCACGCGGCCGCGAAACCCTCGATGAAACGCCACGCCGCGGAACGGTCGTGCACAGCTCTGGCAGCGTTCCCCGCCACGTCGAAGGTCACGTGACAACGATTCCTGATCTCGGCGTGTGCTGGGGGAGGTTCGGGGAAACCCCTCACTGCGCCGATCGGGTGATGTGATCTGCCGGGTCGTGGTGCGCTGAGTGACCGGCGGCGTGTTAGCGTTATGGCCCGTGGATAGGGGGATTTACCCCCACGATTTTCACGGGAGCCCCGTTGGTGCAGCAGGCACGTACGACCAAGCACGTCTTCGTCACGGGAGGCGTCGCCTCCTCCCTGGGCAAGGGGCTCACCGCCTCCAGCCTCGGCCAGTTGCTCACCTCGCGCGGCCTGCGGGTAACGATGCAGAAGCTCGACCCGTACCTGAACGTGGACCCCGGCACGATGAACCCGTTCCAGCACGGCGAGGTCTTCGTGACCGACGACGGCGCGGAGACGGACCTCGACATCGGCCACTACGAGCGGTTCCTCGCGCGGGATCTGAGCGGCGACGCGAACGTGACGACCGGCCAGGTGTACTCCGAGGTCATCGCCAAGGAGCGGCGCGGTGAGTACCTGGGCGACACGGTCCAGGTCATCCCGCACATCACCGACGAGATCAAGCGCCGCATCCGGGCGATGGCCGAGCCGGACGCCGACGGCGTCACCCCGGACGTGGTCATCACCGAGGTCGGCGGCACCGTCGGTGACATCGAGTCGTTGCCGTTCCTCGAGGCGTGCCGCCAGGTCCGCCACGACGTCGGCCGTGACAACGTCTTCTTCCTGCACGTCAGCCTGGTGCCGTACCTGGCGCCGTCCGGCGAGCTCAAGACCAAGCCGACGCAGCACTCCGTCGCGGCGCTGCGCAACATCGGTATCCAGCCTGACGCGATCGTGTGCCGCGCGGACCGGGAGATCCCGGACGCGCTGAAGCGCAAGATCGGCCTGATGTGCGACGTCGACACCGACGCCGTCGTCGCGGCCGTGGACGCGCCGTCGATCTACGACATCCCGAAGGTGCTGCACGCCGAGGGCCTCGACGCCTACGTCGTGCGCCGCCTCGACCTGCCGTTCCGCGACGTCGACTGGACGGTGTGGGGCGACCTGCTGGAGCGGGTGCACAACCCGACCGAGACGGTGAAGATCGCTCTGGTCGGCAAGTACGTCGACCTGCCGGACGCCTACCTGTCGGTCACCGAGGCGCTGCGTGCGGGCGGGTTCGCGCACCACGCCAAGGTCGAGATCAAGTGGGTGCCGTCGGACGAGTGCCAGACGCCTGAGGGCGCCGCACGGGCGTTGTCCGCCATGGACGCCGTGCTGATCCCCGGTGGTTTCGGCGTGCGTGGCATCGAGGGCAAGATCGGCGCGCTGAAGTACACCCGCACGCGCGGTGTGCCGACGCTGGGCCTGTGCCTCGGCCTGCAGTGCATGGTGATCGAGGCCGCGCGGAACCTCGCGGGCATCGAGGACGCGAACTCCAGCGAGTTCGAAGAGGGCGGTTCGCCGGTCATCTCCACGATGGCCGACCAGGAGGACGTCGTCTCCGGGCAGCGCGACATGGGCGGCACGATGCGTCTGGGCGCGTACATCGCGAAGCTGACGCCGGGTTCGGTGGTCGCTTCCGCGTACGGGGCGACCGAGGTGTCCGAGCGGCACCGGCACCGTTACGAGGTCAACAACGCCTACCGCGGCAAGCTCACCGAGGCCGGCCTGGTGTTCTCCGGTGTGTCGCCGGACGGCCGCCTGGTCGAGTTCGTCGAGCTGCCGGCCGACGTGCACCCGTTCTACGCGGCCACGCAGGCGCACCCGGAGCTCAAGTCGCGTCCCACGAAGCCGCACCCGCTGTTCGCGGCGTTCGTGAAGGCCGCGATCGACTACCGGGTGGCCGACCGCCTCCCGTTGGCCGCGGGAGCCTCGCAGTGACGTCTTCTTCTGGGAGGCACGACTTCCGCACGGTCGCGAGCGAGGACCTGCACGTCGGACGTGTTGTGGCGCTGCGGATCGACGAGGTCGAGATGCCCGGTGGCGGCACGGCCAAGCGCGAGATCGTCGAGCACATGGGTGCCGTCGCGGTCGTGGCCGTGGACGCCTCCGGCGATGTCGTGCTGATCCACCAGTACCGGCACGCGCTCGGCCGGCACCTCTGGGAGCTGCCGGCCGGGTTGCTCGACCACGACGACGAGGAGCCGGTCGTCGGCGCTCGCCGTGAGCTGGCCGAGGAGGTCGGGCTCGACGCCGCCCGCTGGGACACGCTGGTCGACGCGGCCGCGTCACCCGGTTTCACCGACGAGGTCGTGCGGGTCTTCCTCGCGCGCGATCTGTCCGAAGTGGACCGTAACGTGCAGGGCGAGGAGGAGGCGGACCTGGAGATCCACCGCTTCCCGATCGACGAGGCCGTGCGGATGGTGTTCTCCGGCGAGATCGTGAACGCCTCGGCGGTCGCCGGGCTGATCGCGGCCCGCGAGGTGCTGGAGGGTCGGGCCGAGCCGCGCCCGGCCGACGCGCCTTTCGCTGACCGTCCCACCCGCTTCGCCGCCCGCAAAAGGTAGGAGTCGAGAGCCATGAACGGCGCTTTTGTGTACCTGAGGTCCATGAAAGCGCCGTTCATGGTTTACGACCTCGGATACGCGGCGGACGGACTCCAGGCCGTCCTCGCTGGCGTGGTGGGCGGCGCCCGCCGCGCGGAGAGGGAGGTAGCACTCCGGGGCGAGGATCAGGACTACGAGAGCGGTCGTCAGGGTCAGGTCGCCGTGGACCAGGCGGATGCCGATGCCTACCGCGATCAGCGCGACTGAGAGGCTGGCGGCGATTTCGAGGACCAGTGCGCTCAAGAAGGCGATCTTGAGCGTGCCCATCGTGGCCTTGCGGTGCTGCTCGCCGATCTGGCGCACGGCGGTCGCCTGTTGCTTGGCGCGGCCGAAGACCGTCAGCACCGGGAGGGCGCGGAGCAGTTCCAGGAGCTGGGCCGACAGGAGTTCGGTGACGTCGGCGGCCTTCTGCACGCGCTTCTCGGTGTACCAGCCGATCAACGCGGCGAACACCGGGATCAACGGCACCGTGATCGCGATCAGGACCGCCGACGGCCAGTCCGTGAAGAGGATCCACGCACCGGCCAGCGGCGGCACGATCACGGCCGTGACCAGCGCGGGCAGGTAGCGGGTGAAGTAGGCGTCGAGCGCGTCGAGGCCCTTGGTCGCGAGCACCGACAGCTCGGCCGTGCCGCGGTCGGCGATCCAGCCGGGACCGCGTTCGAACGACCTGGCCAGCAGCTGGCCGCGCAGTTCTTCCTTCGCGCCGGCGGCCGCACGGGCGGCAACGCTTTCCGTCGCCCACGAAAGGCCCGCACGCGCCACGATCGCGACGGCGAGCAGCGGAAGGCCTTCGCGGGTCGTGATCACCGACGCCAGCGCGACGGCCTGGGCGACGAGCGCCAGGGCGTTGAGGAACGCCAGCGCGCCCACCCCGACGAGGGCGCACCTGGCGTTCTTCGAGAGCTGGGGCAGTGCTCCCAGCGGACCGCGCTTCATCAGTGGGCTGCCGGGATGTGCTGAACGCCGATGCGCTTGCGGAACACCCAGTAGGTCCAGCCCTGGTAGACGAGCACCGCGGGCGTGCCGAACCCGGCGACCCAGGTGATCACCTGCAGCGTGTACGGGCTCGAAGCCGTGTTGGCGACCGTGAGCGACCACGCGTCGTTCAGCGTCGACGGCAGGACGTTCGGGTAGAGCGAGCCGAACAGGATCGCGACGCTCGCCGCGATCGCGAGCCCCATCAGCGCGAACGACTGGCCGTCGCGGTTCGCGAGCAGCCGCCACATCGCGGCGGCCAGGATCAGCACGACCACGCCCGCCCAGAGCCCGGCGACGATCGCGAGCAGCGCGATCAGCGGCAGCAACGCCACCGGCGCCAGCATGAGCGCGACACGACGAGCCCGTTCGCGGATCTCACCCTCGGTCTTCAACGCGGTGAACACCGCGCCGTGCACCAACGCGTAGCCGGCGAAGGCGAGCGCGCCGACGACCGTGTCGAAGCGGATCGCCGCGAAGGCCGAGCCCACGCGGTCGCCGTTCGCGTCGATCGGCAGGCCCAGCACCGTCGTCGAGATCAGCAGGCCGACGCAGAGGGTCGCGATCCACGAGCCCGCGACGATCGTGAAGTCCCACGCCCTGCGCCAGCGCGGGTTGTCGACCTTGCCGCGGTAGTCGAACGCGACCCCGCGCCCGATCAACGCGATGAGGAACAAAGTTAGCGGCAGGTACGCGGCGCTCAGCAGCGCCGCATACCAGCCGGGGAAGGCCGCGAACGTGGCACCGATCGCGACGATGAGCCACACCTCGTTGCCGTCCCAGACCGGCCCGATGGTGTTGATCATGACCCGGCGTTCGGCGTTGTCGCGGCCCAGTACGGGCAGCAGCATGCCGACACCGAAGTCGAAACCTTCGAGGAACAGGTAGCCGAGCCACAGCACGGCGATCAGTACGAACCAGAGCGTTTCCACGTCGCCTCTCCCCTAGTACGCGAACGCCAGGGCGCCGTCGTCGGTCTTCTGGGGCAGTACGCCGGGTATCCCGCCTCTGACGTACTTGCGGATCAGGTAGAACTCCACGACCGCCAGCACGCTGTAGACCGCGGTGAGTGCGATGAGCGAGGTCAGGATCTCGCCGGGAGTGCTGTTCGAGACCGCCTGAGCGGTGAACATCCAGACACCGTCCACTCCGGTCGGGTTCGGCACCACGACGAACGGCTGCCGCCCCATCTCGGTGAAGATCCAGCCGAAGCTGTTGGCCAGGAAGGGAGTCGCGATGCCGGCGAGGCCGAGAGCCGGGAACCACCATCCGGTGGGCGTCCGGTTCTTGCGGGTCAACCAGAGCATGAAGACACCCAGGCCGGCCGAGATGCCACCGAACCCGATCATCAACCGGAAGCCCCAGTACGTCACGGGCAGCGCGGGCACGTAGTCGATCGGCTTGCCGCTGAGCTCACCGAGCCTGGGATCGACGGGGTAGAACTCACCGTACTTCTCCTGGTACATCGGGACGAGGTCCTGGATGCCCTTGACCTCACTGTTGAAATCGTTGTGCGCCAAGAAGCTCAGCAGTGCGGGCACGGTGATGCTCTTGACGTTCTCACAGTCGGGCCTGGTGACGTCGCCGACCGCGAAGATGCTGAAGCTCGCGGGCTGTTCGGTGTGGCACAACGCTTCCGCGGCGGCCATCTTCATCGGCTGCTGCTCGAACATCAGCTTGCCCTGCCAGTCACCGGTGATCGCGAGCGCGCTGAACGCGACCACCCCGACCCACGTGCCGAGCTTGAGCGAGCTGCGCCAGACCTTCTCGTCCTGCGACTTGCGGTAGAGGTGCCAGGCGGCGATGCCCACGAGGAACGCGCCGGCCACCGCGAACGCCCCGGCGATCGTGTGCGGGAACGCGGCGAGCACCGTGTTGTTGGTCAGCACGGCCCAGATCGAGGTGAGCCGCGGCCGGCCCTCGTGCAGTTCGATGCCGACCGGGTGCTGCATCCACGAGTTGGCGGCGAGGATGAAGTACGCGCTGGCCATCGTGGCGAGTGAGAACGCCCAAGCGCAGGCGAGGTGGACCTTCTTCGGCAGCTTGTCCCAGCCGAAGATCCACAGGCCGAGGAACGTCGATTCGACGAAGAAGGCGACGATCCCCTCCATCGCAAGCGGCGCGCCGAACACGTCACCGACGAACCGCGAGTAGGCGCTCCAGGCCATGCCGAACTGGAACTCCTGCACGATGCCCGTCACGACACCCATGGCGAAGTTGATCAGGAGGAGCTTGCCCCAGAACTTCGTCATCTTGTAGTAGCGCTCGTTGCCCGTGCGCACCCACGCGGTCTGCATCGCTGCCACGAGCAGCGACAGTCCGATCGTCAGCGGCACCATCAGGAAGTGATAGACGGTGGTGATGCCGAACTGCCACCGCGCGAGTTCGAGTACGTCCACGATTCAGAGCCTAGATCCCGATCATGGCCTCTTTCAGGTACGACGGTCCCGTCCCGGCTCGGGACCAAGGTCCCGTGCGCGAAGTCACGCCTTCAGGTGACATGCGTCGGTTACGATGGATGCGCCAGAGGGGAGTAGTTCCCGCCGGAGTTCGCAGCCGGTGGCGTGGTGATCGACATACTGATCCGCCTTCGCGCGGATCCGGTCCCACACCCGTCTTTTGCGGGCGAACGAGACCTCCGGCCAGGCTGCAGCATGCCTGGTCGGGGTCTGTTGCGCCTCCGTCCGGGCTCGTATTCGGACGTGGAGGAACCCCTTGGCCACCTCAATGCTCGCGTTCATCACCGCCTTCGCGGTGGTGTTCCTCGTCGAGCTGCCCGACAAGACCATGGTCGCGACCCTGGTGCTGACCACGCGCTACCGCGCCTGGCCGGTGTTCACGGGCGTCGTACTGGCCTTCGCCGTGCAGAGCGTGGTCGCCGCGGCGTTCGGCTCGGCACTGACCCTGCTCCCCGACCGCGTGGTGGCGGGCGTCGTGGCTCTGCTGTTCGGCATGGGCGCCTTCATGCTCCTGAAGGAGGGCTTCTCGCGGGATTCCGAGTCCGCGGACGAGGCCGGGACACGTGCTGTCGTGCCGTTCTGGCGAGCGGCTCTGACGTCGTTCGGCGTGCTGTTCGCGGCCGAGTGGGGTGACGCCTCGCAGCTCGCGACCGCCGGGATCACGGCTCGGTACGGGACGCCTGTGGCTGTAGGGCTCGGTGCCTGGCTCGCCCTGGTCGCCGTGGCCGCGCTGGCGGTTCTGGTCGGACGAAAGCTCGCCGGCCGGTTGCCGACGCACTGGATCCAGCGGGTGGCCGGGGCGATCTTCGCCGTGTGCAGCGTGATCGCGTTGACGCAGGTGTTCTGACGGTCACCAGACCGGACGCAGGCCCGGCTGGTCCTCGCCGTGCACGTGCTGCAGGTACGCGGCGAGGCCGGTCTTGATGGTGTCGAGGGTGTCCGGGCCGATCGCCTCGGCCATCTCGCCTTCCAGGTCGGACCACAGGTTGTCGGCGAACTTCAGGTAGTCGCGGCCCTTCGTGGTCAGCGTGACGTACTGGGCGCGCTTGTCCGTGGGGTGCGGTTCGCGCAGGACGTAGCCCCACTCGTCGAGTTCGGCGACGATCTTCGCGGCCGCCTGCTTGGTGACGCCGAGGTGCTGTCCGATGTCGACGGTCGTGGCACGCCTGGCCTTGAGGAACCGGAAGACGTACCCGTGCGCCGGCCGCAGCGGTTCCAGCCCGATCTGCCTGAGGCGGTCGTGGAACTGGTCGCCCATGGCGCGGTACGTCATCGCCAGCAGCATCGGCACCGGTTCCATCTCACCACTCCCACTAGACAACCTGGTTGACCTTATTCTATGGTTAGACAACCTGATTGACTACTTTGGAGGTTGTCTTGTTGGTTACGGGGGATTCCGCGAAGCTGATCGAGTTCGGCGGGTTCGAGTTCCGGCCGCTGGCCGTGCCGTCGCGCGGCACCACCGAGATCGCGATGTGGACCGTTGACGTGCCAGAAGGCGGCGACGGGAAGACGCACACCGTGTCGAAGGAGGAGGTGTTCTACGTGCTGTCCGGGTCGGTGACGATCCAGGGACACACGGCAGGGCCCGGTGACGCCATCGTGGTGCAGCCGAACACCGAGCTGTCGCTGACGGGTGGGCCCGCGCGGGTGCTCGTGGCGACGTCGGTGGGGATCACGGGCATGCTGCCCGACGGGCAGACGATCACGCCGCCCTGGTCGGTCTAGTCCGTGCTCAGTTGCCCGGCGAGCCCTCTTCCGGAGGCTCCGCGGCCGTGTCCGGGACCTCTTCGCGGAGGTCGCGGGCGATCTTCTTGGCCTCGTCGATGAGTGCCTGCGACTCTTCGAGGCGGCCTTCGTCGGGCGCGGTGAGGCGATCTTCTTCCGGTGCGGTCACGCCTCTGGGATCGGCGGATCCGACGATGGTGAAACTCCGGCCATCAGGCCGCGGACGTGGGCGGCGAGCCGTGCCGCGATCTCCAGGTCCCACTCGTCGTCGGAGGCCGGCTGAGGGGTCTCGCCTGCGACGACGCGTTCGCCGAGCAGGCGCCGCTCGGCGGGCGTGAAGTCGGTGATGGCGCGGCGGAGCAGGGGCAGGGCGTCGTCGAACGCCTCGCCCCGCAGCCCGCTCAGCCATTCGTCGATGAGGCCGAAGAGCCGCGGGTCGGCGGCCAGGAGAGTGGCCGAGCCGCGCAGGAAGCCGGCCACGAAGGCGGTGGCGACGCTTCGGTGGAGGCGGGCGGCGACGTCGTCGCTGGTGAGTTCGCCCGCTTCCCAGAGCAGGCGGGTGGCCCGGCCGGTCGGGAGGCCGTGGGCTTCGGCTTTGACCAACGCGTGCAGGGCTCGCCACCAGGTCTTCTGGTGGTCGTCGTCGGCGGCCAGGCGGGTGGCCTCGTGGGCGCCGTCGACGACCGAGAGCGCGTGTTCGGCGGTTTCGTCGTCGACGTTGCGGCAGGCGAGCGGGAGGCCCACCGCGCCCCGCGTCAGCAGGCCGTGCAGGGCGACGCGCAGCAGTTCCGGGTCGGTGCCGCGGACCGAGCCGTAGCGGACCGTTCTGGCCAGGTCCGGAAGGGCGGCCAGCAGTTCGAGGGCGTCGGTCGCCATGGCGGCGCAGCGGTCGAGCGCGTTGCGGGCTTCGGCGACGGCCGCGGGGAGTTCGCAGCCGACGGACCTGCTCAGCGTCGCCGCGGCGTCGGCCACTCGGGTGGCGTCCTTCGCGGCCTGGGTGAGGACGTTCTCGGCGGCCGTGTGGACGGTGGTGCCGTGCCGGGCGGCGACCGCCACGGACACCGCGAAGACCGGGTCCCAGCGCAGTTGCCAGACCTCGGCGAAGGTGCCGAGAGAGTTGGAGCGGTCCGGTTTGCCCCACGGGACGCCGAGGACTTCCAGGCGGCGCAGCAGTTTCGAGCGTTCGCGGTCGGTGTCCTTGCGGAGGTCCAGCTTGAGCTGCTTGGGCTGGACGTCCGCGGGGAGGCGGAGTTTCCGTTGCAGGCGCTGGAGATCCGCCGCCAGCGGGGAGCGCGGGACGGCTTCGCCGACCTCGCCCAGCCGTTCACCGACGACGAGTTTGCGGTGGACGAGTTGCAGCGGGATCTCGTCGCCGCCGCACAGCACCGCGAGCGCTGCTTCGTTGACCTCGCTCAGGCCTGCTGATGGGCGTTCTCTCAGTGCCGCAAGGGTTTCCGCCAGCCGGACGGCTTCCACCGCACTCGCGGTCGAGGCCGGGAGGTCTTCCTCCCTGAGCACGGCGGCGGCTTTGGCGAACCAGCGCGGGACGACGTCGTGCTGGTGTTGCCAGAGGTGCGCGTACCAGCCAGGAGAGTCGACGCCGGCGCCGTAGCCCGACTCTGCGGCGAGCTGGCCGTGGCTCCACGGCACCCAGGTGCCGGAGATCTTGCGCCTCCGCATGCCTTTGAGCAGTGCGGTGTCCGCGGTGACCGTCGGTCTGGTGAGCAGCGCCGGGACGTGCCAGGCGCCGCAGACGACGACGATCGGACCGTCGGTTTCCTTGCGCGCCTTGCGGATCGTCTGACGCATGAACGCTTCCCGGCGGAGCGTTCGTTCGCCGACCTCGTCCTCGAACTCCTTGCGCACCGCGACCATGGCCTCGGTGATGGCGTTCGCGAGATCGATGGGGTCGGACGCGCTGTGCTCGACGACGTCCTCCCACCAGCGTTCGGTGTCGTCGAAGCCCGCGGCCTCGGCGAGCAGGCCGATGGGGTCGACGTTGCCGCTCGGGCCGTCGTCGCCGATCGACGCGGCCGCCGGCAGGTCGAAGAAGCGCGCCGGAACGCCGTTCTCGTCGGCGTAGCGGAGTGCCTGCCACTCCGGGGAGAACTCCGCGAACGGCCAGAAGGCGGCGTTCTCGGGCTCTGCCTCGTCGTGCAGCAGGATCGCGACCGGCGGCGTGAGGGCGTGGACGTGTTGGAGGAGTGCGTCGGCCTCCGGCGGCCCTTCGATCAGGATGAGCGCCGGTTCGGTCTGCTCCAGCGCCCGCTTGACCATCCGGGCCGAGCCGGGGCCGTGGTGCCGGATGCCGAGGAGGACCGGCTCAGTCACCGCTGACGTCCAGGCAGGCGCGGTAGAGGTCGCGCCACTCGGCGCGCTCCTTCAGCACCGTCTCCACGTACTCCTGCCACACCGTGGCGTCCGACACCCGATCCTTGATGACGGAGCCGATCAGCCCGCTCGCCAGCTCGTCCGCGCCCAGCGTGCCGTCGCCGAAATGCCCGGCGAGCGCCATGCCGTTCGCGATGACCGAGATCGCCTCGGCCGTGGACAGGCTGCCGCTCGGCTTCTTCAGCTGCGTGCGACCGTCCACAGTGGAACCGTTGCGCAGCTCCCGGAAGATCCGCACGACCCGGCGCACCTCGTCGAGCGCGGGCGGCTCTGCGGGCAGCTGGAGCGCCTTGCCGAGCTGCTGAGCTCGGGTGATGACGATCTCGACCTCGGCGTCCTCGGTCGCGGGCGGCGGCAGCACGACGGTGTTGAAGCGCCGCGCGAGCGCCGACGACATCTGGTTCACGCCGCGGTCGCGGTCGTTCGCCGTGGCGATGACCGTGAACCCAGGCACGGCCTGGATCTGCGAGTTCAGCTCCGGCACCGGCAGCGACTTCTCGCTCAGGATGGTGATGAACGAGTCCTGCACCTCGGACGGCATGCGGGTCAGCTCCTCGACCCGGACGACCGCGCCCTTCTGCATGCCCTTCATGACCGGACTCGGCACGATCGCCTTCTCGCTCGGCCCCTCGGCGATCAGCCGCGCGTAGTTCCAGCCGTAGCGAACCTGGTCCTCGCTCGTGCCCGCGGTGCCCTGGACCACGAGCGTCGAGTCGCCGCTGATCGCCGCCGCGAGGTGCTCGGACAGCCACGACTTGGCCGTGCCCGGCACACCCACGAGCAACAGCGCCCGATCCGTCACCAGCGTGCCCACCGCGACCTCGACCAGCCGGCGCGCACCCACGTACTTCGGCGTGATCACGGTGCCGTCGGGCAGCGTGCCACCGAGCACGTAGGTGACCACGGCCCGCGGGGACAGCCGCCAGTTCGGCGGCCGCTGCCGGTCGTCCTGGGCCGCGACGGCCTCCAGCTCGGCGGCGTACTGCTGTTCGGCCGTCGGCCTGAGCACGGCGGTCACAGTGGGCCTCCTGGGTTCGGGTACGTCGAAGTGTGGTGGGTCACCGTGAATCGTCCGGCGGCGGGGCGAAGGACTCGCGCAGCCGGATGCGCAGCCTCAACACCTCGAGTTCGAGCGAGTTCTCCGGCCACCGCCGCGTGAGCCCCTCCCAGTTGGCGCCGAGCAGGTCGGCATCCCCGCGAGCCAGCAGCACGTTGGGCGGCCGGCCGGTGCGCCAGCGCGGGTCGGGCAGCGCGGCGTAGCGGTGCAGGAGAGCGCGCGTGGTCTCGGGCGACCACGGCGCCGGGAGCTGGGCGCACGCGTGGTCGAGAAGGTCGTAGTGCCAGTTCACCGAAACCGCGACCACCGCCTGCTCGGCCACGCTCGCGGGCAGCGCCGCCAGCATTTCGAGCTGCTCCATCCCGGTCAGCGTCTCCGCGGCGGCCGCGGCCCAGGGACGCGGATCTCCCGCCGCCGCCAGCTGGTCGGCAATGCCCCTGAGCAGCGCGGCGGCCCAGGGCCCCCTTCTGAGAAGGTTGGCGGCCTTGACGTCGTTGGTGTCGAGGCGAGCGGTCCAGTACGACGGCGGCACGCTGGCAGCCGCCGCCCGGATGCGCCCGGCCACCCCCTTCTCGGACCCGTCACGCATGAGGTCGCGCTGCTCGTCGAGGTCGGCCTGCGCGGTCCAGAGCCCGTCGGCCTGGACGTCGAACCCGTCCTTGGTGAGCTGGAGGCCCTGGTCCAGGCGCCGGGTCGCTCGCGCGGTCAGCGTCGAGGTCGGCAGCTTGCGCAGCAGGCGGAGGGCCTCGTCGTGGACGGCGGCGGCCTTGTCGTCGAGGGCGGCTTCGAGGAGTTCCTCGTCCCTTGGCCCCAGCCCCGTCTCCAGGGCGCTGATGAGCACCTGGCGGTCGGCGGAACGGCGCGAGGTCTCGAACTCAGCGGCGATGAACGCGCCAACGCCCTCCGGGTCGGCCTTGCGCTTGCGGCGAAGCGCGCGGACCCGTTGGGCGCTGGGCAGGTCGAGGATCTCCGCGAGCGGCACCTCCTCGATCAACGGCGAGGTGCCGCTGGCCCAGGACCAGCCGGGGCGCGTGCCGGCGAGCCAGCGGCCCCTGCTGCCCAGGACTTCCACGACGGCTGCTCTGAGTCCGGGCCGAGCCGTGCCGAGGGCGAGCAGCGCGGGCAGCATGCGGTGTTCGGCGACGACGTTGCCGGCCTTGGCGAGGGCGCACCACTCGGTCAGCAGGACCTCGTCGTCGACGCTCATGATCGCCTCGAGCACCGCTCTGGCGGCGGGCCGCGGCAGTGCGGCGGGCTCGGGCGGAGCCGGCGGCAGCGGGTCGGCCGCGACTTCCTGCGGGAGGGTGGCGCCGAACGCGGCCACGCCGAGGGCCGCGCAGTCGGAGAGCAGGTCGGTCGGGGAGCCTCCGCCTCGGGTGGTGCCGATCAGGAGGTCCTGGACGGTCTTGGCCCACTCGGCCTTCATGCAGCCACCTCCGTGGTGGAGGCGGTCGAGGGGCGGGACGGCACCGACCCAACACGACGGCAGCGGTTCGGCGGCAACACGGTCGTCATGCCACCACCTCCAGCGCGCCGTCCCGGGCGATGGCGCCGACGCGGAGCGCGTGGCCGTCCCACAGGGCCCAGACGTCGAAGGGGTCGCCGCCGGTCAGCGCCAGGGCCATGTCCAGGCCGCTGTCGTCGCGGACGGGCAGGCCGTGGCCCGAGGTGTCCACCAGCGCGGTGCCGCAGAGGCGGACGGAGGCGCAGCCGACGGGGAACAGGCGTTGCCAGGGGTCGGCCGTGAGCATCGGCTCCAGAGACGCCAACGACGAGCGCCAGGAGGGCGGCGCCGGGATCGGGTCCGGGGCGCGGGAGCCGGTCAGTTCGCCCAGGGCCACTCGGTCCGAGGCCGGGTAGGGGTGGACCAGGGCCGAGGACTCCAGGCCGTGTGGCAGCAGGGGTACGGGGGCGCCCACGGCGGAGTGGCGGATGGCGACCACCCAGCGGCCGGTCTGGCGGCCCCAGCACCACTGGCGGACGGTGCGGACTCGGCCGTCGTCGGTTTCCAGGCGGAGCATGGCCACCCAGCGGTCCGAGATGCCCGGGGTGGCTCTGACGGTTTCCTCTGGGACGGTCACGCCCAGGCGGGAGCGCGGTTGGACGAAGCAGAGCAGGTGCAGGCCGCCGAGGCGGTCGGCCACGTCGGAGGTCCAGCGCGGGCCCGAGCGGGCGACGATCTCCTGGATCTCCGCCACGGCCGCGGCGACGCCGGGGACCTGGGCGTCGATCATGCGGGCGATGAAGGCCTGCCACCAGGTGGCGGGGCGGCCGGGCAGGGACGCCACGCCCGCGGAGGCCACGTCGAGCAGCCAGTCGCGGAGGCCGTCCATGCCCGAGGACATCGCCGAGGCACGGTTGGCCGCCGTTTTCTCGCGCGCTCGCTGGCGGCGGGCCACGGCCTCGGGTGAGGAGTCGAGTTCGCGGGCTGCTCGGCGGGTGGTCCACTCCTCGACCCAGTCCGGTGGCAGGGCGTCCGGGATGTCGAGCTCTTGCAACGACACGGCGTGCTTGCACGGGAACTTGCGGGACGGGCACGTGCACTTCGCGGAGCCCGCGGCCAGGTCGACGCACACGCGGTACGGCACGCTGCCGGAACCCGTGTACAGGCCCCACAGCACCGGCAGGGCCTTGCCCAGGCCCTGCCAGCGCATTGGAACGGCTCGTGTCCTCACGGAACCAAAGTAGCGAGGACCCCCGACAAGAAATCAGGCCGGACCTCGACGGGCCCACGTCCACGCGTATCCAGGGTCCTCACAGGCCTCCGCCGCCTCGCCCAGTTCCAGCGGGCGGAACGTGTCGACCATGACCGCGGTCTCGTCGAAGTAGTCCACGCCCAGCGACGCCTCGACCGCACCGGGCTGCGGGCCGTGCGTGCAGCCCGACGGGTGCAGCGACATCGAGCCGATGCCGATGCCGGAACCCTTGCGCGCCTCGTAGTTGCCGCCCACGTAGAACATCAGCTCGTCCGAGTCGACGTTCGCGTGGTTGTACGGCACCGGCACGGCCAGCGGGTGGTAGTCGACCTTGCGCGGGCAGAACGAGCACACGACGAAGTTCGGACCCTCGAACGTCTGGTGCACGGGCGGCGGCTGGTGCACGCGGCCGGTGATCGGCTCGAAGTCGCGGATGTTGAACGCCCACGGGTACAGGTGCCCGTCCCAGCCCACGACGTCGAACGGGTGGTTCGCGTAGGTGAACCGCGTCAGCCCCGCACGATGCCGCACGAGCACATCAACGTCAGTCCCCTCGACCAGCAACGGCGACGAAGGCCCACGGATGTCCCGCTCGCAGTACGGCGAGTGCTCCAGGAACTGGCCCTTCGCCGACAGGTAGCGACGAGGCGGCCCGATGTGCCCGGTCGCCTCCAGCACGAGCAACGACATCGGCGACGAAGGCACGACCCGGTACGTGCACGAGGTCGGGATCACGACGTAGTCGCCGTCCCCCACCTCCAACGCCCCGTAGATCGTCTCGATGACACCCGAACCGCCTTGCACGTACAGCAGCTCGTCGCCGAAAGCGTTGCGGTACAACGGAGAAGGCGCGGTAGCCAGCACGAACCCGATGGTCACGTCCGGATTCCCGAACAACTTCCGCCGCCCGGTCACGGCGTCGACGTCATCGGAAGCCCAGGTCAGATCCGTGGTCTTGAAGTGCCGCGGCTTCAGCGGCAGGTTCGGGGACACGCTCCCGCGTTCGTCCTTCACCGTCTCCGCGTTCACGATCGCCGTGGGCAGATACCGGTGGTAGAGCAGCGCCGAATCCGCCGAGAACCCCTCGACTCCCATCAGCTCTTCCGCGTAGAGCCCACCGTCCGGTTTGCGGAACTGGGTGTGGCGCTTTCGGGGGATCTCCCCCACCTGGCGGTAGTAGGCCATGACGTCTCCGAGGCGTTCGACTATCGGACATCTTTGTTCAGTTACCGGTACCCGGCTAGCGTGTCAGCCGTGTCAAGCGCTGTCGAACTCCGTGCGCCCGGTCCGCGCGGTACTCCGCCCCTGCTCGCGAGGCTTGTGGACGATGCCGCGCTGTTCCCTCCGGGGAACGCGCCGATGCCCGACGCGGTGCGCGGGCACCTCGACGGACGAGTCGGCGAGTGGTCTGGCGTCATGGGTCTCTTCCTGTGCCCCGCCTCCCGCCTCGCCGAGTTGATCACCGAGCTCATCAAGGTCAAGCCACCGAAACCGATCGCTCTCAGCCTCGTGATCGACACCGGCCTCGGCGGCGTGCCGAAGGCCGTGTCCATCGTCGAGAGCCGCAGTGAGCTCCTCGCTCTGCGCATGGTCGAGATGCCCGCACCGTCCGATGTGGACGAGGTGTGGCTCGAGCGCGTGTCGGAGTTCGTGCCGGAGGACGTCATCCGCGTCGTGGAACCCCGCCGCGGTGGGGCCGAATGGCTCGACGGCGTCCGCCGGGTCATCGAGCACGGCAGCTGGCCCAAGCTCCGCTGCGGTGGCCTCTCCCAGGAGAACTTCCCCAGCGTCGACGAGGTCGCGGACTTCCTGTCCGTCGTCAGCGGTGGCGGCGTCGCGTTCAAGGCGACCGCGGGCCTGCACAAGGCCGTCCGCCACACCGACGAGCAGGGCTTCACGCACCACGGCTTCCTGAACCTCCTCGTCGCCACGGCGCGGTCCCTGAGCGGCCGCGACGTCCGCGAGGCGCTCGCGAGCACCGACGCCGAGGCGCTCACCGCCGAGGCCAAGGCGCTCAGCGACCAGGCCGCGCACGCCGTCCGCGGTGTCTTCGCGAGCTACGGCTCGTGCTCGCTCGCCGAACCTGTCGCCGACCTCGAGGGGCTTGGACTGCTGTGAGCTGGATCAGCGACCCGAACTTCACCGAGGACCAGCCGTTCGGACCGCAGACCCTGCCCTACGGCGTCGTCGACGGCGGCGTGGCGGTCCGCGTCGGCGACCAGGCGTTGCTCCTCAAGAGCCTCGCCCTGGGCAAGTGCAGCGAGTACCTGCAGACGGACTCGCTGGACCCGCTGCTGAAGGCCGGCCGCCCGGTCTGGAGCGGGCTGCGCGCCAAGCTCAAGGAGATCGTCACCGCGACGTCCGCCCCCAAGGGCGCGGAGCTCGTCGGCATCGAGACGGCGAAGCTGCCGTTCACGGTCGGCGACTACGTGGACTTCTACTCGAGCAGGCACCACGCGGAGAACGTCGGGAAGATGTTCCGCCCCGACGGCGACGCGCTCACGCCGAACTGGACGCACCTCCCGATCGGCTACCACGGCCGCGCGGGCACGGTGTACGTCTCCGGCACCGAGATCGTCCGCCCGAACGGCCAGAAGCGCGGCAGCGAGGGCCCGAAGTTCGGTCCGTCCGAGCGCCTCGACATCGAGGCAGAGGTCGGGTTCGTGTGCGGTGGTCCGCAGGCCGCCAACGTGTCCACGAGCAGGGCCGCCGAGCACGTCTTCGGCGTCGCGCTGGTCAACGACTGGTCGGCGCGCGACATCCAGGCGTGGGAGTACCAGCCGCTCGGCCCGTTCCTCGCCAAGTCGTTCGCCACCTCGATCGGCGCCTGGATCACCCCGCTCGAAGCGTTCTCAGTTGCACGCGTCCCGACGCCGCCGCTGCCGAACAAGCTGCACGACTACCTGACCACCGATCAGCCGTGGGGCCTCGACATCACGATCACGGTCGAGCTGAACGACACCATCGTCGCGCGGCCGCCGTTCCGGGAGATGTCGTGGTCATTTGTGCAACAGCTGGCGCACATGACGGTGAACGGCGCTACGGTGCGCCCAGGTGATCTGTTCGCCTCCGGCACGGTCTCCGGACCCGAGAAGAACGAGCGCGGCTCGTTCCTCGAACTCAGCTGGGGCGGCAAGGAACCGTTCAAGCTCGACGACGGCTCCACGAGGTCCTTCCTGGAAGACGGCGACACGGTCAGGCTGACCGCGACGGCTCCCGGTGAAGGCGGTTCCGTGGTCGGTCTCGCCGAGGTGGTGGGCACAGTTCGGAGTGCGTGATGGTCGGAGCGACGAAGGAGAGCTCGCTGACCCTGGAAAGGGGTCTGGCGCTGCTCCAGGCGGTCGCTGAGGCGGAGTCCGAGGCGCCGTCGATCTCGGAGCTCGCCACGGCCATCGGCGCGTCCAGGGCCGCCGTCTACCGGCTGCTCGTGCCGCTCCAGGCGCGCGGTCTCGTGCGCAGGGAGGGCTCGAAGGTCCGGCTCGGCCTGGGCGTGCTCAGGCTCGCCTCCAACGTCCTCCCCCAGCTGCGCATGGCGGCCAACCCGGCACTGCGGGAGCTGGCGGAGAAGGTCGGCGCCACCGCACATCTCACCGTCGCGGACGGCAGCGAGGCCCAGGCCGTCGCCGTCGTCGAACCGTCGTGGACCGCTTTCCACGTGGCGTACCGGGTGGGTTCCCGCCACCCGGTGCACCGCGGGGCGGCCGGCAAGGCCATCTCACAACCTGTGGACAGCTGGGTCGTCTCCACGGGCGAGCTGCAGCCCAACGCGTACGGCGTCGCGGCGCCTGTGCGCGGCGTACCCGGCCTCAGGGCGTCCGTTGGTGTCGTGGCGCTGGAGAAGCTCGATGCGGACGTTGTCGGCCCACACGTCGTGCGTGCGGCCGAAGAAGTGGCGGCGGCGCTCAAATGAGCCCAGAAACGCCGACCGAACGCCTCAGGCGCTGGCGGCTCTTGTTAGGTCCCAGTGCTGAAGACGTGGCGCAGCTGGGCGATGACGATCAACGGCGCGACGGCGCGCTCACCGGTCTCTACGGCGGTGGCGGTGACAAAGGCGCCGGTCTGGGCGCGAGTTCACCGCAGCTGCACCGGTGGCTCGGCGACGTCCGCAAGTACTTCCCCACCTCCGTCGTGCAGGTGATGCAACGGGACGCGGTCGAGAAGCTCGGCCTGCGGCAGTTGCTGCTCGAACCCGAACTGCTGCAGTCCGTCGAACCCGACGTGCACCTCGTCAGCACCCTGCTGCAGCTCTCCCGCGCCATCCCCGCCCGCACCCGTGACACCGCGAAAGCCGTGGTGCAAAAGGTGGTCGAGGACATCGAGAAGCGGCTGACAGACCGGCTCGTCGAGGCCGTCCGCGGGGCGGTGGACCGCTCCAGGCGCACCCACCGGCCGCAGCTGGCGGACGTCGACTGGGCGACCACGATCAAGGCCAACCTCAAGAACTACCAGCCACAGCACAAGACCGTGATCGTCGAGGACCTGATCGGCCACCGCAGGCGCAGCCGGGCCGCGGCGATGCGGGACGTGATCCTGCTGGTCGACCAGTCCGGTTCGATGGCGGACTCGTTGGTGCACGCGGCTGTTCTCGGCTCGGCGCTCGCGTCCATCCGGTCGATCACGACCAGGCTCGTCGTGTTCGACACCGAGGTCGCGGACCTGACCGACCAGCTCAGCGATCCGGTGGACCTGCTGTTCAGCGCCCAGCTCGGCGGCGGCACGGACATCAACCGCGCGGTGGCCTACGCGCAGACGCAGGTCCGCAGGCCCATCGACACGGTCGTCGTGATCATCAGCGACCTGTACGAGGGCGGCTCGGAGACCGAACTGCAGCGCCGTGTGCGCGAACTGGTCGCGAGCGGCGTCACGGTCGTGAACCTGTTGGCGCTCAGCGACTCCGGCACACCCGCCTACGACCACGAACTGGCCGCGAAGCTCTCCGCGCTGGGTGCGCCCGCGTTCGCCTGCACGCCGGACAAGTTCCCCGAACTGCTGGCGGCGGCGCTGCGCAAGGACGACCTCACGCAGTGGGCGGAGTCCGAGGGCATCGCAACGGGCCGTTAGCGGTCCACGACCCGTCCACGCGTGAGGAACGCCAGACCGCGCGTCATCGCCACAAGGCGCCCGCGTTCGTCGGGACCGGCGATCCAGATCCGGCCGGTGTGCCGAACCAAGATCCGCGCCCGCTCCGGAAGTTCGGGCAGCCTCAGGTTCTTCTCCGAGTCGTGCACCCTCAGGTACGCCTGACGGCCGATCCGCCGGCCCGCCACGAAGTTCACCGACACCGGGCGGAACGGGAACTGCTCGATCAGCTGCAGGGTGCCGCGCCGGGTGAAGAAGTGCCGCAACCCCGGCGCGGCCAGCTCCAGCACGACCGGGATGGACAGCACGGTGAGCCAGAGCCAGCCGATCATCAGCACGACCGCGAAGGCCGACAGGGCGAACAGGATGTGCCCCGCAGCGCGACGATCCGCCCGCACGAGGCAGGTGTCGCTCCAGTTCTCAATGATCATCTCTTCACGCGCGCCGGGATCAGCTGCGGTACGCCGCGGAACGTGATGACGGTGTTGCCCGCCGAGTCCGGCGGCACGAACCAGACGCGGCGATGACGCGCGATTCGTCCGCGCAGGAGAGGACCGACGCGCACGGTCAACAAAAGCGGTGGCGACGACAGCACGACCAGACGCCCTCCTTCCCACTGCACATGGGCGAAATGCCACGGTTCACCTTCCGGTAAACGCACCGGACGGCGACGCGTCACCACCCACAGCACAGCTGCGGCGAAGAAGAGCAGCACCAGTGCCACCGGTGAGGACCACGACCACACAAGTACCAGCACGAACTGGAGCGCGAAGGCCGAGCCCGCGAGAACGGTCCACATCAGGGCACGACGGCTCGCCCGGTCGACACAGTGCCGGGTCCACCGATCGTCGAGCGCCGTCACCTCGGTGGACGGCTTGTTGGGCACGACCACCTGACCACCGTACAGGTGACGCTTCCGTTGATGAGCAAAACTAAGTTAGGCTTGCCTAACCTTCGAGGAGGTGGAGCGGTGACCGACACCCAGACCAAGCGCCCGCCGGCGCCGCATGCCGCAGAGCGCGCCCGCACGATCGCGGCTCGCGGCGGTCAGGCCGCGCTGCTTCCTCAGGCCGGTTCCCGCACCAGTCCGTTGTTCCACCACGTGCACCCGTGCGGCACCACGATCTTGCTGCTGGCCGACGAACATCCGCTGGTCGGGCAGCTCTGGCAGAGCCCGCGCGCCGAGGTGACCGCGATGCTGGAGATCGCCGACCAGGCTCCGGTGGCGTTGCGCGAACCCGTCCGCGGACTGCTGTGGCTCACCGGCTGGGTCGCCGCGCTGGACGGCCAGGAGGCCCGCGACGAGATCCTCGCGGTCGCCGACGTGCGGCCGGACCACCGGCTGCTGGACGCGGGCCACGGCGCTTCGGTGCTGAGGCTCACACCCGCGTCGATGGTGATCGCGGACGCCGAGGGCACGTCGTCGATCCGGCCGGAGCAGTTCACGAGCGCGACGCCGGACCCGTTCTGCCGCAACGAGGACCACTGGCTGCGCCACCTGGAGGCCGCGCACCGCGACGTCGTCGGCCAGCTCGCGCGACACCTGCCGGAGGAGTTGCAGGGCGGCCACGTGCGACCGCTCGGGCTCGACCGGTTCGGGCTGCGGCTGCGGGTCGAGGCGGAGTGCGAGGACCACGACGTGCGGATCGCGTTCTCCAAGCCGGTCAGCACTGCCCAGGAACTCGCGGGAGAGCTGCGCCGGTTGATGGGCTGCCCGTTCCTCTCCCAGAGGTAGCCTCGCGCGGGTGACCTTGATCCCCGATCACGAGAAGCGCGGCTACCAGCTCGAACTGCTGATCGTCTTCAGCATGACGCTCGGGCTGTCCGGCCTGCGCAGCCTCGTGCGGCTGATCGACAGCCTGCTGCAGCCGACCCCGCTGAACCAGCAGTCCGTCGCGATCAACGTCCCGCAGGCGCGCGCCGATCTGCTGGACCTGGTGGCGCAGCTGCTCGGCGTGCTGCAGTTGGCCGCGTGGGGCGGCATCGGCCTGTACCTGTTGTGGCGCACGGGAATCAAGCTCAAGGTCATCGGGCTCGACGGCACCCGCAAGCTCGCGGACTCGCTGGGCGCGCTCGGGTTGGCCGCGATCATCGGCATCCCCGGCCTGGGGCTGTACTTCGCCGCATGGGCGCTCGGGCTGAACCTCGCCGTGCAGCCGTCCACTTTGGACAACCAGTGGTGGATGAGCCTGGCGTTGATCCTCGCCGCCGCCGGCAACGCGTGGGCGGAGGAGGTGCTCGTCGTCGGGTACCTGATCACGCGGCTGCGGCAGCTCGGGTGGCGGCAGTACACGGCGTTGCTCGCGGCCGCCGTGCTGCGCGGGTCGTACCACCTCTACCAGGGCTTCGGCGGGTTCGTCGGCAACCTGGTCATGGGCCTGGTCTTCGGCTTCTACTGGCAGCGCACCAAGCGGTTGTGGCCGTTGGTGATCGCTCACACGATCCTCGACGTCGTCGCGTTCATCGGCTACACAATGTTGCGCGGCAAAGTGAGCTGGTTGCCCTAATAGTTCGATGGTGAAATCGAATTTCACCCACGATTCGTTGCGATTTCGAGGCCAGCAGCGGCGATTTGTGCTGTTCAGGGTTACGCTCGTTCGGTGACTGCGCACACGATCGCTGAGACCGAAGCACTTCCGGACGCCTCGCCCCGCGTGGACAGCGAAGTCGGCCCACTGCGCACGGTGCTGCTGCACCGGCCGGGCAACGAGCTCAAGAGGCTCACCCCGCGCAACAACGACCAGCTGCTGTTCGACGGCGTGCCGTGGGTCGGCAGGGCCCAGGAGGAGCACGACGCGTTCGCCGCGACGCTGACCTCGAAGGGCGTCGAGGTCCTGCTGCTGGCGGACGTGCTGGTCCAGGCACTGGAGGACAACCGCGCGCGCATCGCGGGCATCCACAGCGCGGTCAACGAACGCCGCCTCGGCATCGACCTGGCCGACGCGCTGCGCAGCCACCTCACGTCGCTGGACGCGCCGCAGCTCGCGCAGGTGCTGATGACCGGCATGACGTTCGAGGAGATGCCGGCCGCCGAGGGCGCGTCGCTGGTGCGCAAGATGCACCTGCCGATCGACTTCGCCGTCGACCCGCTGCCGAACCTGCTGTTCACCCGCGACTCGTCGGTCTGGGTCGGCGACCGGGTGGCCATCACCTCGCTCGCGCTGCCCGCCCGCGACCGCGAGACGACGCTGACCGACCTGATCTACGCCTACCACCCGCGCTTCCGCCGCACGGGCCGCGCGTACGGCGCGCACTCGGCCCCGCTGGAGGGCGGTGACGTGCTGCTGCTCGCGCCGGGCGTGATCGCCATCGGCGTCGGCGAGCGCACCACCCCGGCGGGCGCGGAGTCGTTCGCCCGCTCCGCTCTCGCGGACGGTCTCGCGCACACGGTGCTGGCGGTGCCGATCGAGCAGGAACGCGCCACGATGCACCTGGACACCGTCTGCACGATGGTCGACCGCGACGCCGTGGTGATGTACCCGGCGATCAGGCACACGCTGACGGCGTACCCGATGCGTTCCGACGGCAACGGTGGCGTGCGCGTCGACGGCCCCGTGCCGTTCCTGGAGGCCGCGGCCGAGGCGATGGGCATCGAACGGCTGCGCGTGATCGACACCGGCCTCGACACGGTCACCGCCGAGCGCGAGCAGTGGGACGACGGCAACAACACGCTGGCGGTCGGCCCCGGCCTCGTCGTGGCGTACGAGCGCAACGTCGAGACGAACGCGCGCCTCGAGGACGCGGGCGTCGAGGTGCTGCGGATCGCCGGTTCGGAACTGGGCTCCGGCCGCGGCGGGCCTCGCTGCATGTCGTGCCCGATTGACCGCGCACCATTGGTATGATTGTTAGGAACGCCTAACCTTTGTTTGGTTCACCTTTCCAAACAAAGGTTAGCTTTTCCTGGAATGCGAAGATCACCGTTCTGGGTTAACGTACTCCTCATGGCCTCGAACGTGAAGAAGATCCTGTCCAAGAAGTCGAAGTTCCACGAGCTCCTGCAGGCTCAGGTCGGCAACGAGTTCTCCGCTTCGCAGCAGTACATCGCTCTCGCCGTGTGGTTCGACAACGAGGACCTCCCGCGCCTCGCGTCGCACTTCTACAAGCAGGCTCTCGAAGAGCGCAACCACGCGATGATGATCGTGCAGTTCCTCATGGACAACGACATCGCCGTCGCCATTCCCGGCACCGAGACGCCGATCAACGAGTTCAAGGCTCCGCGTGACCTCGTCGACCTGGCCCTGCGCCAGGAGCAGCAGGTCACCGACCAGATCGTGGCGCTCGCCAGGGCCGCTCGCGAGGAGAGCGACTACATCGGCGAGCAGTTCATGCAGTGGTTCCTCAAGGAGCAGGTCGAGGAGGTCTCCTCGATGAAGACGCTGCTCACGATCATGGACCGCGCGGACGGCAACATGTTCTACGTGGAGACGTTCCTCACCCGCGAAACCGTGGGCGACACCGGTGGCGACGCCGGCGCCCCGACCGCCGCGGGTGGCACGCTCTGAGTTTTCCTTCGCACGCTTGAGTGCCTGAAATCAATGCCCGCTTCACCTTCACCGGCGAGGCGGGCTTTTTCGGTTGAGCCGGGCGGCCTGGCGCGTGAGGTATTCCCGCTCCGCGAGGTTCGACGCTTTCTCCGCCGCCTCGACGTAGAACCGCGCGGCCGTTTGCTCGTCGCCGTCGCGCTCGTGCAGGTATGCGGCCACCGCCCGGTAGCGAGGCAATGAATCGTCGAGTTCGGCGAGTGCCTTCAGCCCGGCGCGCGGACCGTCCGCCTCCGCGACGGCCACCGCGCGGTTGAGTCGCACGATCGGGCTGTCGGTCAGTTCGGCGAGCTCGTCGTACCACTCGACGATCTGCACCCAGTCCGTTTCCGCCGCTTCGGGAGCGTCCGCATGCAACGCCGCGATGGCCGCCTGCGCCTGGAACTCGCCGAGCCGATCCTGCGCGAGCGCCGCCTGCAGGATCTCGACACCCTCGGCGATCAGCCGGGTGTCCCACTTCCCGCGGTCCTGCTCGGCCAGCGCGACCAGGCTGCCGTCGGCCGCGGTCCGGCCGGCGCGCCGCGCGTGGTGCAGCAGCATGAGCGCGAGCAGGCCGGACACCTCGGGGTGGTCGATCGTCGTCGCGAGCTGCCGGGTGAGCCTGATGGCCTCGGCGGCCAGGTCGACGTCACCCGAGTAGCCCTCGTTGAAGACCAGGTACAGCACGCGCAACACGGTGGCGACGTCGCCGGGCTGGTCGAACCGCACCCCGCCGACCGTCTTCTTGGCCCGGCTGATGCGCTGGGCCATGGTGGCCTCTGGCACCAGGTAGGCCTGGGCGATCTGCCGGGTGGTCAGGCCGCCGACGGCGCGAAGCGTGAGCGCGACCGCCGACGACGGCGTCAACGACGGGTGCGCACAGAGGAAGTAGAGCTGGAGCGTGTCGTCGGTCTCCCGCGCGGGACCGGCCTCCGGTTCGGCGTCGATCAGGTCCTCACGTCTGCGCCGCGCCGTTTCCGCTCTCGTCGCGTCGAGGAACTTGCGCCAGGCAGCGGTGACCAGCCAACCCTTGGGATCGCGCGGCGGGTCGGCCGGCCACACGCGGATCGCCTCGACCAGCGCGTCCTGCACGGCGTCCTCGGCCGCCGCGAAGTCTGCTCCGCGACGGACGAGGATGCCGAGCACGGCCGGGGTGAGGCTCCTGAGCAGCGCCTCGTCCATCTTCACTCCCTGATCGTCGGCGCGTGGCCGTAGAACGGACGCAGCTCGAGCCACTCGTGGATCGGCTTCCCGTCCTTGCCCGGCGCCGCGGACAGCTCCCCGGCCAGCTCGACCGCGCGCTCGTAGCTGTCGACGTCGATGATCATCCACCCCGCGATGAGGTCCTTCGTCTCCGCGAACGGACCGTCGGTGACCGGCGGCCGGCCCTCGCCGTCGTAACGGACCCACGTGCCCTCCTGGGCGAGCGCGCGCTCGTCGACGAACTCACCGGTGCTCCTGAGCCGATCGGCGAAGTCGTTCATGTACTTGACGTGCGCGGTGATCTCGTCCTGCGTCCACTGGTCCATCGGCACGTTGTTCACCGGGTCAGGGGCGCCGCGGTAGTGCTTGAGCATCAGGTACTTGGCCATCTCGGGTGACTCCCTCGGTCCTCTTGCGACCCATCTTGGCCGCTTTCGCACCGGGGACGGAGCCGTTCCCTGCTTCTCGACACGACCTCTTCGAGAACTTTCGACTAGTTGTGGCAGTCCTGGTTGTTGAGCGCGAGGAACGCCGCGGTGACCTTGCCCTGCTTGACCCCGAAGACGAACTGGGCGGACGGGTTGTTGTCGGCGACGGCGAAGTACGAGTAGTTCGGCTCCGTCGGCTGCAGGTTGGTGTACTCGGCCTTGAGCGTCGCCTCGGTCGCGCCGATGCCGACGCCGTCGGACGTCATGTCCGGGGTGAAGACGATGGACGCGACACCGAGCTTCGTGGACACCCAGACGTTCTGGTCGGTGCCGGTGATCTTGTGCATCGTGCAGCTGTCGGCGGGCATGCCGCCTTCGAGAACGGGACCGATCAGCTTGACGTCGAGTGCCTGCTGGCGCGTCATGCCGAGCTTGAGGTCGCCATAGCCGAACGACCCGATCACCGCCTTGCCCGGCGGTAGAGGCGGGTTGGTCACGGTCTGGGTGATGACCTGGGTAGCCACCGACGGCGTGGTGGTGGTGGCAGTGCTGGATGAGGTGGACGTGGCTGTGTTGTTCGGCGCGGGCGTGGAGGTGCACGCGGCAATTCCAACGGTGGTGACAGCAATAGCGAGTGCGATCTTGACTGCGTTCTTCATTTCAGTTCCCCCTTTGTTTTTCGGACACCCGTAAGACGCTGCCACCGCGTGGCGGTTGCAAAGTTGGTTGTCACAGAAAAGTCACGGCGAAGAGGTGTTTTCGACGCCCAAAAAGGGGACGCCAAAGTCCCGCCGCACCCCCAAGAGCGGCGGGACTTCAGCTGGATTCGATTAGACGGATGAACAGTCGTTGTCGGCCAGGCGCATTCGGACCGTGGTCACGGTGGCGCCGTCGGTTTCGAAGACGTACGACCATTTGGGTGTCGCGGCCATAGGAACGACCACGTTCGAACCACTTTGTGTGGCGTTCGGATACGCGGTCTTCACGGCTTCCACCGTGGAACCGGCACCGATGTTCTTGGGTGTCTTGGCGTAACTCGCGAGCGTGATCCGCACGATTCCCTTGACCGGCGAGATGATCACGGCGTTGTTGTCGGGCACCGACTTCGTGGCGTACGCCTTGCACCTGCCCTCCGGGTCGGCAGGGCCGCCCGGTTCGACCAGCGATCCGGTCGTCAGGGCCTCGGCCTCCTGCATCCCCAGCGCGAGTGAGCCGTAGCGGCCCGGTTGCGCCTCCGGGGTGGCGGGCGGTGGCGGGTTGCTCGAGCTCGCCTTGCCCGTGTTGCCGGGGTTGGGCTTGCCGGAGTTCGTGTTGCCGGGGTTCACCGGCGGATCGACGGTGACGGTGGCGGTCGAGGTGAACGTGCTGACCGTGACCGTCGTCTGCTGCGTCGAGGAGGTGGATGAAGCGGTCGGCAGCAGTGGGCCAGCCAGTTCGTCCGGGTTCGGCAGGTGCAGTTCGGTCAGACCGAGCCCGACTCCGGCCAGGGCCACCACGCCGAAGGCTCCCGCTATCGCGGTCCGTCGCCGGCGGCGCCGAGTGGCTCCGCGGACGATCGAGTCGGTCGCGTCCGGCGTGACGTGGAGTTCCAGCCGATCGTCGCTGAACAGTCTGCGCAGATCGTCGTCGAGGTCGTCCACTGGTCAGTCCTTTCCCAGGCGTGTCCGGAGACTCGCCATCGCCTTGCTGCTCTGGCTCTTGACCGTGCCGCACGAGATGCCGAGCGCGTTCGCGATCTCGGCTTCGGAGAGGTTCTCGTAGTAACGCAGCACGATCACCGCGCGCTGCCGTGGCGGCAGTTCGCGCAGGGCTTGCCAAAGCGGTTCGTTGTCGAGCCGGCTCAGCTCGGGCGGCACGGCGCCGGTTTCCGGGAACTCCGCCACGAGACTCTCGCGGCGGCGCCGGCGCCAGATGCTGATGTGCGTGTTGGCCATGGCACGACGGACGTATGCGAGCGGGTCGTCGCCTTTGCGCTGCACCGAGACCCAGCGCGAGCCGACCTTCTCCAGCACGGCCTGCACGAGGTCGGACGCGTCGTGCGGATTTCCGGTCAGTGCATGGCCATAACGCAGAAGTCCGGGCATGGACATGCGCACGAACTCCGCGAAATCCCCCACGGCTTCCGCTCTTCCCCCGCCGCTTTCGGCGGCCAACTCCAGTCTCAGCACCGCCGTCACGGCACACCCCCCTCCCCGAAGCGACTGGCTTCGAGGAGTTCACGCCCGGCCGTGCGGAACGGTTGCCCCACTAAATCACAGAACGGCAACTGCTTCCGGTAGAACGAACGAGCCGTCAGGCTCGCACGGGAAGTCGTGGGCCTCCAGCACCGCCGCGACCGGGATCTTCCCGTACACGTGCGGGAACCACAGCGGTGAGTCCGGCACGGCTTCCCAGCGCACCGGCACGTCGAGCAGCTTCGGGTCGATCACGAGCAACAGCAGCCCGCTCTGGCCGCGGTAGAACTTGCCGGCCGTCACGTGCACGACTCCGCGATCGGAGCAGTGCACGAACTCCTCGCCGTCCGGCGCGATCGAACCGGCCGACCGGGCCGCAGCCCAGCCGGCCGTCGAGATGATGTGCAGCAGCACTTATCCACAGCTCCTTGTGGACAACCCTGTGGACAGAGTCATCGAAGCGTGATCTGACGGCCGCGCAGGCCGTCACGGGCACGACGCTCGGCGTCGCTCAGCGGCTCGTCGGAGGCCAGCGCCTCCAGCAAACGCTTGCCCAGCGCCTCGGCCGGGTCGGCCCACTCGCGGGCGTGCATCTCGCGGTCGAGGTCCCAGACCGGCACCAGCAGGCCGTGCGCGCGGAACGAACCGGCGTACCGCGAGCCCTCGCCCAGGTCCAGCTCACCGCGGGCGGCCAGGCGGGCCATCGCGGGCAGCAACTTCTCCTCGGGCTCGGGACGGACCCAGCGCAGGTGCGCCTTGTCGCCCGCGTCCACCCAGTACGCGGCCTTCACGCCGGGAGCGTCGAGGCGTTCGGTCGGCAGGATCGCCGCGTTCGCCCGCTCCAGCGACAGCGCCACCTCACCGGTGGGCTCGGTGCCCTCTGGCATCCACCACACGAAGTCGGTGTGCAGCACGGGCGTGATCTCGGCATCGGTGTCGAGCAGGTCCTGCAGCCGGCCGGGGTTCTCGCCGCCGTCCGGGCCGACGACCGGCAGCACGTCACCGGTCTTGGCCTGCTGCGCCCACTGCAGCGCCCGCGCCAGGTCGCGGCTGATGTCACCGGAGCGCGTCTGCACCTGCAGACCCACGAACGGGACGTCGTCGCCGCGGATCAGCCCGGCGGCGGCCATCGGCAGCACCGTGGCGAGCGTGACCTCGCGACCGTCCTTGACCGGCAGCTTCGCGATCGCCGACGGCACGAACTCGCGCAGCGCGATCAGCTCGCACTCGGCGGCCAGGCCCTCGAACGGCCGGGACACGATCACGTCCGTCGCGCCACCGGGCGCGCCGTGGCAGGCCTTGTAGCGCTTGCCGGACCCGCACGGGCAGGGCTGCTTCGGGTTGATCCCGTCCTTCGGTGCGTCCTTGACCGCGGTCCGCTTGGCCACCTTGGCCCTCCTCGTGCTCAGGCTTGTCAGGTGGCCAAATTAGCCGTCAGCAGGCGGCGGGTGTACGCCGGGGCATTGGTCGCGAGGTAGCGGACCCCCAGGTCACGGCACAGCGCGACGTCCTCTGGGCTGTCCACCGTCCAGACGTACGTCTCGTGGCCCGCCCGCCTGGCCCGATCGACGTAATCGGGGTCGTTGCGGAGCACGTGCACGCCGGGTCCGGTGTAGTCGGCGAACGACGGCAGCGCGCCGCCGCGGTATCGGCCGAGGCGGTCGAGCAGCAACACCGTGCGGATGTCCGGCGCCTGCTCCCGGAACGCCTTAACGGCCGTTGGCGAGAACGACATCATGACGATCTGCGCGTTGAGATCGTGCTTCTTCAGCGTCTCGACGAGCTTGCGCTCGACCTCGTTGCGATACCGGACCGGGTGCTTGGTCTCGACGAAGAGCTCCACATTGGTGCCCTTGACCAGCTCCAGCAGCTCGTCGAGCACGAGCAGCTCGGCCGGCTGACCGTGACGGTGCCAGCTGCCGTAGTCGTACTTCTGCAGCTCTTCGAGCGTGAGCGCACTGACCGTGCCACGGCCGTTCGACGTGCGAGTGAGCGTGCGGTCGTGCACACACACGATCTCGCCGTCCTTCGACAACCGGATGTCGCACTCCAGGCCGTCCGCACCCTCCTTCACAGCCAGCTCGTAGGCGCCGATGGTGTGCTCGGGACGGTCGGTGGACGCACCACGGTGCGCGACGACGGAAGGTAGCTGCACAAGTACGAACGATAGTTCCTGCGCAACAATTTGAGTCATCAATCAAATGAGCGTGGACGAAACGCCGATCGCGACTTACCGTCCCGCCTTGTGACGTTCGACCAGCGTGATCCCGCGTTCATCGCCGACCCGTACCCGGCCTTCGCCGCCCTGCGCGAAGCCGGTGAGGTGCATCACCACGAGCAGATGGATGTCGCGGTCGCCGTCTCGCACGCCGCCTGCTCGGCCGTGCTGCGACATCGCTCGCTCGGCCGCATCTGGTCGGACGTGAAGCCGGTGGAGCAGTTCATGTCGTTCAACCTCCTGCATCGCAACTCGCTGCTGGAGAACGAGCCGCCCACGCACACCCGCCTGCGCCGCCTGGTCGCCGCCGCGTTCGGCCGCGGCCACGTCGAGCGCCTGCGCCCGTGGGTCGCCGACCTGGCGGACCGGCTGGTCGACGAGCTCGTTGCCCAGATCAAGGACCAGGGTCAGGCCGACCTGCTCGCCCACGTCGCCGCGCCGCTGCCGGTCGAGGTGATCGCCGAACTGCTCGGCGTCCCCGGCGAGGACCGCTACCTGCTGCAACCGTGGTCGAACGCCATCGTGAAGATGTACGAGTACGGCCTGCCCGCCGAACAGCAGCAGGCCGCCGAACGCGCCGCCACCGAGTTCGTCGCCTACCTGCGCGAGCTGATCGCGCTGCGCCGCAAGAACCCCAGCTCGGACCTCGTCTCCGACCTGGTCGCGGTCACCGACACCGACGGCGCCCGGCTCACCGAGGACGAACTGGTCGCCACCGCGGTGCTGCTGCTGATGGCAGGCCACGAAGCGACGGTGAACGTCATCGGCAACGGCGTCTACGCACTGATGCAGCACCGCTCGCAGTGGGAGCGCCTCTCGCCGTCGATGATGCCCACCGCCGTTGAAGAACTCATCCGCTACGACTCGCCGTTGCAGCTGTTCGAACGCACGGCCACCGAACGCGTCGAGATCGCCGGCCACGTCATCGAGCCCGGCGAGAAGATCGCCGCGCTGCTCGGTGCCGCCGCGCGCGACCCGTTGGTCTTCGAGAACCCGGACACGCTCGACGTCGGCCGTGAGAAGAACCAGCACCTCGGGTTCGGCATGGGCATCCACTACTGCCTGGGTGCGCCGCTGGCCCGCATCGAGGTGGAGGCGGCGCTGTCCTCGTTGCACCGCAAGCTGCCCGGCGCGGTGCTGGCCGAGGAACCGAACCGGCGTGCCGAGTTCGTGATCCGCGGCCTGCACTCACTGCCTCTCGGCAACGGTGCGTGACCGGCCGACCCGAGCACTTCGGCCAGTACATCGGCCTTTAATGAGTCAGCACGGAGGCAGTTCACCGAGCGCGTGTTTACCCTGATGATTCGGCCCCGCTCGACCGTTGATCCTTGCAGCAACCTTCCCGCCCGGCCGCCAACCCGTCCATTGGACGTCGGCGCACGGTGCGGGGACCGCGCAGGCGTCCCAGCGCTGTGGAGAAAGCCATGCGCAGACGTTTGATGATCGCGGGCGCCGCGGTGTCCGCATTCGTGCTCGGCCTGCTCGGACCCGCAGGCGTCGCCGTAGCCGGTCCGGTCGGTGTCGCAGCCGGTTTCGAGGACGACGACGCGAACCTCGCCCCGCAAGCATCGATCAACTTCGACTGGAACAGCTTCTCGCCCGCCACCTGGACGGGCACCGTCGGCACAAGAACCGCGAACAAGGTCACCTCCGGCTGGACCTTCACCGGCCTGGAGGACCGCCAGGCGACCACCTCCGACTCCGGCTTCGCCGGTGGCACCAAGCAGGACGACACCTGTCCGACCGTCGGCACGGCGAAGGCGTCCAACAAGGACGACCTCAAGCGCGTCTACGTCGCGAGCAAGACCGTCGGCACCAGTGTGTTCCTGACACTCGCGTGGGTGCGCATCCCGCAGAACACCACTTCGCCGTCCGCGCACGTGGCGTTCGAGTTCAACAAGGGCACGACGTCCTGCGGCGCGTCCGGGCTCGTGCAGCGGACCGCGGGCGACATGCTGATCGTCTACGACTTCGAGGGCGGCGGCACGCCGGTCCTGAAGCTGTCGCGCTGGATCACGTCCGGCAGCTGTGAGGTCGGCAGCAACTCCCCGCCGTGCTGGAGCGTCGCGACCACGCTGACCAGCGGTGTCGCCGAGGCCAAGGTCAACACTGCCGACCCGGCGCAGGACACTGTCGCGCCGGCGACCGAGACGCTCGGCCTGCACGAGTTCGGTGAGGCCGGCATCAACCTGACCGCCGCCGGCGTCTTCGCGCCCGGCGTGTGCGAGGGCTTCGGCAAGGCCTACGCGGTCAGCCGCAGCTCCGGCCAGTCGTCGACCGCGCAGATGAAGGACCTGGTCGGACCGGGCAACGTCAACATCCGCAACTGCGGTACCGCGGCCGTCACCAAGCTCGGCAGCGACGGCGGCAGCCAGGCCGGCGCCGTCTTCACGCTGTACAACGGCACCGGAACCGGCGGCACGGTCCGCGGCACCTGCACCGTGCAGGCGAACGGCTCGTGCACCCCGCAGTTCACCGACCTGCCCGTCGGCACCTACACCCTCGACGAGACAACGATTCCCGCCGGTTACGACAAGGATCCGACCCTGCCGTACACGTTCACCATCGCGGCAGGCGAGAACAAGTCGCTGACGTTCACCGACCCGGCCAATCCGGCGACCGTGAACGTGGCGAAGACGGACGACGCCGGCGCCGCGGTGCCAGGAGCGGTCTTCACGCTCTACAACGGCACTGGCACAAGCGGAACCGTGGTCGGCACCTGCACCACGGACGCCGCCGGTGTCTGCCAGCCGCCGTTCGCGAACCTGCCCGCGGGCACGTACACGATCGACGAGACGACCACCCCGACCGGCTACACGAAGGACTCGGACCTGCCAGAGACCTTCACCGTCGCACGCGGCGAAACGAAGAACCTCGCGTACACGAACCCGAGGACCTTCAAGGTGATCGTGCTCGTCTGCCGTGAGGCCGACAGCTCGCTGTACCCGAGCGCGGTCACGATCGACGGTCAGGCCGCGGGCAACTCGCTGTCCTCGGCGCAGGCGACGTCGGCCGGATTGAGCGAAGCGGCGCTGTGCGGCATCACGACCGGCCAGCGCGGTGGTCTGCAGACCGGCAACCACTCCGCCAACCCCGTCGCGATCAACTAACGACGCGGATACCGCTTGGGGAGCTTGAACCCGCGCTCCTTCAGCACCTTCCGCAAGCGATCCGGGTAGTCGGTGATCAGGCCGTCGATCCCGGTGTCGATCATCTCGTGCATCCGTGACTGCTCGTCCACGGTCCACGGGATGACGGCGAGGCCCTGTCCGTGGGCTTCGGTGACCAGTTCCTTCGTGGTCATCGTGTGCACCGGGGACAGGGCCTTCGCGCCGAAACTGCGAACCGCTTTGGGAACGCTGCCGCCGAAGTCGTCCAGGTTCAGCCCGCCGGTCCACGGCGAGCCTGGCCGCAGGAACTCCGGCTGCGTCAGCGCCACCAGCGGGATGCGCGGCTCGACCTCGCGCACACGCATCAAGGTGCCCCAGTCGAACGACTGGATGGTCACGTTCGTCAGGAAGCCGGACCGGCGGATCTCGCGGACAGCGCGCTGCACGAACTGTTCGCGCGGCGCGGTCTCGTGCGGCGCGGCGGCCTCGACCTTGGTCTCGATGTTGAAGCGGATGCCCCATGCGTGATGCCTGCGGGCCAGGTCGAAGAGCTCGGCCAGGGTGGGCATCCGGGCGCCCGGCGAGAGTTCCTGGTCCGGGTACTGCGACCAGCGCGTGCTGCCGCAGTCCAACGTCCGCACCTGCGCGAACGTCAGGTCCTTCACGTACTTGCCGGCGTAGGGGAACTCCGGATCGCCGGGGAACGCGGGCGCGGTGTCGAGGCACTTCGCCGGGTTCGTCTTCCGGTCGTGGGTGATGACCTCACGGCCGTCCTTGGTGATCTGGAGGTCGAGTTCCAGGGTCGTCACGCCGAGTTCGAGCGCCTTGCCGAACGCCTTGAGCGTGCTCTCCACGGTCAGGCCGATGCCACCGCGGTGAGCCTGGAGATCGAACTCCCTGTGGTGCGCCTGGGCGACGCCTGGTGTGGCCATTGCGATCACCAGAGCCCCGATGAGTGTCCGCATCAGTCCAACCTGGCACTGACCCCGGACGCCGGGAAGGTCCTTGCGTACGAACGTCGCCTGAACAGATCAGCGCGGCGAACCGGACGCGCGGAACGACCGCAGCGGCGGTTTCGGGGCGTCCTTCACCTCGAGCACCCGCATCAGCCGCACGGACGCGGCGTCCACCGGCAGCAGCAGCGTGGTGATCCGGCGGACGACCAGCGCCGTGGTGACCGCGACCGCGGCCAGCAGCAGGTCGTCGACCGTGTGCAGCAACACGCTGTCCGCCAGCGCCTGGGTGCTCTCCGTCAGGTTCTGCCACAGCACGATGACCCAGAACATCAGCCCGCTGGCGATCCAGAAGCCCCACCACCAGCGCAGCAGCATCGAGGGCCGAGGGCGTTCGTCCACGGGACGGCGCACCACCGCGTGTTCCAGTTCGGCCAGGACCGAGCCCGGCACGACCAGGTTGACGAAGGGCACGAGCAGCAGCAGGAGTGACTTCACACCCGAACGGGACGGTCCGTAGCCCGCGAGATCAGCGGCCACGTTCCGCGCGCGCCGCACCCACAGCACGGTGAGCACCAGTGCCACCGCCCAGCCGACGAACATGATCGCCGCGCTCGACACGACCATGGCGTCCGACGCGGCGACCACGTTCGCGTCGAGGGCGCCGAACCGGCTCAGCGCGAGCAGCACGTACCGCCAGATCTCGGACCCCGCCGCCCACACGGCGACGGCGGCGAGCACCCAGAGCGAGTTCTGCGCGGTCTTGCCGAGACGGCGGACGTTGTCGACCGAGTCGGCCTGCTCGACCACACCGGACACGGCCGTCGGCCAGCGCCACGCCAGCAGCGGGAAGCCCCAGCGCGGCGGGACCGGGTAGTTCGGCGGGCCGCCGTAGGACAACCGCTGCGACCGCCGCGCGGGCTGCGGGTACGCACCGGGTGGCGGAGTCGCCACCCAGTCCACGCGCATCGGCTGCAACGGCTGCACGATCAGATGACCTCGGGTTCCATGCCGTCGACGCCACCCTCGAGCGGGCGGCCCGACGCGTCCCAGTGCTGCATGCCGCCCTCGACGTTGACGGCCTCCCAGCCGTTCTCGTTGAGGTACTGAGTCACGCGGGCGGAGCGGCCGCCGGCCCGGCACACGACGTAGAGCTGCACGTCGTTCGGCACCTCTTCGAGCCGGGCGCCGATCTCGCTCATCGGGATGTGCACCGCGCCGGGTGCATGGCCTGCGTCCCACTCGTCCTGCTCGCGCACGTCCAGCAGGACGGCGCCCTCTGGCAGCACGGCGGGAACGTCGGCGATCTCCACGCTTGGAACAGTCACCCCCAGATGTTCCCATGCCGGAGGTTGCACGGACGTGAACCTCCGGCACGGGTCCACCTCTCAGAGCACCTCCGCGACGGCGGCCCCGAGCTTCACGAACTCCGCTTCCTTCAACGGCAACGTCCCGCGGGACCCCGCGACGTTGACCTGGTCGAGCCGCAACACGCGACCGTCGGCGCGGAAGACGTACAGGGACTGCGCCTGCGGGGTGGCGTCGTAGAGCTGGAACACCGTGCCGTCGCCGTTGGTCGTCCGACGGGGCGGAGCGCACGCGCCGGTCGCCCACAGCGCCCTGTCGGCAGCGGCGAACGCGCTGCCTTCGAACCGCACCCTGGAGAACCGCAAGGTGGCCGTGCCCTCGACGTCGACCGTGAAGACCTGGGTGAGGTCGTTCTCGGCGAGCTCGGGGTGCGCCGAGTCGACCCTCCGATCCGGTAGCACTGACTGTGCCAGGTCCCGCCAGGCACGCATCTGCTCGGCCGCCAGCGTCTCGCCCCCCTGGGCGAGGACAGGCGGTGGAGTCGCGTTCTCCTGGCAGATCCGGTCCCGTCGAGAAGGGTCAGCCGGCTGCCCCGGTGCCGCGGTCGCCCGCGCCCAGTTCACCGGGTCGGCGGCGCCAGGCGGCCCGGACGGCAAGGCCAGCATGCCGATTCCGATGGCCGCCACCACCGCCAGCACGCCGCCCGCGATCCCTGCTCGACGGCCGAGCACCCTCCGCCTGCCGCTGGCGAGCACGTCCTCGAGCCTCGTCGTGGGTGGCGGCGCGGGTACGTAGAGAGCTCCGCGCAGCTCGTCTTCGATGTTCATCAGGCACTCTCCGAGTTGATCGGTTCGCCGTACGCCTCGCGGAGCGTCGCCAAACCCCTGGCTGTCTGACTTTTGACGTTGCCCTCCGAACAGCCCAGCTCAGAGGCCGTCTGCTCGATCGACAGGTCATGCACGAACCGCAGCACGATGACAGCCCGCTGCCTCGGCGCCACCTGTTGCAGCGCCGCGTTCAGCTTGGCGTCGGGGTCGGAGAAACCGCCGCCCACCCCGATCTCGGGCAGGTCGGCCGCCGGCCTTTCGCGTTCGCGGCCGCGTCGCCTGGTGTCGAGGAACGCACGCGTCAGGATCGTCCTGACGTAGGCTTCCGCGCTCTCCCTCCGCACGCTCGGCCACTTCGCGTACGCCTTCACGAACGCGTTCTGCGCGAGCTCTTCCGCCTCCGACCAGTCGCCGCACAGGGCAAATGCCGTGCGTCGCGCCCAGTCGAATCTGTTCGTGAAGAACTCCGAGAACTCCTCGTCTCGTCGCACTCCGGTCCCCCAAGCTTCTGCTGCGTTCGCGTTCAATACGCGGTCAGCCGCAGCAGGGTTGCACAGAACGGAAACGGGCCGCCCCCGCAGTGGGGACGGCCCGTTTCCGGTGGTGGAACTAGTGCGCGGTGGCCTTCTCGGCGCCCGCACCGGTGAGGGAGCGGACCTCCATCTCGGCCTGCTTGACCGAGTCGGCCTTCTCCTTGGAGAGGATCGTGCCGAGGTAGCCGAGCAGGAACGCGACCGGGATCGAGACGATGCCGGGGTTCGACAGCGGGAACAGGTCGAAGTCGGCGTTCTTGAACATCGAGGTCGGCGTGCCGGAGACGGCGGGCGACAGGATGATCAGGGTGATCGTCACGGCCAGACCGCCGTAGATGCTCCACAGCGCGCCCGAGGTGTTGAACCTCTTCCAGAACAGCGAGTAGAGGATCGTCGGCAGGTTGGCCGAGGCCGCGACCGCGAACGCCAGCGCCACGAGGAACGCGATGTTCTGGCCGTTGGCGATGATGCCGCCGCCGATGGACACGAGACCGATCACGATCGCGGTGATGCGGGCGACCTTGACCTCGGAGTCCTTGTCCTCCGCCTGGCCCTTCTTGATGATGTTGGCGTAGATGTCGTGGGCGAACGACGCCGACGCCGTGATCGTCAGGCCTGCCACGACCGCGAGGATGGTCGCGAACGCGACCGCCGCGATCAGGCCGAGCAGGATCGGGCCACCGAGCTCCAGCGCGAGCAGCGGAGCCGCCGAGTTCGCCTTGCCGGGCGCCTTGTTGATCGCGTCCGGACCGACCAGCGCACCGGCGCCGTAGCCGAGGACCAGCGTGAACAGGTAGAAGATGCCGATCAGCCAGATCGCCCACACGACCGAGCGACGGGCTTCCTTTGCCGTCGGCACGGTGTAGAAGCGCATCAGGATGTGCGGCAGACCCGCGGTGCCGAGCACCAGCGCCAGGGCCAGCGACAGGAAGTCGAGCTTCGTGGTGCCGTTCTTGCCGTAGGCCAGACCGGGGCCGAGCAGCTTCTCGCCCGCCTTCGGCGCGTTGTCGACGGCGGCACCGAGCAGCCCGGACAGGTTGAACTTGTAGATGCCGAGCACCCACACGGTCATGATCGCGGCGCCCGCGATCAGCAGGACCGCCTTGATGATCTGCACCCAGGTGGTGCCCTTCATGCCGCCGATGAGGACGTAGGCGATCATGAGGGCGCCGACCACGGCGATGACCAGGGCCTGGCCACCGGTGCCCGTGATGCCGAGCAGCAGGGCGACGAGACCGCCGGCACCGGCCATCTGGGCCAGCAGGTAGAAGAACGAGACGGCCATGGTGGACGTGGCCGCCGCCGCGCGGACCGGGCGCTGGCGCATCCGGAAGCTCAGCACGTCGCCCATCGTGTACTTGCCGGTGTTGCGCAGCAGCTCGGCGACCAGCAGCAGCGCGACGAGCCACGCCACCAGGAAGCCGATCGAGTACAGGAAGCCGTCGTAACCGTTGAGGGCGATGGCGCCCGCGATGCCGAGGAACGAGGCCGCGGAGAGGTAGTCACCCGCGATCGCGATGCCGTTCTGCGGGCCTGTGAAGGCACGGCCGGCGGCGAGGTAGTCGGCAGCGGTCTTGGTGTTGCGGCTCGCCCGGATGACCACGAACAGCGTGATCAGGACGAAGACACCGAAGATGCTGATGTTGAGGATCGGGCTGGACTCGTTCACTTGCCGTCTCCCTCGATCTCACCGCGAAGCTTCTCCGCCAACGGGTCGAGGTTCTTGTTCGCGTGCCGCACGTACAGCGTCGTGATGACGAACGTCGACACGAACTGCAGCAGGCCGAAGATGAGCCCGACGTTGATGTTGCCGATCACCTTCGTGGACATGAAGCCGTGCGCGTAGTCCGCGAGCAGCACGTACAGCAGGTACCACGCGAGGAACAGGCCGGAGACGGGGAACACGAACTTGCGCAGTCGATGCTTCAGCTCGGCGAAGTCATCGCTCGCTTGGACGTCGACCCACTTCTGTGCGTCTGGGGACGACTCAGACGGGGTGTGCTCAACGGTGCTCACAGTCCCCTCCTAGCGGTACTCGTCGTAGGTGTCAGCAACGTGACGTGCACGTAATGCCTCCAGGTGCGGTCCTGTTCTTGGTCAGGAACCGTATGGAGACTTGAGTCACTCAGGTAAGACCCCGTTCGTGCCGTTGCGCCCAGCAGTCGGGTGATGCGACGAACGGTCAGTATGCGTAGACGAACAGCACTCTGCGTGACCACAATCACCGTTCACCGATTCGAGTGACCAATTTTCACCCATTTGAAACGATGACTACTCACCGTGTGCGACCAGCTCCCCTGCGCTTGTCCTGGGCCATCCTGGCCTTCTCCTCGGCCGTGCCGAAGCGTGCGATGTCGCGGTCGCGGATGAACCCCAGCGGGTCCGGCGCGTGCAGCCTCAGCAGGATCTGGTTGACGTCCGCGGGGGCGCGTCTGCGGGTCGCCTTGCTGACCACGATCATGGTCATGAACGCCAGCGGAACCGTGATCAGCGCTGGTTGGGTGATGAACGCGGGCGCCCAGCGGCCGGTGTAGGAGCTGACGACGCTCACCACCTGCGCGGTGATCACCATGCCGCCGCCGACGACGAGCCCGCACACCGCACCGACCCAGGTGAGTCCTCTCCACCAGATGCCGAGGACCAGGAGCGGGCAGAAGGTCGACGCGGCGAGCGCGAACGACATGGCCACGGTCAGTGACGCGTCGGACCGCGGAAGCAGCAGCGCCAGACCAATTGCGACGAGTCCGGTGAACACGGTTGCCCACCGGAAGTCACGAACCTTGCCCGGCATGATGTCCGTCGACACGACCCCGGCGACGGACACGACGAGTCCGGACGAGGTCGACAGGAACGCCGCGAACGCACCCGCGGCCACGATCGCGCCGACGATCTGGCCGCCCAGGTTCGGCAGCATCGTCTCCGGCAGCATCAGCACCGCCGCGTCCGTCTTCCCGTTCACCAGCAGCTGCGGCAGGTAGAGCCGGGACAGCACGCCGAGCACGGTCGGGAAGATGTAGAACAGGCCCAGCAGGTAGAGCACGTGCAACGCCGTGCGGCGGGCCGCCTTGCCGTCCGGGTTGGTGTAGAAGCGGACCAGCACGTGCGGCAGGCCCATCGTGCCGAGGAAAGTCGCGAAGATCAGCGAGTACGTCTTGAGCAGCTCGGAGATGCCGCCGGTCTGCGGGCGCGACCAGTCGTAGTTGGTCGTCGGCGAGCCCTCGACCACCGGAACCGGGCTGCCCGCGGTGAACTCCATGGTCGTGCCGGGGCTCAGCTCGTAGACGCCGCGGCCCCAGAACACCGCCCCGTCCGCTTCCCTGCCGTCGATCTGGCCGTGCACCCTCAGCGTCAGCGGCTCGTCGACGCGGACCTTGACCACCTGCTCGGCCACGGTGATCTTCTCGGCCTGCGGGAAGCGCACCACGCCGTCGTCGCTGACCGGCTGCGTGCCGCGGTGCGGCGAGGCGAGGAACACCACGAAGAGCACGAACGTGGGCGCGGCGATCGCGAAGAGCTTGCCCCAGTACTGGAACGCCTGCACCAGCGTGATCGCGCGCATGCCGCCGCCCAGCACGTTGATCACCACGATGACCGTGACGACCAGGCCGCCGAACCACGGAGGCAGGCCGGTGATCGTCGTCAGCGTCAGACCCGCGGACTGCAGCTGCGGCACCAGATACAGCACGCCGATGCACACCACGAAGAACGTGCTGAAGTGCCGCACGTTGACCGACCCCAGCCGGGCCTCGGCGAAGTCCGGCAACGTGTACGCGCCGGAACGGCGCAGCGGTGCGGCGACGAACAACAGCAGCGCGAGATACCCGGCGGTGAAGCCGATCGGGTACCAGAGCGCGTCGACGCCGTCCTTGAGCACGAGCCCGGCCACGCCGAGGAACGACGCCGCGGACAGGTACTCACCGGAGATCGCGGCGGCGTTGCGGGTCGCCGGAATCGCCCGGCGGGCCACCAGGAAGTCCGGGGTGGTGTTCGCCTTGCGGGACCCGACGTAGCCGAGCAGGAAGGTCACGGCCGCAACGGCGACGATGGCGCTGAGGCTCCAGATGGTGGCGTTCACGTCAGCGGTCGACCATGTTCACGAAGTCGCGCTCGTGCCGTTCGGCCTGCCTGCGGAACACCCACCCGACCCCGTACAGGATCGGGAAGGGCGCGAGACCGAGCACGAGCCAGGGGATGCCGATGCCAAGGATCTTCAGGTCCCCGATCTGCGGAAACAGGTAGAAGGTGATCGGCAGCAGGCACATGCCGATCAGCACCGCGAAGGCGAGCCCGAACGCGGACTTCAGCTGCTGCTTGATGAGATCGCGAACCAGCTTCTCACCGACGCTGGTCTGCTCCTCCAGCTCGATGATCGTGCGCAGCGCCTTGCCGCGCTGTTTCGTCGAGTCCGCGAGCACGACCCTGCGCCTGCGTGGTTTGCGGGCCTGCTCACCGAGCCAGGCCTCGCGGGCGGCCTGCTCGGGCTTTCCCGCGTCGTGCCTGCTCACCAGCCGCTCTTCGGCGGTCGCACGATCCGCTCCTTGAGCTCCTTGGTGTGCCGGCGGCTGACCGGGAGCTCCTTGGCACCGTCACCGGTGCCGATGACCACCGCGTAGCCGTTCGCCGTCATCCGCAGCTCGCTCACCAACGGCAGTGCGACGAGGTACGACCGATGGATGCGCACGAACCCCGCGTTCGCCCAGCGTTCTTCGAGCTGTGCGAGCGGAATGCGCACCAGGTGGCTGCCGTCGTGCGTGTGCAGACGGGCGTAGTCGCCCTGCGCCTCGACGTACCGCACGGTCGCGCGCGGCACGAGCTTGATGGTGCCGCCGAGCTCGACGGGGATGACCTCGTCGTCGGTCGGTTCGGCGGGGTTCTGAGCACTCGGCGTCGGCGTTGCGGTCGGCACGGCCGTGCGGCCCACACGGTCAGCGACCCGCGAGATCGCCTTGAGGACGCGCTCTTCGTTGATCGGCTTGTTGATGAAGTCGAGGGCGCCGACGTCGAACGCCGTGACGAGCGCGTCGCGTTCCTCCACCCCGGTCACGAAGACGAGCGCGGGCGGGTACCTGAACGCGCTGAGCACCCGCGCGAGATCCATCCCAGACAGACCGGGCATGTTGATGTCCGCGAAGACCGCGTCGACCGGCGGAAGGCCGGACTTGGTCCTCGCCATGACCTCCTGCTCGTAGTCACCCCTCAGGATGCGCAGAGCCTCGGCGGCGTCGAACGCCGTGAGGACGCGCCGGATGAGAGGACTGCTCTCGAGCAGGAACTTGATCTCGCTCAGGCCAGGAGCCTCGTCATCGACTGCGAGGACGAGGAGACCGGCGTTGTCTTGGGTACTCACTGTGTCGGGCATCTTGCCCATCAATGTGCGGTCATGTCTACGCCGGGGTAGGTCTCGACACGCCCTGCGAAACCGAACTGATGCTCACAGCCCGAATCGGGACCAGCGCGCACGTTCCTCGATGCTCGTGAGCACCTGCGTCACGAGATCGCCCGATCGGGTGGACGCGCCGGTCAGTCCGAGCTTGGCCAGCAACGGCCTGCGCGGCTCGGCGACGGTCAGTTCGGCGTCCGGGAACCGCTTCGCGATCACCGACCGGATGGTGCCGATGCCGTCGATCAGCCCCAGCTTCTGGGCCTTGGCGCCGGTCCAGATCTCGCCGGTGAAGAGCTCGTCGTCCTCGCCCTTCAGCTTGCTGTTGCGGCGTTCCTTGACCCACGCCTTGAACTGCTCGTGCAGGTCCGCGTGCAAGCCCTTGAGCCACTCGACGTCCTCGGGCTTCTCGGCCTGGAACGGGTCGAGCCGCACCTTGTTCTCGCCGGCCGTGTAGACGCGGCGCTCGACGCCGGCCTTGTCGAGGAGGTTGTTGAGGCCGAAGCCCGCGCTGACCACACCGATGGAGCCCACGAGGCTCGTGCCGTGCGCGTAGATCTCGTCGGCGGCACACGCCAGCCAGTACCCGCCGCTCGCCGCGACGTCCTCGCAGAACGCGAGCACCGGCACGTGCTTCTTGGTGGCCAGCTCCCGGATCCGCTCGGCGATCAGGGCGCTCTGGGTGGGCGCGCCACCGGGTGAGTTGATGAGGAGAGCCACGGCGATCAGCCGCTCGTTGTCGAACGCGCGGTTGATGGCCGACTCGACGTTCTGGAGGCTGATCGTGTTGCGCGCGACCGGCGAGGACTGCGGGGTGATGACCCCGTGCAATCGCACCGCCGCGACGACCGGAGGCCGTTCACCCCGGTCCATGACCCTCGGGAGCCGGGCCGCGATCTTGTCCGTGACGCTCATGTACTCGACAGTACGTGCGTTTCGCGGCCACGCGGGAGCCTCGATGGTGGTCGGTTGCTCCCGCGTGACCTGGAACACGTGCTGGCAGGTGCGGTGCTAGGTTCGGCGGGTGACGTTCAACCCGATCCGCTGGCTCGAGCGCTATGTCGAGTGGTGGGACGACCGGGGCAGGCAGAACGCCGCCGGCCCCACGCCGATGCACATCTACTGGATGTGGGTGAGCTGGAGCGTGTGCGCCGTCGTGCTGATCACGACTTTGGCGGTTGCAGCACGCTGACCTGCGGTGCCGCGCTCAGCACCTGCAGCTGCTGAAGCCCTTCGCAGTGCACTTGATGCAGACGCGGACGCGCTCGGGTGCTTGTTGTTCCTGCAATTGATGTTGCCCTTAACTCGCGGCCGGCCTCGACCTGAGGGAGCGCCGGCTGTTCATTGGTCAACACCACAATCGGCACGTTCCACGCCTGGGTTGAGCATGGTTGAACGTGCAACTACCGACGAGGCCTCAGGCGCGGATCGCGGGCTGCTCGTTCGTCATCGGCTCGTCCGTCAGCTGCGAACCGATGTTCAGGTTCGGCAGCACGTTCCTGGCGAACTTCGGCACCTTGAGGATCACCTTGGTCCCCGCGTTGGGCGCTGTCTCCACGACCAGGGCGTACTCGGCGCCGAACACCGTGCGCATGCGGTCGTTGATGTTGCCGATGCCGACGTGCGCGCCGGTCTGGTGGGCGTCCTTGATGTCGTCGAGGCGGTCGGGATCCATGCCGACGCCGTCGTCCTCGACGCTGATCAGGGCCTCGCTGCCGTTGTCCTCGGCGGTGATGGTGAGCATGCCGCCGCCGGGCTTCTTGGCGAGGCCGTGGCGGACCGCGTTCTCGACCAACGGCTGGAGCACCAGGAACGGCAGAACGACCTGCAGCACCTCGGGGGCGATGCGCAGCCGGACGTTCAGCCGCGAGCCGTAGCGGGCCTGTTCGATGGTCAGGTAGCGATGGATGTTGGTCAGTTCATCGGCAAGGGTCGTGAACAAGCCGTCGGTGCGGAACGAGTAGCGGGTGAACTCCGCGAACTCCTGCAGCAGCTCACGGGCGTGCGCGGGGTCGGTGCGGATCAGCGAGGAGATGGTGTTCAGGGCGTTGTAGACGAAGTGCGGCGAGATCTGCGCCCGCAGGGCCTTCACCTCGGCCTGGGCCAGGGCCTGCCGCTGCTTCTGGACGACCTCCAGCTCCAGCTGCGTGGAGACGAAGCGGGCGGTCTCCTCCGCCATCCGGATCTGGCGCTTCGACGCGACGCCGGAGACCACGATCAGGGTTCCGGCGACATCACCCTCGACAACCAGCGGAACGACAACAACGCTGTGCAGTGAGCACGGGCCCTGCAGCTCGCAGCCGAGCTTGCGGTGGTCGACGTGTTCTTTGTGGCAGTTGTTGATGGCACGGGCGACCGTGTCGCGGAGGTACTCGTAGTGGTCGTTCGCGCCGCCGTCCCACGACAGGACGGTGCCCTCTTCGTCGGTGATGGCGACCGCGACGCACCGCAGCATCTCGCGCAGGTGGGGCGTGGCCTTGTTCGCGGCTTCCTCGGTCAGGCCCGCGCGAAGGTCGCTCGACGCCCTGGACATGCGGTCGAGCATGTCCATCACAGCATCCTCGACGGAGGTGCTGACTCGTCGAGCGCGGCACAGCATCACGAAGAGGCCCAGAACAGCCAGGGTCGCGATGACGCCGAGCACAGCGCGCTCGGTCAACAGGTCGCCCACAAGGCACATGCTCTGCTGTGGGGCAGCCCGATAGCAAGAGGCGCGCCCGGCGTACGCCCGTACGGTCCACCGATCCGGGTAGACATCCGATGAATTTGGGGAGAGGGTGTGCCCGTGAAAGTGGCCCTGTTCGCGACCTGCCTGACCGACACGTTCTTCCCGGAGACAGCCCGCGCCGTGGTGCGTCTGCTGGAACGGCTCGGCTGTTCGGTGGAGTTCCCGCTGGAGCAGACCTGCTGCGGTCAGATGCACTTCAACACCGGCTATCGGGAGCACTCGAAGCCGCTGGCCCGCAAGTACACCGACGTCTTCGGCGGCTACGACTACGTCGTTGCGCCATCCGGGTCATGTGCGGGCATGGTCCGGGAGATCCATCCCACGCTGGGTGAGTCTCCGCCGCGGACGTTCGAGCTCGCGGAGTTCCTCGTCGACGTGCTCGGGGTGACCGACGTGGGCGCGTGGTTCCCCCACCGGGTCACCTACCACCCCACCTGCCACTCGCTGCGCATGCTCGGCGTCGGGGACAAGCCGATGGCGCTGCTCAGGTCGGTCAAGGGACTCGACCTGGTGGAACTGCCCGACTCGACGCACTGCTGCGGCTTCGGCGGCACGTTCGCGGTGAAGAACGCCGAGACGTCCACGGCGATGCTCGCGGACAAGATGCGGTGCGTGCTCGACACCGGCGCCGAAGTGCTTTCGGCCGGCGACAACTCCTGTCTCATGCACATCGGCGGTGGCCTGTCGCGACTGCGCGCGGGCGTCCGGCCGGTGCACCTGGCGGAGATCCTGGCTTCGACGGAGGAGGACCCGTGGCGCGCAACCCGGTGACATGGCTCGGCAGCCCGACGTTCCCCAAGGCGGCCAGAGAGGCCTTGCAGGACACCCAGCTGCGGCAGAACCTGCGCAGGGCCACCGGAACCATCCGCGGTCGCCGGGCGGCCGCGGTCGCCGAGATGACCGACTGGGAACAGCTGCGCGTCGCCGGTGAGCAGATCAAGGACGACGTCCTGGCCCGCCTCGACACGCTCCTCGTCCAGCTCGAGGAGTCGGTCACCGCCCGCGGCGGCACGGTCCACTGGGCGCGGGACGCCGAAGAGGCGAACCGGATCGTGCTCGACCTCTGCAGGGCCGAGAACGCGGCCGAGGTCGTCAAGGTCAAGTCCATGGCCACGGCCGAGATCGGGCTCAACGAAGCCCTCGAGGCCGGCGGCGTGCACGCGATCGAGACCGACCTCGCCGAGCTGATCGTGCAGCTCGGCGACGACCGGCCGTCGCACATCCTGGTGCCCGCGATCCACCGCAACCGCTCGGAGATCCGCGAGATCTTCCAGCGCCGCATGGGGGTCGAGGTGTCGGACGAACCGGCGGACCTCGCCGAGGCCGCCCGGACCTACCTGCGGCAGAAGTTCCTCACCACGAAGGTCGCCATCTCCGGGGCGAACTTCGCGGTCGCCGACACCGGGTCGATCGTGGTGCTGGAGTCCGAGGGCAACGGCCGGATGTGCCTGACCCTGCCGGAAACCCTGATCACCGTGATGGGCATCGAGAAGCTCGTGCCGTCGTGGCAGGACCTGGAAGTCTTCCTGCAGCTGCTGCCCCGGTCGTCCACGGCGGAACGGATGAACCCGTACACGAGCGTGTGGACCGGCGTGACGCCCGGCGACGGACCGCAGCGGTTCCACCTGGTCCTGATCGACAACGGCCGCACCGCCACGCTGAAGGATTCCGTTGGGCGCCAAGCACTCCGGTGCATCCGGTGTTCCGCGTGCCTCAACGTCTGCCCGGTCTACGAACGCACCGGCGGCAAGTCGTACGGCTCGGTCTACCCCGGCCCGATCGGCGCGATCCTGACGCCCCAGCTGGTCGGCGACATGCATGACAAGCAGGCCGCCTCTTTGCCTTACGCCTCTTCACTTTGCGGCGCGTGCTTCGAGGTCTGCCCGGTCCGGATCGACATCCCGTCGGTCCTCACGCACCTGCGCGCCGAGGTCGTGGAAGCCAAGGGACGGACGCCGGAATCCATCGCGATGGCCGCCGCGGCGTGGATGTTCGCCTCGGCCTCCCGCTACGAGAAGGCGCAGAAAGTCGGTTCCCTGGCCCGTTTCCTGGCCAGGGACGGCAAGATCACGTCCCTGCCGTGGCCGGGTTCGAGGTGGACGTCCTCACGCGACGTGCCCGCACCGCCGGCCGAGTCGTTCCGCACGTGGTGGAGGAAGAACCGTGGCTAGCGCACGAGAAGAGATCCTCAACCGCATCCGGAGCGCCAAAGTCCCGGCAGCGCCCCAAGTGGTCCGCGGCTACAACCAAAAGGGAACCGGCGGCGTCGAGCTGCTCGCTGAGACGGTCGCCGACTACCGCGCGATCGTGCACGTCGTCAGCAACGTCCCCGAGGCGCTCGAACGTCTCCGGGGCAAGCGGATCGTGGCGCCATCGGACGTTCCGGACGAGTGGCTGATCGACGGTGTCACGTGGCTGCGCGAGCCGTTGTCGATCGACGAACTGGACCAGTCCGACGGCGTGCTGACCGGCTGCGCGGTGGCGATCGCGGACACCGGCACGATCGTGCTCGACGGCGGCGAGGCGCAGGGCCGCAGGGCGCTCACCCTGCTCCCCGACTACCACCTGTGCGTGGTGCGAGCCGACCAGATCGCCGCGTCGGTCCCGGAAGCGTTGCGACGGCTGGAGCCCACCCGGCCGTTGACGTTCATCAGCGGCCCGTCCGCGACGAGCGACATCGAGCTCGACCGGGTGGAGGGCGTCCACGGCCCGCGCACCCTGGAGGTCCTGATCGTCACTTGAGCAGGCGCGACAACCGGCGGTCGGCCAGGGGCTTGCCGCCGGTCTGACACGTCGGGCAGTACTGGAACGCCTTGTCCGCGAACGACACTTCACGAACCGTGTCGCCGCAGACCGGACACGGCAGACCGGTGCGTGCGTGCACCCGCAGCCCGGACCGCTTCTCGCCCTTGAGCCGGGCCGCGTCCTGCCCCACCGACCGCGCCACCGCGTCGGTCAGGGTGCTGAGCATGGCCTCGTGCAGGTGATCCAGCTGTTCGGCGGTCAACTTGCCCGACGTCGCGTACGGCGACAGCCGGGCCATGTGCATGATCTCGTCGGAGTAGGCGTTGCCGATGCCCGCGATCAGGCCCTGGTCGGTCAGCGCCGTCTTCAACCGCTCGGTGTGACCGGCCAGCAGGTCTTCCAGCTGCGTCCGGGTGATCTCCAACGCGTCCGGACCCAGCCTGGCGACGCTCGCGATGGACTTCGGGTCGCGCACGATCCACGCCGCGAGCCCCTTCTTGGTGCCCGCTTCCGTCAGGTCGAAGCCCGGCCCCTGCCCCGGCGGACCGAGGTGCACGCGCAGCGCCAGCGGGCCGCGGCCCTGCTTGGGCGGGGGCGCCGACATGGTGTCCGCCCAGCGCAGCCAGCCGGCACGGGCGAGGTGGACGACCAGGTGCAGACCGTCCGCGACCTCCAGGTCGAGGTGCTTGCCGTGCCGGTGCGCGGCCACGACCTCCTGGCCCTGCAGCGCGGTCCACGGCGGGTCGAACGTCTTCAACACCTGCAGCGATGCCACGTCGACGCGGTGCACGGTGCGACCGACAGCGTGTTCACGCAGGTGGTGAACCAGTGCTTCTACCTCGGGTAGTTCGGGCACCGGTCCAGTGTCGCATCAGTCGACGGGTTGCAACGGGCCTTCGACGTCCGGCAGCGAGTGCATCTCGATCGTGCGGGCGACCCGCGACGCCTCCTGGCGCACCGCGAGCGGCCCCCGGACCGACCCGATCCACCGCTCCGGCGGCAGCTCGTCGGCGGTGGCCTTGCTCTCCGCGACCAGCGTGTGCGGCCGGCGCAGCGCCCAGCGGACCGGGAAGAACGCGAACAGGAAGAACAACGCGAGGATGAGCCACGCGGGCACGACGACCTGCTCAGGCGTCCACGCGATGAGCACGACCACCATGACGACGAGCATCCCGGCCATCATGATGCCGGGCAGGGCACCGCCGCTGACGTCGTGCTCGAAGTCGTCGCCCTCTTCCGGGTTGCGCCACTCGATGCGGCTGTGGACCGTCCACATCCGCCCGTCGGCACCGCGCACCAGCCGCGTCATAAACCCGTCTCCCACGCTCGGTCGGTCTTGGTCAAACCGTATCTGACGCGAGGCGAGCCTTGTGGGTGAACTCGGTCGACCTTGATCGTCACCGTCAGTTCTGGACGGCGGGTTTCGTCGGGTAGAGGGTGATCGTCGTGGGCGTGGTCTGCGGAGACGAGCACGGATCCGTCGTCGGCGGCGTCGGCGGATCGGACGTGGTGGACACCGCGTTCAGCGACTTCACGTCCCGCGAGGTCGTGGACCCCGAGGAGGTGACCACGTCGGACGACGTCGACGGCTCGGTGACCGGCAACGCCCGCTCGACCGGTTCGTCCCGGTGCTGTTCCACGGGCGGTGGCGGCGCGTAGGACGACGTCCTGCGCACGGTCTCCTGCGGCCGGGCACCGGGGTTGACCACGTTCTCGCGCGGCTTCTCCTGCGGCTGCACCGGCGGCTGCGCGACCACGAGCTCCTGGTTGTGCGCCGAGCTGGCCGAACCCGTCGGCATCAGGGCGATCACCGGGTGCTGGTCCGGCTGCAGCACCGCGACGCCCGGTCCGCCGTTGAACACCGCGGCCATCGTCCCGAACAGGCCGACAGTCGCCACGCTCGCCGCCGCGAAGGCCAGCTTCGCCTTGGTGAACAGCACCTTCCCGGCGAACGCGAGCCCCAGCGTGGACGGCACGATCAGGAACGCCGCGTTGGCGCGCAGGGTCGCGCAGACCTCGTTGAGCTCGGTGTAGAGCTGTGAGCAGGACGAACAGGTGTCCAGGTGGGCGCGGATCCGGCGTTCCTCGACGCCCTGGACCCCACCGGCCGTGTAGGTGCCGAGCTTCGAACGGATCGCCGCGCACGACGAACGTCCGTCGTCGGCGGCCAGGTGCGCTTGCAGGTACGCCGCACGCAGACCCTCACGCGCACGCCGGGCCAACGCCGACATGGCGTTCGGCGAAAGACCGAAGTGCGGTGCCACGGAGGCGGGGCGTTCGCCCTCCACCTCGACGCGCCACAGCACGACCCGCCAGCGTTCCGGCAGGCTCGAGAAGGCTCGGGTGATCAGGTTGTGCTCGGCCCGGCTGTTCGCGTTGTCGCTCACCGGCTCGACCCGGCGGCCCAGTTCCTCGTCCTCGACCGGTACGTCCCGGCGCCGGCCGTTCCACTCCCACGCGACGCGGCGGGCGACGGTCAGCAGGTACGTGCGGACGTGGTCCGTAGGCCCGCTGCCCCGACGGATCGCCTGCAGCATGCGGAAGAACGCCTCTGCGGTGAGATCGTCGGCTTCGGCCGCCTCGCGGACGTGCCTGAAAGAGAAACGGCGGATCGCGTCCGCATGCCGGGAGAACAGTTCGCCGTAGGCCGAGTCATCTCCCTCACGCACCCTGGCGAGCAGGTCCCGGTCGACCTCGTTCTCGTCGACCATCACCGCTTCAACATGCCACAAGGGGCCAGAACTGCTCCTGGATGAGAACAGGTCGATATACAAGACCATCCGATAGTAGTGGGCTGATCAGCGCAACGTGATCGGTGACGAGACGGTCACATGTGGGAGTCGGACCGTCGGCCGAAGAAGATCCAGCGACTATCGTCACGGGCGTGGTGGACTGGCGGGAACGCGCTTCGGCTCTGGTGCCGGAACTCAGTGCTGTCGCCGAGACCGAGGAGTGGTCCTGCCACGTCTTCTTCTCGGAGCTGTCTCAACTGGCGATGGAAGCGCATCGCGAGCAGGACGACGACGTGTTGCGTCGGGCGTACGGGTTCGCGCACTGGTGCTTCCACCAGCCGGAGCAGTTCCTCGAGAACGCGGCGTTGATCAGCTTCTACGAGCACGTGTTCGACGACTGGGACCTTCGCGAGGAGGTCGCGGCCTGGCTGCCGTGCGACGTGCTGCCCAAGGTGCGGGCGCTGTGGGAGTGGCGCTGGCCGAAGGAGCAGTTGGACGAGGTAGATCAACTGCTGGCCGGTTTGAGACCCCCCAGTCAAGATGCCGTCTGACGCCTGTTGTATAGTTCTCTCCCGTAAGGCAGCAAGACGCAGTGCGGATGTAGCGCAGTTGGTAGCGCATCACCTTGCCAAGGTGAGGGTCGCGAGTTCGAGTCTCGTCATCCGCTCCACTCGGAAGGCCCATGCTCATGGAGAGCATGGGCCTTTTCGTTTCGCCATGATTTTGGGGGGACGACCCCCCACGCCCCCCGCTCGAGCAGCAGGCCCGGTGCCCACATGTGGCCAACCGGGCTTCTTTCGTTTCTCGGGCATCTTGAGGTGATCTCGCAGCCCACCCGTGAAAGGGTGGTCATGTCCGCTCGGATCAACCTGATCGAGCCCGTTCGACAAGGACATGGAGACAATGGCCATCAAGCAGACGGCAAACGCTCACTGGGAAGGCTCCCTCGTCGAGGGCAAGGGAAACGTCAGCCTCGCCACCTCCAACAGCGGCAGCTTCGACATCGACTGGAAGGCGCGCGCTGAGGAGGCGGGCGGCAAGACCAGCCCCGAGGAGCTCATCGCCGCTGCGCACTCGTCCTGCTACTCGATGGCGCTCTCGCACGGCCTGACCGGTGCGGGCACGCCGCCCACCTCGATCGACACCAAGGCCGAGGTCTCGTTCCAGGCGGGCGTCGGCATCACCGGCATCCACCTGACCGTGCGCGCCAACGTGCCCGGCCTGACCCAGGAGGCCTTCGTCGAGGCCGCCGAGGGCGCCAAGGCGAACTGCCCGGTCTCCAAGGCGCTCGCGGCCGTCGAGAACATCACGCTGGACGCCGCCCTGGTCTGAACAGCAGCGCCGCGGGCCCGTGACTGATCAGGTGCCTGCGGTAACGCACGTCGCCGGGCTGCTCGGCCACCTCGGACGAGCGGTCGAGCAGCTCTTCGGCGACGATCCGGCCCTCCAGCCGGGCCAGCTGGGCGCCCAGGCAGTAGTGCGGCCCGTGCCCGAAGCCCAGGTGCGCCGGTACGGACGGACGGCCGGGGTCGAAGTCCTCGGTGAACACCTTCGGGTCCCGGTTGCCGGCCGCGTAGTCGAGGAACAGGTGCTCGCCCTCGGTGATCTTCACCCCGCCCATCGTCACCGGACACATCGCCGTCCGGAAGAAACCGATGAACGGCGTGTCGAGCCGCACCACCTCCTCCACCACGCCGCCGAGCCGGCGTTCTCGCCGGTCGAGTCGCAGCAGCGTGCTGGCCAGCAGGTTCGTGGTCGAGTCGGTACCGGCCACCACGACCGCGAGGCAGAGCGACAGCCGTTCCTGCTCGGACAGCTGCCCACCCTTGAACGCGTCCGAGCGCCCGAAGTAGGCGCAGAACTCGTTCATCCCGGTGAAGTACGACCCGAGCACCCGCTCGCTGACCTCCTCACCGCTGGTCAGCTCCAGCACCGGTGCCACGAACTCGCGGAACAGCGGGAAGTCCCGTTCCGGCACGCCGAGCACGTCTCCGACGACGCCCAGCGCGAACGGCGCCGCGAACTCGCTCACGAAGTCCGCCTCCTCCGGCAGGTCGTCGAGCAAGGTCCGAGCACGTAATCGAATTGCGTCAGCCATTCGGCGCACAGCCGTTGGAGTGAATTTCTGATTCGCTGCAGCACGAATTCGGGCATGCCTCGTGCCGTCCGCCGCGTTGAGTGAGGACATCAATTCCAGCAATCGCCGCTGCTCCGGCGGCAGGAGCGCCGCCACTGCCGCGACCTGGGGTCCTGTCATGTTCCGGGAGGAGAACGTCACCGGATCAGCCAACACCGCACGTAGCTCGGCGTATGAGGTCACGCGCTGGGCGTTGATTCTCGGGTCGAATTCCATTGCGATATCTTTGCGCGGTTCCAGCCTTTGTCGGGGGCTGACGACAGGACGAATCAAAGTGATCATCCGGCTGCTCGGACCGCTCGAACTCACCGGTCCGAACGGGGCAGTTCAGCTCAGCAGCGCGGGACAGCGGACCCTGGTGGCCCGCCTGGCCGTGAATCCAGGGGAGACGGTGCCGAGAAGCGCGCTCGTGGACGCGCTCTGGTCGGACGAGGCACCCGCCACCGCCACGAAGACCCTGCACAGCCTCCTCGCGCGGCTGCGTGGCCAGATCCGCGACGCCGGACTGGGCGAGCTGATCACCACCCGCGAACCCGGCTACGTGCTGAACACGCCCGCGGACACCGTTGACGTCGCACGGTTCGAGGCGCTCGTCGCAGCAGCACGGCAGAGCGAACACCCGTTGGAGTCGGCCCGGATGCTGCGCGAAGCCCTCGCGTTGTGGATGGGCGACCCGCTGGCGGACTGCCGGCCAGGTGAGTGGACCCGGCAGGAGTCCGCGCGGCTCACCCAGCTCCGGATGGACGCGACCGAGGACCTGATGGAGGCGTCGCTGGAACTCGGGGAGCACGCCGCGGTGGCGCCGCTGGTGAGCTCGCTGGTCGAACAGCACCCGTTCCGCGAACGGCTGTGGGAGCAGCTGATGATCGCGCTCTACCGGGGTGGACGGCAGGCGGAGGCGCTGGCAGCGTTCCAGCGGGCCCGCGCGGTGCTGGTCAACGAGCTGGCCATCGAGCCGAGCGCCCGGCTGCGCGACCTCGAACAGGCGGTGCTGACCGCCGATCCACGGCTCGACCTGCCAGAACGCGCCCCCGTCCTGATCCGCGGCAACCTGCCGGCCGACCGGTCGAGCTTCGTCGACCGCCCGGAGACCCAGCACGTCGCGGAGCTCATCAGGCAGCACCGGCTGGTGACGTTGATCGGCGTCGGCGGGGTGGGCAAGACCCGGCTCGCGGTGCACGTGGCGCGGGGTGAGCAGCCGCCGGACGGGGTGTGGCTGGTGGAGCTGGCCGCGCTGCGGGACAGGGCGCTGGTCCCGCACACGGTGGCCGAGGCGCTGGGCGTGGTCGACCAGACCGGACGCGGGCAGCTGGCCGTGCTCACCGAGTTCCTGGCCGACCGGGACGCGTTGCTGGTGCTGGACAACTGTGAGCACGTCGTCGACCACTGCGCGGTGCTGGTCGACACGCTGTTGCGGGTGGCACCGCGATTGCGGGTGATCGCGACCTCAAGACGCGCCCTGCGGGTCTACGGCGAGCAGGTGCTGTCCGTGGCGCCGTTGTCGGTGCCGTACCCGGCGGCGACGTTGTTCGCGCAACGCGCCGACGCCGCGGTGCCTGGCTCGTTCGTCATCACGGGGGCGAACGAACAGGCGGTCGCGGACCTGTGCCGGCGGCTGGACGGCATCCCGCTGGCGATCGAGATGGCGGCCCTCCGAGTGCGCGCGCTGACGCCGTCGCAGCTGCTGGAACGGCTGGACGACCGGTTCAGGGTGCTGACCGACGGCGGACGGACGGCGTTGCCGCAGCACCAGACCCTGCTAGCGACCATGGACTGGAGCTTCGACCTCTGTTCGCCGCGCGAGCAGCTGTTGTGGGCGCGGGCGTCGGTCTTCGCCGGCAGTTTCGACCTCGCGGCGGCCGAGGCGGTGTGTTCCGACGACGCGCTGACCGCGGACTTCATGTTCGACGCGGTCGACGGGCTGGTCGACAAGTCCGTGCTGCAGCGCGAAGAACACGGCGGTGTAGCGCGCTATCGGCTGTTGGAGACCATGCGCCAGTACGGGCAGACGCGGTTGCGTGCGAGCGATGACGAACCGCGGCTGCGACTACGGCATCGCGACTGGTACGCGGGCGTCGCCGCACAGGGCGAACGGGCGTGGTTCACGCCACGGCAGGCCGCGACCGTCGAGGCGATGACGACTGAGAGCGGCAACCTGCGGGCGGCGCTGGAGTACTCGCTGACGACGCCCGGCGAGGCCGACGCGGGACTGCGGCTGGCGGCGACGCTGTGGTTCTACTGGGTCGGCTGCGGGCGGTTCGCCGAGGGACGGCACTGGCTGAACTGGGCGCTGTCGCTGGAGACCGAACCGTCGCGGGCACGCTGCAAGGCGTTGTGGGTCACGGGTTACGTCGCGACGCTGCAGGGCAACACCGCCGCGGTGCCGGCGTTGCTGGCGTCGTGCCGTGCGGAGGCTTCGTTGCTGGACGACGAGGACGCCGACGTCTACGCCACCTACGTGCAGGGCGCCGCGGCGGTGTTCGACGACGACCTGCCGTTGGGGGCGGCGTTGCTGGCCGAGGCCGACCGCCGGCACGCCGAGCTGGGCCACCTCGACAGCAACGTGATCATGGCGCGGGTGGCGTTGGCGATCACCGTGGCGTTCAGCGGCGAACTCGACCGTGCGGCTTCCATCTGCACCGAGGCTCGCGTCGTGTGTGAGGAGAACGGCGAGCTCTGGGCGCGCGCGTACGCGTTGTACGTCCTGGCGTTCGTGGCGATGGGACGCGGTGATGTCGTCGAGGCCCGTGAGCTGGCTACTTCTTCGTTGCGCATCAAGGAGAAGTTCGACGATCTGCTGGGCATCGCGGTGTCGGTGGAGCTGCTGGCGCTGATCTCCGTGCTCACCGGGTCCGCCGCGCACGCCGCGCTGCTGCTGGGCGGTGCGGACCGGGTGTGGCAGTCGGTCGGGTTGCCGTTGTTCGGAAGTGCCAACTTCGCGGCCTCACACGACCAGTGCGTGGCCTTGTGCCAGCAGGCGTTGGGTGAGGACTACGCCGAACACTTCGCTCGTGGTGCGGCGATGACCGTGACCGCGGTGGTCGAGGCCGCGCAGTCGTGACGCAGGCCCGGCGCAACCAGGCGCGGGCAGGCTGTCTCAGATGAGGACCAGCGTGCGCACGCCCGACGCGGAAACCGTCGAGGAAGTGCTGAAGCTCGCGGCGCGGGCACCGTCGTTCGGCATCGTGCCGCCGTACCGGTGGCGCAAGGGCAACGAGTGCCTGGAGCTCGTGACGACGCGGACCGACCAACCGGCGATGCTCGCGTGTGGTGCCGTGTTGCACCACGTGCGCGTCGCTCTCTCGGCGATGGGCTGGGACTGCCACGTGCTGCGGTCCGGGGTCGACGGCCAGGTCGCGTCGGTGCACCCGCGCTGGGAGCTGGACCCGTTCTCGTGCGAGGTGGCCTCCGCGGCCGCGATCTCGCTGCGCCGGGAGGACCCTCGGCCGTACTCGGCGGACGAGGTACCGGACTCGGCGCTGACGTGGCTGCTGCACGCGGCCCACGCCGAGAGCTGCGACCTGGAGCTGGTGGCCCGCCGCGGCGGAGCGCTGGTCCGGATGATCGGCAACGACTGGCTGCGAATGGGCGAAGCGGTCAGCAGCGTGCTGCTGGCGTCGACCGTGTGGGGCCTCGCGTCGCAGGCGATGCTGCACGAGGGCGAGGTGCTGGTGCGCGTCGGCTGGCAGTCGCCCAATGCCGAACCGTTGCCTCGGTCGGCCCGCTAGGACTTCCGTTTGCGTGGACTATGGGGGCGTGGATCGCCACCGAACGCTCGCGCACCTGAGCGACGACGACTGGCTGAGACCTGACTCGTCGTCCACCCAGCTGTACCGGGACCTGTGCGCGCTGCGTCAGTTGCCGGTGGGACAGCTGACGCCGACGTCGCTGCACCTGCTGGTGACGCATCAGGTGGGCCTGGACGTGACGGCGTTGCTGGCGCTCGAACACGTCGAGAGCGACCCGCTGCGGTCGGTCGCCCTGTACCCCGGCGACCTGCTCGCCGCTCTACTGAGAGTAGATCACTCGTTCTGGACCGATCACCCGGAGTTACTGTCCAGGATGTCCGCTTTGCTCGACCGGCTGCGCACGTTGCCCGACGGCGACTGGCAGCTGCTGGTGTCCGCGGCCGAGCAGTTCCCGGGTTAGGCGCGCGTTAGGCGACTCTTTGCCGCTGGCTGAGTTCCTAGTCGCATGGCTAAGACTCTCGCGGCTGCCGGCCTCACGCTGGCCTCGCTCGCCGCCACCGCTGTCCTCTTCTCCCCCGTGGCCTCCGCCGAGACCTGCAAGGCTTCCTACTACACCGGTGGCGGCACGACGGCCAGCGGCGAGCCCTTCGACCCCAACAAGCTGACCGCCGCGCACAAGACGCTGCCGTTCGGCACGAAGGTGAAGGTGAAGAACCGCTCCAACAACAAGACGGTCACCGTGCGGATCAACGACCGTGGCCCGTTCATCACCGGCCGCTGCATCGACCTGACCCCGCGAGGCTTCAAGGCGATCGCCCCGTTGTCACAGGGCGTGGTCGGCGTGACGGTCACCAGGGTTTGATCCTGTAGAAAACCCTCGTTTAGCTTGACCCAATCGAGTGAACGAGATAGGCAATCCGGGTGTTGGCGGCGATGAGTGGGCCGGGTCGGCTCGCAACCGGGGCGCTACTGGGTGCTGTCGTTGCCGCGTTGTACGTGCTCGCGCCGCATGTCGGATCGCTCGCGTCGGGCGATCCGGCAGGCTCGGGAAGCGATGAACCGGCCCGCGTCTCGCTCATCAACACGCCTTCGGTGCTCCCCACGGAGTCCAACGTTCCGTCACAGACCGTGTCGTCCACGCCCTCGTCGTCCGCACCGTCTTCTTCTTCCAAGACAACGACTACGACGACCACCACGACGACCACCGCGGTGACGACGACAACGACGCCCAAGCCGCCGCCGGCTCAGACCACGACGCCCAAACCGCCGCCGCCCACCACCACGACCACACGGCCGTGCGGCCTCATCTTCTGCTGATGCGTGGAGGCGCTGCCTCAGGCGGCTGACCGCGGCGCGAGGCGGACCACCAGTTCCAGGTCGAGAGCGTGCGCGAGCCGTTCGAGCACACGACGCGCACAAGCCACCTCTTGGCTTTCACGCATCCGCGTCATGCACCTCGTTCGCCAGCAGGTCGACGTAGAAGACAGCGGTCAGGTCTTGAGACCCACCGGGCACGACACCCCGGTACCGCCCAACCCGCAGTACCCATAGGGGTTCTTGGCATCGGACAGGTACTGCTGGTGGTAGTCCTCCGCGTAGTAGAACTCCCCCAGCGGCTCGACGGACGTAGTGATCGCCCCGCGCCCCGCAGCATCCAGAGCCGCCTGATAGACCGCCATCGAAGCCTCGGCCGTCACCCGCTGCCCCTCGTCGCCGAACAGCACCAGCGACCGGTACTGGGTCCCGATGTCCGCTCCCTGCCGCATCCCCTGCGTCGGATCGTGTCCCTCCCAGAACACCCGCAGCAGCTCGGCGAACGGCAACGCGGCCGGATCGAACGCCACCAGGACGACCTCGGCGTGACCCGTCCGCCCCGAGCAGACTTCCTCGTAGGTGGGGTTGGGGGTGGTGCCGCCCGCGTAGCCCACGGCGGTGGACCAGACGCCCGGCGTTTGCCAGAAGAGTCGTTCAGCGCCCCAGAAACAGCCCATTCCGAACACAGCGGTCCGATGACCGGATGGGAAGGGCGGCTGCAGCCCGCGATCAGGAAACACCGCGTGGGACGCTGAGACGACGAGGGGTTCCGCGCGGCCCGGTAGTGCCTCGTCAGCTCCCACTACCTGCGGTTTGCCGCGCCCGAACCACGCCATGCGGTCAATATAACGGTGCGGTGCGCCACAACCAGGTCACGACTTGTGAGGCCCGCACGAAGCCATAAGTGGGCACGGGCACAATGTCCAAGTCCATGTTCGCGCGGAAGGGGGTGCCAGGGGTGACCTGGCAAGACGAGCTGCAGAAGCTCGACAACGAACTCGCCTCTGGTCGGATCTCGGCCGACGACTACCGACGCCGCCGGGACGAGGTTCTTTCCGGATCGGCCGGCGGTGGGCCTGCCCAGAATCCTCAGAGCGGGCCTTTCGCCCCTCCGTTCAAGTGGGAGGCGCAGCAGCCCAGCACCTCGGACCGGACCCAGGTCGTCAACGTCCAGGGTCAGGCGCCGCAGCAACAGCAGAACCCCAACCCGGATGCCACCCAGGTGGTTCCCGGTGGCCAGGGCGGTGGTGGCGACGCCGACCGCACCCAGTTCGTGGCACCGGTCCAGCCCGGCCCCGGTGGGTGGGGGCAGCCCCAGCAGCAGGCCGCGCCTCCGCCGTGGGTGGGCGGCGACTTCGACCAGATCAACCAGCCGTCGCCGGGCTGGAGCCACGGGCCGGAGGTCTTCGACGAGTCCGGTGGCGGCGGCAAGGGTCGCGTCTTCGCGATCGTCGGTGTCGTGCTGGTGCTCGCACTCATCGGTGGCGGCATCTGGTGGTTCACGGCGGGCAGCAAGTCGTCCACCGACACGCCGATCGCCGAGAGCCAGACGAACCCGCCGACCACGTCGACGAGCGCCAGACCGAAACTGCCGGGCAGCACGTTGCCGGGCAAGATCGACGAGGCCAACAGCGGCCAGACGACCGTTGACCAGGCCTCGAAGGAACGCTCGCAGTTCGGCCCCGAAGAGGCCGCGCTCATCACCATGTGCGGCGCCGAGGCCGGCATGACCCAGGTGACCTACTCCGACGACTGGGTCACCCAGATCCACGCCTTCAAGTGCTCGGACGAGGCCGCGGCCAAGGCGGCTGCCGGCGCGGTCATGGAGCACCAGAAGAAGTGGGGATTCGTCGCGACGACGGGTCCGGAGAACCTGCCGGCGATGGTGAACGAGAAGGCCGTCGACGTTCCCGACGTGCCGTTCGACGAGCGCCTTGCCTACGCCTCCAAGGAAACCATCGTGCGCATCGAGGTGCGTGGCAAGACGAAGGACGCCATGACCGGCGGCATGGCCAAGGTCGTCTCCGCCGTCGCCAAGAACTACCCCACCAAGTGAGACCTGGCGTGCCACTGCCACGCGGTGGCGAGGATCTCGGGAAGACCGAACCTGGCACGCCAGCCGAGCACGTCGAAGGCTCGGGCCGGATCCGCCCACACCACGGGCGGGTCCCCCGGCCTCCGGTCGCCGAAGGTCACCGGCAACGGCCGGCCCGCGACCTGCTCCAGCCCCTTCACGACCTGCAGCACCGAGTAGCCGGTGCCGGTACCCAGGTTCAGCGCGGCCGAGGAACCACCGGCCTGCAGATGTCCCAGCGCCAGGACGTGTGCTTCGGCCAGGTCCACCACGTGCGTGTAGTCGCGAACCGCGGTGCCGTCCTCGGTCGGGTAGTCGCTGCCGAACAACGTGACCGGTGGACGCGCTCCCAGAGCGGCCTTGGCGAGCAGCGGAACCAGGTTGTGCGTCGGGCCCCAGTCCTCGCCGATGCTGCCGTCGGGCGCCGCGCCGGCCGCGTTGAAGTAGCGCAACGCCATCCAGCGCAGGCCGTGCGCCTTCCCGAACGCCTCGATCATCCGCTCGCCCACGAGCTTGCTGTGGCCGTACGGGCTGATCGGCGCCAACGGGCTGTCCTCGGTGATCGGCAACGTCTCCGCGGCGCCGTAGACCGAGCACGAAGACGAGAACACCAGATCCCGAACACCCGTGCTGACCAGGGCGTTCAGCACGGACAGCGTGCCGGTGGCGTTGTGGTGGAAGTACAGGCCGGGGTCGGCCACCGACTCGCCGGGATTCTTCAGGCCCGCGAGATGGATGCAGGCCGTCACACCGTGATCCCGAATGACCTGTTCCAGCTTCACGGAATCGGTTACGTCGATAATGTGTACGGGGATGCCGGAACGGACGGCCGCAGGCGAGCCCGTGCGCATGTTGTCCACCACGACGACGCCACGTCCGGCGTCGGCCAGCGCCTGCACGACGTGCGAGCCGACATAGCCCGCACCGCCGGTAACCATGATCGTCACCGCTTGTCCTCCGTTCGACGGCGACAGGCTATGCCAGACCACGAGGGGATTGATGTCGACCATGACCCGCCAGGTCGTCTACGTAGTGCCGGACTTCGGGCAGCCGTCCGGTGGCGTGCGCGCCATGTACCGGCACGCGGAACTCGCCGCACGCACCGGCTTCGACGCCAAGGTGTGGCACCTCGCCGAGGGCTTCCAGGTCGGGTGGTTCTCCTCGACCGCACCGGTCATCAGCGGTGAGACCTGCGAGCTCGGCCCCGACGACGTGCTGGTCGTCCCGGAGGTCATGGTGCTGGACGGGTTCGACCCGGCCCCCGGAGTGCGCAAGATCGTCTACAACCAGAACCACTTCTACACCTACGACAACTTCACCGGGAACGACTACCCGGCGTGGAAGCCCGCGCCGCAGGTGTGGGCCGGGTCCAAGGTGAGCGTCGAGGTGCTGGGCGCGCTGCACCCGAAGCTCAAGGTCCAGCTGGTGCCGTACGTGATCGACACCGAGCTGTACCGCTTCGCCGAGGAGCGCAAGCGCAAGATCGTGCTGCTCCCCCGCAAGCGCCCGCGTGAGGCCGCCGTGCTGACCGCGCTGTTCCGCAACGACAAGCGGTTCGCGGGCGTCGAGGTCGTGTCGCTCGACGACGTGACCGAGCAGAAGATCGCCGACGAGCTCGCGGACGCGTCCGTGTTCATCGCCCTCAGCCGGGACGAGGGCTTCGGTCTCCCCGTCGCCGAGGCACTGTCCGCCGGCTGTGTCGTGATCGGCTACCCGGCCGGCGGCGGCGCCGAGCTGTTCGAGGCTCCCGGCGCGCACGCGGTCGAGGACGCCGACGTGCTGACGATCGTCGAGAAGGCCGCCGCGGTGTTCGCGCAGGAGCCGTCGATCGACGAACGCCGCTCGTACCGCGCGTGGGTCGAGGAGCACTACTCCGAGGACTCGCTGGTCAAGCACCTGCAGGCGGCCGTCACCGCGGCCACCAGGACCAAGGCGAAGGGTGGCACGGCCCGCCACCCGCTGTCCCAGGTCGTCGCCCCCGATGCCGACCCGGCCGCGGATCAGCTGGAGCGCAGCCTCCGGTTCGCGGACGAGCAGAAGGCGGCCCGCGAGCGCGCCGAGTCGGTCGCGACCGGCCTCGAGGACGCGCTGGGCAAGGCGCTCGCCGAGCTCGAGGAGTCCCGCCGCCGCGAGTACGTGGTGGCGCAGGAACTGCACGACCTCAAGAACGAGTACAGCGAGCTCGCCAAGGCGGCCGAACGCCTCACCGCGCTGGACGAGGCGACGACGTTGCTCGCCGAGTACGCGCGCGACAACGACCGCCTCAACCGCAGGCTGGACGAGGAGATCCGCGAGCACCTGCACTGGCGCACCACGCTGCAGGACAAGATCGCCGACCTCGAACGCTCCACGTCGTGGCGCGTCACGGCCCCGCTGCGCAAGGCGACCGGTGTGATCAAGGGCGGCCGCAATGCCTGATTCCGGGTCTGAACCACGTCTGCGCGTCGTCCAGTCGCGGTTCCAGAACGCGTTCTTCCACGAACTGGCCGAGGCGATCGTCGACGAGGCGACCCGGCTCGGCGTGTCGGCCGACGTCGTGACGTCCGTCGTGGACACCGAACCCGAGGACGTCTTCGTCCTGCTGCCCACGCACGAGTACGCGGTGCTGGAGGGCGGGCAGTTCCTGGAGGACCCGCGACTGGCCAAGCGCTGCATCGGGATCACCGCAGAGCAGCCGTCGTCGTCGCACTTCGACACGAACGTCTACTACGGACACAAGCTCGGCGCGGTGTTCGACTTCAGCACGCTGTCGGTCAAGCGCTACCAGGCACAGGGCATCGCGGCGGAGCACCTGCAGTTCGGCTGGACGCCCACCTGGGACAAGTTCGTCCCGAACGCCGACGAGCACGAGCTGGACGTGCTGTTCCTGGGCTGCGCGACGCCCCGTCGTGAGCACGCTCTCTCGAAGATCGGCCGGCAGCTGTGGTCACGCCGCAGCCGGTTGATCCTGTCCGACAACGCGGCGCCGAACATCGGCGACCACGCGGCGTTCGTGACGGGTGACCGCAAGCGGGAACTGCTGGCGGGTACCAAGGTCCTCGTCAACATCCACCAGGCGGACGAGCCGTACTTCGAGTGGCTGCGCGCCGCCGAGGCCGCGCACTGCGGTGCGGTGATGCTGTCCGAGACATCGCTGCACACCGAGCCGTTCAAGCACAACGAGCACCTGGTGTTCTCCGCGCTGTCCACCCTGCCGCACGCGCTGGGCGCGTTGCTGGAGGATCCGGCGCGACTGAAGACGTTGCGGCGCAACGCCTACGAGCTGATCAAGGAGAATCCGTTCTCCGCCGGCGTCGAGAAGCTCGTCTCGGTGGCGCAGGACCTGCGCAAGACCCACGAGGGCCACCGGCTGCGGCTCGGCCCGAGCCGCACGCAGCCGTTCCGGCAGCAGGTCACGCCGTCCTGGGAGCGCCAGACCGACGGCGTCGACGCGGTGCGCCAGGCGATCCGCGAGATCCGGCTCGACATCATCGACCTGCGCCGGCGCGTGTCGACGGACCCGACGATCGACCCGACGCCGGTGATCGACCACCGCACGCCCGCGTGGGATCGCCGCACACCGCGCGTCTCGGTGATCATGGCGCTGTACAACCACGAGCCGTACGTCGTGGAAGCGCTGGAGTCCGCCGCGTCCGGCTCGTACAACGACGTCGAGATCATCGTCGTGGACGACTGCTCCAACGACGGTTCGAACGAGACCGTGCGCAAGTGGATGGACAAGAGCCCGCACGTCCCGATGACGCTGGTGCGGCACCCGGTCAACCGAGGTCTGCCGCGCTCGCGCAACGAGGCGTTCAAGCACGCGCGCGGCGAGCTCGTGTTCGTGCTCGACTCGGACAACGCGATCGTGCCGACCGGCCTGGAACGCCTGGTGGCCGCCATCGACGCCGAGCCGGACGCGTCGTTCGCGTACGGCGTGCTGCAGCGGTTCGACTCGACCGGCCCGGTCGGCCTGATGGGCGTGTGGCCGTGGGAGCCGTGGCGACTGCGGTACGGCAACTACATCGACGCGATGGCGTTGATCAAGCATGAGGCGCTGACGGAACTCGAGGGCTACACGCTGGACCGCCGCCTGCACGGGTGGGAGGACTACGAGCTGTGGTGCCGGATCGCGGAAAGCGGCGGGCACGCGGCGCACGTGCAGACGATCGTCGGCCGCTACCGGCAGTCGGCGACCTCCATGCTCAGCCTCACGAACATCTCCCAGGACGCGGGCTTCGACGCCGTGCGGGAGAGCTGCCCGCGGCTGATGTCCGGTGCGCTCGAGCTGCAGGTCGACGTCCTCGGTGATTGGCTGGCGTCCATCCGCGGCGAGCGCGAGGCACGTGACGTGTGGCTCAGCAACTGGGAGGCGCAAAACGCCTAGGCGCTGATGTTTCGTAGCCTAGGTTTCATTCGTTCGTGTCTTTGGTCCTGGGGGAGGGGTTGGTTCACGCCATGCGTGCAGTGGTCACCGGCGGTGCGGGATTCATCGGATCGCACCTGGTAGACGCGGTGCTCGACCGCGGTTGGTCGGTCGTGGTCGTGGACGACTTCTCCTCCGGGCTCACGGAAAACGTCACGAGATACGCGGACGAGCCGCGCTTCGAGTTCATCGAGGCGGACATCTGCGGTGACTGGACCGTCGAGGGTCCGGTCGACCTGGTGCTGAACTTCGCCTCCCCCGCCTCGCCGCCGAAGTTCCTGGAGCGTCCGCTGGAGACGCTGGAGGTCGGCTCGACAGGCATGAAGAAGGTCGCCGAGATGGCGATCGCGAAGGGCGCGCGGCTGATCCAGGCGTCGACCAGCGAGGTCTACGGGGAGCCGCAGGTGCACCCGCAGCCCGAGGAGTACTGGGGCAACGTCAACCCGATCGGCCCGCGCAGCGTCTACGACGAGTCCAAGCGCTACGCCGAGGCCATGCTCGGCGCGTACCACCGCATGGGCCTGCTCGACGTCGGCATCGTGCGCATCTTCAACACCTACGGCCCGCGCCTGCACGCGACGGACGGCCGCGTGGTCTCGAACTTCGTGCACCAGGCGCTGAGCGGCAAGCCGTTGAGCGTCTACGGCACGGGCAAGCAGACCCGCAGCTTCTGCTACGTCGGCGACCTGGTCCGCGGCATCTTCGCGCTGGCGGACAAGCGCGGCGAGCTCGGTCCGGTGAACCTCGGCAACCCGCAGGAGATCACCGTCCTGGAGCTGGCGCAGATCGTCGGCGACCTGACCAGCGTGTCGGTCAGCCTGGAGTACTCGGACCTGCCGACCGACGACCCGACGCAGCGCAAGCCGGACATCACCCGCGCTCGGGAGCTGCTGGGCTGGGAGCCCCAGGTCGACCTGCGCGAGGGTCTGCTCCGGACGATCGAGTGGTACTCGCAGAACGCCGTGAAGCTCTGACGCTCTACGCGCTAGCGTCCGACGCCGTGTGACGTGAGGCCGGCGCGGGTCAGGATGTCGACGTCGAGCAGGTTGCGGGTGTCCACCACGGCCTGCCCGGACATCGTCCCGGCGAGCGCCGCCCAGTCCAGCGACCGGAACTGAGGCCACTCGGTCAGCACGACGAGCGCGTTCGCGTCCTTCGCCGCGTGCTGCACGTCGTCGACGACCGTGACGTCGTCCGTGACGCCTTCCACCGCGTGCGGGATCGCCGGGTCGTACGCGACGAGCTCAGCGCCTTCTTCTTTGAGCATCTTCGCGATCTTCAGCGCCGGGGAGTCCCTCAGGTCGTTGGTGCCCGCCTTGAACGCGAGACCCAGCAGCCCGAGCTTCTTGCCCGGCAGGCCGCCGACCGCCTGGGCGATCTTGCTGATGATCAGCCGGCTCTGCTTCTCGTTGGTGTTGATCGTGGCCTGGAGCAGCTCGAACTCGTGGCCCGCCGCCTCCGCGATCTGCAACAGCGCGTGCGTGTCCTTGGGCAGGCACGAACCGCCCCAGCCCGGCCCCGGCTGCAGGAACGACTGCCCGATGCGCTGGTCGAAGCCCATGCCCTCGGTGACGTTGGCGATGTCCGCGCCGAGCCGCTCGCACAGTTCCGCCATGGCGTTGACGTAGCTGAGCTTCATGGCGAGGAAGCAGTTGGCGCTGTACTTCACGAGCTCCGCGCTGGCGGCGTCCATGAGCACCGTGGGCGCGCCGAGACGGGCGTAGAGGGCTGAGACGCGTTCAGCGGCGTTCTGGGCGTCGGAACCGACGACGATCCGGTCCGGGTGCATGAAGTCCTTGACCGCGCTGCCCTCGCGCAGGAACTCCGGGTTGCTGGCGACGAACACGTCGTCGCGGTCCAGCAGTTCGAGCACGCGCTTGGCAGTGCCGACCGGGACGGTCGACTTGTTGACGACCACGGTCCCGGCTGCGAGGAGATCCTTCATCTCGGCGACCGCGGCCTCGACGGCCCTGAGGTCGGCCGCGCCGCTCTCGCCCATCGGCGTCGGCACGCAGAGGAAGACGACCTCGGCGTCCCGCACGGCGTTGCGCACGCCGACGACGAACTCGAGGCGCCCGGCGGCGATGCCCTCCGCGACGAGTTCGGTCAGCCCGGGCTCGAAGATCTGGACCTCGGCCCTGCGGAGCTGCTCGACCTTCTTCTCGTCGATGTCCGCGCAGACGACGTGGTGCCCCAGCGACGCGAGGCAGGCGGCTGACGTGAGCCCGACGTACCCGGCACCGACGACCGCAACCCGGCGAACGAACATCCCCGAACCGCCCTTGATCAGCATGAACAGTTGAGCGCCGATCGTGTCATAGGTGCCCTGTCGCGGAGGGTGGTTTCACAGGGCCCGTGAGATCTCTCGCAGACGTTCTGTTAAGAAGGTGAGTCGGTGCCACTTGCAACCGCTGACGAGTGCTAGACGTCTACTACGGGTGTAGGTCACCACTCGGAGGCGACACATGTGGATCACAGTGACATTAGTCACATTGGGCGGTTTGGCGTTCCTGACGCGAACCGTAATGGCCCTCCTGGCCGTTTCCCCCAACAAGGACGCACGTGATTACCCTAAGCCACAAGCGTCCACCAATTGAGATACTCGTTCGGAGTACGTCTTACGGACGAACGTTGACTTACCGTACGATCCTTTCGGGTCGTATGACTGATCAGTCACCCGAAGGGGACCTCACAGGGGTAGGTGCGCCATGGACCACGCACTGAGCAAGGTCATCGAGCTGCGCGAGAACGGCTTTCAGTTCCTCCACCTGAGGGACGATGCCGGCCAGCTCGACCGCATCATGGCGTTCAAGCAGCGCAGAGGGTTCATCGACTCGATCCTGTTCTGGTCGGAGACAGAGGCGCGCGCAGGCCGTCTGCCTGCGGTCCGCGACTCGGCCCGCCCGGCCCAGGCCGTGTGGATCTACGAGGGTCCGTTGACCGAGGCCGTGGACCGGCTTCTCGACCTGCCAGAACCCGGCGCTCGCAACGCACCGTCGTTGATGAAGGCGACCGCTTCCGATCTGGCCGTCGTGACGACGCTGCCGTTCAAGCTGAAGCTTCCGCCGGGCGCGATCGCCTAGTTCACCGTTAGTTATTTTCGAAGTCGCCGCGCTTGATGGTGCCGCTTAACGCTGCCCATTCGGGCGCGGCGACTAGTGAATTTGACCGATTTAAGTTCGTCACGCGTAGGTGTGCGAACGGGCCGTTGTGTCCAATACGACCAGAACCGTGACGTTCGGTAGCAGGCGAGTGGCATCCACCCAAAGGATGAAGAATGTCCCTCTCCTGAGTTACGCAGCTTGATGTAGAGGGCCCGAACACGAAACGTTCGCGCCCATGAACCTCAGGAAGACCGTCACCGGGGCCGCTGTTGCCCTCGGCAGCGCCACCGTCATGCTCGGCCTGGGTGGTATCGCGCACGCTGACACCGCAGACGCCACTGCTCACACGCAGCCCGACATCGGCGGCCAGCTGGGCGACGTCGCATCGGTCGGCTCGCTCGCGAAGGTCGACACCGCCGACGCGGCCGGCAAGATCCAGGCCATCAACGCCGAGGACGCGGACGTCACCGCGCTCGTCGAGAACGTCGACGCCGGCGGCAACGGAGTTCCCGCCGCGACGCTGCTCGGTCTCAACGAGCCGACCGCGCCGTGGAACGGCTTCGCGCACGTCGACATCTGATCCAACCAGTACTTCCTGGCCGGGGCGGCGCCCGATTCCCTCCCCCTCGAATCGGGCGCCGTTCCACTTTTTCCACGGAGCGAACGCCTTGAGCATCAAGAAGATCGTCGCGTCCGCCGGGATCGCCGCCGGTGCGATCGCCGCACTGGCCGGCACCGCGCAGGCGGCGCCGCTGTCCGCACCTCAGCTGCCGGACGTCGACCCGATCAGCAAGGTCAGCGACCTCGGTGAGAGCGCCGGCATCTCCACGCTGCACAACCTCGGTGGCAACGTGGAGATGATCCACGACGGCACCCAGGTCATCGGCGGCTGACTAACGCCCGACGGCGTAACCCTGCACGCCGCGCGGGTTCGCGCCGGCGCGCAGGAGTCCGTCGGAATCCCTCGCCACGGCCGACATCCGGCCAAGGGTCCACTCGCCGGCGTCCACGACCTGGTGGCCACGCGCTCGCAACGCAGCCAGGACGTCCGCGCCGGCGCGGGACTCGATGACGAGTTCGCCAGGGGTCCAGGCGCGCGGGTAGAACGAGCTCGGGAACGCGTTCGAGTGCCACATCGGCGAGTCGATCGCCTCCTGGAGGTTCAGCCCCGCCTGGTGCGCCAGCCAGAAGCCGAGCTGCCACTGGTCCTGCTGGTCACCGCCGGGCGTGCCGAACGCCAGCGCGGCCTCGCCGTCGCGCAGTGCCATCGAAGGCGACAGGGTGATCCGGGGACGCTTGCCGGGCGCCAGTGAGTTCGGCAGACCCTTGTCCAGCCAGAACATCTGGGCGCGGCTGCCCAGGCAGAAGCCGAGCGACGGGATCGTCGGCGACGACTGCAGCCAGCCACCGGACGGGGTCGCGGAGACCATGTTGCCCCAGCGGTCCACGACGTCCACGTGCACGGTGTCGCCACGCGTCACGCCGGAGCGGGCCACGGTCGGTTCGCCGGTCGCACCGGTCGGGTCGGAGACCTGCACCGCCGGGCCACCGACGATGTGCTTGGGCAGCACCGGTTCCCGGCCGTCGGGCGAGCCAGGACGCAGCTCGAAGGAAGCCTCAGAGCCGATCAACGCACGGCGTTGCGAGGCGTAGGAACGCGACAGCAGGGTGTCCAGCGGGACGTCGCCGGCATCGCCGTACCAGGCCTCGCGGTCCGCGAACGCGAGCTTCGCGGCCTCGACGGCGAGGTGGATGGTCTCGGCGGTGGGCTTGTCGTCCACATAGGACAGGTCGTAGCCCTCCAGCAGCCGGAGCTGTTGCGCCAGAACGGGTCCCTGCGTCCACGCACCGGCCTTGACCAGGGTCCACGAACCGAAGTCGGTCAGCACGGCGTCCTCGTACGAGGCCTCCCACGACGACATGTCGGCACCGGTCAGCACACCGGCGTGGTCACGTCCCGAGTCGTCGCGGAAAGCCCGGCGGCAGAACTCGTCGACCTGCGCCGCCACGAACCCCTGCGACCACGCCCGGCGCGCCGCCTCGATCTGCGCCTCCCGATCGCTGCCCGCGGCCTCGGCAGCGGCCAGCAGCCACTCCCAGGTGTCAGCGAGCTTCGGGTTGCGGAACCGGCCGCCCCGCACCGGCAGCGCACCACCGGGCATCCACTGCGCCGCGGAGGTCTGCCAGTGGTCGCGGAACAGGTCGGAGACCATCTCGATGGTGTCGACGACGCGGGCGACGAGCGGGAACCCGTCACGGGCGTAGCCGATCGCCTTGTCCAACACGTCGCGCAACGACTTGGTGCCGTAGTCACGCAGAAGAGTCAGCCAGCCATCCCACGCGCCCGGCACCGTCGCGGCCAGCAGCCCGCTGCCGGGAACCAGGTCGAGCCCCAGCCCCGCGTAGTGCTCGATCGACGCTCCAGCCGGCGCCACACCCTGGCCGCAGAGCACCCGCGGCCCGGAACCAGCCGCAGCGAAGATGATCGGAACCTCGCCCCCAGGGCCGTTGAGGTGCGGTTCCACCACCTGCAACACGAACCCGGCGGTCACGGCGGCATCGAAGGCGTTGCCGCCGTCCTCCAGCACGGCCATGGCCGCGGAGGAGGCCAGCCAGTGGGTCGAACCGACCATTCCGAAGGTGCCGACGAGTTCGGGGCGCGTGGTGAACACCCCATAAAGGTATGCGACGCTAACTAAATTGCGTGACTCCGAGTGACGCATGCCGCACACCCGAACGGAGTAGCGTCACCTCGGGGTACGACTTTGGTCGTAGCTATCGGTGACAGATCTCCTACTAGAGGTCTACCGACGCGGCCGATGTTTCGAACGCTCTCGAACGGCACAGTTCAGGGCATGGGAATTCTGACGATCGCGACCATCTTCATCGGCCTCGCGCTCCTGGCAGCGGTGCCGTTGGTGGCGCTGCTCCACTGGACCGACCGTTGAGTTCGAGGTAACGAGCGTTAACCTCCTCGCGAGCAGTTCTTCTCGAGGAGGATGAAGGCATGGAGATCTCGGGTACCGCGGCCATCGTCACCGGTGGCGCCTCCGGTCTCGGCGGCGCGACCGCACGTGCGCTGGCGGCGCGTGGAGCGCAGGTGTTCGCGCTCGACCTGCCCGGCGCCATCGAGAAGGCCGACGCGATCGAGAACGTCACCTACCTGTCCGCCGACGTGACCTCGGGCGAAGAGGTCCAGGCCGCCGTCGACACCGCGGCCGGCTCTGGCGCCCCGCTGCGCATCACGGTGAACTGCGCGGGCATCGGCCCGTCGTCCCGCACGGTCGGCAAGACCGGGCCGCACGACCTCGACCTCTACCGCAAGATCATCGAGATCAACCTGATCGGCACCTTCAACGTGCTGCGCCTGTCCGCCGCCGCGATGGGCAAGACCGAGGAGCTCGAGCACGGCGCCCGCGGCGTCATCATCAACACCGCCTCGATCGCCGCGTTCGACGGTCAGATCGGCCAGGTCGCCTACGCCTCGTCCAAGGGCGGCGTCGTCGGCATGACCCTCCCGGCCGCCCGCGACCTGAGCAACGTCGGCATCCGCGTGCTCACCATCGCGCCCGGCATCGTCGACACCCCGATGCTCGCCACGGTCTCCGACGAGTTCCGCGCGGGCCTCGCCGCCGGCGTGCCGTTCCCGAAGCGCCTGGCGCAGCCGGCGGAGTACGCGCAGCTGGCGCTCTCGATCATCGAGCACGACTACCTGAACGGCGAGGTCATCCGCATGGACGGCGCTCTCCGGATGGCTCCCCGCTAAGCACCTGGCCGAAAGTGGTATCCGAAACCTCTGGCCTCGCTGGGTGCCCACAGTGTCCTGCAAGTACCACCAACTCTTGATCGAATCGCCGTCAACTACACCCGATCTCGTCGCCGCCTGTCGAGCCGCTGCGGTGTTCTCAGAGGGAAGCGACCCCTGTTGGGTGTAGAAACACGCCTGTTGATGTTGAGTTGGTGGTACTTGCAGACGCCATGAGAGCCCAGGGCAGAGCGCCAGACGAGTAACGGAC
>NZ_MUYM01000190.1 GCF_002150765.1 Lentzea kentuckyensis
AAGTGGCCCACCCCCTCAGCCACTGCACTGGAAAGCGAGCTTCATGAGCGCCATCGACCCCACCGCCCACCTGACCGCGGACCAGATCGAGGAGCTCGGCCGCGAGCTCGACGCGATCCGCGACGAGGTGATCGCCAGCCGTGGTGAAAAAGACGCCGCCTACATCCGCAAGGTCATCTCGGTGCAGCGCAAGCTGGAGCTGGCCAGCCGCGGCATCCTGCTGTTCTCGCTCTTCCCGCCGGCGTGGCTGATCGGCACCGCGGGCCTGTCCGTGGCGAAGATCATGGACAACATGGAGATCGGCCACAACATCCTGCACGGCCAGTGGGACTGGATGCGTGACCCGAAGATCCACTCCACCACCTGGGAGTGGGACCACGTCTCGCCCGCCGAGCAGTGGAAGCACTCGCACAACGAGCTGCACCACACGTACACCAACGTGATCGGCAAGGACAACGACCTCGGCTACGGCATCATGCGCGTCGACGAGGACCAGAAGTGGCACCCGATCCACCTCGGCCAGCCGCTGTGGAACTTCATCAACGCGTGCTTCTTCGAGTACGGCATCGCCGCGTACGACCTGGAGCTCGGCAAGAACCTGCACAAGCGCCGCCGCAAGAACCCCGAGTTCCGCGCGCGGGCCAAGGCCGTGGGCCGCAAGATCCGCAAGCAGGTGCTCAAGGACTACGTGATCCACCCGCTGCTGTCCGGCCCGTCGTTCCTCACCACGCTCGCCGCGACGTTCACCGCGAACCTGATCCGCAACCTCTGGTCGCACTCGGTGATCATGTGCGGGCACTTCCCCGAGGGCGTCCAGGTCTTCGAGCGCCGGTCCATCAAGGGCGAGACGCGCGGCCAGTGGTACCTGCGCCAGATGATGGGTTCCGCGAACATCAGCGGCAGCAAGGCCATGCACTTCATGACCGGCAACCTGTCGCACCAGATCGAGCACCACCTGTTCCCGGACCTGCCGAGCAACCGGTACGCAGAGGTCGCGGTGAAGGTGCGCGCGCTGTTCGAGAAGTACGAGCTGGAGTACGTCACCGGCCCGCTGCCCAAGCAGGTCTTCTCCGCGTGGCACAAGGTCTTCCGCCTGTCGCTGCCGAACAAGAAGGTCAAGACGCCCGAGCCCGAGAAGGAGCTCGTCGCCGCCTGATCCCGGTATTGGTTCAGATCTTTCGGCCGTACCGGCGACACCGCCGGATTCGGTGAGATCCGTTCGTGGGGCCCGG
>NZ_MUYM01000191.1 GCF_002150765.1 Lentzea kentuckyensis
AGTAGGTCGCCGCCGAACTTACGTACAGAAGACCCCTGAGGGTCGAGCGCCACAAGCGCTCCCCTCAGGGGTCTTCTGTTTTGTGGCATAAAGGATGTGTGACCAATTTGCAGGCGCCGGTGCTCGAGATGTTGTGGGAACCGCACGACCCTCTCGGCGCGCTCGGCGAAAGGTTCGGCTTCAGCGACGAGGAAGCGGCCGTGGGCTGGGTCGCTGCCCAGCTGGACGAGCATTGGGGTGTCCGGATCCACTCCTGCGAGCGGATCGTGATCAGCGACCACAACGCACTGGCCTGGGTCGGCACGTCGTCCGGCCGGCTGCTTGCGAAGTGGTCGGTCGTGCCGTGGCTCTTCGAACGCCTGGCGGAGATCGCCCGGCTCACGTACTGGCTCGACGGTCAGGGGCTGCCGGTCTCGGTGCCGGTTCGCGCGCTGGACGGCCGTCTTCAGGTCGAGACCGGCGGCGCTTCGATGTCCTTGCAGCGCGAGATCGAAGGTGAACTGCTCGACATCGGCGATCCGCGCCAGGTCCGAGCGGCAGGGGCGGTCCTGGCCCGGTTGCAGGACGCGCTTGCCGGATACCCCGACGCCGAGCGGGCCGGCATGCCCGCGGATCCGCTGCCGCCGTTGAACGCCCGGATCGCCGGCTGGCTCGACTCCGGTGCGGGGTCCGTGCCCGCGAAAGCTCGTGACACGCTCCGACGCTTGGTCACCGAAGCGCCTCCCGGTGAGCTCCCGACGCAGCTCGGTCACCACGACTTCCGCTCGGCCAACGTCCTGTGTTCCGGAGCCGAGGTGGCCGCGGTCATCGACTTCGAGGAGGTCAGATTCGACCATCGGGTCGTCGAGCTCGCACGATCGGCGGTCCTGCTCGGCACCCGCTTCCACGACTGGGGGCCGGTGCCGGCCGAGGTCCACGCGGAGTTCCTCGCCGGCTACCAGTCCGTGCGCGCCCTGACCCCGGTCGAGGCGAAGTGGTGGGACGTCGTCCTGCTCTGGCAGGCCCTGGCGATGGTGCCACCCGGCGACGATCGGACCGGGTGGGGACCTTCGGCACTGCGGTACCTGCCGCCTGACGGTCACTCGACCGGGTGAACAGTGGCCTGATTCGGGTCCTGCTCCCTCTAGTAGTTATTTCCGCTGCCCGGGAGGTGTCACAAAACCATGGTCATCTTCGCCGCGCAATGAGGAAGACGCGTGGGGCGCCGAAGGCTCGTGGCTGCCCGGTACCTTCTCTCCCATGCACAACGAGCAACGCACCGCCCGTCGGTCAGCCGGTGTGGGCAGGACCGCCGACCTCGCCACGAACCCCTTCCGGGTCGACCGCGACCGGGTGGCGAGCTCGCCGTTCTTCGCGAGGCTCGGCGGCGTCACGCAGGTCGTCAGCTCGACGGGTTCCGGACTGCTCGTGCACAACCGGCTCACCCACAGCCTGAAGGTCGCCCAGGCCGCGCGCGCGATCGCGGAGCGGCTCACCAGCCGGCCCGAGCTGACCGCGGTGCTCGAGAAGCTCGGCGGGTGTGATCCCGACGTGGTGGAGGCGGCGGCGCTCGCGCACGATCTGGGGCACCCGCCGTTCGGGCACCTCGGCGAGCAGGTGCTGGATCGGCTGGCGCGGCACCGGTTCGGGTTGCCGGACGGGTTCGAGGGCAACGCGCAGTCGTTCCGCATCGTCACGACGACGGACGTGCGGGGGCCCAAGGCGCTCGGGCTCGACCTGACGGTGGCGGTGCGGGCGGCGATGTTGAAGTACCCGTGGACGCGCCATCAGCCGCTCGACCTCACGGTGGCGCCGCGTGGTGCGTCGGCGCCCGACGACATGCCGGGGACCGGCAGCTCGAAGTTCTCGGCCTACGTCACGGAGATCAACGATCTGCGGCAGGCGCGCGAGCCGTTCGAGGGGCGGGTCGAGTCGTGGCAGCAGACCGTCGAGGCGAGCGTCATGGACACCGCGGACGACATCGCGTACGCGATTCACGACCTGGAGGACTTCCACCGGGTCGGGGTGTTGCAGCACGCGACGGTCTCGGCCGAGCTCGGGACGTGGCAGGCGCAGGCGCTCGACCTCGCCGGCCTCAGTGACGCCGAGCTCGGTGCCGAGATCCGGATGCCGGGGCGGTCGCTGGAGACGTTGCGCAGGCGCATGCACCTCAAGGATTCCTGGGTGATGAGCGACGAGGCGTTCGCGCTGGCGGTGCGCAAGGTGAGCAAGGAACTGGTCGACGGGTTGCTGGCCGTGCCGTTCGACGGGTCGGTCGAGGCGGAGCAGGCGGTGGCCGGCTTCAGCGCGCGGTGGACGCGCAGGCTCGTGGACGCGGTCGGGGTCATCGAGGAGCCGACGCCGCGGTCGGGTCACGTGGTGCTGGCCGTTCAGCAGTGGCACGAGGTGCAGGTGCTGAAGTTCGTCCATCGGCGTTTTGTGTTGCTGCGGCCGGATCTGGCGTTGCACCAACGGGGGCAGGCGCGGTTGCTCTCGTCGTTGGTGGACGCGTTGGAGCAGTGGGTCACCGACCGGGCCGAGGCGGATCGGTTGCCGCGCAGGTTGCACGATCTGGTCGAGCTGGCCGAAACGGAGTACGCGGCGCTCGCCCGGACGGAGCCGTCCACATTGGTCGGTCCAACCGGTGAGCTGCCGATTGGTCCTGATGTCGTCAGGGGATTGGCGCGTGGGCGGGCGGTCGTCGACTTCGTCGCCTCGCTGACCGACAACCAGGCCGCCGCGCTGCTGGAAGCACTTTCCGGGCGAACGGGTCAGTTGTGGACTGACGCGTTTGTTCTGTGAAGTGTGATTGCGTCTGCTAAGTGGGAAGTAGCCCAATCGGATGCTGACTGTGATCAGTCGTGCGCCATACGTTGACGCCTCGGCCGGGATCATCCGGCCGCAGGCCGCGTGCCCAGGGGGATCATTCCGGGGCGCGCCAACGTTCGGGGGAGAAACCCTGTGCGCCGATCTCGAAGAGGCACTTCGTTAGTCACCGCAGGAACCGCAGTCCTTCTGGCCGCACTCACCGTTGTCACGCCGGCCTCCGCTGATCCGGTCAAGGCGGCGAAGACCATCACCGACCGCACCGCGGCCCAGATCGCCGCGTTGCAGAGCATCAAGAAGTCGCTCACCCCAGCCGAGTCCAAAGTGGACAGCGCACTCGTCGTGGAGGCGCGCAAGCGCGGCCAGATGGGGACGATGAGCGCACTGCCGCAGGTGCAGACCGGCGTCGCCGTGACGCCGCGGTCGACCACCCTTGTGGACATCCGTGCCAAGCAGTACTCCGAGGACCTGGTCAACGCTGTCCGCGCGGCGGGCGGACAGATCCGGGCAGTGTCCCCCGAACACCGCACCGTCCGCGCCGAGGTTCCGGTCGCCCAGCTCGCCGCGATCGCCGGACGCAACGACGTCACGCGCGTCGAGCCGGGCAGCGACGCGATGACGCAGGACGTGAAGAACAAGCGGGACAACAAGAGTCGCAAGGCTCCGTCCAAAGAGGACAAGGCGCGGGAGATCGAGCGCCGGTTGTCCGAGAAGCAGCTGTCCGTGCAGGCGGCCAAGGTCGCCGAGAGCGACAAGGCCCACAGCGCCGAGGCGGCACGGGGCAGCTTCCACGTGACCGGTGTCGGCGTGAAGCTGTGCGCGCTTTCGGACGGCGTGAGCTCGCTGGCCGTGTCGCAGGCCGCGGGCGAACTGCCGGCCGTCGACGTCCTGCCGGGGCAGGCGGGTTCCGGTGACGAGGGCACCGCGATGCTCGAGATCCTGCACGACCTCGCGCCCAACGCCGAACTCGGCTTCGCCACGGCGTTCAACGGCGACGCGAGCTTCGCCGACAACATCAAGAAGCTGCGGTTCGACCTCGGCTGCGACGTCATCGTCGACGACGTCATCTACTTCAACGAGTCGCCGTTCCAGGACGGCATCATCGCGCGCGCCGTGGACGCGGTCGCCGCGGACGGCGCGATGTTCTTCTCCAGCGCCGGCAACCAGGGCAACGTCGCGGACGGCACCGCCGGCCACTGGGAGGGGCAGTTCGTCGACTCGGGTGTGGGCGTCGGCAAGTTCGCCGGCACCGCGCACGACTTCAACCCGGACCCGAACGCCAAGCAGCTGTTCAACCCGCTGTCGAACTACTCGGGCGACACGCCGGTGACGCTGCACTGGGCCGACCCGCTGGGTCAGTCGTTCAACGACTACGACCTGTACCTGGTCAACGCCCAAGGCAACGTTGTCACCTTCAGCCAGAACAACCAGGACGGCACGCAGGACCCGTTCGAGCGGCTCAACACGCCGACCTCGTCCACGGGCACGCGGCTCGCGGTCGTGAAGTTCCGCGGTGAGGACAAGTACTTCGACCTGTCGCTGTTCGGCGGACGGTTCGCCAACTCCAGCGACGGCCTGCAGAAGTTCGTCACGCCCGGCATGACCCGCGGTCACTCGGCCGCCAAGGGCGCGATCTCGGTCGCGGCCGCTCCTGCCGCCGCGGCGCTGCCGTTCGACCTGGAGCCCGGCGACCCGGCCAACCCCAAGGGCCCGTACCCGAACGCCTACGACAGCACGCAGAAGCCGGAGCGCTTCACCTCCGACGGACCGCGCAGGACGTTCTTCGCGCCCGACGGAACGCCGCTCGCCGAGACCCGGCAGAAGCCGGACATCACCGCGGCCGACGGCGTGACCACCTCGGTGCCGGGCTTCGCGCCGTTCTTCGGCACGTCGGCCGCGGCTCCGAACGCCGCCGCGATCGCCGGTCTGATCCTGTCCGGCAACCCGACGCTCAAGCCCGCCGAGGTCAAGGAAGCCCTTGTCACCACGGCGATCGACATCGTCGAGTCCGGTGTGGACAATCGCACCGGTGCCGGCATCGTGATGGCAGACAAGGCTCTCGCCTACACGGGCGCGTCGCCTCAGGCGCTGGCTCGCGCGCAGCGTCCGACGATCGTGAACGACGCGGACGGAAGCGCTTTCCTCAAGCCGGGCACCACGGCCACGGTCACGGTTCCGGTCGCCAACAACGGTGACGGCACCGCGTCGTCGACCTCGGTCGTGCTGACGACGCCGGCCGCCGGCGTGACCATCGCGCCGCGCTCGAAGTACTACGGCAACATCGACGTCGGCCAGACCGTCAGCAACACCTTCAAGGTGACCGTCCCGGCCTCGGCCGGTCTCGGTTCGGCGGTGCGCCTCGACGCACGCGTGACCTACGCGGGCTCGACCTCGCCGACGACGGCCTCGTTCACCTTCCGCGTGGGTGAGCCGGCGCGGGACTTCAAGACGTTCGCCTACACCGGTGCTCCGGTGGCCATCCCGGACAACGACCAGACGGGTGTCTCCATCTCCCTGCCGGTGTCCGGTGTCGGTGCGGCGTCGAACCTGAAGTTCTCGGTGGACGGCGCGACCTGTTCGGCGACCGAGGGCTCCACGACGGTGGGCATCGACCACACCTTCGTCGGTGACCTGGTGGGCACGCTCACCTCGCCGTCGGGCAAGTCGGTCACGCTGTTCTCGCGGTCCGGCGGTACGGGCAACAACATCTGCCAGGCCGTGTTCGACGACTCGGCGACGCGGTCGTTCTCGTCCGTGCTGAGCAGCGACGCACCGTTCACCGGGTCGTGGCTGCCGGGTTCGCCGCTGTCGGCACTGACGGCGGACGGCGCGGACGGCACCTGGGTGTTCAAGGTCGCCGACGTGGTGGGCTCGGACCGCGGTTCCATCCGCTCCGTGACGCTGCACGTCGCCGGCTGGGTGTGACGGGCTAGCTGACCCAACGGAGAAGGCCCCCGGCTCGCGA
>NZ_MUYM01000192.1 GCF_002150765.1 Lentzea kentuckyensis
CAGCGTCGCGGCTTGGTTCTGGCGCTTGCCCCGTGGATGAAGGGTCCCTTCATCGACCTGAGGTGGATGAAGGGACCCTTCATCCACAACCGGGGGCACAGCTAAGCCGCGACAACCCAGTAGAGCCAGCGCCTGGCCTCTTGCCCCCTCCTGCGGGCCAGGCGCGCTGAACGCGAAGAAGCCCCGGACCACAGCGGTCCGGGGCTTCTTCGCGAGCTAGATCTTTTTCCCAGTTCTTCCCAGGTTTCCCAGTTGGAGCCGGGTTTTGAACACGCTCCGTCAGGACGGGACGGTCTCGCTGAGCGACTCCCGCTCCGCCGCGGCCCACTTCTCCACGTCCATCGCGGGCTTCCCGCCGACGTTCAGCAGCCGCGCCACCTTGGACCGCAGCGCCACGAACGCCTCGTCCGTCCGCGTCGTCACCTGGTCGCGCTCGGCGGGCAACGGCACCTCCAGGTCCGCCACCAGCCGCGCCGGAGAGCCGCTGAGCACGAGAATCCGGTCGCCCAGGTACACCGACTCGTCGATGTCGTGCGTGACCACGAGAACGGTCGTGTCGTGCTCACGACGCACGCGCAGCAACAGGTCTTCCAGCTCGAACCGCGTCTGCGCGTCCACTGAGGCGAACGGCTCGTCCATCAGCAACAACGACGGCCGGTACGCCAACGCGCGTGCGATCGCCACACGTTGCTGCATGCCACCGGAAAGCTGCCACGGACGCTTGCGAGCGGCCGCCCCGAGGCCGACCCACTCCAGCGCCTCGGCGGCGCGCGCACGGCGTTCGGCGCGCGGCAGCCCGCGCAGCGGGAACTCGACGTTGCCCTGCACCGAGAGCCAGGGGAACAACGAGCGCGAGTAGTCCTGGAAGACCACCGCGAGGTGCGATCCCTTCAGGGACACGTCGCCGCGCGAAGGCGCGATGAGCCCGGAGATCGTGCGCAGCAGTGTCGACTTGCCACACCCCGACGGGCCCACCACGCACACCAGCTCGCCGGCGCGCACGGTGAACGTGAGGCCACCGATGGCCTCGTAGTCACCATAGGTGTGGCCCAGGTCGGCCACCTCAAGCATGTTGCTCATCCCGACTCCTCGGTTGCCACGCCAACGCTCTGCGTTCCACCGCGAGAAGCGCGGTGTTGAGTCCGTACCCGAGCACGCCCAGGAGGACGATCCCGGCCCACATGCGCGTGTAGTCGAACTCGCGCTGTGCCTGCATGAGTTGCGAGCCGATGCCGTTGTCCGTGCCCACGAGCTCGGAGATCACCATCAGCACCAGGGAAAGCGACAGGGACACCCGCAGGCCGGCGAAGATCTTCGGCGAGGCCGCGGGCAGCACGACACCGAGAACCCACTGCCAGCGCGGGATCCGGAAGACCGCCGAAGTGTCCACTTTGGTCACGTCGACGGAGCGGGCGCCGTCCACGCTGTTGAGCAGCACCGGCCAGATCACGCCGAAGACGATCGTCGCGAGCTGCATCGACTGGCCCGCCTTGAACAGCAGCAGGAACACCGGCACCAGCGCGGGCGGCGGGATCGAGCGCAGGAACACCAGCAGCGGTCCCGCGTACTCCATCGCCCGGTCCGAGCGGCCCAGCAGCAGGCCCAGCGCCACCCCGAGCACCGAGGCGATCGCCCATCCGGACAACAACCGCGTGATCGACGGGATGACGTGCTCGGTGACGTTGTGCGGCTCGAGCACCCACCACTTCCACGCGGCCGTCACGATCTCGGAGGGCGGCGGGAAGAACGGGTCGTCAGCGAACCAGCCCAGCAACTGCCACACGACGACCAGACCGGCGAACACGGTCCACCGCTGCAGGAACTTGGTCACCAGGCCACCCAACGCCGGCGGACGCGCTCGAGACCGTTGTTCAGCAGGACGCCGATCGCGCCCGCGACCACGGTGCCGACCAGCACCTGGTCCATCCGGCCCGGCCCGCTGCGGGCCTCCATGATGAAGTAGCCCAGGCCCACCTGGCTGCCGGCCATGAGCTCCACGCTCACCATCACGATCAGCGCCGTCGTCGCCGCGAGCCGGATTCCGGTGAGGACGAACGGCAACGCGCTGGGCAACGCCACCCGGAGCAGCACACCGGTCCGTCCGGTGCCGAAAACCCTTGCTGTGTCGACGAGCAACGGGTCCAGTTCGTCCAGCGCGTAAATGGTGTTGAACAGGATCGGCCACAGTGCCGCGTACACGGCGAGCGTGATCTTGGTCTCCGGCCCGAAGCCGAGCATCACCAGCGCGAGCGGAATCAGTGCCACAGAAGGGATCGGGCGCAGGAACTCGATGATCGCGCGGGTCGCGTGCCGCACGGCGGGGACGCTGCCGAGGACGAGTCCACTCGGCACCGCGATGGCGATGGCGATCACGATGGCGATCAGCACTGCCAGGACCGTTGCCACGACATGACTCATGAACGCGGGCGACGTCAACTGCGTGACGAGCTCTCCGAACACGACAGACGGTGGCGGAAGCGCGTGTGCAGGTATGAGGGGAGAGCGTCCTAAGAGCTCCCAGAGCGCGAGGAACCCGGCAATGCCGATGAGTCCCCTTGTGAACGCACGCACCCGGTCACCCTAGAGAGTGGATCTCACCTTCACAATGCGTGCTTGCTCAACTGCGGGTTGTTTCCTGGTATCGCGGCGGTTCAGCAGACGTCGACGCGCTCCACTTCGCCGAAGCTCTTCACCCATTCGGAGTCGGTGAGGCGCGCGCCGTCTTTTTCACACATCTTCTTGATGATGCGGCCGCTGTCGAGGTCGTACGGCAGCAGCTCGGGATCCTGGCCCCCGCTGCGCACGAGGAAGTCGCCGAACTGCGGCCGGTAGACCGCGCGCATCGAGTTGCCGTGCCCGACGACGTAGACGAGCCGGTCCGGGGCGCGGCCGGTGGTGTAGAGGCGCTGGACTTCGAAGACGTTGTCGCGCACCACGGCCACGCGGTCGTCGTCGGAGAACGTGACCCGAGCCCCGTACCGCAACGCGCTGTCGAGCCGTGCGCGCAGCACGGGCGTGCCGCTGGGCACGCGCTGCCACACCTCGACGACCGACTCGGGTGAGTGCTCGACGGCGAGCCAGCGGCCGTCACCGCTGTAGGTGATGCCGCGGACGTAGACGTGCTGGGTCAACGACGGCGCGGAACGTTCGAAGGTGCCGCCGATGCGCCAGAACTCGATCGTCGTGACGCCCGCCGCCGGGTCCCAGACGGCGGTCGAGAGCTCGCGGCCGTCCTGGCTCAGTGCGACGGTCTCGGCGTCGCGCACCGGCATCGGCAGCTTGCGCGGCTGTCTGGGGTCGCCGAGGTCGAGCAGCACCATGCGCTCGGACGCGTCCGGCGTCGGCAGGCCGACCGCCACCGCCTCACCGATCTTGCCGACGATCCGCGAGCCGTCGGCGCTGATGTCCAGCGTCTGGAACCGCTCGGGCAGCGGTGCGAGATAGGTGATGTCGTCGGCGTCGTTGACCGCCCACAGGTGCTGCCGGCCGGAGTTGTCCTTGGTGACGGCGCGGCGTTCGGCGAGCTTGACGACCCGGTGGCGGTCGGCGAACCGCTTGCCGGGCACCGCGCCGACCTCGTCGAGGTTCCACATCCGGTCGGTGCCGTCCTCGTCGGTCACCGCTGCCATCTCGCCACGCGGGCCGACCAGCACGTCGGCGTCGTCCTTGGACGTGCCGGTGAACGGGATGCCGCGCGCGATCGCGTTCGCCAGCCGCAGCACCTTCTCCGCCTCGGGCGACGGGTTGACCTTGTAACCGACCAGCGCGTACTTGTCCGCGTACGGCCGGCGCTGCTCCATCAACGCCTCGGACTCGGAGAGCGCCTTGCCGCCGAGCTCCCGGTCGTGCGCCGCGGTGAGCTTGCGCTCGCTGGCCAGCGCGTAGACGACGGTGCCGGGCACCAGTGCGATCAGCACCGCCATCACCGCGATCAACGCCGTCGAGCGGCGCTTCTCGCGCCTGCTGCTCTTCTCGACGAACCTGCGTTCCTGGGCCGTCAGGAACTCGCCGAGCTCCTTGGCCTTGCGCAGCCGGGCACCCCGGTAGAGCGCCAGCGGGTCGCGGTCGCTCGCCTCCCACAGCTCGATCGCGGTGACGAGCTGCTCGTGCGTCCTGAGGTTCTCGCCCTCCTCTTCGATCCACTCGGCGAGCCGCGGCCAGCGCAGCACGGCGTCGTGGGTGAGCTCGGCGCCGTCCTCGGTGAGCGTCACCAGCCTGGCCTTGGCCAGCAGGTCCAGCAGCGGCTGCGAGGCCTCCAGTCTGCGGCTTCTGCGTTGCGCGGTTCCGTTGCGCTGCACCGAGACGAGCCTCAGGAAGACGCCGCGCAGAGCACTCTGGTCCTCCCCGAGGTCGTGGTAGAAGGTCTCCGCGGCCTGCGCGACGACGTGCTCGATGCCGCCGGACTCCTCGAACCCCGCCAGCGACAACGTCATGCCGCGCTTGCGCCGCCACGTCTCGACGAGCGCCCGCTGCACCAACGGCAGCGCGTGCTGGTTCGCGGCGTCGGCGACCAGTCGCGCGACGACCGCGGTCTCGACGGTCGCGCCGATCTTGGCGGCGGGCTCGGTGATCGCGCGGCGCAGCTGGTCCGCGCTCATCGGCTCGATGGTGATCTCGTTGCCGTCCAGGCCCTTCGCCAGGTACCGGTCGCGGTGATCCGCGCGGACCGCGAGCACCACGTGCGGGCAGCGGGTGAGGGCGGCGATGAAGTCGTCCTGGTGCAGCGCCTGCTCGAAGTCGTCGACGAGCAGGACGAGGCCGGGGCGGTGCTGCCGGATCCGCAACCTGAGGCGGTCCGGATCCTGCCGGAACTCCGCGGCGAGCTGGGCGGCGGTCGTGTCGTCCTCGGCGAACGCCTTCGCCAGGTCCTCGAGCGCGTGCTCCGACGGCGTGATCACCAGAGCGTCGTCGAGGGCGGGCAGGAGGCCGGCCTGGAGCAGCGACGTGCGGCCCGATCCGGAGGCGCCGACGACAACGGTGAGCGGTTTGGCCTTGACCGACTCCACGATCTGTTCGACGAGGTACTCACGCCCGAAGAACCGCTTCGCATCGTGCTCGGTGAACGGCGCGCTGCCGGGATACGGCGCGTTCGGGTGCAACGGCAATGTGTACTCAGCCGCCACCTCACGCCAGCGCTTGGTCCATGGCGCGACGTCGCCGTCACAAGCGCGCACGAACGCCAGCGTCAGGGCCAGCGACGGCAGCTTCCGTCCGCCGGCAGCGTCGGACAACGCCGTGGGCGAGTAGTTGGCCCGCCCGGCCAGCTCGCGGTAGCTCGGTTTGCCCGCCTGATCGCGCAGTCTCCGCAGGTCACCGGCAAACCGCAGCAACGCGGTGTCCTCCGGCCCCAGCGGTCGTTCCCCTCGTGGCATGCCGCCTCCTGGCCGGATTGTCCACCAGAGGTTCGCCCGCCGTCTAACGCCCCGCTAAGCGCTCACCACTCGGCCATACGCTTCGTGATCGTTCCACCGTTCGCGGCACGGCCACGCACGGTCAGGGCGTCCCAGGTGACGCGCCCGATCAGTCCCGGCACGGCGGCGTGAAGCGGAGGTCGCCGAAGTACCGGCCCCAGTCCTCGCGGCTCATCCGCGGAATCGCCTGCTCGCAGATCCGCACCGCCGGGTCGCGCGGGTCGACGTTCCACAACCGCACCGCCCGGTCGGCACCGCCGGTCACGACCTCGTCGCCCTTGGGCGTGAGGCCGACCGCCGCAACGGGTCCCGCGTGCCCGCGCAGCAAGGCCTGCTCGACCGGTTCGTGCTGGTCCTTGAGCTGCCACAGGCGCACCAGGCCGTCGTCGGTGGCGATCGCGACGCTGTCGGCGCCGAGCCAGGCCGAGGTGACGTCGCCGCCGCCGGACGGGATCTCGGCGCGCTGGACGGGGTCGCGCGGGTCGGTGACGTCCCAGAGGTGCACGGCGTTGTCGTTGGTGGTCATGAGGAGGCCGTTGCCCGCGAACTGGGCGCCGCCGGCGAACTGCTTGGTCAGCGACAGGAGTTCGGCGTCGCGCGGGTCGCTCACGTCGACGAGGTGGACGGCGTGGCCGGTGGTGACGGCGGCCAGGACGTGGCCGTCGGCGCGGAACGCCATGCCCGCCAGCGGGCCCAGGCCCAGTTGGGTGCTGACGAGCAGTCGCGGGCGGTCGAGGCGGAGGTCGGTCCAGAAGCTCAGCGCGCCGTCGTGGCCGGTGGTGACGAGAGTGGTGCCCTGCCAGGCGATCGCGGAGGCGTGCACGGGGAGCGGGGCGAGTTCGCGGGGCTTGCCGAGGGACACGTCGACGACGTGGACCGCGCCGTCCTCACCGGCGGACGCGACCAGGCCGCCGGTCGAGTCCATCGCGAGGGCGGTGACGGCGCCGGCGTGTTTGGTGGCCTCGTGGGACGTGCGCGGGGACGGCAGGTCGTCGAGACCGGTCAGCACGACCGTGCCGTCGCGGTGGCCGGTCGCGACCTGTTGCTGGGTCGGGCCCACGACGAGTGCGGTCACTTCGGACTGGGCTTCGCGGAGCACCTGAGAGGGCACGTCCTCCTGCCGCAAACCGTTGCGCGCCTGGGGTAGCGGCGCGAGCTGGTAGGCGGCCAGCGCTACCTGCTGGGCCAGCGCGGGGTTCGTGGAGCGCAACGCCGTCGCCTCGCCCACGGCTTTCAGGACGGCGGCGGCGGTGCGTTGTTCGTCGGCGGTTTTGCTGGCCTGCAAGGCGAAAACGGTCGTGCTGGCGGCGACGACGATCAGGGCCGCGAGCGCGGCGAGCAGCTGGCGCTGGCGGCGGGTGCGTCTTCGGGTGCTCGCCGACACCTCTTCTTCCGCGGCCAGGCTGGCGGCCAGGAACGTGCGTTCCCTGGCGTTCAGGGACAGCCCCTCGGGAACGTTGGCGAGCCGGCGGCCCCGGAACAACGCGCCCGCGTCGCGGTCGAGCGCCTCCCAGGTCCGCGCGGCGTCGGTGAGTTCGCGCTGTGCCTTGATGTTCTCGCGGTCCTCTTCGACCCACTCGTGGAACGTCGGCCAGCTCCGCAGCAACGCCTCGTGCGCGAGCTCGACGCCGTCGCGGTCGATGATGACGAGCCGCGCCGCCGCCAACGTCACCAGCACTTCGTCGTCGGCTTCGAGCTCGTCCTTGTGCGCACGGCGTTTCGTGTCCTCGGCGGTCACAAGTCGCAGCAGGATCCGTTTCGCCTGCGCCTGTTGCCGTGCGTCGAAGCCGTCGAAGACCTCCTGCGCGGTGCGGGCGACGGCGTGTTCGAGACCGCCGACCTCTTCATAACCGGCCAGGGTCAACGTCATGCCGCGGCGGTGCTGCCACGTCTCCGCGAGCGCGTGCGACAGCAACGGCAACACCGCGGCCTGCCCCACCGCGTCCGCCATCAGCCTGGCCAGCAGCGCCGTCTCGATCTTGGCGCCCACGACGGCCGCGGGCTCGGTGATGGCGAGGCGCAGTTCGTCCGGCGTCATCGCGCCGACCATGACCTGACTGCTGGCGAGCGCCTCGACGAGCTCGGGGTACTGCGCGCAATGGCCGTAGTAGTCGGCCCGCACCCCGATGACGACCTTCGCGCACCGAGTGAGCGCCGCGATGAGCCACGTCCTAAGCTCCTCCTTGCGGCACAACGTGAACAGCTCCTCGAACTGGTCCACGACCACGAGGTGCCCGTGCCTGCGGTGCAACGCTTCGGGGTCGTTCAGCTCGTCGGCGAGCTCGACCGCGTCCTGCCCGGTGAGCCGGGCGAGCGCGACCGCGCACTCCTCCACCGGATCCGCGCCGGGCGTGAACAACAGGACGGGTTCCCGCGTGTGGGCGATCAGACCGGCCCGCAGCAGCGACGACTTCCCCACCCCGGACGGCCCGAACACCCCGGTGAACCGGTTCCTCGTGGTCAGCAACTCCGCCGTCAGCCGCTCGCGCCCGAAGAACTTCGGCGCGTCACCGGGCTGGAACATCGCCAGCCCGACGTACGGACTGTCGCCGGCCGCGTGTGGTTCGGACTCGGCGACCTCCCGCCAGCGCCGCGCCCACTCGTCCGGATCGGCGTCACAGGCCTTGGCGTACGCCTTCGTCACCGCCAGGCTGGGCAGCTTCCGCCCACCGGCCGCCTCGGACAACGCCGCGGCCGAGTAGTGCGCACGCCGGCTCAGCTCCCGGTAGGTGGGGCTGCCCGCGTGCTCCCGCAGCCGGCGCAGATCCGCCGCGAACCGCAGGAGACCGCTCTCGCCCTCGTCGAGAGGGCGTTCCCGTCTCGGCATCCCGTCATTGTTCAGAGAACTTTGTTCAGCGGGCAACGCCTGACCGTGAACAACCCGTTCGCCCTAACGTCGTCAGCTGGGGAAAGCCCGGTGCTCGCGCCCCGAACCGGCGCCGGTGTGGCCGTGGGTGGCCGCCCCCAGGTGCCACCCACGGCTCAAGCTCAGCACATCGGTACGGGCTTGACGCCTGGGAAGTGCCTCGCCCAGTCCTCGTCGGACAGTTTCGGATTGCCGAAACACAGATCCCGCACGACCTGCTCGATGTCCGTCCGCATCGGCCACACCGCGTCATCGGTCACCGCGACGAACTCCCGGTCCGCCGGCCAGTAGTCGAAAGCCGTGACGTCCTGCGGGAAGTTGTCGAACGAGGCGAGCGACACGGGTTCGTGCCGGTCCTTGAGGCTCCACACCTGCGCGGACCGGTCCGTGCCGATCAGCACCTGGGTGCTGTCGGCGGCGAACACGGCGGACAGGCTCGTGCGGGGCGGTACCGGGAACTCGGCCCAGTCGACCGGATGCGCGGGATTCGAAACGTCCCACACCCGCGCGACTCCCGTCATGTTGTCGATCAGCAGGAAAAGCCTGTTGTCCGGGCTGAAGTAGACGTGGCTTCCCTGCACCTGGATCGTGCTCGCGTGGCTGGGCGTTCCTCCGTCGAACTGCCAGAACTCCACCGTCGACGGGCCGAACCGCGACACCGCGAGGATCCTGCCGTCCGGCGACAAGCCCGTGCTCAATACCTGTTGCCGGCCCGGCACCCCGGCCTCGCTCAGCCCACCGGAACCGTCGTAGGTCCAGACCGTCGCCAGGCCGGGCCGGTTGGCGGCGATCGCGACGAACCTGGTGAGGGAGCTGTCCGCGCTGAGGTTCACGGGGTTCGCGGAGATCAGGGCGAGCTTGCGCGGCAGGGCGGGATCGGTGATGTCCAGCAGCACCGCGCCTTCCTCGGTGAGCGCGACCAGGCGACGGTCGTCGTCGCTGACCGCGAGCACTCTCCCGTTGAGGCGCAGGCGGGGCACCACCTCGCGGGCGCGGAGGTCCCACAGGTTCGTGGCCGACCCCTGGCCGGAGTTCATGAAGAACCTGCCACCGCTCGTCTTCTTCACCGGTGACGCCGAGATCTCCCGCGGGAACCGGTCCCTGCGGAAGGAGGTGTCGATGCTGAGCAGGTGGTCGCGGGTCGAGTCGTCGGCCGCGACCCGGTAGGCGGCGAGGGCCAGCCGGATCGCCTGGCCGCTGTCGGACGGCAGCAGCGCCAGCCGGCGGGCCTCGGCGGCCGCCGCCCCCGCCACGGCGAGATCTCGCTGCCGCGCCACCTCTCCCGCCCTGTCCATCGCGAACACCACGGTGCCGCCGAGGAGCAGCACCAGCACCGACAACACGCTCACCACGATCTTGGTCAGGCGGGCGCGGCGGCGTCCATCGGTCTGGCTGGCGGTGAGGAAGACGAGTTCGGGCTCGGTCAGCGAGTCCGGGTCCAGTTCCTCCGCCTGCGCGAGCCGGGCGCCCTTGTAGAGCAGGTCGCGGTCGCCGTCCCACCCGGCCGCGGCCTCGGTGAGCTGGTGGTGGACGCGCAGCGCGTCGCGGTCCTCGGTGATCCAGTCGCGCAGGCGTGGCCAGGAA
>NZ_MUYM01000193.1:0-994 GCF_002150765.1 Lentzea kentuckyensis
TGGTGCTGCTGGACAACGCGGTGGACGCGGCACAGGTCGGCCCGCTGCTGCCGGGTGAGGCGGGGTCGTCCGTGCTGATCACCAGCCGCCGCATGCTGGCGACGCTCGGCGCGCGGCACGTCCGGCTCGCCCCGTTGCCGGAAGCCGACGCGCTGCGGTTGCTCGGCGACTCCGGCCCTGAGGCGGAGCAGGTGGCCAAGGCCTGCGACTACCTGCCGCTCGCGCTCACGATCGCGGCCGCGCGGTTGCGGTCGCGGCCGGACTGGACGACGGCGAACCTGGCGAAGCGGCTCGCTGACCAGCGGCATCGGCTGGACGAGCTGAACTTCGACGACCTCGGGGTCAGGTCGAGCTTCCAGCTGAGCTTCGAGGGCCTGAACTCCAGTTCCACCAGGGCGTTCACACTGCTGTGCTGCCTCACCGTGCCGACCGTCGGCGAGCCGGTCGCGCGGGCGTTGCTGGGGCAGGAGGACATCGATCGGGCGCTGGACCCGTTGGTGGACGCCAAGCTCGTCGAACCGTGCGGGCCGGAGCGATACCGGGTGCACGACTTGCTTCGGCTGTTCGGCGCCGAGCACGTGACCGACGAGAGGCACGACGCTCTCACCCGCGCGCTCACCTACTACCGTGAGACGTTGACCGCCGCGCTGAAGAAGCTGCGGCCGCACGCTTACGGTGCCCTGACGAACTCCGCCACCCAGCAGGACATCGACGAGCCCCTGCAGTGGTTGACAGACGAGGCCGAGAACCTGTTGGCGGCGGCCCGTTCCACGATGACCGAACCATCGTTGGCGGAACACGCCCTGGCGATCGCGCACATGCTGTACCCGCATCTGTTCAAACAGGACAGAGTCGCGGACCTGATCGAGCTCGGCCAGATCGCGGACGGGGCAGCGCGGACGATCGGCACCTCAGCGGCGTTGCAGACGGCGCTGCTGGTGCGGTCCGCCGCGAATCGCCGGATCGGTGCGTTCGCGGTCGCCCGCGCCCAGTT
>NZ_MUYM01000193.1:1015-2689 GCF_002150765.1 Lentzea kentuckyensis
CGTGCTCGCCGGCATCGGCACGATCCAACGTGAACTGGGTGAGCTCGACCAGGCCGCGGACACGCTCGCGAAGGCACTCAAGCTCACCGAGGAGCACGGACCTGCTGGCGCGCAACGGGTTCCGCTGTCCGCGCTCGCACAGGTGCACCAGGTCGCCGGCCGGTACGAGCAGGCGTTCGAGGCAGCCTCGGAGAGTCTCAAGCACGCCCGCGAGCACCAGGACGCCGCTGGAACGGCGTACGCGCTGGCATCACAGGGCCAGGCGCTGTTCAAGCTCGCGAGGTTGGACGAGGCCGCGGACGCACTGAGCGAGTGCATCGAGCTGTGCCGGTTGACGGGTGAGCACAACGACGAGTGGCAGGCCCTGCTGTGCCGTGCGGAAGTGTTGCTGGCAGCGGGAAAACCCGAAGAGGCCACAAAGGACGCCGAACGCTGCCTGGAGATCACCGGCGCCCGCGGTGACCGGTACGGGGAAGGCGTCGCGCACCTCGTCCTCGCGAAGGCGGGACGGGAAAAGCACGCGGACCGGGCGGCCGAACTGCTCGGCACACCCGGTCTGCGGAGGGACAACCTGCTGGACAGCCTGATCAGCTGATCAGTCGCAGTGCTCGAAACCGCTGGTGTAGCTGGAGGAACCGACCATGCCGCCCCACTTGACGCACTTGCCGGGCGCCTTCTTCTTGATCGGGCCCGCGTAGTAGCCGTACTCGTCGCGGTCGGTGGTGCGGGCGGCACCCTGCACCTCGAGGAACGCGCCGACGTCGGACGCCGTGCCGATCTTCGTGGTCTTGATCGCGACCACGCAGTTGTAACCGTTGGAGGCGTTGTACAGCAAGGAAACCCGGGCACCGGTCACGTTCGCGCCGTCGATGACCTTGTAGCCGTCACCGCACGCCTCTTCCGGCGTGTACGGGTTGGTGCTGCCACCGCCGCCGCAGTTGTTGCTCTTGTAGCTCTTCGAGCCGTAGTACAGCGCGGTCGAGCCGTTCATCACGACGCGCTTCGGGTCACCGTTCTGCAGCTGCTCGAAGTGCAGGTGAGCACCGTCCGAACCGCCGGTGTTCCCGACCTTGCCGATCTTGGCGCCCTGCGACACCTGCTGGCCGACCGAGACGTTCTGCTGCGACAGGTGGGCGTAGCGGGTGGTCCAGCCGCCGCCGTGGTCGATCTCGATCCACCGGCCGTAGCTGATGTTGCCCTCGTTGCGGACCTTGATGACCTTGCCGGCCGCGGAGGAGACGACCCAGTCGCCCTCGTCGCCGGAGCGGTTGAAGTCGATGGCCTCGTACGGGTTGTGCGGGTGGGTGTCGTTCGGGCCGCGGGTCTGGCCCGTCCACGTCTGGCCGCACGGGAACGGCATCTGGAACCCCGGCGCCGCCTGGGCGGCCTGGCCGGTGACGACCAGCGCGCCGAGACTGATGGCGAGCCCCGCCACCGCGGACAGCACTCTCTTGACGTTCATGAACTTCCCCTCGTTCATCCGAAGATCCGACGGACCTTGGAGTACGGCGTGCCATGGCTGTTGAGATCGCTGATCCGGACGCTCTGCCCGTTGCGCGGCGGCGAGGCTTCCAGGATCTTGTTGTCGCCCAGGTAGAGAGCGACGTGCGTGGTGACGTCCGAGTCGTTGTCGGCACGGCCCCAGAAGACGAGGTCGCCCGGCTTGCGGTCGGC
>NZ_MUYM01000194.1 GCF_002150765.1 Lentzea kentuckyensis
GCGGTGGGGTTGCTCAGGTTCAGGTGCTCGATGCCGGCCAGCGCGGCCTGCGCGACGCCGTAGCCGCCGACCAGCTCGTCGAGACTCACACCGTCCACGACCACCTGGAACGCGTCCGCGAGGCGTTGGCGGGCCTTGTGCTCGTCGTCCAGCAACGGGTACACGGCCTGGATCGACGACTGCAGGCCGATCTTCTCGATGGCCCGGTCGATCGTCGACTGCCGGAGCCCGAGGTCCTCCCCCATCGTCCAGAACCGTTCGATGTAGGGCCCCATCGCGCGCAGGTAGGCCGTGAGGACGTCCTCGGCCCGCGGGTCGTAGGGGTCGAAGTCGATGCCGCCCTTGGCGCCGCCAAGCGGCACNNGCCCGCGCACCTCGTCGAGCGTGCAGCCCTGGCGCATGCGCAGACCGCCGCTGCTCACCCCGCGCACGAGCCGGTCGATGACGAGGTAGCCACGCGTGCCCGTCGCCGGGTCGGTCCAGGTGACCTGGAGAAAACTCATCGAACACACCTCTTGACTTCAGCGTATGACCGCGGTCACATGGTCCGTCAAAATAACTGACTGACGGATCAGTTAATCACCTGGAGGGCCAAGTGAGCGAGGTACAGCCTCTCAGCGGCAACTGGCTCAGCGAACGCACCCACCTGCGCAAGTCACTGCGCCGGGCGGACGTGACGTTCTACCTGCTCTGCACCCTCGTCGGCCTGGACACGATCGGCAGCGTCGCCGCCAACGGACCCCAGGGCCTCGTCTGGATGGTGATCCTGGCGGTGGTGTTCTTCCTGCCGTACGGGTTCCTGACCACCGAGCTGGGCACCGCGTTCCCGATCGAGGGCGGCCCCTACGTGTGGACGAAACTCGCGTTCGGCCGCCTCGCCGCCGGGGTGAACCAGGTCCTGTACTGGCTGTCCAATCCACTGTGGGTGGGCGGCACGCTGGCGATCGTCGCGGTGACGACGTTCGAGAGGTTCTTCCTGCCGTTGGGTCTCGTCGGCAAACACATCGCGGGTTTGGTGTTCATCTGGATCGGCGTGCTCGCGGTCGCGGCCTCCTTGCGGATCGGCAAGTGGGTGCCCATCGCCGGCGCGTTCGCCCGGATCGTGCTGCTCGGCTTCTTCACGCTGTCGGTCGTCGTGTACGCGGCGAAGAACGGCGTGCAACCGTTGTCCGGCGGGGACTTCGTGCCCACCTGGGCCGGTTTCGTGGCGCTGGTGCCGGTGCTGATCTTCAACTATGTGGGCTTCGAACTGCCCTCGGCCGCGACCGAGGAGATGACGGACCCGCAGAAGACCGTGCCGTTCGCGATCCTGCGCGCGGGCATCGCGTCGTTCCTGTTGTACGGCGGGCCGATCCTGGGAATCCTGCTGGTCGTGCCGGCCTCACGGATCCACGGCCTGGGCGGTTTCATCGACGCCGCCAAACAGGTGCTGACCGTCTACGGCGGATCTGTGGCTGCCGACGGGACCGTGACGCTGACCGGCGCGGGCGCGGTTCTTGGTGCTGTCTGTGCCGCGGGGTTGATCGTGGGCGTGCTGACGTCGGGTGTCTCGTGGGCGATCGGCGCACATCGGGCGCAGGCGGTGGCCTGTGCGGACGGCGCCGGACCTGCTTACCTGGGAAGGCTTTCCTCCCGCTACGGCACGCCTCTGCGGGTGAACGTCCTGTCCGGACTGCTGGCTTCCGTCGTACTGGTGACGGCGTTGAACCTGACGGGCGGCAACTCCGAGAAGTACTTCACCGCCGGGCTGGCCCTGGTGATCTCGACGACGTTCATCAGCTACCTGCTGACGTTCCCGTCGATGCTGGTGCTGCGCCGCCGTCNNTGACCACCGGCCTGGTGGCGTTCACCGTGGTCGTGCTGATCTGGCCGCTGGAGCTGCCGACGGCGTTCGCGGGTGAGCGGACCGCGTACACGTTGTCGCAGGTGGTGCCGTTGCTGATCGTGATCGGCATCGGTTTCCTCTTCTACGCGCTGGGTGCCCCCACCCGCGCACTGGACCGGGAACCGCGGCGGGACTTCACTTCGACATCTGGATGAGGAACTCCGCGTTGCTCCGGGTCTTGCGCAGCCCTTCGAGCAGCACGTCGATCTCGCGGTCCGCCATGGCCCGGCGCATGGCGTCCGTGATGGCGAGTTCCTTTGGCCCGACCAGCAGGTCCGCCTTGCGCGTGCTCGACTGCTGCAGGTCGACCGCCGGGTAGATCCTTTTTTGCGCCGCCTTGCGATCGAGCTTCAACTCGGCGTTGCCGGTGCTCTTGAGCTCCTCGAAGATCGCCGTGTCGGCCAGCGACCCCGTCTCGACCAGCGCGGTGGCGAAGATCGTGAGGCTGCCGCCGTCCTCGATGTTGCGTGCGGCACCGAGAAACTGCTTCGGCGGCGTCAACGCCCTGGCATCGATACCACCGCTGAGAATGCGCCCGCCGTTCGGC
>NZ_MUYM01000195.1 GCF_002150765.1 Lentzea kentuckyensis
GAGCGCCGCGGCACCGTCTGGAGGGCAGCGTGAGCAAGCTGTTCCTCTCACTGCACGTCCTGGCCGCGATCATCGCCATCGGCCCGGTCACGGTCGCCGCGAGCATGTTCCCGAAAGCCGTCCGGGACAACGGCAATCCCGAGCTCCTGCACCGGATCTGCCGCGTCTACACCCTGATCGGCATCTCCGTGCCGGTCTTCGGGTTCGCGACGGCCGGCGTGATGGGCGTGACCGGCCACCCGTGGGTGGTCGTCTCGATCGCGCTCACCACCGCCGCCGCGTTCCTGCTGGCCCTCAAGATCCTGCCCGGCCAGGAGAAAGCCATNNGGCCGGGCTCGACCACCGGCGCCTAGCGCTGCGACACCGGCCGCACCACGATCTCGTTCACGTCGACCTCCGCGGGCTGCGAGATCGCGTACTTGATGGCCTCACCGATGGCGGAGGCCGGCAGCGCGATCTTGCGGAAGTCCTCCATCAACTCCGCCGCGAAGTCCTCCGTGATGGTGTCCGCCAGCTCGGACTCCGTGACACCGGGCGAGATCACGGTGACCCGCAGGTCGGTGCGCTCCTGCCGCAGCCCCTCGGACAACGCCCACACCGCGTACTTGGTCGCGCAGTACACGGCGGCCGTGGGCATCACCATGTGCGCACCGACCGACGCGACGTTCACGATGTGACCACCGTCGGTGAACCGCGGCAGCACAGCGGCGGTTCCGTACAGAACGCCGCGCACGTTCACGTCCAGCATCCGGTCCCACTCGTCGACCTTCAGCGAGTCCATGAGCGACAACGGCATCACGCCCGCGTTGTTCACCAACACGTCAACACGGCCATAACGCTCCACCGCCGCGTCCACAAAGGACTGGAACGACGCACGCGAGGTGACGTCCAGCGGCGCGTATCCACCGCCGATCTCGGCGGCCAGCGCCGCCAGCTTGTCCTCGCGGCGCGCCCCGAGGAACACCTGATGCCCGGCCTCGGCCAGCACGCGGGCCGTGGCCTCGCCGATCCCGCTGGAAGCTCCACTGATCAACACGACTTTGCTCATGTCACAACGATGACCAGCGGAAACGAGGGCAGCCAGGACACCTTCAGCCTAGGTGTGGCACACCCAGGCAGCGCACAGGCCGACCGCATAACCTCGAAGACGTGCTCGGCGAGTTCCTGAAGGCCCACCGCGCCCGCGTCAATCCAGAGGACGCTGGCCTGCCCAGCCACACCCAGCGCAAGGTCAAAGGCCTGCGCAGAGAGGAAGTCGCCGTACTGGCCGGCGTCAGCGCCGACTACTACGCCCGCCTCGAACAGGGCCGCGAGACCAACCCGTCCGCGCAGGTCCTGGACGCCCTGAGCCGCGCGCTCAGGGCGTCCAGGACCTGCGCGGACGGGTTGGTCTCGCGGCCCTGTTCGAGG
>NZ_MUYM01000196.1:0-134 GCF_002150765.1 Lentzea kentuckyensis
GACGGGGTGGACGCGGCCGCCGCCGAGACCGTGGTGGTCAACGGCGTGACGGCGTGGCAGATGATGTACCGCACCGCGAAGGTCAAGCGCGGCGACACGATTGTGGTGTTGGGCGCGAACGGCGGTGTGGGCTC
>NZ_MUYM01000196.1:149-1359 GCF_002150765.1 Lentzea kentuckyensis
CGCGAGCTTGGTGCGATTCCCGTCGACTACCGCGACCCGAACATGTACGACCGGATCCGCGAGATCGCACCCGACGGTGTCGACGCGGTGTTCGACCACGTCGGTGGCGCGGGGCTGATGGAGTCGTGGAAGTTGCTGCGCAAGGGCGGCGCGCTGGTCAACTACGGCTCGGCCGCGACGAAGGACGAGCCGGGCAACGCGATGCTGCCGGTGCTGAAGCTGTTCGGGCGCCTGATGCTGTGGAACGTCCTGCCCAACGGCAAGCGGGCCGGGTTCTACAACTTCTGGGCCGGCAAGCGGTTCCGCCCGGCCGCGTTCCGCGCGCGGTTGAGCGAGGACCTCACGCGGCTGCTCCGCCTGGTCGGCGCCGGTGCGCTCACGCCGCAGATCGCCGCGCGGATCCCGTTGCCGGAGGCCGCCTCCGCGCTGGCCCTGGCCGAGTCGCGGACCGTGCTGGGCAAGGTCGTCATCGTCCCGGAGTCATGAGCATGCCTGGCTGCCGTGAAGCGATCGTGGCGGCGGCGACCGCCCTGGTCGACCGCGAGTGCGCCGTGACGCTGCGGGCCGTGTCCCGCGAGGCCGGCGTGCCCACGTCGTCGATCTACCCGCTCTTCCCGGACAGCTCGGCGATCTTGCTGGCCGTGTGCCACGGGGCCTTCCACGAACTCGAAGCCGCCGTTCTCGGTGCGCCCGGCGCCTACGCGGCGGGCCTCGCCTACCTCGACTTCGCCATCGCTCACCCGCGCCGCTACCGCGTGATGTTCGGTGCGGCCGATCTCTCCGAACCGGCGCTGCGGTTGTTCACCCGCGTCCTGACCGACTCCGATCGCGCCATGACGCTGTGGCTCGGCCTGCACGGCCTCGCCGACCAGCGCGCGTCGATCCGCCGCTCACCTCAGTTCATCACCATCGCACCACGCTTGCTCACGTCACTCATCTGACTTCCCGGAGGTACCGCCATGAACGCCACCGCGATCCGCACCACCGTCGCGTCCACCGAAGTCGACAACCGCGCCGCCTACCTGGGTTTCGCGTTCGCCTACGTCCTCGGCCACGGCATCAACGCACTCGCCAAGGCCGACGTGATCCTCGTGCCGGCCTGGCTGCCGTTCGGGTTTCTCGGAGCAGGACTCCTCGCCGGCACGACATTCGCAATGACCGCCTCCTTACGGGCCCAGCGCGCGGCCTCCGAGTCCCGGCGCCGTGCCGA
>NZ_MUYM01000197.1 GCF_002150765.1 Lentzea kentuckyensis
CGACCTGGCGAAGTACTTCGCGATCCTGCCGGCGATGTTCGCGGCTATCTACCCGGCCCTGGGGCAGCTCAACATCATGCGCCTGGCCACGCCGCAGTCGGCGATCCTGTCGGCGGTGATCTTCAACGCGCTGATCATCGTGGCGCTGATCCCGTTGGCACTCAAGGGCGTCCGCTACCGGCCGTCCAGCGCGTCCGCGTTGCTGCGGCGCAACCTGCTGATCTACGGCCTGGGCGGCATCGTGACGCCGTTCGCCGGGATCTGGCTGATCGACCTGCTCGTGCGACTCATCCCCGGGATCGGCTGAACCAATGGACAACTTTCTGAAGCAGTCGTGGGCGGGTCTGCGGATCCTGCTCGCCCTCACGGTCGTCTGCGGGGTGCTCTACCCGATGGCGGTGTGGGGCGTGTCTCGCCTCCCAGGCCTGCACGGCAACGCGGAGGCCACGGACACCACGCTCGTCGNNACACCAAGAAGATCGACGAGCTGCGCACCACGATCGCCCAGCGCGAGGGCGTGGTGGAGGACGAGGTGCCGCAGGACGCCGTCACCGCGTCGGCGTCCGGTCTCGACCCGGACATCAGCCCGGAGTACGCGGACATCCAGGTTCCACGGGTGGCCAGGGCAAGCGGCCTGTCCGTGGAGAAGGTGAAGGAACTGGTGGCGGCCAACACCGGTGGCACGTTCAACACCACCGTGAATGTGACGGCGCTCAACCGTGCCATCGACGCAGCCACCCAGAAATAATGGTCACTGAGAAGAGGCGCGGCGAGCTGCGCATCTACCTCGGTGCCGCTCCCGGTGTCGGCAAGACNNCCGGGAGCGCGGCACCGACGTGGTCGTCGGACTCGTCGAGACGCACGGGCGGCAGAAGACCCAGAGCCTGCTCGACGGTCTGGAGATCCTGCCCCGCAACGAGATCCACCACCGGGGCGTCGACTTCACCGAGATGGACATCGACGGGTTGCTGGCCCGCGCGCCCGAGGTCGCGGTAGTCGACGAGCTCGCGCACACGAACGTGCCGGGCTCGCGCAACGAGAAGCGCTGGCAGGACGTCGAGGAGCTGCTCGACGCCGGCATCGACGTGCTGTCCACGGTCAACGTCCAGCACCTCGAGTCGCTGAACGACGTCGTCGAACGGATCACCGGTGTCACACAACGGGAAACCGTGCCGGACGA
>NZ_MUYM01000198.1 GCF_002150765.1 Lentzea kentuckyensis
TGGTGCGCAAGATGCCGGGACCTGCCGATGTCGGGGAGCGCCTGATCACGGCGCTCGCCCATCTCAAGTAGGTCAGGGAGCCTCGAACAGCGTCGACACCGACTCGCCCACGTTGATCCGCCGCATCGCCTCCGCCATCGCCGGCGCGATCGACAACACCTTCAACTTCGGCACGACCTTCGCGTCCGGAATCGGCACGGTGTTCGTGGCGACGATCTCCAGCACGTCGTCGAACGCCTGCAACCGCTCCAACGCGCCCGACGAGAACAACCCGTGCGTGCACGCGACCCGGATCGACCCGGCCCCGCGCTCCCGCAGCTTGTCCAGCAACTCGATGACGGTCGACCCCTTGGCGATCTCGTCGTCGAGCACGATCACATCCCGCCCCGCCACGTCACCGATGACGGTCGAGATCTGCACCTTGTCGTCGGCGAACCGCTGCTTGGCCCCGGCCGCGACGGGCAGCCCGAGNNNCGCGGCCAGTTCCCGCAGCGCGTGCAGGTGATCAACGGGCACCGAGAAGAAGCCGTGCACCTGCGGCGAGTGCAGTGTCATCGCGAGCACCCGGGACGCCCCGGCCGCCACCATCAGGTCGGCGACCAGCCGTCCGCCGATGGAGATTCGCGGTGCGTCCTTCTTGTCGGAGCGCGCATAGGCGTAGTGCGGCAGCACAACGGTCGTGCGGGCTGCCGACGCGCCACGGGCAGCGTCCAGCATCAGCAGTAGTTCGACGAGATGCTCCTGCACCGGTGGCACCAGTGGCTGGATCAGGAACACGTCCCGCTCGCGGCAGTTCGCCTGCAACTGCACTTCCAGACAGTCGTTGGCGAACCGCGTCAGGCGGCTGGGCGAGAGGTCGACACCGAGATGACCACAGATCTCGGCGGCCAGTGAGGGATGGGCAGAACCACTGAAGACAGCGATGTCACGCACACCCCAAACCTAGTCGACGACCAGCACCAACTTGCCGTCGCGGAAGAACGGCGTGAGGTTCCCGCGCGTGTCGACCGTGTGTGTGCCGCGCGGTAAAACGGCCTCTATAGCCGTGAACGCGAGGATGTCCGACACGCCGTGACGGCCGCGCAACGACCGTTGGCCCTGGAAACGCAGAGCGCGCCCCTCACGGCGGTATTGATGAGCCTCGGCAGCAACGGAGGCGC
>NZ_MUYM01000199.1 GCF_002150765.1 Lentzea kentuckyensis
GTTCACCAGCGGGTTGCCCAGCCGCGACACCTGGACGAAGTCGCCCTGCGGGGTCGCCCTGCCGGGTTCGAGCTTGAGCGAGCGGCGTTCGGTGTCGCTCCACACGCCGATCACCGGGTTGCGCTTCGGGTCGCCCTTCAGCGCGAGCATCGTCTTGGGCACCTGGATGGCGATGGTGTTGACGTTGTACNNCAGGTCGAACACCCGCAGGTCCAGGAAGAACGAGTCCTCGGACGGTCCGACGTAGACCTGGCCGCCACCGGGCAGCTTGGCCGTCGCCTGGTCCCTGATCGCGCCGAAGTTCGGGAACGACGCGGGACCGGTGTTGGACGGCGCCGCCCTGCCGTTGCGCACCAGCGGGGTGGTCTTGTTGCCCTCGACCAGTTCGAGGTTGTAGTTCTGCCGGAACAACAGGTTGTCGTCGTTGATCGACGTGACCGGCCCGTTGTTGTAGAGGAAGGTCGGCGACTTGCCGCCGCGCCGGTCGTCGGCGGTGAAGGTGAACCGGAAGGTCTTGTCCGGCACCGCGTCGCCGTCGGCGTCGATGTTGAGGTCGTACCGGGCGTCTGTGGCCCACGGGTAGAAGTTGGGGCCACCGTTGGGTTCCTGCAGCCCGAACCAGTTCGCGACGAGCGTGACGGTGTCGGGTCTGTCCGGGCTGGTGAAGGCGTACACGTCGGTGTTGTCCACCGCCGGGTCCGCGGCGATCGCACCGCGCCGTAATCGCTGTTTGTTGCTAGTTGGCATTGTCCTGCTCCCTTCCAACAGCCAGGGATTCGGAGCAGGACGCCCGCCGGTTCGGTCGAGATTTTCTTGTTATTCAGCGGCTTTCGGAGCGACGACGGTGCCGCGGGCCCGCGTTACGACGATCGGCTCAGCCAGTACGTCCGCCGCCGAAGGTCCGCGATCGGGCGCCGAACGGCACACCACCCGTGCCTCGAACTCGATTTCCCGCGAGCGCTTTCCGATGCGCACCAACGTCGCCGTGGCCTCGACGACGTCGCCGGCCTGGATCGGCGCCGCGAACTCGACGGAGCTGTACCCCGCGAACAGCCCCTCGTCGGAGTCGGTGTGGATCAACAACTCGGTGGCGACGTCACCGAACATGCCGAGCCCGTAGGCGCCGTCCACCAGGTTGCCGCCGTAGTGCGCGTGCGAGTGCGGCACGTAACGGCGGTGCGTCACCGAAAAGCCTTCGACCAAAGCCCCGCTCACGCGGCGACCCCCTTCTTCTCCTGCATCGCGTGCACGAGGTAGCTGGCGACTTCGCCCGGGGTGGTACCCCGGCTGAACACTCGATCGACTCCGAGTTCGCCCGCCATCAGCGGGTCGAACCGCGGCCCGCCCGCGACCAGCAGCGGGCNNCGCGTCCCGCTGGGTCACGACCTGGGAGATCAGCACGGCGTCGGCCTTCTCGGTCCTGGCGCGCCGCACCAGCTCGGGAACGCTCACCTGCGCGCCGAGGTTCACGACCTTCAGCTCGCGGTAGTACTCCAGGCCCTTCTCGCCCGCGAAGCCCTTGATGTTGAGGATCGCGTCGATGCCGACCGTGTGCGCGTCCGTGCCGATGCAGCCGCCGACGACAACGAGCTTGCGCCGCAACACCTTCTTCAGCGTGGTGTTCACTTCGGACGGTGACAGCAGCGGGTACTCGCGCTCGACGACCTTGACCTCGTCCATGTCCACGAGGTGCTTCACCGAGCCGTAGACGACGAAGAACGTGAAGTCGGCGCCGATGGGGTTCGAGTGGACCACCATCGCGGGGTCCATGCCCATCTTGTTCGCGAGCTGCTGCGCCGCGCCGTCCGCCTTGGGGCCGAAGGGAATCGGCAGCGTGAACGACGTCTGGATCATGCCGTCGCCGGTGGTGTCGCCGTACGGCCTCACGTACCTCTTGTCCGTCACTGCGCTGCCTCCAGCATCTCGCTCGCGGGGTTGAAGTACGCCTCGGCCTTCTCGACGACGCCGTCCGCGCCCTTGCCCTTGTCCGCGGGCCGTTTCATCAGGCCGAACGTGCCGTCCGCGATGGCGTTGAGCAGGCCGTCGTCCACGATGCGTTCGAGGAGATCGACCGCCTCGCCGAG
>NZ_MUYM01000002.1:0-43876 GCF_002150765.1 Lentzea kentuckyensis
CTGATATGTAGTGGTCTCTTGTCAAGGGGCAAGGTGAGGCGCCCGCGAGGATTGTTCCCGGCGGGCGCCTCGTGCTTCGTCGCGGTGTTTGTGGCGGGGTGAGCGTGTCGTTGGCGACGCGCGGTCAGACTGATATTCGCGGGTTGGTTACCGCAGGACGGGTTGTTCGGCAGGAGCGGGCCGCGTGTCTAACATCGAGCGTCGCCGATGTCGGGTCGGCTGCTCATAGTCGAGTCGCGGATCGCTCCACGCGCTGCTGTCACCACCACAACGGTTGCGGCGAAGCGGGTTGGGGGCTTGTGGTCAGTCGTCCATCACCGCCAGCGACCAGCACCAGCCGGCCAGCTCACGGGCAATAGCGACGTTGGCGACCACCGGGCGTTTGCGGCGCAGACTGAAACCGACCCAGCGGTCGTGCAACCGGCGGTTGCCGGCATCGCCGCGGGCCCTGGCCGCGGGCGGAGCGAGTTCCCATCGGTCGCGCAGCGTCGTGCCGGGCCGGTAGCGGGGGCGGTGGTGCCAGGCCGCTTCCACCAGCAGCCGCCGCGCGTGGGTGTTGCCGGTTTTGGTGATCGAACCCTGAACCCGCGACGGCCCCGAGGAGCTCTCGCTGGGCACCAGGCCAACGAACGCTCCGATGGTCCTGCCGGTGAACCGGTGCCAGTCGCCGATCTCGACCGCCAGGGCGAACCCGGTCAACGTCGAGACACCACGCAAGCAGCCCAGCCGCCGCACGCATCCGGTGAACTCGCTGCCGGCAGCCATGACCGCGATCGCCTTGTCGAGCCGATCGCGGCGTGCTTTGACCGTGAGCACGGCGTCGTAGTCGGACTCGAACGCCATCCGCACCACCGGGCTGGTGAAGCTCTGGCGGCGCAGCCACGCGTCGTGCGCACCGGTCCAGGCCTGCCCGCCGAAGTAGACGATCCCGTGGCGCAGCAACAGTTTCGACAGCCGATGCCGGGCCCGCATCAGATCACCACGGCAGTCTTCCCGCGCCCGGACCAGATCCCGTGCCGCCTCCTGATCAGGCGTCGGCACCGTGACCGGAGTGATCTCGTCCAGTCGCAGCAGACGAGCCAGATGCACCGCATCCTTGGCGTCGGTCTTGACCCGGTCGCCCGAGGGCCGCTGCAACTTCGACGGCGCGGCAACCACACAGCGGATCCCCGCCTGGCTCAAGGCCCGATACAGACCGAACCCGGTCGGTCCGGCCTCGTAGGCCACCGCCACCGGGCCGGGCACCGCCGCCAGCCAGGACCGGATGTGATCATGTGACGGGGTCAGTTTCGCTTGAACGAGCTCGCCGGTGACGCCGTCGATCGCCGCTGCCGCGACCGATCGCGCGTGCACGTCCAGCCCCACGCTCGTACGCTCGGTAAACACCGGGGCCTCCCACGCCTGTCGGATAGGCCGAGCAGGCCACTCCTGCCCGGCAACCCACGAACAAGCGTGAGCGAGGCCCCGGCCCGCAACCACCCGAAACCCGAGCGGTCACTCCATACCGTCTAAGGAAGTTCCGTCATGCCCGTTGTTCCTGTTCTCGACTCGACCATGCACTACTTGTCGGCCGGCTCCTCGCCGTTCGTGTTCCTGCACGGCAATCCCGGCTCGTCTCACTCGTGGCGCAACGTGCTGCCCCAGTTAGGCGGCTTGGCGCCGGACCTGATCGGCATGGGCCGCTCGGGCAAGCCGGACATCGCCTACTCGTTCGCCGACCACGCCCGGTACCTCGACGCGTGGTTCGACGCGCTGGATCTCGACCGCGTGGTGCTGGTCGGCCACGACTGGGGCGGCGCGCTGGCGTTCGACTGGGCGTGCCGGCATCCCTCGCGCGTGGCCGGTGTCGTCTTCTTCGAGACGATCGTGAAACCGATGTCCGGTTCCGAACTGCCGTTGCCCGCACAGGAACGACTGCGCAGGTTCCGCGTCACTGAGGTGCTGGAGGACGACGGGTTCGTGCGCCAGGCGTACACCGGCGCCGTGCTCACGCCCGTCTCGGACGAGGACATGGCCGCCCACCTGACGCCGTTCCCCGATGCTTCGAGTCGACGGCCGGTGCTCGCGTGGGCGCGGCAGATGCCGTTCGACGGCGAGCCCGCGGAGCTGGTGCCGCGGATCGAGGCTTACGACAGCTGGCTGGCGACCTCGGACGTGCCGAAGCTGTTGCTGACCTTCGAAGGCTCACCGACGTTGCTCATCGGGCCGCAGTTGCGCACCTGGTGCGAGGAGAACATCGCCGCGCTGGACGTCGTTCCCGTTGGTGAGGCCGGGCATCACGCGATGGAGGACCGGCCGAAGGAGATCGCGGCCGAGATCGCCGCTTGGGCGGAGCGTCACAGCCTGGTTGCATGACGTGCATGGGGGTAACAGTCGAGAGGTTCGATCCGGCGAGCGCGTCCGAGGCCGAGCTCCGCGCCTATCACGAGGTGATGTGCGCCAGGTACGCCGACGACCGGCCGCAGTGGACCGCACCGACCTACGAGGAAGTCCTGTTCCGGCTGAGGACGCCGTTCCAGGGGCTGGGGCCGGCACACCGGTGGTCGGCCCGCCTGGACAGTGAGATCGCCGGGTTCGCCGAGCTCAACTTTCCCTGGGACCACGCGGCGCTGCTCGAGATCGTGGTACACCCGCGGGTCCGGCGCCGGGGCGTCGGCAGCACGATCCTGCGCGAACTGCTGTCCGAGGTCGAGGCCCGCGGCCGCACCGAGATCGAGGGCTGGCAGCTCACCAAGGACGGCGACGGCGCCAGGTGGGCGGCTGGTCGCGGGTTCCGGATCACCAACTCCGTGATCATCCAGCGGCTGATGTTCGCCGACGTGGACAGCACGCTCTGGGACGTCCCGATCCCACCCGGCTACCGGCTCGTGCGGTGGACCAGCCACGCACCTGACGACCTGATCGAGTCGTACTCCCGCGCACGCAATGCGATCCACGACGCACCGAATGGCGAGCAGGCCTCGCAGTCCCCGCGTTGGACGCCCGAACTGACGCGGAACGCCGAGCAGGACTTCCTGAACCGCGGTGCCGAGCAACGCGTCGTGGTCGCCGTGCACGAGGCCACCGGCGAGGTGGCCGGCATGACCGAGCTCGAACTGCACAGCGAACGTCCCCGCCGGGCGTTCCAGCGGGAGACCTCCGTGGTTCCGGCCCATCGCGGGTGCGGGCTCGGCCGGTGCGCCAAGGCCCACATGATCCGCTGGGTGCGGGAGGACAGGCCGGCGCTCACGGAGATCACCACCGGCACCAGCGCCGCGAACGTCCACATGGCACGGGTCAACCACTCGATCGGTTACGTCACGATCGGCGACATGATCATGGTCAACGCGCCGATCGCGGAGGTGCCCGCGTGGCCGGCCTGAAGCTGTGAAACGACAACGGGACGGACACCCGGAGGTGCCCGCCCCGCCCGTTCGTCAGGTCAGATGCCCGCGCTCGCGAGCCATTCCTTGGCGATCTTCTCGGGCTCCGGCTTGTCCGGCGACGCGAGCTTCTGGTTCAGGTCCAGCAAGGTCTTCGTGTCGAGCTTCTTCGAGATGGCGTTGAGGGTGTCGCGCACCTGCTGCGACGCCTTCTTCTCGTTGATGAGCGGCAACACGTTCTGCGCGGCGAAGACGTTCTTCGGGTCTTCCAGCACCACGAACTCGTTGGCCTTGATCGCGTAGTCGGTCGTGAAGAGGTCGGCGGCCTGCACCGTGTTGTCCTTCAGACCGGCGACGGTCAGCGGGCCGCCGACGTCGAGCGCCTTGAACTGCTTGAACTCGCAGTTGTACTTGGCCTTCAGGCCGGGCAGGCCGTCAGGGCGGTTCTGGAACTCCGGCGGGCCGCCGAAGACCAGGTCCTTGCAGTACGGCACGAGGTCGTCGATCGACTTGAGGCTGTACTGCGCGGCGATCTGCTTGGTGACGACGACCGCGTCCTTGTCCTCGGCGGACGCCTTGTCGAGCACGATGAGGCCCTGCGGCAGGGCCTTCTTCAGCGCCGCGTACACCTCGTCGGAGCCGACCTCGGTCGCGTCCTTGTTGATGTACTTGAGAAGCACGCCCGTGTACTCGGGGATCAGGTCTATCGAGCCGTCCTGCACACCCTTGTAGTACAGCTCGCGGTTGCCGATGTTCAGCTTCTTGGAGACCTTGACGCCCTTGCCCGACAACGCTTCCGCGTAGATTTCGGCGAGCAGGCGCGACTCCGGGAAGTTGCCGGATCCCACGACGATGGTGTCCGTCGGGGCCGGGTTGTTGTTGCCGCCGGTCAGCGGATCACCGCCGCACGCCGACAGGACCATGACCGCGCCTAGAGCGACAGCCGTCGCGATGCGCTTCATCTTCTTCCTCCGGTTCCCACTGGACGCAGCCCTGGCGAGACCGTCAGCCGTTGCAGGCCGGCGAACCCCAGGTCGACGAGAACGGCGAGCAGTGCCACGAGCACCGCGCCGGCGAGCATCTGTCCGAACTCCTGCAGGGCGAGGCCGTCGAAGACGAGCCTGCCGAGGCCACCGGCGCCGGTGTAGGCGGCGATGGTGGCGGTCGCGACCACTTGCAGTGCGGCGCCGCGGAAACCGCCGTAGATCAACGGGAGTGCGTTCGGGATCTCCACCTGGAGCAACACGCCCGACTCGCGCATGCCGACGCCCCGTGCCGCGTCGACCGTCACCGGGTCGACCGCGCGGATGCCGGCGTAGGTGCCCGCCATGATCGGCGGGATCGCGAGCAGCACGAGCGCGACGTACACCGGGAAGTCGCCGAGGCCCGCCCACAACACCACGAGGATCAGCACGGCCGTCGTCGGCAACGCCCTCAGCGCGTTGGAAAGCCCGACGACCAGGAACCCGCCCTTGCCGGTGTGCCCGACGAACGCGCCGAGCGGGATCGCGATCACCGCGGCGATCACCAGGGTGAGCAACGTGTAACCGAGATGTTCCAGCAGCCGCACCGGGATCCCGGTCGGGCCGGACCAGTGCGCGGGATCGAAGAGCCAGTTGCCCATCAGCTCACCTCCCCGCCCGTGCCCACGGCGTGAGCAGCCGTCCGATCAGCAACAGCAGGCCGTCCGCGAGCACCGCCAGCACGACCGTCCCGATGAGACCCGCGAGGACCTTCTCGGTGTGGTCGGTCTGGTAGCCCTCGGTGAAGAGCTGGCCGTAACCGCCGAGCCCGACGAGCGCGCCGACGCTCACCATGCTGATGTTCGACACGGTCGCGACCCGCAGGCCCGCGATCGTGACCGGCAACGCCAGCGGGAAGTCGACGGTGAGGAACCGGCGCAACGGCCGATAACCCATGGCGTTCGCGGCGGCGATCACGTTGCCCGGCACCGCAGACAACGCGTCGGCGACCGAGCGGACCATCAGCGCGATCGTGTAGATCACCAGCGGCACGATGACGTTGATCTCGTCGAGGATCTTCACGCCGATCAGCACCGGAGTGATCACGATCAGCGCGATGGACGGGATCGTGAACAGGATGTTCGCCAGCGGAAAGAGCACCGCCCGCGCCGTCTGCGACCGGCTCGCCCACCACCCCAGCGGGATGGAGAGCGCGAACCCGATCAGCACCGGCACGACGGAGAGCCGCAGGTGCACCGCGGTGACTTCCCAGAACCTTTCCCAGTTCTCGAAAATCCAGGTCACTTCGGGACCTCACCCGCCGCGCGGGCCTTCGCGAGCGCCTTGATCACGTCGTCGGCCCTGACCACCCCGGCCACCGAGCCGTTGCCGTCGACCATCACGCCGAGCGCGGACGGCGAGCTGAGCGCCGCGTCCAGCGCACCGCGCAGGCTCGTGCCGTCGTACAGCGATCCACCGGCGACGAGGTCCTTCTCGGTGACCTCGACCTCACCGTCCACTCCGGACAGCCAGCCCTTCGGCCGATCGTGCTCGTCGACGACGAGCGTCCAGTCCGTGACGGTGACGCGCTCGCCGAGCTTCGCCGTGGTGATGGGGTGCACGGGCACGTCCGCGTGCAGGAACGTCAGCGTGCGGTAGCCGCGGTCCCTGCCGACGAACGAGGCCACGAAGTCGTTGGCGGGCGCACTCAGCAGCTCCGCCGGCTTCGCGTACTGCGCGAGGTGCCCGCCCGTCTGGAACACCGCGACGCGCTCGCCGAGTTTCAAAGCTTCGTCGATGTCGTGCGTGACGAACACGATCGTCTTGTCGAGTTCCGCTTGCAGGCGAAGGAGTTCGTTCTGCAGGTCCTCGCGCACGACCGGGTCGACGGCGCTGAACGGTTCGTCCATCAGCAACACCGGCGGGTCGGCCGCGAGCGCACGGGCGACGCCCACGCGTTGCTGCTGCCCGCCGGAAAGCTGAGCCGGGTAGCGCTTGCCGAACGCCGGGTCGAGCCCGACGATCTCCAGCAGCTCCGCGGCACGGGTGCGGGCCTTTCGTCTGTCCCAACCGGACAGCAGCGGCACCGTCGCGACGTTGTCCAGCACGGTCCGGTGCGGGAAGAGCCCCGCCTGCTGGATCACGTAGCCGATGCCGCGCCGCAGCGTCGGCGGATCGACGGTCAGGACGTCCTTGCCGTCCACGAGGATCGTGCCCGACGTGGGGTCGATCATGCGGTTGACCATGCGCAGCGACGTCGTCTTGCCGCAGCCGGAAGGACCCACGAACACCGTGATGGTGCCCGCCTCGACCGCGAGGTCGAGCTCGTCGACAGCGATGGTCCCGTCCTCGAACCGCTTGGTGACGGCCCGGAACTCGATCACCCTTCGGATCCCTCCGGTCGTGACGGTCTCCCCGATTCGGACCGCCCTGGATGCAGATCCCTGTGACCTTAACTCGTTCGGCGTACCCCGGCACAGCGTTCCAGGATGTGACAGGCCGTATGGTTTACCGCTTGTGACGATCGACCAGGTTCGCCAGTTGGTGACGGAGCGCGGCGTGCACGCCCGCAAGCTCCGCGAGGTGCTGTCCCTGCTCAGCGAGGACTGGCATCCGCTCGCCGAACTCGTGCGCCTGCCGGCCGTGCCCCGCCGCACGGTCCAGGACCTGCTGAAAGCCCTGGGCGACGACGTCGAATCTTCAGGCGATCGTTACCGCATCGCGCCTGGAGCGGTGTCGTCCTACCGGTCGGAGTTCGGGGTTCCTGGCGTCCGCGATCACACCGACGTGCTGCGGCAGATCCTCGTGGACATCGCCGACGTGCCGCCGCCTTTGTCCTCGTTGGACCACGTGCAGGCCACCGCCGAGACGGCGCTGAACCGCGCGGTGTGGCTGGACTCCACGTACGACCTGGCAGGCAAGCGTTTGCTGTGCCTCGGCGATCACGACCTGACCTCGCTGGCCGTGGCCGCGGTCAACCCGCACGTGTCGATCACGGTGGTGGACCTCGACGAGCGCCTGCTGGAGTTCATCGACTCGCGCGCCCAGGCGCGGGGGCTGGACATCCGGACGTTGCACTGCGACATGCGGTTCGGGCTGCCCGCCTCGGTTCTCGAATCCGTCGACCTGGTTTTCAGCGACCCGCCCTACACGCCCGAGGGCATGGGCCTGTTCGCCGGCCGCGCGGTCGAGGCGCTGGCGGACATCGCCGCCGGTCGCCTGCTGCTGGCCTACGGCTTCTCCGACCGGACCCCCGCGCTGGGGTTGAAGGTGCAGCAGGAACTGCAGAAGCTCGGCCTGGTCTTCGAGGCGATCCTGCCCGCGTTCCACCGGTTCGACGGCGCGCAGGCCATCGGGTCCGCCGCCGATCTGTACGTGTGCCGCCCGACCGGTCGTCGCGCGGTGTCCGGTGGCACGCGGATCTACACGCACGGCGCGCAGTCCGTCGAGTCGTCCGGGCCTTCGAAGGAAGCTTTGTCCGCCTTGTCGGAACTGGCTCCCCGTCCCGAATCCTCGCCGCCGCCGAAGCCCCGTGCCGCCGGCTGGGCCGAGCCCGTCGGGAAGGGTGCGGCCTCGCTGGCCGTTGACCTGTCTGCGGATCCGGGGCCGTGGCTGCTCCGGACGCTCCTGGCTTCCTCACCGGCGCGGCTGGCCTGCCTGGTGCCGAACAACCACCCCGCGGTCTCGTCGGCGGCGGGGCAGCAGGAGCTGCAGTCCCTCGTGCGGACGCGGTTCGCGTTGAAATTCCTGCGCAACAACCCAGATGGCAAGACCACGATCGTTGTCGCCGATCAGGTTCTGGCCGGGACGCTGTCGGTCGGCGAGCGGGTGGTGCGCGAGATTCTGCTGAAGGCGCACGGGAAGCTGCGCAACGTGTGGCGGGAGGCGTTGATCGGCGGGTCGTCCGGGTTGCTGACCAAGAACCAGGCGCGGGAGATCGTCGACGCCGCCGGGATCGCGGACGAGGACCTGGAGCTGCGGTTGATCGACCTGCCGAAGCACCGGATCGCGGCGGTGCTGACGGCGGCGGAGGACAGCGCCAAGTACCTGGAAGCGCCCGCCTGAGCACGCGTGCTCGTAAGCCCGCGAGCTGTCCATGAACGGCGCTTTTGTGGACTCCAGGTCCACAAAAGCGCCGTTCATGGACAAGATTTCAGGTCATCCGGCACGAGGGATGTGCAGCGGTCCCAACGCCAGCACCGCGCGGAACTCCTTCGGCGGCACCGGCCGTGAGAACAGCCAACCCTGATACGCGTCCACGCCGACGCCGCGCAGCACGTGGAACTGCGTCGCCGTCTCCACGCCCTCGGCCACGCACTTGCGTCCCATCGCTCGAGCCATGTCGACGACGGCACGGGCGACGGCGAAGTCCGAGGAGTCGTTGCCCACGCCGGAAACGAACCGCCGGTCCACCTTGATGATCTGCGCCGGCAGGTCCTTCAGCCGGGCCAGCGACGAGTAGCCGGTGCCGAAGTCGTCCACCGCGAACTGCACGCCGCGCTGCACCAGCTCGTCCATCGACTGCCGGACGCGCGACGGCAGGTCGACGAACGCCGTCTCGACCAGCTCCAGCACCACCCGTTCCCAGGGCACGCCGGACTCCAGGATCGCGTTCGACACGATGTCGACGAACTCGGGATCGCCCGGCACCAGACCGGCCAGGTTCACCGCCACCGACACCGGCCGACCGTCGGGCGCGGGCCAGGTCGCGGCCTCCTTCAACGCGGTGCGCAGGACCCAGCGGTCCAGCTCGCGCATGAGGTCGCCCTGCTCGGCGACCGGCAGGAACACGTCCGGCGGCAGCAGACCGCGGTCCGGGTGCGGCCAGCGCACCAGGGCCTCGGCCGTCAGCACGGCGCCGTCGACGCCGACGACCGGCTGGTAGTGCAACGCCAGGCCGTCGTGCTGCAACGCGTCCCGCAGCTGGCCTTCGAGATGCACCTGTCGGTCGGCGGAGGCGATCAACGCGGCCGAGGCCAGCGACACGCGCCCGGCGCCGTTGCGCTTCGCCTCGAACATCGCGGCGTCGGCGAACCGCAACAGGTCGGCGCCGTTGGCCCGCGATCCGTTCGGCACGGCCGCGCCGATCGAGGCCGAGACCCGGACCAGCTGCCCGTGCACCGGGACGGCCGTGCGCAGCAACGAAGCGACACGGGTGGCCAGCGCGTCCACGCCGCCCACGGAGTCGATGTCCTCGGAGATGATCACGTACTCGTCGCCGGACAGCCTGGCCGCCGTGCAGCCCTCCGGCAGGCCGCCCTCCAGGCGCCTCGCCAACGCCACCAGCAGCTCGTCGCCGGCGTCGTGGCCGAGGGAGTCGTTGACGCGCTTGAAGTTGTCGATGTCGCAGAACAGCACGGCGACCTTGGACCGGCCGGGACCGTCCAGCACCTTGCCGAGGATCTCCTTCACCAGCGCGCGGTTCGGGAGGCCGGTCAGCTCGTCGTGGGTGGCCTGGTGCCGCAACGCCTCGGCGGCGCGGCGGCGTTCGGTGATGTCCAGGAACACGATCAGCCAGAACCGGCGGCCGTCGTCCTGCACGGACAGCGCGATGTGCAGCTCGCAGTAGACCTTTTCGCCGTCGGGGCGCACGAGGATGCGCTGCGGGATCTTCTGCGTGCGCTCGGCGGCCCACTGCAGGCCGGGTGAGGTGTCCTCGGGGTGGGTGAGCTGCTCGGCGGTGACGCCGCGAAGCTGCTCCAGCTCCATGCCGAGGAGGTCGCACAACGCGTCGTTGGCGTCGACCAGGCGCTCGGCCTCGTCGAACAGGCCGATGCCGACCGGCGTGACCGAGACGAGGTCGGTGAAGCGCTGCGAGGAACGCTTCATGCGGGCTTCGGCGGCGCGCTGTTCGGTGACGTCCTGGGCGGTGCCGACGGCGAGCTGCTTGCCGTGCGGATCGTGGACGATCATGCCGTGGCATCGGAAGATGCGCGTCGAGCCGTCGCGGCGCAGCACGCGGTGCTCGAACTGCGAGGCGACCTCGTCCACCACCAGCTGGCGGCACGTGTCGTCGACCCAGCCGCGGTCCTCGGGGTGCACCAGGTCGAGGTACGCCTGGTAGCTGCCGGGGAGATCGGCGGGCAGGCCGAAGAGCTCGCGCAGCATGTCCGACCACACGACGTCGCCGGTCGCCGGGTTCCACTCCCACATGCCGAGGCGGGCGGCCTGCTGCGCGTCCGCCAGTCTTCGGCGGTCCTCACGCATCTGGCGTTCGAGCGCGCGTGCCTCGGTGACGTCCTGGATGGTGCCGTGGTAGCGCTCGATCCGTCCGGACGGGTCGATCTCCGCACGAGCGCGGCACATGTAGACGCGGTCGCCGGTCTCGCTGCGCACCTCGACCTCGACCGGCAGGTCGTCGCGGGTGTGCAGCAACTGGTGCCGCAGCGCCTTGACGGCTTCCCGGTCCTCCGGGTGCACGCCGCTGAGCAGGTCGTCGTCCGGCGTCATGCCGAGCTCGGCGTACATCTCCATCAGCACTTCGCTGCGGTGCACCGCACGCGTACCGGTCTCGTACGCCCAGCTGCCGATGCGGGCGATGCGCTGCGCCTCGAGCAGCCGGGCCCGTTCCTGCGCGAGCTCGGTGGCCGCGCGCTTGGACTCGGTGATGTCGCGGATGTAGCCGGTGATCTTGTCCAGGTGGCCCGCGTCGGTCAGGCGGGCCTCCGCGACGCCGCGGATCCACCGCAGCTGGCCGTCCGGGCGCACTATCCGGTACTCGATGTCGATCGGGTCGCCGGTGATCTCGCGGCCCTGCCAGTACGTCTCGACCATGCGGTAGTCGTCGGGGTGCACGACGTCGAGGACGGCCTGCGCGCCCGGCACGACCTGGCCGCGTTCGACGCCGAGCAGTTCGTAGTGGGTGTCCGACCAGATGGTCAGGCCGGTCTCGGGATCGAACTCCCACGAGCCCAGGTTCGCGACCCGCTGGACCTTGCGCAGTCGGCGTTGTTCGTCGCGCAGCGCGTCCGCGGCGGAGGCGAGGTCGGAGACGTCGATCAGCAGCACGGCCTGCAGGCCGGTTCCCGGTACCGCGTGGCGGGCGACGCGCACCGGCAGTTCGGTGCCGTCGCAGCGGGCCAGCCGCAGGTCGGACGGGTTGCCGAGGAGCAGCTCACCGAGCGGGTGCCCGACGAGGTCGTCGGCTCCCTGCGCGCCGGCCAGCTCCACGGCGGCCGGGTTCGCCTGCATGACGACACCCTTGATGTCCACGAGCAACGACGGCGCGTCGGGCAACGTCAGCCCGTCCAACGTCACCGGAGGCTTTCCAGTCGTCGCGGTGTTCGACACAGCCGTCCGTGCACGGCCGTTCACCACCGTCGCGCGTCCCACCCACTTGGGCACCGGCCCACCCTCTCCCGTATCCGCCGCCCGCGGCAATTCGGGTGGGCACGACAACGGCACCCGAACGGCGGCAAACACGAACCCTCTCCTCGAGTGAACACCCGAGGAGAGGGACGGTAGCGCTTCAGAGCGTCATCGCCCACCCCTGCACGGGTTAACGAAAAGCCACGTTCGTGGTTCCGGTACCCGTGAACATGCAATAAGGGTGGCGAATACACAGCGGGATCAGGCCCGTGATCAGGCCGTTTGATCAGGCCACGCCGTCAGCACTCGCGGCAAGCGCCACAGCTGAGGCGACCTCGGGACCGACGCGCGGGTCCAGTGCGGACGGAACAATTCGGTCTGGACCCAAATCATCTTTCGCAACGGCGAGAATGGCATCCGCTGCCGCGAGCTTCATGCCTTCGGTGATCCGTCGCGCACCCGCGTCGAGCGCCCCGCGGAAAATGCCGGGGAACGCGAGCACGTTGTTGATCTGGTTCGGGAAGTCGCTGCGACCGGTCGCCACGATCGCGGCGTGCCGGGCGGCGACCTCCGGGTGCACCTCGGGGTCCGGGTTGGACAGTGCGAACACGATCGAGTCGTCCGCCATGCTCGCGATCAGGTCCTCGGACACCTTCGACGACGACACGCCGATGAAGACGTCCGCGCCGCGCAGAGCCACGTCGATGCCGCCGTCGAGGTTGCTGGAGTTCGTGACCGCCGCGATCTCTTCCTTGACCGGGTTCAGGCCGGCCCGGCCCGTGCGGACGATGCCGCGCGAGTCGAGCAGCGTGATGTCGCCGGCGCCGGCGGCGATCAGGATCTTGGCGATCGCGATGCCCGCGGCGCCCGCACCGGAGATGACCACCCGCTGGTCGCCGATGTCCTTGCCGAGCACCGTGTTCGCGCCGTTGAGCGCGGCGAGCGACACGACCGCCGTGCCGTGCTGGTCGTCGTGCATGACCGGGCAGTCGAGCGCCTCGATCAGCTTCCGCTCCAACTCGAAGCAGCGCGGCGCGGAGACGTCCTCCAGGTTGACCGCGCCGAACGACGGGCGCAGCCGGACCAGCGTCTCGACGATCTCGTCCACGTCCGTGGTGTTGAGCACGAGCGGGATGGAGTCGAGGCCGCCGAACGTCTTGAACAGCGCGGACTTGCCCTCCATGACGGGCAGCGACGCGCTCGGGCCGATGTCGCCGAGGCCGAGCACCGCGGTGCCGTCGCTGACGACGACGACCAGGCGGTGCGCCCAGGTGTACTTCGCGGCGAGTCCGGCGTCCTCCGCGATGGCCTTGCTCACTCGTGCGACACCAGGGGTGTACGCGATGGACAGCGCTTTCGGGTCAGCGAGCGAGGCGGTCGCGCCGACCTCGAGCTTCCCGCCCAGGTGCGCGTTGAAGATCTCCTCGTCCGTCAACTGCGTCGGATCGGAGTTCTCGGTACGGGCTTCGTTCACTGCTGTCACGGCGTCCCTCCTGCGGTGCGGGCGGCGTAGTAGCCCCGGACATGGGCTCATCACCAAACGGCGCACCGGCCCAGCGTTGTCACGCCGGGTACACGGGGCCTTGAAACTCGGTCGACTTCGCCCACGAGTTTTCCGTCGGCGAACCGCCCGAGTGCTGCGGGTGACGGAAGTGTGGCAGGGTCCCGGTCCGCTGTCTGCGGCGGGGATCACACTTTTTCCGCAGGTCAGAGGGCATGTAGCAAGACGTCCGTCCGGTTTTCTGCACCGACCGGTCGGTTTATGCAGGCAGGAAGCACCCGATCGGTCAAGAAAGATTGACGCCTTAGAGTGACGGCATGCAGGCGAGTTCGCTGAAAATTGACGGCGCGTTCGAGTTCACTCCTCGGACATTTCCCGACGACCGCGGCGTGTTCGTCTCGCCGTACCAGGAGGCAGCCTTCGTCGAGGCGGTCGGCCACCCGCTGAAGGTCGCCCAGACGAACCACAGCGTGTCCCGCGCCGGGACCATCCGCGGCATCCACTACGCGGACGTCCCGCCGTCCCAGGCCAAGTACGTCTTCTGCCCGCGCGGCTCGTTCATCGACATGATCATCGACATCCGGGTCGGCTCACCCACGTTCGGCCAGTGGGAGGCGATCCACGTCTCGTCCGAGAAGTGCAACGCCGTCTACCTGGCCGAGGGACTCGGCCACGCGATGATCGCGCTGGAAGACGACACGACGATGAACTACCTCTGCTCCACCGTCTACAACCCGTCCGGCGAACACGGCCTGACGCCCCTGGACCCCGCGCTGGACCTGCCCTGGCCGCGCGAGCTCGAGTTCCTGCTGTCGGAGAAGGACACGGCCGCCCCGACCCTGGCCGAGGCCTACGAAGCCGGCGTGCTGCCCCGCTACGAGGACTGCGTGGCGCTGTACGCGTCCCTCAAAGTCTGAACCGGGGCCTCGGCCATAGTCGAGCTTTGACGACTCCGAGCACCTCCGCAGGTCCGAGGTGTTCGGAGTCCGTGCTCGCGAAGGGGTTGTCCCCCACCACGTGCCACCCGCCGTCCACTGGGTGGGAGGCACGCTTGACCGACAGTTGACCCGGCCTGCTGGCCCACGTGACGAGCACAACATCGTTGGCCTTGGGCTCCACACCCCACCTGACCAGCACGATGTCGTCGTTGCGCAGGGCAGGCACCATCGACGGCCCCTTCACGAGCACGGTGGAGAGACGCGGTCTCAACGATCACCCTTCGGTCAGCCGGAGTAGGGTCCTACCTGTCGGAGCATCCACTGTTTTTTGATTCTGGGAGGAACGATGCGACTCGTGTCGCGCATTCTCCGCCCGCGCGTCGAAGCCACCGCGCACTGCGACCTGCCCTGTGGCGTCTACGACCCGGCGCAGGCCCGCATCGAGGCCGAGTCGATCAAGGCGGTCCAGGAGAAGTACCAGGCCAACGAGGACCCGGAGTTCCGGGAGCGCGCTGTCCTGATCAAGGAGCAGCGCAGCGAGCTCGTCAAGCACCACCTGTGGGTGCTGTGGACGGACTACTTCAAGCCGCCGCACTTCGAGAAGTACCCCGAGCTGCACGACCTGTTCAACCGCGCCACCAAGGCCGCGGGTGCGGGCGGCACGAAGGGGTCGATGGACCCGGCTTCCGGTCAGGCCCTGCTGGACCTGATCGCGCAGATCGACAAGATTTTCTGGGAGACCAAGCAGGGCTGAGCCCTTCTTCGGTTTCTCGAACGGCGCCGCTCCCCTGGGCAGGGGGCGGCGCCGTTCTGTCGTTTGGGGTAACCCATCATTGGCGATGTGCGATGTGACCTGATGCACACGCTTTGAGGGGTGGGATTCCAGGTGCCGGACTTCTTCGTGTCCTACACGGGGGCTGACAAGGCCTGGGCCGAGTGGGTCGCCTGGGAGCTGGAGGCGGCGGGCCACGAGGTGCTCGTACAGGCGTGGGACATGGTGCCTGGCACCAACTGGGTCGCCGCGATGCATCGCGGCGTGCAGGATTCCGAGCGCACCATCGCGGTGCTGTCCGCCGCGTACCTGGACTCCGTGTACGGGACCGTCGAATGGCAGGCCGCGTGGCGGGACGATCCGACTGGCGCTGATCGCAAGCTGCTCGTGCTGCGGGTGGAGGACTGCGAACGGCCCGGTCTCCTGGCGTCAGTCGTCGCGGCGGATCTGTTCGGGCTGAACGAGGACGCGGCGCGCACCGAACTACAACGCGTTGTCCGGGGTGCGCTGACGGGACGGCTGAAGCCCGCGACGCGCCCCGGCTTTCCGGCGCGGCCAAGCTTCCCCGGACAACTCCCCTCGGTGTGGAACGTGCCGACACGCAACGCGAACTTCACCGGCCGGGTCCAGTCGCTCGACCGGGTCCGCAGGGCGATGAACTCGGGCCGCACCGTCACGGTGCATTCGTTGCGTGGCATGGGCGGCGTGGGGAAGACCCAACTCGCGATCGAGTACGCACATCGCTATGCGAGCGACTTCGAGATCGTGTGGTGGATCCCCTCCGAACAACCGGCGTTGATCCCGGACCATCTCACGGAACTGGGCATCGCCCTCGGTCTCGACGTCGATCCTTCTTCGATCGCGCAGGTGCTGAACACCCTTCGCGGCCTTCAACGGTGGTTGCTGATCTTCGACAACGCGGAGGACCCGTCGGCGCTGCGGCCCTACCTGCCTTCGGGCCAGGGCCAGGTCGTGATCACGACACGGCGCAGCGGGTTCGGAGCGCTGGGCGCTGTGCTGGACCTCGACGTGCTCGACCGTGCCGAAAGCACCTCCCTGTTGCGGCGACGAGTTCCCTACGCCTCGGACGAGCAGGCGGACAGCTTGGCCGAGCTGCTCGGCGACTTGCCGCTGGCGGTCGAGCAGGCTGCTGCCTACGTCGAGAGCACCGGGATGTCGGTGGACGACTACATGCGTCTGTTCCACGAGCGAGCAGCCGACATGATCGGGCGCGGGCAGGTGATCGGCAGAAAGGAAACGCTCACCACGCTGTGGGATCTGTCCCTGGCCGCGTTGAGCGAACAAAGTCCCGCTGCGGTCCAGCTCCTCAACTTGCTCACGTGGATGGCGCCGGAACCTGTCCCGCTCGACCTCTTCACCAACCATCCCGAGGAATTGCCCTCGCCCCTCGCCGAGGCCGTTCAGGACCAACTCGGCTGGCAAGACACCGTCGGTGCGCTGGTCAGTTGGTTCTTCGTCCGGCGCATGGGCGACGAGGTCACGATCGTTCACCGACTCCTCCAGCAGTCGCTGCGAGCACGGGACCACCACTCGCCTTCGACCAACGAGGTGCAAAGCCTCCTCACAACCGATCTACCCGACACCGACGATTTCGGCGCCCCGAAGAATTGGCCACGATGGCGCATTCTGCTCCCCCACGTTCTCGCGGTTGTGGACGTTGCGCAGGACCCCTTGGATTACACATCGTTGCTGTGCGACCGTGCCGCGGGGTACCTGCAGACAACCGGCCGGCTCAAAGAAGCAACCCTCCTGTACGAGCAGGCGCTGTCGATAGATGAAGCCACTCATGGCTCGGACAACCCAAAGGTTGCCACTCGTCTGAACAACCTCGCATTCGCACTAAATGCCATGGGCAGGACTGACGAAGCGCTGCTACACATCAAACGGGCTCTCGCGATCGACGAAGCGATCCACGGCCACAAAGCCCCGGAGATCGCTGGGATCCTCAGCAACCTCGCTGGATTCCTCTGCGATCAGGGTAACTACGCCGAAGCTCTGCCCTTGGCCGAACGGGCGCTGGTCATCGACGAAGCTGCCCATGGGTCAAGTAGCCCCAGATTGATCACTCACCTAAATGCTGTCGGCCGAGCTCGCACTGGGCTGGTCCGATTGGACGACGCCCTTCCCGTGCTCGAACGAGCGCTCGCCATCACCGAAGTCACTTACGGCCCTGAACACCCTTATTTCGCAACCACCCTGATCAATCTCGCACTCGCCTTCCACAATCTCGACGATCTCGATGAGGCCCTGCCCCTGTTCGAACGAGCGCTGGCGATCGATGAAGCAGCCTACGGGCCCAAGCATCCAGAAGTGGCCCTCGATCTCACGCATCTCAGCATCGTGCTTGAGCAAATGGGTCGTGTCGATGAAGCGCGAATCATGCGTGAGCGAGCGCAGGCGATCGAGAAACAGAACGGTGCCGCCTCCTGAGGCGGAAGCGGCACCGTTCGCTTGCCGTGCAAGGACTACGCGGCGTCAGTCACCTTGCCGGTCACCTCGAACTCCACCCCGCTCGGCTGCTGTCCCTCGAACCGGAACCGCACCTGCTCCTCCCCCTCGGCCACGGTGTCGGCCAGAGTCGGCACCGGAACCTCGACCGAGGTCTGACCGGGCGGGATGACCACCCACAGGTACATCCCCGTCGAGGACAACGGCCGCGACGGCAACACGTCCTCGCCCGAGTTCTCGAAGAACCACTCGGGGTCGACGTCCGTTGTGGACAGTTCCGTTCCCGAAGCCGGCGCGATCGGCGGCACCGCGAAGAGGACACTCGCGTCGGCGGCCTCGGACAGGGTCAGCTTCCACTTCAACACACCGCCCTCCACCACGCTGTCGGCCACCGGAGCGATCGAGATGACGGGTGCCGGGTCGTCGTTGCGCACCAGCAGGCCGCCGAACGCGGAGCCCACGACGGCGTTGGAGATCGCCTGCACCGTCACGGGGTAACGGGTGTCGGCGCTCCACTTGGTGTTGCCGGTGAACGAGAGCGGCACCTCGGCGCGGTGCTCGCCCGGCTTCAGCGTCACGAGCTTGGTCACCGGCTGGTTGTCCGGCGCGTTGTAGAAGAGCCGGATCACGCGGGTGCCGTTGCCGGACGCCGTCACGACGACGTTGTGCGTCTGGGTGCCAGAGTCGCCCTCGTCCACCGCCACCGTCGTGGCGTCGACGCGGCCGAGTCGGGCCGGGATCACCGGGACCAGGCCCTTGTTCCAGCCGTAGGCGTCGATCAGCCACGCCTGGCCGGAAGCGGATTCGGGGACCAGTTCCAGCGACGAAACCTGGCCAACGCCGGAGGGCAGCGGAAGGCGAACCTCCTGTGCCCACAGGGAACTCGTGCGGTCGGTGCCGGGCAACCCTGCCACGGAGACCGATCCCAGCGAACGCTTCTGTCCACTTTGGTCGGTCACCGAAACGCCGAACTTGGAAGCAGGCGTGTTCGGCGGGACGGCGACACGCAGGGCCAGGTCCCGCGAACCGTGCAACGACACGGGCGCAGAAGGCTGAACCACAGCCGCCTGTCCCGCGGCCGACCACTGAAGGGCGACCGACAGGCGTTCGGGCTGCGAGGAGGCGAAGCGGAAGCCGACGAAGTGCGGTGAACGAGACCCGCCGCACGCCACCGTCGTGTCACGCGAGGTCTGCTGGCACACGCGAGCGCTACCGGACGCAACCGTCGAAGCGTCTGGCACGACGAAGGGCTTGCGGGCGGCGCCGATCGCGTGCGAGAGAACGCGGGCCGGGTCGGCGGACGGGGCACGGACGCCTGTGCCGTCGAGCAGCGGCAGCAGCGAGGAGTTGCGGGACAGGAACAGGCCGGCGGACGCCGCCACATAGGTCGCGCCGGCGGCTTGCTGCTGGTCGGCGGTCAGTCGCGTCGGAGCGCCGGGCGTGCACAGCGGGTCCGGGGTCTGGCCGGGCCAGAAGTCGTCGAACGCCGGCGCCTCGGCCTGGCCGGGGGTCCACTCGCTGTTGAAGTAGTTGTGGTTGGCGCCGACCATGTACAGGGCGCTGTGCAACGCGTCGCCACGGCTCAGGCCGCGGGTCTGGTCCACGAACATCTGGCCCTGCAGGTCGGACACGTCGCCGTCGCAACCGGGCAGGAACGTCACCGAAGGAACGTCCGGCGCGGGGTTGTGGCCGAAGATCGTGGGACCGATCAGCACGTTGCCGCGGATGTTCCAGCGCACCGGGCCGGTGAAGCCGGTGTCGCCGGGCGGCGGGGTCAGGCTGTCGGTCGCGGCGCGGTTGACGCCCTCGCCGCCGCGGGAGTGGCCTACCAGCAACACCTTCGACAGGTCGGCGGGTGCGGACTTGACGATCGGCGGCACCGAACCGCGGCCGGCGGACCAGTCGGCCCACAAGGCCAAGTGGTGACGCACCAACGAAGAACGGCCCTGCGCGCCCAGGTCGTCGGTCTGGTTGTCCTGGGCGTTGATGCCGTTGGCCGAGATCGACACCGTCACGTAGCCCTGCGACGCCAGCAACTCCTGCGCCTTCAGGTAACCGCGGTGGCTCGCCACCGCGGTCAGACCGTCGGGGCACGGCCAGTCGATGGTGATCTGGTTGGGGTTCGCCTTGTTGTAGCAGGTGAAGTGCCTGCCGTGCAGGAACAGCGCCAGCGGCCGTTTGCCAGGCGCCCCCTTTGGCGCGACGACGACGGCTTCCATCTCGATCGCCGTCGGGTACCCGGGAAGCTTGATCGAGTCGAGCTTGTACTCACCGGACGCGGTGGCGTACGGGCCCGGCTTGCCGGGATCGACCTCCGCCGACGGCTGCAACGTGGGCAGCGAAGGAGCGGTCAGCGAGGCCACCGAAGGCTCGGTGACGTCCAGCCGCCTGCCCGCCGAACGCACCTGCAGCGCGGCGGGGTCTTTCAGGGCGGCCTGCAACGTGAAGGTGCGCAGGTTCGTGGACTCCTGGGCCCGGCCCAGGAACTTGTCGCCCTCCCAGAACTCGACGCCCGCGTCCAGCAACGGCATCGGTGTGGGAGCGGTCCATCGGATCACGTTCCCGGCGACGGCCCAGCCAGGAACCGACGGCGGCTCCGGCGCGGCCGAGGCGGGCACGGCTGGTAGGACTGCGGCGAGAAGAACAGGTAGTACAAGCGCAACTGTGCGGCGCATGAGTGGGTCCCCCTCAAAAGGATGGATCCACTCCGTTCTATCGACGCCACACAGCACACGGCACGCTATTGCGCACGGAATCTGCCAAATGAAACGACAAGCAGACGAGAGTATTGCGCCATTCAGCCCAACAACTGGGGAACACACGCATGGAACAGGCACAAGGTCTCGTGGCGACCGACGCGGGCATGCAGGTGCTGTGGCACCGCAAGCCGTTCAGCCACGTCGTCGACTACGACAGCTGGGACGAGGAACTGCTCGAGAACGCGGGCATCATGCGCCACATCGAGATCGGCTCGATGGTTCCGCTCAGCACCGGCATGGACGGCGCCTGGGAGTTCGTCGTGCGGTGGGGCGACGGAGCGGCGCTCACCGAGGCCGAACAGCGGCACGTCGTCGTCAGCTCCGAGCCGTACCTGCTGGTGAGCGAGACCGACATACGGGTGAGCGGAATCGAGCACATCACCGGAGGCGCCGAGGACGACGAAGGTTTCGCGGTGCCGTTGCCGCCGGGGCGGTGGAGCGTGACCGTGCACATGATCGACGCGGACGCGTTGGGCGAGCAGCTGGACTTCGTGGTGCTGATCAGGCCCGGCACCGCGGGCGAGCGCTACCGGACCTCGGAGCAGCCGTTCGAACGGCCGTAGGTCACTCGGCTCTCGGGTCGGCGTCGCGCTCGTTCTGGCTCAGTTTGTTCCACGTCGAGGTCAGCTCCGCCCGGATGCGCGCGACGCGAACCCCGAAGGCCTCGCGGATCTCCTGGGGGTCGACCTCGTCGGGGACGCCGTGGTCGGGGTGCTCGGCGGTCATGGCGAGCGGGGTACCTCCAACGTGGACTCCCCCAAACGTGGTCCCCGTCACTGCCTAGGATCGAACAGGTGAGCACCCACCTCTACCTGCTGCGTCACGGCCAGACCGAATGGTCCGAGAGCGGCAGGCACACGGGACGCACTGACATCGAGCTGACGCCCGAGGGCGAACAGCAGGCACGCCGGGCGGGCGCCACGCTCGCCCGGCTGAGGGGGACGGACCAGGCGCCGGCGCTCGTGTTGACGAGCCCGCGGCAGCGCGCCACCAGAACGGCGGCACTCGCCGGGCTGGAGATCACGGGCACGACCGAGGAGCTCGCCGAGTGGGACTACGGCGACTACGAGGGCATCACCACGCCGCAGATTCGCGAGCGCGTGCCGGGGTGGACGGTGTGGACGCACCCGATGCCCGGCGGCGAGACGCACGCGGAGGTGCAGGAGCGGGCGCGCGCGGTGCTCGCCGAGGTGCGCAAGATCCTGCCCGGCGGCGACGTGGTGCTGGTGGGGCACGGGCACTTCAGCCGCGTGCTGATCGCGGCGTGGCTGGGCCTGGCGCCGGACCAGGGTGTCCACTTCGGACTGGATCCGGCTGGCATCTGCCAGCTGGGCGAGGAGCGGGGCGACCCGCAGGTGCGCAGGCTCAACGTTCCTGCATGGGAGATCTGATGATCCGACGGGTGGAACCGCGCGATGTCGACGCGGTCGTCAAGCTGGTGCACGAACTCGCGCTGTACGAGAAGGCGCCGGAACAGTGCCATCTCACCGCGGAGCAACTGCACACCGCGCTGTTCAACGACAGTCCCGCGCTGTTCGGCCATGTGGCCGAAGTGGACGGTGAGGTCGTCGGGATCGCGTTGTGGTTCCTCAACTTCTCGACGTGGGACGGCGTGCACGGCATCTACCTCGAGGACCTCTACGTCACGCCGGAGCAACGCGGCAGTGGAATCGGCAGGAAACTCCTGGAAACTCTTGCCCAGGAGTGCGTCGCCAAGGGCTACACGAGGTTCCAGTGGTGGGTCCTCAACTGGAACGAGCCGAGCATCGGTTTCTACAAGAAACTCGGTGCCGTCCCAATGGACGAGTGGACGGTGATGCGAGTGGCCGACGAGGCGCTGCAAACGCTGGCCTCTTCACTCTGAAAGTTGACGGAAGGTCTCGAAAGGCTCACGAAACGGGAATTCCACACAGGACCGGTCCACGGTGCTGGCAGCGTCCCCGCTCGCCGATCCCCGGCATTCCCGAGAGTCTGGAAGGACTTGACCGATCATGCCCACTGACACCATGGACACCGGCCTCAGCTTCGGTTCCTTCATTCCCAGCATCATCTTCGCCGTGCTGGTGATCGCCGGTATGTGGGCCGCGTTCTCGAAGGCCGGCCAGCCCGGTTGGGCGGCCCTCATCCCGTTCTACAACATCTACGTCTGGCTGAAGGTCGCCGGCCGCCCGGGCTGGTGGCTCGTCCTGATGCTGATCCCGTTCGTCAACTTCATCATGGCGATCATCGTGTCGATCGACTTCGCGAAGGCGTTCGGCAAGGGCGGGGCGTTCGGCTTCTTCATGCTCTTCATCCTCGGCTTCATCGGGTACCCGCTGCTCGGCTTCGGCAGCGCGCAGTACCAGGGCTCGGCCGCGCTGGCGGGCCAGCCGCAGGGCGCATACCGGGGCTGAACCCCCTGAGCACGACCAGGCCGGGCCACGAAGTCACCCCTGTACTTCAGGCCCGGCCTTCACTAGGGTCGAGAATGAAATCGTTTTCAGTGCGTTTCAGACGCCGGGCTGCCGCCGCCCTCGACGCAGGACGAGGAAGGACCTCTCAACGATGAGGCGTCGACTGACCGGCGCGTTCGTCGCGCTAGCGGTGGTCGTGGCACCGGTGGGCGTGGCGAAGGCGGCCAGCTTCAACGTCAAGGACTACGGCGCGAAGGGCGATGGCAAGGCGATCGACTCGGTCGCCATCGACAAGGCCGTCGCCGCGGCGAGCGCGGCGGGGAACGGCATCGTCGAAATCCCGCCGGGCACGTACCTGTCCCGCTCGATCCACTTGAAGAGCAACGTCACCATCAACATCCAGCAGGGCGCGCGGATCGTCGCGTCCGGCAGCGGCATCGACGCGCCGGAGTCCAACCCGAACTCCAAGTACCAGGACTTCGGGCACAGCCACTTCCGCAACGCGCTGCTGTGGGGCGAGAACGTCGAGAACGTCAGCTTCACCGGCAAGGGCGTCATCGACGGCGCCAACAAGCTGGAGACCGGTGAGAACATCCCGGCCGGCAAGGGCGACAAGATGCTGTCGCTCAAGTTCTGCAAGAACGTCAACATCAGCGACGTGACGTTCCGGGAGGCCGGCCACTTCGCCATCATCACCAACGGCTGCAACGGGATGAAGCTCGACCGCATCACCGTCGACAGCCCCGACGACCGCGACGGCATCAACTTCATCAACAGCGCCAACATCGAGCTGTCGAACTCCACGGTCGTCGCGAGCGACGACGCGGTGGCGTTCAAGAGCGACTACGCCACCGGCAGGACGTTCCTGAGCGAGAACAACGTCGTCCGCGACTCCACGATTCAGTCGACGGAGAACAACGCCATCCAGTTCGGCTCGGAGACCTGCGGCAGCTTCCGGAACATCCAGTTCCGCAACCTCAAGGTCACCGGTGCCTCCAAGGCGGGCCTGGGCATGGTGTCGATGGACGGCGCGGTGATCGAGGACGTCGTCTACGACAACATCCAGCTCACCAGGACCGCCTCGCCGATCTTCATCCACATCGGCAAGCGCGGCCGCTGCCCGAACAACCCGTCCACCGGCAAGATTCGCAACATCACCTACCGGAACATCACCGGCACGAACCTGACCGCGCCGCGCGACATCCCCGGCGACCCGGAGTACGCGTCGACCATCTCCGGCCGGTCCGACTCGAAGATCACGGGCCTCACCTTCGATCACGTGAAGCTCACGGTTCCGGGCAACCACAAGGAATCGGACGCCTCGAAGAGTCCGCCGGAGGTCTCCGGCGAGTACCCGCCGCGCATCTTCGGCGTGCGGCCGGCGTTCGGGTTCTGGATCCGCAACGCGACCGACGTGAAGTTCCTCGACAGCACGATCGAGTTCGAGAAGAACGACGGACGGCCGGCGTTCACCACCGACAGCGTGCAGAACATCTCGCTCAACGGCGTGAAGGTGGAACGCAGCACTGGCGCGAACGACCTGCAGTGGCGCAAGAGCAGCGGAACGTCCGTCACGGACAGTACGACGACGACCGGTCAAGCACTTCGCGCGAAAACCAACTAAGCAGGCTGCCGGAAGTTGTGTCCGTTACTCGTCTGGCGCTCTGCCCTGGGCTCTCATGGCGTCTGCAAGTACCACCAACTCAACATCAACAGGCGTGTTTCTACACCCAACAGGGGTCACTTCCCGCTGAGAACACCGCAGCGGCTCGACAGGCGGCGACGAGATCGGGTGTAGTTGACGGCGATTCGATCAAGAGTTGGTGGTACTTGCAGGACACTGTGGGCACCCAACGAGGCCAGAGGTTTCGGATACCACTTTCGGCCAGGTGCTTAGATGACGCCTACCGCGCCATAGGTCGATGCGTCGGCAAGGGCCGAGGTACCCGGCAGCTCGCCGTCCGCTCTCCAGTGGGCGGCGAGCACCAGTCCGGGCTCCAGGAGCTTCAGCCCGCCCACGAAGTCCTCGACGTCCTGTTTGGTCCGCGGCACGAGCGCGGAGCCCATCTCGTTCGAGAGGTCGAGCAACTGGTCCACCAGACCTGGCTCGACGTCTCTCGTGAGGTGCGTCAACGCGAGAACGCTGCCTTCGCACAACGCGGCGCGATAGCGCGCGACGACACCCTCGGGCTCGTCGACGATGTACGGGAGGATGCCGACCATCAGCACGGCGGTCGGTTTGGTGAAGTCGATCAGACGGCGCGTTTCCGGGTCCCGCAACACGGCGCCGACATCGCACATGTCGGACTGCACGATGGCGGCGTTGAGGTTGTCCCGCAGCATCGTGCGGGCGTGCGCGACGGTCACCGGGTCGCGGTCGACGTAGACGACCTTGCACGACGGGTCGATGGACTGCGCCACCTCGTGCACGTTGCCCGCGGTCGGAATGCCGCTACCGAGGTCGAGGAACTGCCGAATGCCCAGCTCCTCCACGCACAGGCGCACCACGCGACGGGAGAAGGACCTGATCGTGCGGGCCATTTCGGCGACCGGAAAGCGTTTGATGGTCTCCTCGGCGACCACGCGGTCGACCGCGAAGTTGTGTGCTCCGCCGAGGTAGTAGTCGAACAGGCGAGCCACATTTGGGCGTTCGGAATCGCCGTTGGTGGTCACCCGCTGCGGGCCGTCCTGCACTGCGCACCTCACCCTGCTCCCGAGCGGCGCGAACGCTGGAGGCACGGTAACCGGCTACTCCGTTCGTGTCCATCCACCATTAGTGAACACGCAGGGTGATGGCCCCCGGCCGGAGCCGAGGGCCATCGCAGGGTTACCGCTGGTCGAGCCGTGTGTCAGACGCCCGCGTTGGTGGTGATCCAGGAGCGGTAGGTGGCGATGCGGGTGTAGTTGGAGCGCGTCGCGCGGTCCGAGGTGGACGCGACGCCGACCTGACGACCGTTCCCGAACATCGGGCCGCCCGAGTCACCACCGGCGGCGATGCCGTCGATGCGCTGGACGGAGATCGCACGACCACCGCGGTAGTCGGAACCGTTGGGGTTCGTGACGCGGGTGTTCGCGACCTTCAGGTAACGCGACTGGCAGTTGATCTCCGGCTGGTTGGTGCAGGTGGCGCCCCAGCCGTAGAGCTGCACGGTCTGGCCCGTGGTCACGCCGTCGGTGCTGCCGGCGAGCGGCGAGAACGGCGCCGACATCGACGTGCCGACCTGGACGAGCGCCAGGTCTGCCGACGGGTGCTTGATGATCCGGGTACCGGTCACCAACTGGCCGCCGGAGGTCTGGTCCAGGCTGCCCGCGCGGAACGTGTACGTGCCGGAGGACGCCACGCAGTGCTCGGCGGTCAGGATCCACCGAGGGGCGATCTTCGTGGCCGAGCAGTTCTCACGGCCGTTCACGAACAGACGGGCCGCGTACGGGAAGTTCGACGCATAGCTGCCGTCGATGATCATCGGCGACATGTTCGGGTCCTCGGGCGCTGCCGAAGCCGTCGCGGGTGCGAGGGTGAGCGCCGCCAGGAGGGCGCCCGCGATCGCGGTCAGAACACGCATGGTTGGTCACCTCGTGAGTGCAGGGAGTGGTTAAGCAACCACGCACAGCTTCACCCGGTCGTGTGACCGTGACCACCCTCCGTTAGTCGGCTTTGTCACTTTCGTTCACGTCGGTCAGGCCCAACGCCCACTGACGCCCATCGCGGGTGAACAGGAAGACGAGGACGACGACGCAGTAGATGCCGCCCAACGAGCCGAGCAGTTGCTGCTCCGACGGCCCGTACGCGTACCAGGCGCAGCCGAGCAACAGCAGCTGCGTGACGATCACGGGCGTGCGCGCACCGTGCTGACCACGGAACAACAGGACCGACGCGAGGATCGCGCCGCCGAACCAGATCACGAGCACACCGGCGGCGCCGAGGATCGGGCCCGCGGGGGTCGCTCCGCCGATCACCCGGATGGCGAGCGCGCCGGCCAGCGCGATGCCGCCCAGGCCCTGCAGGAAGGTGAGCACGGCGGCGACGCGTACCGAGCGCGGTGGCGCGGGGGTCACCGGGTTGTCACTGTTCACGGGACCTTTCCTCACGTTCTGTACCTGGTCACGGATCGTAGGCCACCCGGTTGGAGGGCTCACTCAGCACGCCGGGCGCGGGAAGATCAAGGGGCCTTCAGCGAGCCGGCGGTCGTCCGGGGTGCACTCGGCTGCGAGGTGAACGCACTGCTGACGGAAGGGAGATTTGCGCCACTTTCGTGAGGCTGGAGCCACCCTGAGGGAGGACATGCGCGCCGCTGACGGTCACGCACTGTCTTACCCTCAAGTAGTGCGCGCTCTTCTCGTGGTGAACCCGCAGGCGACTACAACAACGCCGGCGGGCCGTGACGTGTTGGCGCACGCGCTGGCCAGCGACGTGCAGCTGGAGATCATCCAGACCTCCTACCGCGGCCATGCGGCGGACGCGGCGAGCAACGCCGCCGCGGACGGGTTCGACCTGGTCATCGCCCACGGCGGCGACGGCACGGTGAACGAGGTCGTGAACGGCATCCTGCGCGGCGGCCCCCGTCCCGACAAGCCGATGCTCGGCGTCGTGCCCGGCGGTTCGGCGAACGTCTTCGCGGGCGCGCTCGGCATCCCGCGCGACCCGGTCGAGGCCACGCACGTCCTGCTGCAGGCCATCGAGCACGGCACCAGGCGCCGGATCGGGCTCGGTCAGGTCTTCTCGGACGTCGTCGAGGGCGGCAAGGGCCGGTGGTTCACGTTCAACGCGGGTATGGGCCTGGACGCCGACGTCGTCGCCGGCGTGGAGAAGAAGCGCGCCAGGGGCCGCAACGCGAGTCCTGCTCTCTATCTGAGCGTCGCGCTCAAGGCCTACGCGCAGAACGTGCGCAAGCCGCAGCACTTCACCGTCGAAGTTCCGGGTGAGGCGCCGTTCAACGACGTCGGCATGGTGTTCGTGTCGAACACCGACCCGTGGACGTACTTCGGTGACAAGGCCATCCAGCTCAACCCCAGCACGTCGTTCGACGGCGGCCTCGGCCTGAGCGCCCTGAAGACCCTGCGGGTGCCCACGGTCGGGCGCTATGTCGCCCAAGTGCTCGCCACCGGTAATCCAAAGGGCGGGAATCTCGTTCGGCGCGACGACGTGGGTTATGTCAGAGTGAAGTGCGAGGAGCCCGCCAACCTCCAGGTCGACGGAGATTTCCTCGGCATGACGACTGCGGTGGAGTTCCGGGCAGTCCCCGACGCGTTGACTGTTGCCGTATAAGCAACTTGACAGTCCGTGATCGGTTCGTGACCGTCTCGGTACTCACCCGGGATGTACTGCAGTCGAGTGACAGCAGAGCGTGAAACCCCAGGTGAACGCTGTCGATCTTTTGGGTGAGTTCACTCACCGGGTCAGTGCTAACCCCTTGACATCCCAGCCGTTCGTGAAAGCATTCACAAGCACCCCAAAACGACCGCTGACAACCGGCGTGCCCTTGTGCGCGCCTACTGCTGAGGAGTAGTTCCAATGGACTGGCGCCACCGCGCGATCTGCCGCGACGAGGACCCCGAGCTGTTCTTCCCCGTTGGGAACAGTGGTCCCGCGCTGCTTCAGATCGCCGAGGCGAAGACCGTCTGCCGTCGTTGTCCCGTCGTCTCCGACTGCCTCGCGTGGGCGCTCGAGAGCGGCCAGGACGCCGGCGTCTGGGGCGGGATGAGCGAAGACGAGCGCCGCGCACTCAAGCGCCGCAACGCCCGCACGCGGGCCCGCAGCAACGCCTGACCAGGCAGTTAGCCGCGAAAAACGCATAAAGAAGAAGCCCGACACCGTGCCAGGTGTCGGGCTTCTTCTTTTGTTTGCACACCCTCCCGCATGACCACGTGAGACCGCTGAGGCTGATCGTCACGTGTGCACGGCGTTAGTTTAGCGCCGCCCTCTGAGCGGTACGCGCAGGACCGCCTCTGTACCGCCTCGAGGCCTGCGCCGCAAGCTCAACGAGCCCCTCAGTTCGGAATCGACGAGGGTCCGAACGATCTGCAGACCGAGACGATCCGTGCGCTCCAGGGAGAAACCGGGCGGAAGCCCCTTCCCGTCGTCGGTGATCGTCACGTCGAGCCATTTGGCGGACCGCTCCGAGTGCACGACGACCTCTCCACGCTGGCCAGGGGCGTAGGCGTGCTCGAAGGCGTTCTGCACGAGCTCGGTCAGCACCATCACCAGCGGGGTGGCGATCTCGGCGGGGACGATCCCGAAACCACCCTCGCGACGCACGCTCACCTGGGTCTCGGTGACCGCCACGTCGCTCATCATCGGGATCACCTTGTCGACCACGTCGTCCAGATCGACCCGCTCGTCGACGGACATCGACAACGTCTCGTGCACGAGTGCGATGGAAGTCACACGGCGGACCGACTCGGCCAGCGCCTCCTTCGCCTCCGGGTTGCTCAACCTGCGGCTTTGCAGCCTCAGCAGGGCCGCGACGGTCTGCAGGTTGTTCTTCACCCGATGGTGGATCTCGCGGATCGTGGCGTCCTTGGACATCAACGCGCGGTCACGCCGGCGCACCTCGGTGACGTCGCGGCACAGCACGATGGCGCCCGCGGCCTGTCCACGTGGCCGGAGGGGCAACGAACGGAACAGCACCGCGGCGCCGCGGCGTGACTCGGCCTCCATGCGCATCGACGGCTGGCCGTCCAGCGCCTGCCTGATCCGCTGGGCGACCTCGGTGGCGTCGAACGGGTCACCGATGAGGCTGCGGGTGAGCGGTGCGAGGTGCACGCCCACGAGGTCCGAGGCATGGCCCATGCGGTGGTACGCCGACAGTGCGTTCGGCGACGCGAACACCACGGCACCGGACGGATCGAGCCTGATCAGGCCGTCGCCGACGCGGGGGCTGGTGTGCACGTCCGGCGATGGTTCGGGGGCGGGGAACGTGCCGTCCGCGATCATCTGGCACAGGTCGGCGGCGCTGCCGAGGTACGAGATCTCCAACGGCGACGGCACCCGCGGCACGGCCAGGTTCGTGCTGCGGCTCAGCACCGCGATGACCTGGGTGCCCAGCCGCACCGGGATGGTTTCGCGCCGCACCGGCACGCCCAGGTGCCAGCGCGGGTCCTCCTCGCGGCAGATCCGCGACTCGTCGATGGCCCGGCGCAGCTGCGGGTGTTCCTCGGTGTCGACCTCGCTGCCGACCACGTCCTCCGGGTGAGCCGTCGGCGCCGTGGTGGGACGGGCCTGCGCGACGCAGAGGAACTTGCCGTCGTCCAGCGGGACCCACATGTTGAAGTCCGCGAACGAGAGGTCGGAGAGGAGTTGCCACTCCGCGACGACCAGTTGGAGGTGGTCGACGGCGGCGCCGGAGAGCTTCGTGTGCTCGGCCAGCAGGTCTGTGAGCGTGCTCAGAACTCCTCCATGCGAAAATGGTGGGCGAAGCAGTTCTGATCCTAGGAGACACCCATGTCGAAGCGTGCTCGCAAGCGCCGCGACCGCAAAAAGGGCGGCGCCAACCGAGGCAAGCGCCCCAACGCCTGAGTACTGCGAAAGGCCCTGGTCACGAACACGTGACCAGGGCCTTTTGTCTTGCGCGAGGACTCAGTCCTCGGTGCGAATCTCCACGATCGTGGCTCGGATGCGCGCCTTCAGGTCGGCCGGGGCGTAGTCGCCCCCGCACTTGCGCGCGAGCAACGCCTTGAGGTGCTCCTCCAGCCCGAACTGCTCCAGGCACGGATGGCACTCGTCGAGGTGCGTCTGCAGTGCCGCACGGCGAGTCTGGTCACACTCCTGGTCCAGGAACAGCCAGACCTCGGACAGCACCTCTGAGCAGTCGGTGTCGTGGGGTTCGCCGCAGTTCATGACGCGTCTCCGTTGTTTCCTCGGAGGAAACCGCGCTCGCGGGCGACGTCCGCCAGCATGTCGCGGAGCTGGCGACGGCCCCGGTGCAACCGGGACATCACCGTGCCGATCGGGGTGCCCATGATGTCTGCGATCTCCTTGTACGCGAAGCCTTCGACATCGGCGAGGTAGACCGCGATCCGGAACTCCTCCGGCAACCGCTGCAATGCTTCCTTGACGTCGCTGTCGGGCAGGTTGTCGAGTGCCTCGACCTCGGCGCTGCGCAGCCCGGACGAGGTGTGGCTCTCCGCCTGCGCCAGCTGCCAGTCCGTGATCTCGTCGGTCGGCTGCTGAATCGGCTGGCGCTGCTTCTTGCGGTAGCCGTTGATGTACGTGTTCGTCAGGATCCGATACAGCCAGGCCTTGAGGTTCGTGCCCTCCGAAAAGGACGCGAACGCCGAATAGGCCTTGAGGAACGTCTCCTGGACCAGATCCTCGGCATCGGCCGGGTTGCGCGTCATGCGCAGGGCCGCCGAGTAGAGCTGGTCGAGCATCGGCATCGCGTCGCGCTCGAAACGCGCGGCTCGCTCCGCCGTCGTCTCCGTCGTGCCGGTGGCGGGCACCGCGCTCCCTTCCCACAGGTTCTGGGTCGGGTCTGACTCTACGCGGGGCCGCTCGAGCATGTTCGTCACCACGTCCTCAGTAACAACGGACATGCTGGTAGTAATTCCGCATGGCCGGACGTGGGACGCCCGCCACAGCGTTGCTGGACAAGCAGCGGGTGGCGCACACCTTGCACTCGTACGAGCACGACCCCCGCCACGAGTCCTACGGGCTGGAGGCGGCCGAGGCGCTCGGGCTGGTGCCGGGACGCGTGTTCAAGACGCTCGTGGCCGAAGTCGACGGCAAGCTCGCCGTCGGAGTGGTCCCGGTGACTTCGCAGCTGGATCTGAAGGGTCTGGCGGCTGCGTTGAAGGGCAAGAAGGCCAAGATGGCGGTGGTCGCCGATGCCGAACGTGCGACGGGCTACGTCGCCGGTGGCATCTCACCGCTGGGGCAGAAGAAGCGGCTGCCGGTCGTCATCGACTCGTCGGTGTCGGAGTTCGAGACGGTGTTCTGCAGTGCCGGCCGGCGCGGCCTCGAAGTGGAGATCGCGCCGGCCGAACTGGTGCGACTCACCAACGCGGTGGTCGCGCCGATCAGCGCTTAGCTGACCGGTTCCATCACGTCTCCCACCCGCACGATCGTGCCGATGCTGGACGGCCACGCGACGAGCTTCAGATCACCCAGGCTGCCCTGGCCGGGCAGGTTGAACATCATGTATGCCGGCGTCACGGTCGGCCCCTGGATCTCCGAACCCACGTAGACGGCGGCCTCGTGGATCCCGCCGACCGGCACCTCGACGTAGTGCCCGGTCTGGCCGCCTGCCAGCGGGATGTTCATGTCCCGGCCCGACGCGTCGAGGAAGCGCACGTTGCTGAGGCTGCCGCCGATCTTGCAGGAGACACCCTCGGCGGGGGCGATCCTCATCCAGTGCGCCGTCTTGTTCGCGGACGGCTTGTTCATTCGGTGGGCGCTGATCACCAGGTCACTGCCGGTGCACCACGAGGTTTCGGCCTGGGCCGCGGAGGCTCCCGTCACGCCCACGAGGGCGGCACCTGCCAGTGCCACAGCAGCGGTCTTGCCGAGCATGTTCACGTGTTCTCCGAGTACGTCTCGATCTGGTGTTGCCCTGACACGCAGGGAACGCCGTCGATCCGTGATCGGTTGTAAAACGTTTCAAACCTATTCACCGACCTGGCCGTCGATCGCCTCGCGGATCAGATCGGCGTGGCCGTTGTGCCGCGAGTACTCCTCGACCATGTGGGTCAGGATCCAGCGCAGGCTCACCTTTTTGCCGTCCGGCCACGGGGCGCGCTTGCTGAGCTGACCGAGGTCGCCGGTTTCGAGGGCTTCCTCGACGGCCTTGCGGGCGCGTTCGACGTCGTCCTGCCAGAGGGCCCTCAGCTGCTCAGGTGTGTCCTGGGCGGCCGAGTGCCAATCCCAGTCGTTGTCGGCCTTCCAGTCGACGCTTCCCCACGGCTCCAACGGCTTGCGGTCGTGCAGGACGGTGTGGAACCACTGCTGCTCGACGTACGCGAGGTGCTTGAGCAGACCGCCGAGCGTCATCGACGACTTCGCGGTGGTCTGGTTGAGCTGCTCGGCGGTGAGGCCATCGGTCTTCCACGCGAGGGTCGCGCGCTGGAACTCCAGGAACCCGGTCAAGGTGGCGAGCTCGTCGCCGTCCAGCGGCGGTTCCGGACGGCCCTGCTCGTCGAAGTCGCTCATGAACGCGACGCTAGTCGAGCGGACGCAGCACCCGGTCCAGCCATTCGCCGACGAACCTGCCGACGTCCGCCACCGACGCCTTCAGCGAGTGATCTCCCTTGAGCAGCACGACCTCGCGGTGCTTGGACTGGCCCGGCTGGCCGAACGGGTCGTTCTCGCCCTGCACGACCAGCGTCGCGACCTCGACGCCGTCCAGCTCCGCCATCCGGGACTTCTCCGGCTTGCCCGGCGGGTGCACGGGGAACGCCAGGCACAGCACCGCGACGGCCTGGCCTTCGACGCTCGTGCGGCAGGCCACCCGAGCGCCGGACGACCGGCCGCCGAACACCAGGGGCAGGCCGTCGAACCAGCGCTCGCCCAGGTCGTCGACGACGGACAGCCAGGCGGTGTCGAGCTGGTTGGCCGGTGCGGGGGCACGACGGCCCGCGACGCGGTAGGGCTGTTCGATCAGGGCCACGTGCACGCCGACGGAGTTGGCGGCGTGGCACGCGGCGACCAGATCGGGGGCCTCGACGCCCCCACCGGCGCCGTGGCCCAGCAGCAGTGCCGCCCGCGGTTCGTGGGCACAGTGCAGTGAGGCCCGCGCGGGGCCGTGCGGCGTGTCCACCAACAGCGTCGTCACGACTGCTCGAACAACATGGGTGCGGGCTTCTCGTCGTCGGTCAACGAGACGCGGTCCATCAACGAGGCGTTGTTGTTCTTCACACTGTTCACCGCCGTCGACACCGGGCGCAGTTCGAGCGCCTCGACGATCGAGGGATCAGGAGTCAGCAGCTCGCTGGGGTCGAGGGACGTCGGGTCGAGCCACGCCGACCAGCGGTCCTGAGGCAGCAGCAACGGCATGCGGTGGTGCACCTCGGTCATCACGCCGATGGCGTCCGTGGTGAGCACCGCGCACGTGACGGTCGGAACGTCGTCCTTCCACCACACGGACCAGATGCCCGCCATGGCCAGGGAAGCGCCATCGCCGCGGGTGATGAAGTACGGCTGTTTGCGCCCCTCGGCAGGCTGCCATTCGTACCAGCCCTCGGCCGGCAGGATGCAGCGACGCTTGATCGCGGACTGCTTGTAGGCCGGCTTGGTCAGCACGCTCTCGGCGCGGGCGTTGATCATCTTGGCCGCGCCGGAGAGGTCCTTGGCCCAGTGCGGAACGAGACCCCAGCGCATGACGCGGATGCTGCGTTCCAGCTCTTCGTCCTCTGGTTTGCGCTCGACCACCGCCATGACGTGCTTGGTGGGAGCGATGTTGTAGTCCGCCCCTGGCGCCTCGTCGCCGGTTCCGTCCACCGCGTCGAACTCGGCCGCCAGCAGCGCCGGGTCCTTGGTGGAGGCGTACCTACCGCACAAAACCGATCACCTCCGAAGTCGTCATCGTCGCACGTCGGGAACACCTGTGCGAGCCACGCCACCGACGATGCGGGATCATTCATCCATGACTCAGCACTGGTCAGCCCCCAGCGCACCCGGTCCAGTCCACTCGACGGTGCCGGTGCCCGGCTCGAAGTCGATCACGAACCGCGTTCTGGTCCTCGCGGCGCTGGCCGACGGACCCTCCACGGTGCACGCACCGTTGCGCAGCCGCGACACGGTGCTGATGGCCGCCGCGCTGTCGTCTCTCGGTGTCGGCGTCGCCGATCGGGAGGACGGCGGCTGGGACGTGACCCCCGGTGCGTTGCGCGGGCCGGCCGACATCGACTGCGGTCTCGCGGGCACGGTCATGCGGTTCCTGCCGCCCGCCGCCGCGCTGGCCGACGGCGAGATCAGGTTCGACGGCGACCCGCACGCCCGCACGCGGCCGATGGCGACCGTGCTGGACGCGTTGCGTTCGCTGGGCGCGGACGTGGAGGGCGACTCGCTGCCGTTCACGTTGCGCGGCACGGGATCGCTGGCCGGCGGTGAGGTGACGATCGACGCCTCGGGCTCGTCGCAGTTCGTCTCCGGACTGCTGCTGTCCGCCGCCCGGTACGAGAAGGGCGTGACGGTGCGGCACGACGGCAAGCCCGTGCCTTCGTTGCCGCACATCGACATGACGGTCCAGACGCTGCGTTCGGTGGGCGTGCGGGTGGAGACCGAGGCGAACCTGTGGCACGTCGAACCCGGCCCGATCGCCGCCCGCACCTGGCACGTGGAGCCGGACCTGTCGAACGCGACGGTGTTCCTGGCGGCGGCCGCGGTGACCGGTGGCGAGGTGACGATTCCGCACTGGCCCGCTTCGACCACCCAGCCCGGCGACTCGGTGCGCGGCATCCTGGAGCGCATGGGGTGCACGGTCGAGGTGACCGAGCGCGGCCTGACCGTGCGCGGGCCGGCCCGACTGTCCGGTTTGGACATCGACCTGCGCGACGAGAGCGAGCTGACGCCGACGGTGGCGGCGCTGGCGGCGCTGGCCGAGGGCCGGACCGTCATCCGCGGTGTCGCGCACATCCGCGGCCACGAGACCGACCGGATCGCGGCCCTGGTGAACGAGATCAACGGCTTGGGCGGCAACGCTTCCGAGACCGAGGACGGGCTGATCATCGAGCCGGCGCCGTTGCGCGGTGGCGTGTGGAAGGCCTACGCCGACCACCGGATGGCGACGGCGGGCGCGATCATCGGGCTGGTGGTGCCGGGTGTCTCGGTCGACGACATCGGTTCGACGACGAAGACGATTCCCGACTTCCCCGGGATGTGGAACGCCATGCTCACCGGGGGCGCGTAGAAGTGAGCAAGCAGGACTGGCGCAAGCTCGACGAGTCCGACGTGCGCGTGCGCCCCGGCAAGGGGACGCGGCCGCGCAGCAAGAGACGGCCCGAACACGCCGACGCCGAGAGCGCGATGGTGATCGGCGTGGACCGCGGCCGCTGGACGTGCGCGTTGGAGTCCGGTGTCGTCGTCACCGCGATGCGTGCGCGCGAACTGGGCCGCACGCCCGTGGTGGTGGGCGACCAGGTCGGCATCGTCGGTGACACGTCGGGCCAGCCGGACACGCTGGCCCGCATCGTGCGCGTCGGGGAACGGACCTCGGTGCTGCGCCGGACCGCGGACGACACCGATCCGTTCGAACGCGTCGTCGTCGCGAACGCCTCCCAGCTCATCATGGTGGTGGCGCTGGCCGATCCCCCGCCGCGCACGGGTTTCATCGACCGGTGCCTGGTCGCCGCGTACGCCGGCGGCCTGGAACCGGTGCTGTGCCTGACGAAGTCGGACCTCGCGTCCGCCGACTCGTTGCTGGCCCTCTACACCGAACTCGACGTGCCGGTGATCGTCACGCGGTTCGACGAAGAACCCGCCGTCCTGCGCGCGCGGCTGGCGGACACGGTGTCGTGCCTGATCGGCCACTCCGGCGTCGGCAAGTCCACCCTGGTCAACAAACTGGTGCCGGACGCGAACCGCGCGGTGGGCGTGGTGTCCGGCGTCGGCAAGGGCCGGCACACCTCGACCCAGGCCGTGGCGCTGCGCCTGCCCGGCGGCGGCTGGGTCGTGGACACGCCCGGCATCCGCTCGTTCGGCCTCGCGCACATCACGCCGGACGACATCGTGAAGGCGTTCCCGGACTTCGCCGAGGCTGCCGAGGAGTGCCCGCCCGGCTGCGGCCACCTGGGCGCGCCCGAGGATCCCGGCTGCATGCTGGACGAACTGGTGCCGGACGCGCCGGGCCGGCTGACGTCGCTGCGGCGGCTGCTGGCCTCCAAGGCCGGACTGGACGACCACGCCGAATGAGATTGCACCCATCAGTCACACTTCTGGCGTGATCAGACTTCTGGGGGCGTTCGGGCTGGTGGTGGCCCTGGCCTCGTGCACCGCGCAGCCACAAGCCACATCGCCGAGCCCGACCAGCCCAACGGCGCCGACGACCACGACGACGGTCACCACGACGTCGCCGCGCATCGACACACCGCGAAACGTCACGTCGGTCGACCCGTGCGCGCTCTTCACCGAGCAGGACCTCACGAAGTACAAGTACGGCCCGTTCTCCGTCCCGCCCGCGCCTTACCCGCAGATCCCGGGCACGTGTGCGGCCACGTTCGGCACCGGTGGCCCCGAGGACCTCGTCGTGCTCGTCGGCGTGCTGCCGCGTGCCTACGACGCGGAGAAAGCCGCAAACCCCAACGGCCACCAAGGGCTGATCGAGGGCCACAACGTGTGGTTCTCGTGCGGCGGCGACGCGGCACAGTTCGTGTGCACCGCATGGGCTGCCGTGGCACCGGAGCACTCCCTCACGGTGTCGTTGGGGCAGAAGGACGGAAGAGAATCCCGGTTGCTGCTCAACACCCAGTCGCTGATCACCGACGTGCTCGCCCGGATGCCGAGGGCCTCATGAAGCGTTTGCTGCCGCTGCTGCTCGTGCTCAGCGGCTGCGCCACTGCACCGGTCACGTCCGCACCGAGCACCGCGAGTGAGATGACGACTACAACGACGACGGTCACCACGACGTCGCCGCGCATCGACACACCGCGCAAGCTCATCGCGGACCCGTGCCTGATGCTGACCGCCGCGGACTTCGACTCGCCGTTGACCGGCACGCCGCAGCCGTACCCGGACATGGCGCGGTCCTGCGCGTTCCGGGAGGGAACGGGCGCCGAGACGGACCTGGTCGTCGTGGTCGTGTTCGGGGACGCCTACGTGCGGCCGGAGAACTCCATGGAGATGCTCGTCGGCGACGGCCACTCGGCGGCGTCGTCCTGTGGCACCGGCTCCGGCGTCGTCGAGTGCACCACGCTCGTGGCGGTCAACGCGACCGAGTCGTTCAAGGTGATCGCCAACCTGCGGAACGGCAACGTCGACCAGGTCGCCTCGATCGCGCAGGGCAAGGCCCAGCGCGCGTTCAAGAGGCTTGTCACAACCTGACGCGCTGTCTCGTCCACCTGTCATGAACGTGTTCGTGATCGGTGCGACGGGTGTGCTCGGACGGGAAGCGGTGCCGCTGCTGCGGGCGGCCGGACACGAGGTCGGGGTGCTGGACCGGCGGACGACCTCGATGTTCGACGCCGGGCAGCTCGCCACCGCGCTGACCGGCTACGACGCCGTCATCAACCTCGCCACCCGCATCCCGCTCAGCGCCAGGGCCGTCCTGGCCAGCGCGTGGGCGGAGAACGACCGCATCCGCGCCGAGGGCAGTGCCGCGCTGGTCGAGGCCGCGACGAAGGCCGGTGTGGCGCGGATCGTGCAGGAGGGCATCTCGTTCGTCTACGCGGACGGCGGTGACCGGGAGCTCGACGAGAGCGCGCCGCTCAAGCCCGTCGGTCACATCGCGAGCTCGGTCACGGCGCAGCACAACGTCCTGGCGCATCCCGGCGGGACGTTCCTGCGCATCGGGTTGTTGAGCGGCGGCGAGGCGCAGTCGCCGCCGGTGCTCATCGGCGACGGCTGGATGTCGGTCGTGCACCCCGGTGACGCGGCGGCAGCGGCCGTCGCGGTGCTGGACGCGCCTCCCGGGATCTACAACGTCGGGACGCCGGTCTTGAAGCGGGACGTGGGAATCACGCGGCTGCCGGCCTTCCTGGGCAGGTTCGTCGCGTCGTTCGAGGTGTTCTCGCGGTCGCAGCGGGTGGTGAGCACGAAGCTCATCGAGACCACCGGCTGGAAACCCCGGACTTCCTCGTGAACGACCGGGATCCGGCCGCGGAAACAATTCCGCGGCCGGATACCAGGAAATCAGTTACGAGGTGTGCCACTTCTGGTCACGGCCGTTGACGCAGTCCCACAGCGTCACCGACGCGCCCTGCCACCAGTTCGCAGCAGGAATGGTCAGGCACTTGTTGTTGATGCGGTTGCGGAGTTCACCACCGTTCCAGTACCAGCGCTGCGCGTTCCAGTCGCCGTTGCAGTCGAACATGTTCAGCATGGCGCCGTTGTCACCGTTGCCGAACGCCACGTCCAGGCACTTCCCGCTGACGTCGCTCTTCAGGTTCCCGCCGGACCAGCTCCACCTCTGCGCGGACGAGCCGGTGCAGTCCAGCATCATCACGCCGGCGCCGTTGCCCGTGTTGCCCTGGGCGACGGTCAGACATCGGTTGTTCATGTCGGCCGGGATGAGGAATCCGACCGCCTGAGCCTGTTCCTGCGCGGGCGCGGCGGATGCCGACGTCGTGGCCACGATGGCGCTCAGCCCGAACAACCCGGCAATGGCCGCCATCACGATTCGCCTGGTTTTGCGCATGATTTTCCTCCAACACGATCTGGTGGGTGACTCGTGTTCGAGGATTTCGAAGTAGCGATTTCCACGCCAGTCTGTGATCCACTCAACGGACCGGCGACCCGTTGTTTTCAGCTGGAGCAAATAGCTAACCCATGTGCGGGTACTTGTGATCGGTCGGCGGTACCAGGGTTTCCTTGATGGCGCGCGGACTGGTCCAGCGCTGCAGGTTGTAGATCGAGCCCGCCTTGTCGTTGGTGCCGGAACCGCGCGAGCCGCCGAACGGCTGTTGCCCGACCACGGCGCCCGTCGGCTTGTCGTTGACGTAGAAGTTGCCCGCCGCGAACCGCAGGGCTTTGTGCGCCTGTTCGACGGCCACGCGGTCGCGCGCGAAGACGGCGCCGGTCAACGCGTACGGGGTGGAGGTGTCGATGGTCTCCATGATCTTCGGGAAGTCCGCGTCCTCGTAGACGTGCACGGCGAGGATCGGGCCGAAGTACTCGGTGGTGAAGATGTCGTGGTGCGGGTCGGTGCCGAGCAGCACGGTCGGGTCGACGAAGTAGCCCACCGAGTCGTCACACGAGCCGCCGGCCAGCACTTCGACCGAAGTGGACGCGGACGCCATCAGCAGTGCTTCCTCGTGCTTGGCGAACGCTCGATGGTCGATCACGGCGCCACCGAACGCCGACAGGTCCGTGACATCGCCGTAGGACAACGACTTCGTGACGTCGAGCAGACGTTCGCGAACCCCGCCGTCCCACAACGAACGCGCGACGTACGCGCGTGAGGCGGCACTGCACTTCTGGCCCTGGTACTCGAAAGCACCGCGGACGAGACCGGTGACGAGCGCGTTGGGGTCGGCGGAGGCGTGGGCCAGCACGAAGTCCTTGCCGCCGGTCTCGCCGACGACACGCGGGTAACCGCGGTAGTTGTCGAGGTTGCCCGCCATGGTCTGCCACAGCGCCTTGAAAGTGCGCGTGGAGCCGGTGAAGTGCAGACCGGCGAAGAACCTGTCCCGCAACGCCACCTGGCTCACCGCGTGGCCGTCGCCGGTGACGAGGTTGATCACGCCTGGCGGCAGCCCGGCCTCTTCGAGCAGCCGCATGGTGAAGTGCGCGGCCAGCTGCTGTGTCGGCGACGGCTTCCACAGCACGGTGTTGCCCATCAACGCGGGCGCCAGCGGCAGGTTGCCGGCGATGGCGGTGAAGTTGAACGGCGTGATCGCCACGACGAACCCGTCCAGCGGCCGGTGGTCCATCCGGTTCCACACGCCCTGGGACGAGACCGGCTGCTCTTCGAGGATCCGCCGGCCGAAGTGGACGTTGAACCGGAGAAAGTCGATCAGCTCGCACGCCGCGTCGATCTCGGCCTGCTGAACGGACTTCGACTGCCCGAGGATCGTGGCGGCGTTGAGCGTGTCGCGCCACGGCCCGGCGAGCAGGTCGGCCGCCCGCAGCAGCACCGCGGCCCGTTCGTCGAAGGGCAGCTCCTGCCAGCCTGGCGCGGCGTGCTGGGCCGCGCGCATGGCGTCCGCGACGTCCGAGTTGGTGGCCTGCGCCGTCACCCCGAGCACGTGCCGGTGATCGTGTGGCTGCACCACGTCGATGCGGTCGCCGCCGCCCATGCGCTGCTGACCGCCGATGGTCATCGTCAACTCGTGGGTGGTTCCCTCGAGTTCCGCGATGCGTTGCTGGAGACTCGCGCGTTCGGCGCTACCAGGAGCGTATGTGTGCACGGGCTCGTTGACCGGTTCGGGTGCAGACGTTACGGCGTCCATTCCCCCATCGTGGCACGCGGTAGTAGGGTCCGTCGGGTGGCGCGGGTGACTGGCATCGGCGGGGTTTTCCTGCGTTCCCGAGATCCCGCGCGCCTGGCCGCCTGGTACCGCGACAATCTCGGCGTGCCGATGAGCGAAAAGGGCGCTGTCACCTTCCACTGGCTCGACACCGCGACCTCCGATCGGCCGGGCACGACGACGATGGCGTTGTTCGCTCAGGACACGGAGTACATCGGCGAACCCCACCAGCGCACCATGCTGAACCTGCGCGTCGACGACCTGCCGTCGTTGATGGCGAAGCTGCGGGCGCGCGGGGTCGAGGTGCTGCCGGACACCGAGGACTCGGAGTTCGGGCGGTTCGGGTGGTGCGTCGATCCGGAGGGGAACCGGATCGAGCTCTGGGAGCCCGCGGAAGGCATGTGATGCTGGGAACTCCGGATGTCACCGGGTTGGACGAAGCCGTGCGCGTGCTGCGGGAGTGGCAGCACGACGGCTCGCCTTTCCAGCTGCATCCGGGAGATGTCGGCTGGTTCTGCCGGTTCGGTGCCGAAGCGACGGCCGCGGCCGTGCGGACCTGGCGCCGGAACGGGCGGACGCTCGCCGTCGGACTGCTGGACGGCCCGAACCTGTTGCGGTTCACGATCGCGCCGGATGCCCGCCACGACGAGGAACTCGCCCGGCAGCTGGTCGAGGACATCACGGACCCCGAGCGCGGCGTGCTGCCCGCGGGGACGGTCTACGTCGAATCTCCCAGAGGCACGCGGTTTCAGGAGCTGATGTTCGAACGGGGATGGCAGTCCGACGAGCCGTGGACGCCGCTGCGCCTCGACCTCGCGGAGCCGGTGCCGGATCCCGGCGTGCGGATCGAGGTGATCGGGCCGGAGCGGGCGCACCTGCACGCCGCGGTGATCCGGGCGTCGTTCGAGAAGTCGACGTTCATCGACGAACGCTGGCACGCGATGGCCACCGGATCGCCGTACGCCGACGCCCGGTGCCTGGTCGCGTTCGAGGGCGACGACGCGGCCGCGGCGGTGACGGTGTGGTCAGCCGGTCCTGGCAGGCCCGGACTGCTCGAACCGATGGGAGTGCACAGGGACCACCGCGGTCGCGGGTACGGCAAGGCGATCACCATCGCCGCCGCTCGCGCTTTGCGGGAGCTCGGCTCGTCGAGCGCACTCGTCTGCACGCCGAGCTCGAACGTGGGCGCCGTCGCGACCTACCGGGCAGCCGGTTTCACGCAGCTGCCCGAGGTCTTCGACCAGCGTCGCGACTAGGGGTGCCCATCCACTCACAGGTACCCCATCAGCCCCATTTTTGTGCACGCGGGGAGCTTTCGTTCTCTCCGAGCGCACGAAGGGTCCCCGCGTGCCCACCGGCAACAGGGGCGGGACGGGGTGTTGTGCGGGGCCTTTGATGCGGGGGCTAGAGGAGTTCGAGCACGAACGCGAGTTCCTGTGCCGCGTACCAGGCCAGTTCGTGGTCCTCCGCGCTGCCCAGCGCGAACTCCGCGTCCGGATCGCCCAGGTCCGCGGCGTCCACGACGTCCGCGGCCGCGCGCACGTCCTCCTCCGCCTCGGCCGTGTCGAGGTGCACGGACGCGACGTCCTTGAGCGTGAACGTGCCGGCGACCTTCACCACCGAGAAGTCGAGGTCCGGACGCAGCGTCACGTCGTCCATGTCGACGGCGATCACCGCGCGGCGCGGTTCGGCCTTCTCGTCGCCCGCCAGCAGCCGCAGGGACGCCCGTGCGGCGTCCAGCATCGCGGCGTACTCCAGCTCTTCGGTGTCACCGGCCGCGTAGGACTCGCGCAGCGCCGGGGTCAGCGCGAAGGCCGTGCCTCCGATCGGGGTCAGTTCGCCGCTGTCCACGAACGTGCGCAGCATCGGCACGGTGGCCGGGATGTAGACCCTCATCAGGCGCTCGCCGTCCCCATCAGTTCCTCCACCGACTCCTCGACCATGGTCGCGAGAACGTCCACATCGGACATGGCGTCGCGGTCGCCGTTCAGCCCGAAGTAAACACCGCCGTCGTACGACGTCACCCCGATGGCCAGCGCCTGGTTCTTGGCGAGCGGGACGACCGGGAAGATCTCGGTCATTCTCGCCCCTGCCGCGTACAAAGGCACCTGCGGGCCGGGAACGTTCGTGACAATCACGTTGAACAGGCGGCGCGAGAACGACGACGCGGCGCGCGCGCCCAGTGCGTGCAGCGTGGGCGGTGCGAAGCCGGAGACCTTCACCAGTGCGTCGGCGGCGACGGACTGGCCGGATTCCTTGTGCGCGCGCATCGCGTGGCTCACGTGATGCAGCCGCACGACCGGGTTCGGTTCGCCGACCGGGAGGTCCACCAGGTACGCGCTGACGTTGTTGCCGGAGTCCGGGTCGGCGTCGCGCACGCTCAGCGGTGCCATCGCCCGGATCGTGGTGCTGCCGGTGACGTTCTCGCCACGGCTGAGCAGCCAGTTCCTCATCGCGCCGCTCAACGCGGCGAGCACCACGTCGTTGACCGTGCCGCCGTGGGTCTTGCGGATGGCGCGCAGGTCGTCGAGCTGGGCGCGCGCGACGGCGAACCGGCGCTGGGGCGAGGTGATGCGGACGTTCAGTGGTGTGCCGGGCGCGGGCGTCGCGGCGGTGCGGACGGCCGAGGCGAGCACGCCGAACGCGTTGAAGACCTTCTCGACCGTGTTGACGGTGTCGAGTGCGGCGCTGCGGACGTTCTCCACGAGCTCGCCGGGACGCTGCACGATGTCGGTGACGGCGTCGGCCACGAGCTGCAGCGAACTGGGCTCCGGCTGCGGCATCCAGAGGTTCTCGACGTTCGTCCGCGGCGACGGTGACACGTCCAGCATGACCTGGCCGATCTCCAGCGACCCGATGCCGTCGATCATGGCCTGGTGGGTCTTGGTGATGACCGCGGACTGGTTCTTGTCGAGGCCCTCGACCAGGTAGATCTCCCACAGCGGGCGGGAGTGGTCCAGCGGTCGCGACATCAGCCGCGCGATCAGGTCGTGCAGCTGCGTCTGGTTGCCCGGCTTGGGCAGGGCGCTGCGGCGCACGTGGTAGGTGACGTCGAAGTCCGGGTCGTCGACCCAGACCGGGCGCGCGATGCGGCCGGGGACGTGCACGACCTTCTGCCGGTAGCGCGGCACGAGGCTGAGGCGTTGCTCGATGAGGTCGACGAGCTTGTCGTAGTCGAAGCCGGCCTTGGGCCGGCGGAACACGGCGACGCCGCCGACGTGCATCGGCGTCGTGGAGTCCTCCAGGTACAGGAACGAGGCGTCCAGCGCTGACAGTCGGTCCGGCATGCCGCCCAGCCTAGTGGCGCGTCCCGGAAAGGTGGCGTTTTGTCGGGTCCGGAGGGACGGACTTCCGCGAC
>NZ_MUYM01000002.1:43886-231259 GCF_002150765.1 Lentzea kentuckyensis
TACCACCAACTGCGCTGGTAGTGACCACCCGACAAAGCACTACTAGTGGCGTTTTCGATCCATCAACTTCTCGAGTGCGGCACGTTCGGCCGGGTCGCGGTCGTGACGTTCCAGCCGGATGCGCGCGGCCTCCGGGATCGCCTCGATCGCCTTCGGGTCGACGTTGGCCATGAACGACCTGAGGAACCGCCACCGCGTGAGCTTCTTGACCGGTGCGAGGCGGGCGACGGCGAGCGACACCCAGCTCAGCGCGACGTCGAGCCTGCGGTCGCCCTTCGTGGCACACGCCCAGTCGAGCACGACGGGGCCTTCCGGGCCGAGCACGACGTTGCCGGGGTGCAGGTCGAGGTGCAGCAGGTCGCCCTCGCCGCTCAGGAAGTCGGGGGCGGCGATGACGTCGAGCCGGTGGTGCAGCTCCGCGAGGTCCTTGCCGAGCCGGCCGGCGAGCCAGGGCTTGCGACCGATCTCCTCGGACATCCGGGGGCCGGGCACGTACTGCATGACGAGCTCGTCTTTTTCGACTTCGTACACGCGCGGCACGGGGATGCCGTGGCCGCTCAGATACGACATCATCTCGGCCTCGCGCCGCAGGTCACGGCCGGTGCGCGTGCGCTTGACGAGCAGGCCGTCGGACCGGATGAACACGTCCGAGTCCTGACCGCTCGCGAGATGTTGACGTTGCGCGACGCTGCGCATACCTGCCGTCATGTGACGATCATCATGCATATGATCCAAAGCACAAGGGCCGAACGGCTCTAGTCGCGCTCTTCACCCGTTTGAGCCTGCCGTGCTGGGCTCTGTCACTCTCTTCCCGTGGAGATCTCGCCCAAGGACCGCTTCGTCACCGTCTACGGCCGCAAGCCAGTGCTGGAAGCGCTGGACGACCCGGCGCTGTCGGTGGACAAGGTGGTGCTCGCCGACACGGCCCGCGGCCCGGCGGCGCGCGAGATCCTCGACGCGGCCCGCTCCCGCGGCGTCGCCGTCCAGCGAGCCACCGCGCAACGCGTGAAGGTGCTGGCGGGCAACGGAAAGCAGGACCAGGGCGTGCTGGCCGACGTGGTCGCGCCCCGCATGAAGCCGCTGGCGCTGGCACTGGAGGAGGACTCGCTCCGATCCGTGCTGGTGCTCGACGGCATCACGACGCCCGCGAACGTCGGCATGATCCTGCGCACCGCGACCGCCGCGGGCATCGACGGCATCGTCGTGCCGCGCCGTGGCGTCGCCTCGATCGACCCGCTGGTGGTGAAGGCCTCCGCCGGGGTGGCTTTCCGAGCGCCAGTGCTGCGCTGCGGCACCGCGGCGGAGGCCTCGGCATTGTTGCGAGCGTCCGGCTACCCGCTTTACGCGTTGGATTCGCACGCGTCGGACACGATTTATTCCGCCGACTTCGCTTCGCGCGCCGCATTTGTGCTGGGCAGCGAAACGTCGGGAATCACCGACGACGTACGTCCGCACATCACGTCGTGGCTGTCGATTCCGATGGCGGCCGGCGTGGAATCCCTGAACGTGGCCTCGGCGGCCGCCGTGCTCTGCTTCGAGCTCGTGCGCCGGGCCCAGTGACGTTCCCGAGGACGCTTCAGCTCCAGTTCAGAGCTTCTGAGCTTCAGAGCCAGCGGACGTGGTAGTCGCTGATCTGCGGGTGTCCCAGCAGTGACGTGCACTCGGCGAACGACGACGAGCCCCTGACCCGCCCGACCGTGCCGAACTGCTCCCAGTAGAACCCCAGGCCGTTGGAACAGTGCGCGACGGCCTGGAACCGGCCTGGCCCGCCGTAGTCGCAGAAGACCTCGACGCTGCGCCCGTTGCGCTGGTATTCGTCATAGCAATCGCGCGGCCCCTGTGCCTGCGCGGGTGATGCAATTGCCGTGGCTGCAATGGCGACTGCAACACAAGCGACAATTCTTCGCATTGTCTCCCCTAAGCATTCGATTGCTTGCCTAAAACGACCGTAGTGCTTCGTCGAATAGCGAGCAATTACGCTGCGGGGTGAACCCTCAATCGCGGAGCGCTATCGCTAGCAGGATCTCCAGCTCCTCGAGGGTGGACCGTGTCGACCGATGGTGGACGCCGACCATGCCCGCTCGTGCCGCGCCGCGGACGTTGATGGAGAGGTCGTCGACGAAGACGCACTCCTCCGGTTTCAGGGCGAGCTTGGTGGCGGTCAGCAGGTAGATGTCGGGGTCCGGCTTCGCCAGGCCGACCTCGCCGGAGATGATCGTGGCGTCGAACAGCCCCTGCCAGGACGTCGGCGGCTGCCACCAGCCGTCCGCGTTGGACAGCAGGGCGGTCTTCAGGCCGTTCTGCCTGGCCTTGCGCAGCGCGGTGAGGAGCGGGGGTTCGGCCGCGTTTTCCTCGCCGGGGTCGGTCAGGACGCCGCCGTAGTCGAGCACCAGGGCTTTCAGCACGTGTGGACGGTACCCACTTTCGGGTGCTGTGTGTCCTGATGACGGCCGTGGCTCGCCTGGTTCGGCATGCCCCCAGTTGTTCGTCGTCTTCCCGCTTACGAGCCGCCGGTCGGTGTCGGTCCGGGGTTCATTCCCCGGCCGCGGCCTCGGCCTCGGCCTGCGTGGGTTCCGGTGCCGGAGCCGCCGTCGCCCTTTCTGGATGCTGTCGGGTTGGTCCGGGCGGTGTTGGAGGTGTTGGACGGGCGTCGGCCTGGGCGGTTGTTGCGGCAGGTCGCGGTGCCCGGGGTGGCTGCTCTGTTGGCGTCGTCGGTGCGGGCTCGGAGTAGTCGGATGGTTCGGGCGCCTCGGGTTTGTCATCCTTCGCGGTTCGCGGCGGAGATTTCGGTGAGTGTGCGGAGGGAGGAGCGGGTGTTCGCGGTGGCAGCCCGGGCTGAGTATCGGGAGGGGCGGTGGTGGTTCACGGCGTTCACGGTGCTGGAGTGAGGTGGGCGCGGGAGCTGGGCGCGTTGGCATCGTGCGGGGCCGGCTTGCGAGGGCAGGAGCCTTGCCAACACAGCGCGGCAGGCGCTCCTTGCCAACCCATCCGCTTGTCACCCAGCGGGGCATGCTCCACTGCCGACCCCGCTGTATCTCGCGCGGCACGGCATCGCCCAGGACTGTCAGACCCGCTGAGTACGTTGGGCTGCGGGGGACGCGAAATCACGGGGGACCCCTGCGCGAGCCTGCCCAGCAGCGCAGTGGCGGGTGCGCTGTCGTTGGCGCGGACCCGAGGTGCGTTCAGAGCGCCTAACGCCGCGTGGGCCACGCCCCCTGGGGGAGCGCGGCCCACGCGGTGGTGGTGCGGCTGGAGGTCAGCGCTTCTTGCGCTGGTTCTTCGCCTCCTGGCGGGCGGCCTCGCGGCGTTCCTTGCGGGTGGCGCCGCCACCCTGGGCGGCTGCGCTGTTGGCGTCGCCGTGCTGTTCGACGCCGCCGTCTTCGGCCGGGCCGCTGTAGCTCAGGTGCTGCTGGCCGGGGCCGCCGAGGCCTTTGCCGCGCAGGGCGGGCGGGATGGCGTTGCCGCTCGACAGCTGGGCCATGGCGGGGCCCGCGGGGGCCTGGGCCTGCTGCTGTGCCTGCTGCTGGGCGGCTGCCGCGGCGCGGGCTCGGGCTCGTGCGCCACCGCCGCCGCCGTTGCCCGAGACCTGCGGGAGGGCTTGCGGGGCGGCTGCCAGGGTCACGGGGACCTCGGGCTCGGCTGGCTCCGGCTCGGCTGCTTCTACCTGGAGGTTGAAGAGGAAGCCGACGGTTTCCTCGCGCAGCGCGTCGAGCATCGCGTTGAACATCTCGAAGCCCTCGCGCTGGTACTCGATGAGGGGGTCGCGCTGCGCCATGGCGCGCAGGCCGATGCCCTCCTTCAAGTAGTCCATTTCGTACAGGTGCTCGCGCCACTTGCGGTCCAGCACGGACAGCAGGACGCGGCGCTCCAGTTCGCGGGTCGCGCCCTCGCCCACTCGGCTGTCGATGTCGGCCTCACGGTTGCGGTAGGCCTGCAGGGCGTCCTCGACGAGGACTTCGCGCAGGTACTCGCGGGTGACGTCCTCATCGGACTCGAGGAGCTCGTTGGCGTCCACCGAGACCGGGTAGAGGGTCTTGAGGGCGGTCCAGAGCTTGTCGAAGTCCCAGTCCTCGGCGTAGCCGTCGGCCGTGGCGCCGTTGACGTACTCCTCCACGACGCTGACGATCATGTGCTCGACCTGTTCCTTCAGGTCTTCGCCGGCGAGAACGCGGTGGCGCTCGGCGTAGATCACCGTGCGCTGGCGGTTCATGACCTCGTCGTACTTGAGGACGTTCTTGCGGATCTCGAAGTTCTGCTGCTCGACCTGGGTCTGCGCGCTGCGGATGGCGCGGGTGACCATCTTGTGCTCGATCGGCACGTCGTCCGGCACGTTCAGGCGCGTCATGACCATCTCGACCATGGACGCGTTGAAGCGGCGCATCAGTTCGTCCGACAGCGACAGGTAGAAGCGCGACTCGCCGGGGTCGCCCTGACGGCCGGTGCGGCCGCGGAGCTGGTTGTCGATGCGGCGCGACTCGTGGCGCTCGGTGCCGAGCACGTAGAGGCCGCCGGCCTCGCGGACCTCGTCGGCCTCCGCCTTGCCCAGGGTCGTCAGTTCCTCGACGACCTTGGCCCACTCGGCCTCGTACTCCTCCGGCGTCTCCACCGGGTCGAGGCCGCGCTCGCGCAGTTCGTGGTCGGCGATGATGTCCGGGTTGCCGCCCAGCACGATGTCGGTACCGCGGCCGGCCATGTTCGTGGCGACCGTGACGGCGCCCTTGCGACCGGCCTTCGCGATGATCAACGCCTCGCGGTCGTGGTGCTTCGCGTTCAGGACCTCGTGCGGGACGCCCTTGCGCACCAGCAGCTTCGACAGGTACTCGGAACGCTCGACGCTCGTGGTACCGATCAGGACCGGCTGGCCCTTGGCGTGCTTCTCGACGATGTCGTCGGCGACGGCCTCGAACTTCGCCTCCTCGCTCTTGTAGACGAGGTCGGGCTGGTCGGTGCGCTGCGGCGGGCGGTTCGTCGGGATCGGGACGACGCCCAGCTTGTAGGTCTGGTGGAACTCGGCCGCCTCGGTCTCGGCGGTACCGGTCATGCCGCCGAGCTTCTCGTAGAGGCGGAAGTAGTTCTGCAGGGTGATCGTGGCGAGCGTCTGGTTCTCCGCCTTGATCTCCACACCCTCCTTGGCCTCGATGGCCTGGTGCATGCCCTCGTTGTAGCGACGACCGGAGAGCACACGACCGGTGAACTCGTCGACGATCATGACTTCACCGTTGCGGAGGATGTAGTCCTTGTCGCGGTTGTAGAGCTCCTTCGCCTTGAGGGCGTTGTTCAGGTAGCCCACCAACGGCGTGTTCGCCGCCTCGTAGAGGTTGTCGATGCCGAGCTGGTCCTCGATGAACTCCACACCGAGCTCGGTGACGGCGACCGTGCGCTTCTTCTCGTCGTACTGGTAGTGGTACGACTTCGACTTCTCCTCGATGACCTCGATGCGGTCCTTCTGGGAGAGCTGCGTGACGTCGATGCCGCGCATGCGCGGGGCGAGCCGCGCGAACTCCGTGTACCAGCGCGCCGACTGCTCGGCGGGGCCGGAGATGATCAGCGGGGTGCGGGCCTCGTCGATGAGGATCGAGTCGACCTCGTCGACGATCGCGTAGTAGTGGCCGCGCTGCACGCACTCGTCCAGGCTCCACGCCATGTTGTCGCGCAGGTAGTCGAAGCCGAACTCGTTGTTCGTGCCGTAGGTGATGTCCGAGTTGTACGAGACGCGACGCTGCTCCGGCGTCATCTCGGAGAGGATCGCGCCGACGCTGAGGCCGAGGAAGCGGTGCACGCGACCCATCCAGTCCGCGTCGCGCTTGGCCAGGTAGTCGTTCGTGGTGATGACGTGGACGCCCTGGCCGGCGATGGCGTTGAGGTAGACGGGCATGACCGAGGTCAGCGTCTTGCCCTCACCGGTGCGCATCTCGGCGATCTGGCCGAGGTGCAGCGCGGCGCCGCCCATCAGCTGCACGTCGTACGGACGCTGGCCGAGCGTGCGCTTCGCGGCCTCACGGGCCACGGCGAAGGCTTCCGGCAGGAGTTCGTCGAGCGACTCGCCCTCGGCGTAGCGCTTCTTGAACTCCTCGGTCTTGCCGCGCAACTCGGCGTCGGAGAGGTCCACCACCTCGTCTTCCAGGTGGTTGATGTGCTGTGCGATGTTGCGGAGGCGCTTGAGCATCTTGCCCTCGCCGGAGCGGAGCAGTCGGGACAGCACCATCTGGATAGACCTCATCACCTGTATCGCGGCGCGCCCACGTCGGACGCCTTTCCCCTGCCCATCGTAGGCAAGTCGCCAAGATGTGTGCACGGACACAGGCGGATTAAGTCGCCCGACCTGGTATGTGCAGGTCAGGTGCTGGTTCTGCGATCTTGCGCAGGTACGCCTGTCGCCGTGTCCCCAAACTCGGCTACTGCTGTGGAGAACGCATGAGGCCCGCGTAAAGGTTCCTGGCCCGGCCAATTTCCCCTTGACGGTGAACGGGCGGGTGCCGAACGGCGGTAGACGCACGCCGCCGCCCCGCACACGAGGGGTGCGGGGCGGCGGCGGTCGAAGGTGGGTGTGTGTGGTTACCGCGTCAGGCGAGGTCAGGCGAGCCTGATCACGCCGTAGTCGAATCCCTTCCGGCGATAGACGACGCTCGGGCGCCCGCACTCGGTGTCGGCGAACAGGTAGAAGTCGTGTCCGACCAGTTCCATCTCGTAGAGGGCCTGGTCGACGGTCATCGGTTTGGCGGCGTGCTCCTTTTCGCGTACGACGCGTCCGGGCAACTTGTCTTCGAGGCCGTCGTCCCAACGCTGCGCGGGCACTTCCGCCATGCCCTCGTAGTCGGCCTCGGGTGCGTCGAGCACCGCGGTCTTCGCGCGGCGTGACGTCATGCTCTCGCCTGCGGAGGGGATTTCTCCCAGTCCGCTTGTCGCTTCCGCCACCGAGATCGGGGCCCGTGCCCCGTGGTGGACGCGCCTGCGGTCGTGCGACCGACGCAGGCGGTTCTCGAGCTTCGCGACCGCAGCATCGAGCGCGGCGTAGAAGTCACCCGCGCAGGCTTCGGAACGGACCACTGGTCCACGTCCCTTGCCGGTGATTTCGACTCGCTGGCAGTTCTTCGACTGCCGGCGGTTCGGTTCGTGGAAAAGTTCCACGTCGAAGCGGATGACCTTGCGGTCGTAGCGCTCAAGCCGGGCCAGCTTTTCGGCGACGTGCACCCTGTAGTGATCGGGCACCTCGACGTTGCGGCCCTTAACGACGATGTCCATACACGACCTCCCTCGCTTTGCTGCGAGCTTTGCCTGGACTGCATTCAAGCGCCGTGGCGATCTTGGATCGCGGATGTGTCGCAGAGGGTCGTCTCCCTCAGCTCTCACGGCGCCAGGTTCATGGGCTGTTCGCCTCCTCCCCGCGGGCCGGGAACGCTGATAGCGGTGCACGTTAGCTTGGGATTCACCGTCGCGTAAGCCCCCTTGCCGGGGGAACGACCAGTTTTTTTGGTGACTACGCAGCGCGACGACAGCGCGTTGCGAGTCGTGTCCCGAGCGTGCCACGAAGCCAGCTCACCGGCATCTCGCTCACCCGTACGGCGCAGCCCGGACCCGGCACTCGACGGCAGCCTTGCTGCGTCGAACGGGTCCAGTCGCGGCCTCATACCCAGCCAACGGGCGACCCGCGCGTGATGTTCCCGAAACTTGGAAGAGATCGATTCCGAACCCACTTAGCGGGGGCTGAGCGCACTTCTTCCAACTGAACTGATCGGTGCCGGTGACCGATCACGACCCAGTCACGCCCGGCTGAACGGCTGATTTCGCCCAATCGCGGACAAGAGCGTTGATCACTCCGGAGGCGGTCATACCCGGTATTTCCAGGAACAACCCTCGATCGGGTCCAGCAGGTGAATAATCGTTAACCAGGACAGGGGGCGCGGACGCCGGCCCGCGACCGTGCCTGGGTGCCGCGGTGGCCGCGGCGGGACCCCGCGTCGCCGCCCGATGTGCGGACGCCTCAGTTCTGAAACACCGGCTCAACAGAGGTTGGGACAAACGGGGCGAAACGATTAACAGGATCTTGGTCCACGGTCACAGAACTCGCTCCCAGCAGCGGTTTTCGGTCCAATCTGGACCCCAGGGTGATCGACAACCCCGTCAGAACTTCACCCTTGTGGGCGGTGCCGAAAGTCCCCGTCCAGAGTCCGACCGCGAATTTCTGTCAGACCCCGTCGTCATCCTGATCCCATGACAGCACTCGACCTGCTCCTGCCGCCCTCCTGCTCCGGCTGCGGCCGCCACGGCACTCCCTGCTGCGCCACGTGCCTCGACTCCTTCGGGCCGCCGGTACGACTCCAGGTGCCCGGTGTGGGGCCGCCGGTGTGGGCGCTGGCGGCCTATCACGGCGCCGCACGGGAACTCGTGCTCGCCTTCAAGGAACGCGGCGCACGGGCGCTCGTGGCGTGGTTCGGCGCTCTGGTCGCGGCGGCACTGGTCGCGGTGGGGCCTCCGCCGTGGACGCTCGTGCCGGCACCGTCACGGCGCAGCGCCGCCCGCAGTCGCGGCGGCGACCACATGCTGCGGATCGCGCTGGAGGTCGAGATCGCCGCGGTGGCGCCGGTGCTGCGGCTCGCGGCCGGCGTGGTCGACTCGGTGGGGCTGACCGCCGGAGCCCGCAGGCAGAACCTGGCGGGCCGGGTCGAGGTCCACGGCAGACCGCCGCCGGGCACCGTCGTGGTGCTGGACGACGTGGTCACGACGGGCGCCACGGCGTCGGCTTGCGTGCGGGCGTTGCGCGGGGCCGGGGTGCGCACGCACGCCGTGCTCGTGCTGACGTCAGCGCGGCCGCATCGGGCCGGCTAGTGGTGTGACGGGGCCGGTGTCCACTGTCGACTCCGGAGGTCGGTAGGCCGTCAGGTGAGCTGCATGGACCTCGGGTACAGCCAGCTGCCGGGCGTGCCCTCCGCGGGGTTCGTGTAGTAGTCGTGCACCGCGTCCACGTACTCCTGCAGACTGATCGAGCCGTCACCATCGGTGTCCACGTGCGCGAACGCGATCCCGCACTCGGCCTCGGAGAGCCCGCGAGCCTGCAGCAGGACCTGGAACTCGGCCGCCTCGACCCGGCCGTCGCCGTTCGTGTCCGCGAGCGCCAGCAACGATTCGGAGACCTCGAGGAAGATGTCGTCGAACTCGTCGACGTCGACGAACGCCGCCATCATCGCCGCGCGGTACTCCTCCAGGGTGATCCGGCCGTCGTGGTCGGTGTCGCAGTGCTCGACCAGCGTCTCCCAGAACCTGTCGGACGTCTCGATCAGCTCCCGGCCCCGCTCCGAGGCCGCGGGCTCACCGAACGCCAGCAGCAGCCGGTTCGCCAGCGCGTAGAGGTCCGCGAGCTCGATGACGCCGTTGCCGTTGACGTCGTAGTGCTCGAACGTCGTCTCGATCCGGTGCAGCAGAACCTCGTTCATGACCACGAACTCTGGCCGCCTGCGGGCCCGCCCGCAAGCCCGTCCGCGTCATCCCGGGTAGAAGACCGAGGCACCCGGCGAGACCCGGATCCCGCTCGCCTTCCACACGTCGGTGATGTCCGACGCCGACCACAACCCGGAGGGGTCGATCACCTGCACCTGACGCGCCGCGGCCGCGGCCACCGAGCTCACCGGCACGGTGAGGTTCGACTGGCTGTAGCGGTCGAGCCGGTATCCGTCGGTGTAGACCTTGGTGACGGGCAACGCCGGAAGAGAGGTGGAGACCACCAGCACGTCCTGTGAGAGCCAGTCGATGGACTGCACGGCGGCGCCCAGCGTCGACGGCTGCAGCTGCCTGGGTGAGCGCAGTGCCACGTCCTGGTTGTTGCGCACCACGGAGGCGACGAAGAGCTTGCCGGCGATCACCAGTGCCGCACGGGTGCCGTCGCGCGAGAGCCGTAGCTCGCTGATGGCACCGAACGGCGCGATCTCGGTGATGTTCACGGCCTTGGCGGTCCAGCTGCCGTTGTTGGAACGGGTCACGCGGGCCACGGAGGCGCTGTCGACCACGGTCCACACTTCGCTGCCCGGCTCCTGCGGCCCGGTGGAGAGCAGCCAGGTGGGTCTGCTCAGCGAGGTCGCGCGCTGGTCCACTTCGGACAGCTCGCCTTCCAGCTCACCCACCCGCAACCGCACTCCGCCGGCCGAGCGCGACACCACGGCCAGGCGCGAGCCGTCGAGCGACTGCGCCGCCGAGACCGCGCTGTACGTGCCGGCACCGGCGGGGCCCTTGATCGGGTTGCCGTCGGTGAGCGAGCGGATCGACCCGTCCACCACGAGCATGCCCTGGAGGTTCGCGTTCAGCGCCAGCAACGCCTCGCCCGCGGTCGCCGACACGTCGGACTGCCGGTAGTCGCGCTGGTCCGGCAGGATCTGCTGGCCGTCGACCAGCACCCGCACCCGCGAAGACGTGACCCCGGAGTACGACTTCACCACCTGCGCGACGATCTGCTTGCGCTTCTCCGGAGTCAGGTCCTTGCCCACCTTGGTGAGGTTGACCTCCAGGGCCCCGTCGTCGGACTCCTTGGTCTCGGAGAACGAGTCGACGTCCGGGCCGAGGGCGCTCACCACCGTGTCGCGCAGGGTGTCACCGGGGCCCTTGATGAGCAGCTCGGTGACGCGCGTCGGGATGCTCGTGGCCGGCGGGATGACGACGTAGCGCGGGTCCGGCACCAGAACGGTGAACTCGGGGTTGTAGAAGTACAGCGTCACCCGGCGGTAGTTGTCGTTGAACTGGCTCAGCGGGATGTAGACGCCCGGCGGCGGCTCCGAGATGCGCCACTGGTTCTCGTTGTTGCGCACCAGCTTCACCGGCTGGGTGAAGTCGCCGAGCTGCGGCGCGAACGCGTTGTCGTTGCCCAGCCGGCCGACGTACTTGCCGTGCAGCGAAACGGTTTGCGTCTTGTCCTGCGACGTCTGCGAAGGGATCGGCACGGTCGAGAACGAGGTCTCGATGATCGTGGGATTCTTGGTCTCCCACTTCTTGCCGGCTTCCGGCGTCAGGTACGCGCGGGCCGCCGCGTAGTCGCTGTCCGGGTTCGAGGTGGCGTCGATGAACTCGCGCACGACCGAGAGCGGATCGATGTTCTGCCGCGGTTCCGGTGCGCTGAAGGTGTTGCTGGTCTGCTTGTCCTTCGGCCCGATCGGCTTCGGCTGGGTGTTCGTCGGGATCGCCGCGCACCCCGTCAGAGTCACGAGGACGAGCACCAGCAACGCCAGCCGTTTCACCGCACTTCCTCCGAAACCTCAGACTTCTCCGCGGGTGATCCGTCCACGGGCTCCGCGGGCTGCCAGGTGATCTCCGCTTCGGTCAGCTCGATCTCCTCCGGCTCCTCCGCGACGACCGGTTCCTCCACCACCACGACGTGGTCCAGCGCGACCGCGGGCGCCAGCGGCAACGGGCTCTCGCGCAGCTCGGCGCCGTGCGTGCGCGGCAGCGTCAGGCGGAACACGGCACCGTGGCCCGGTTCGCCCCACGCCTCCAGCCAGCCGCCGTGCAGCCGCGCGTCCTCCAGCGAGATGGACAGGCCCAGGCCGGTGCCACCGGTGCGGCGGTTGCGCGACGGGTCGGCCCGCCAGAAGCGGCTGAACACCAGCTCCGCCTCGCCTTGGCGCAGACCGACACCGTGGTCTCGCACGGTGATCGCGACGGCGTCGGCGTTGCCGCGCATGGTGAGCTCGACCGGCTGGCCCTCGCCGTGGTCGATGGCGTTCGCCAGCAGGTTGCGCAGAATCCGTTCCACGCGGCGGGAATCGAGCTCCGCGGTCAGCTCGGAGTCCGGCAGGTCCAGCACCACGGGCGAGTTCGCGCTCGTCGAGATCGCGCGCACCGAGTCGTGCGCGCGGCGCGCGAGCACGCGGATGTCGACCTGCTCGGCGGTCAGCTCCTCGACACCGGCGTCCAGGCGCGAGATCTCCAGCAGGTCGCCCAGCAGCGACTCGAACCGGTCGAGCTCGTCGACCAGCAGTTCGGTGGAGCGGGCGAGCCCGGCGGGGAACTGTTCGCGCGAGGCGTGCAGGACGTCCGCGGCCATGCGCACGGTCGTCAACGGCGTGCGCAGCTCGTGCGAGACGTCGGAGGTGAACCGGCGCTGCAGCTGGCCGAACTCCTCCAGCTGTTTGAACTGGGCCTGGATCGACTCGGCCATCTCGTTGAACGACTCGGCCAGGCGCGCCACGTCGTCCTCGCCGACGACGTGCATGCGTTCGTGCAGAGTGCCGTCCGCGAACCGTTCCGCGACCTCGGCCGCCTGCCGCACCGGGCGGACGACCTGGCGCGTCACCAGGTTCGCGATCAGCGCGAGCAGCACCAGCAGCACGATGCCGCCGACCACCAGCGTCGACTGCACGACCTCGGCGGTGCGCTGCTCTGCGGTCAGCGGGAAGATCAGGTACAGCTGCATCGAGCGTGCGGACGTGCTCATCGGCAGGCCCACGACGAACAACGTCGTCGCCGTGCCGCCGCGCTGCACCGTGTGGATCTGGGTGCCCTCGTCGCCGTTCTCGACCATCTCGCGCAGACCGCGAGGAACGTCCTCCAGCGGCCCCACGGACGGCACCCGCCCGGCACCGCTCGACCCCAGCCCGTCGGCCAGGACGGGTTCGAACGCGCCGGCGCCCGCCGTGGTGGCGTCCGTTCCGACGCCACCGACAGCGAGTTTGTTGATGGCGCTGGTGAACCTCGTCTGCACGCTGTCCGGGCCGGGGTTCAGGCCGACCAGATCGGACTGGATGAGGTTGCGCGACGCGATCGCCTGGCGCACCGCGGCCTCGTCCTTGGTGTTCAGCAGCTGGTTGGTGATCTGCATCTGCAGCACCATGCCCAGCACGAACACCACGGCGGACGACAGGGCGAGCGTGGACACCACGACTCGCAGCTGCAGCGAACGACGCCACAGATCACCAAACGCCGCCCACCGCCTGCGCGCCTCCTCCACGAGGAACTGCGCCTTGGCGATCACCGGCCGAACGAACTTCATATGCCACCTGTCACGGAGGGCCGGCCTTGTACCCGACACCGCGAACAGTCAACACCACCTCGGGGTGCTCCGGGTCCCGTTCGACCTTGGAACGCAACCGCTGCACATGGACGTTCACCAGGCGCGTGTCGGCGGCGTGGCGGTAACCCCACACCTGCTCCAGCAGCACCTCGCGGGTGAACACCTGACGCGGCTTGCGGGCCAGCGCGACGAGGAGGTCGAACTCCAGCGGCGTGAGCTGGATCGGCCTGCCCTCGCGCAACACCTCGTGGCCGGGGACGTCGATGGTGAGATCGCCGATCTGCAACACCTCGGACGGCTCGGCCTCGGTGCGGCGCAGGCGGGCCCGGATGCGGGCCACCAGCTCCTTGGGCTTGAACGGCTTCACCACGTAGTCGTCCGCGCCGGACTCGAGGCCCAGCACCACGTCGACCGTGTCGCTCTTCGCGGTGAGCATCACGATCGGCACGCCCGACTCGGACCTGATCGCCTTGCAGACGTCGATGCCGTTCATACCCGGCAACATCAGGTCGAGCAGCACGAGGTCGGGCTTGAGCTCGCGCAGCGCGGGCAGGGCGCGGGCACCGTCGGCGACCACCGCGGTGTCGAAGCCCTCCCCGCGCAACACGATCGTCAGCATCTCCGCCAGGGCGGGGTCGTCATCGACGACGAGCACGCGTGCCTTCATGCTCAATATCGTCGCACTGCCGGTCGCGCGTTCGCGCACCACCCACGTTCCGTTGCCGCTGGTGGCGGTGTGCGCTCGTTCGGTCACCGGCCGGAACTGTCGCTCCACGTACGCCACCTCGCCCCGTTTGGCCTGCTCGTCGCGGGATTATCCGCAGGAAGCTCACCTTCGTTACGGTGCGCACGAGCATCCACTCAAGGAGTGAAGAGCGGCTCCAACAGTGAAGAAAAGTTCACGTTCGACCGCCCGTCGACCACCTGCCACGGCGCCAGCCAGCCGATATTCGCCAATCCGTCGTAAACGGCGCCGCACCGGGTCTGCAGCGAGCCGTCGGACTCGTAGAGGTCCCTGGCGCGCGAGTCGTCGGCCTGCTCACGCCTGGCGGCACGCTCGGCGGCGACCTCGACGGGCACGCGGAGCAGCAGGTGCAGGTCCGGCACGGGCAGCCCGAAGCGGTCGATCTCCAGCTCGCGGACCCATCGGACGAATTCCCCGTGCTCGTCCTGGTGCAGGCGCGCCGCGCTGTACGCGGCACTGGACGCCACGTAACGATCGAGCAGCACAACGTCGTGTTGCTTGAGGCCCTCGCGGATCTCGTCGGCCGCACCGCGCCGGTCGAGCGCGTAGAGCACGGCCATCCCGTACACGGAGTCGCTGAGGTCGCCGATGTTGCCGTAGAGGGCGTCGCGAACCAGGTCGGCGTGCACGCTGACGCCGTAGCGCGGGAACGCGAGGCTGGTCACGGTCCTGCCCCGGGCGTGCAACGCCTCGGTCAACCCGTTGGCGAGAGTGCGCTTGCCCGCGCCGTCCAGACCTTCGATCACTACGAGCTTTCCCACCCGCGAACCCTAACTTGATCGTCACCTGCCACTCACACGGCCGCGCTACGTCCCCCACACGGGCGAAATCCGATCTTTCGATCACCAGAACGAGTGACTACGGTGAACAGTCACACGGCGCGTGTGTGAAGGGTAGGTGCCGCGGTGGCCGCGGAATCCGGGCACGCCGAGTCGGTCAACGAACCGATCGGTCACCCGACCGGGGGTCTACCGACCCCGCTCGCCGAGACGCTGCGCTACGGGCCGTTCCACCGCGCACTGCGCGAGGCGATCGCCCACAGGGGCCTCTCGCTCGCCAGGCTGCGCGCCCACCTCGAACAACTGGGCGTCCAGGTCGGCCAGTCCACGCTCTCGTACTGGCAACGCGGCCTGCGCCACCCCGAGGTTCCGCGAGCCATCGGCACGGTGCGCGCGCTGGAGACCGTGCTCCGGCTGCCGCCATCGTCCTTGTTGGACCTCATCGGCCCGCGCCACGCCAACTCCTACGCGCCACGCCCGGTGGCCACCTGGCCGGAACCCGCGCCACTGCTCGCGTCGTTCGACTCCGTACCTGAAGCGGCGCGCGGCAACGCCGATCTCGAGGTGCTGTCCGTGCACGACACCGTCCAACTCGGAATGCACCGCGAACAGCGCTCCATCACCACCCGGCTGGTCGTGCGGGCCGTCCGGCAGGGCCCCGACCGGTACCTGGCGGTGCACCACGGCGACGAGGGTTCGCTGATCGAGAACGCGATGGTGAGAGCCGGCGAAGGCTGCCGGCAGGGGCGTCTGCGCCGGGAAAGCGCTTCCCGCAACCTGGCCGTGGAGATGCTGTTCGACCGGCGGCTCTCCGCCGGCGAGGAACACGTCTTCAGCTTCACGATCGTCGACGACACCGGCAGCGCCGCGCCCGGCCACCACCGGACGTTCCGCGACGCGTGCGGCTCCTACCTCGTGCAGCTCTCGTTCCACCGGCGCGCGATGCCCGCGCGCTGCATCAAGCAGTTCCGGGCCTCGGCCGACGCCACGCCGGTCGACGTCGACGAGCTGGTGTGCGGGCTGGGCGGCGTCGTCAGCGCGTACTTCGGCGACGTGGGGCCCGGTATCGCGGGCATCGCCGTCGAATGGAGTTAGAGCTTGGGCGAGGGAAGCGAGAGGGCTAGCACTATGAGTGTGTTAGAAGGAAGCTCTCTCATGGCCTCGCGTTGATTACGCTAGCAGCGATGTCCAGCAAGTTGTCCATCGTGATGTGCAGAGGCCGACCGTCCGGAGTGGACTTCCGCCGGATCAGCCCGGCGAGCCGCCCGACGGTGAAGTACTTGCGGCTCAACACACCCGCGATGGTCTCCTCGAGGACGCCGCGAGTGTTCTCGACGCGGTTGCCCCACTCGTCGCCACGCAGGTACAGGTGCAGCCACGTCGCCTCCCAGCCGTCTCCGGCGCGAGCGAAGACGACGGGCAGCGCGACCCGACCGTTGCCCCGCAGAGAAGCGCGCGCCCGCACCGTGCTCGGCTCGAACGGTTTTCCTCGCTGGTCCAGATCGCGGGTCATGAACCCGAACATCGACAGCGCGACCTCGTTGAACCCCTCGCCGTCGTAGACGTCCACCTCCGGCACGACGTAGCTCGACGTGGAGGCCTCACGCGGAATGTCGATGAACTCGGTGGCCCCGTCCGGGGCCTCGGTGAGGTCACCGGAGTAGTAGGTGCCGTCCTCGTGGTAGTTCGTCCACGACACATGACCCTGGTAGTCGAAGTCCGGGCCGAGCAGCGTGGCCGACAGGTCGTAGTCCGTGGTCTTCGTCTTCTGGCGCCAGTGCATGAAGAACCGCAGCAGCTCGCCTTCCACCCGCGCCTTCGACCCGCGCGGCAGCACTCCGAAACCTTCTTCGGAAGCCTTGCCGGACAACGGGACCACGACGTCGAGCAGGTCAGGTTCGACCGTCAGATCCGAGACCTCTGGCAGCCTGCGGACGATCTCGTCCTCGATGACCGCGGTGATGCTCGCGACGGCTTCGCGGTCGAGCGGAGGCCGCGAGTCCCGCGCGATCCACGCACGTCCCGACTGGTTCGCGAAGACCCTTGCGGCATCAGGGCTTTCGCGGTTCTCCAGGTGTTCCAGGAGTGAACACAACACGCGCCCGGACACGCTCGGAACCACAGCGGCGACGGCGTCGACGATGAACGGAACGTCGTCTTTTGCGCCGTGGCGCAGCAGCCGGTCGACCTGCCGCAGGAGCATGCCCGGTGCCGCGCTCAGGATGCTCACGGCCGTGCGGATGTCGTTGCCCTGGAACGCCATCTCGACCCGGCCGGCGAACGATCGGACGACCTTGTCCTCGCGCGCCACCGCGAAGACGTCCTGCGCGTGCGGCCACTGATCGTGCTCGTGCGGGTGCAGCCGCTCTCCGAGCCGTTTCCACGCTTCCCGGTTCTTGTTGACGTCACCGAGTTTGCTCGCCGCCACCTGGTCGAGCGCGGCCAGCAGCGCCCTGCGCTCAGGCCTGCGGAACGACCGGAAGCGAGTGGGCCGGTTGAGCGTGACATCGCCACCCGAGGCCTCCGCGGCGAGCCGCAGGACGTCGGTGACGGTGTCGATGCCGAGCAACGGCCGCTGCGCGACGAGCCTGGCAGCGTTGAGGATCGCGCGGTTCTCCCTGGTCGGAACGGTTTCCGGCGGCTCGACGTCGAGGCACTGGGTCGCCAGCTCGCCGAGCAACGCCCGGTCGTCCTCGCCGAGCGGGATCGCGCTGGCGGCGAGCTCCAGGTAGAGCCGGTGGGTTTCCTCCTGGAGAGTGCCACCGAGGTGCAGGACCGTGACGCGGTCCTTGAGCGACGGGATCAGCTCGCCGTGCCGGGCGAGCATCTCCTCGTAGGTGTGCTGGACGCGGCCGTACCTGGGCAGGTCGAGCAGGTTGCCGGTGAACTCGGCGACGTCCCCGATGCACTCCAGCCAGAATTCGACGGTGTCCGGCACGTTGTGCGGGAAGTCCTTGAAGTACGGGTTGTGCTCGGCATCCGCGCCGATCAGTTCCTTGGCCGCAAGGACGACCGTGACCGCGTACTCCTCGGCGTTGCCGATGCCGGAAACGTGTTCGAGCAGCGCTTGGGAAGCCTTGAAGCCGGCCTTGATCAGCGCGGCGTCGAGCTGTCTGGCGGTCGTGCCGCCATCGCCCGCGGCACCGTCCGACAGGGGTACGCGCAAGGTCTTCTTGATGATGGTCGTCCGCACCAGGTCAGTAAAACCCGCACGTCAACCGAGTTCCGCGAGCTTCTCCAACGCCGTTTCGCACCGTCATGACTGCGCTCCCACGCAAACCTGATGCCGAGTTGGTAGTAGAAAACTGCCGACGCAAACGCTTGCTGATCACCTCAGCTACCGCCAACTCATGATCACATCGCGGGATTCCACCCGTTTGGGCACGCTGTTGTTTTTCCTCCATCACCTAACGTCGAGTTCCATGAACGGTGATCCGTCCACTCCGTACAGCCGTGACCTGGGCGATGAGTTGCGACAGGTGCGGGAGCGCTTCACGACCTTCCGGGCTCGGAAGATCGCCCGGATGCTCGGGTGGGATCCGGGGAAGGTCTCCAACATCGAGCACGGCAAGGTCCGCGCCACCGAGATCGACCTCATCCAGTACCTGGGCCGATGCGGGCGCAGCCAGGTCTTCATCGAGGACTTCCTGAACAGGTATCGCTCGGCGTTTGACCACTACTTCGTGCAGGTACCCACAAACCTGCGCACGGTCACGATGGCCGAGTCGAGCGCCGACAAGATCACCAGCTACAGCCTGACGACCATTCCTGGCTTGGTGCAGACCGAGGACTACGCAACAGCGCACTTCCAGACCGGAACGATCGCTCCGGACGAGATCGAGGCGGCTGTTCGTTTCCGGATGGAACGGCAAGCGATCCTCAGGCGGCCGAATCGCCCGCTGTGCACCTTCTACATCCACGAGAACGCCCTACAGCTCGAAATCGGCAGCGATGCGGTCATGGAGGACCAGCTCATGAGGCTGCTCTTCCACACCCACATCATCCGGATCGTGCCTGCTTCAAGCGGTGCAGCAGGCGTCTTCGCGGCTCCTTATGTGCTGTGGGAGTACGAGAAACGCAGTAGCGTCGCCTACACGGAGTCCGACCTCGCGATGGTGTTCGTTCAGGACCTGGCCGGGGTCAAGACGTGTAAGTCGATCTTCGCGCAACTGGATGCGCTGGCCCTCAGTGAGGAACAATCGCGATCGATGGTGGCGGATCTCGCCAGCCGATCGCGGGAGGACCTCAGTGGCCGGAGACTGCACCTGGCGTAAGAGCAGCTACAGCGGCAACGCCGACGCGGGCAACGAGTGCGTCGAGGTTGCGTTCGCCCAGATCGTGCGCGTCCGTGACTCCAAGAACACCGCCGGCCCCGAGTTGGGGTTCAGTGCTGGGGCGTGGCAGGTGTTCGTTCAGGGCCACGTCCGGGCCAGCCTCTGAAACGTCGCGGGGTCGCTGTGCACCGGCACCACGCACAGCAGGTGACCGCCGGGCGCGCGCAGCGTGTGGCACTCCAGCCAGCGGGAGACCGGCTTCGCGCCCAGGGCCGTCAGACGGGCGACCTCTGCCGCCACGTCGTCGGTTTCGATGTCGACGTGGTAGCGCGGTGCGTCGTCGATCGCCTGGACGTCGACGGTCAGGTCGGGGACGGCGCCGTCCAGGGCGGTGAACTGTTCCTCGCCCGCCACGGGCCGCGCCGGAACGCCCAACGCGGCGGACCAGAAGTCCGCGGCCGCACCGGCCTCGGTGGCGGGCGTGTCGATGAAGATTCCGAACAGTCGGCTGCGATGCACGGCACCGAGGCTGGTCAGCTGAGGTCGTAGGGCACCGGCAGACCGAGCGCGGCCAGGAACCGCTGGGTCTTGACCTCGACGAACACCTCGCCGTCGTCGATCGCGTCGACGTCCTCGTCCTCGTTCCACTCGAAGCCCTCCGGGTCCTCGTCCTGGGCCAGGTACGCGAGGAGCTCCGCCTGCTTGGCGGCGACGTCACCCGAGTTGTGCAGCGCCCACCACGCGGCCAGCCCCGCGGCCTCGCGCAGGACGTCGGTGGGGTCGGAGGCGTTGGGGTTCTCGAAATACGTGCGCGGCGTCAGGCCGAGGTACGCGACGCCGCTGCCGGGCCCGACCGGCGCGTAGACGACAGAGGTGATGTCGCTGTCGTGGATGTCGATCCACAGCGACGGCTCGTCCAGCGGCGGCAGCTCGCCCTCGGACAACGTCTTCCACTCGCCGTGCTCATAGGCATAGGTGCCGAAGAATCCCACGACGAACATGAAAACAGGGGCCTCCCGCACAACGCGCGGGAGGCCCCTGTCAACGCCGAACTCGGTCGTGATGATGATGTCGGCGCATCAGCGGAGTTCCTGAGGCTCGTCGTCCGTCAGGTAGCTCTTCTCGGTGCGGCGGTATTTCACGTTCCTGCTGACTTCGGATCCGCCGGTCGTCGCGACCGAGCCTTCCTTCTTCAGCACGGTGAGCCAACGGCGAACAGTGCCATCCGGCAACTCAAGACGCGCGGCGATCTCGGCTCGTGACAGCAACTCGTCGCCCAGGGCCGCCAGGATCTCGTCACGTCGATCAGCGCGCAGCGCGCGGTGCTTGACCATCTCGGATTTCGGCGCATCGCTCAACTGGTAGCGCGCCCATCGTCGGCTACCTGTCTGCACCACCAACTCACGCGCAACCAGGTCCTGAAGTTCCGCGGTGGCCACACGGGAATCCACGCCCGTCGCGGCTCGATAGGTTCGGTTGTCCAACACTTCGCCGTTCTTGAGCGAAGCGAGTGCGAAACACTGACTGTCGGACAAGCCGCGTTGTCCGAGACTGGCGATCCAACTGACCATGCTGTCGCTGAGGAGAGTGTGATTCGGGAACATGACGGTGAAGCTCGCTACTCGATCATCGAACTGCGGCGGACTCATCCGAGCCGCACGCAGGGAATCGAGCATCGTGCGGATCCCGGATCCTCGGTTCTCGCACACTGTTCGCGTGCTGTCCGCGATCGGCACCTCGTCGAGGATCTTCATCAAGGTCGCGTTCCGCGCCGAGGAGATGCCCTCGTTCGCAAGGCTGTCGACCGTGACCGGGCCGTGAAGGCCACCTGGGTTGCGCACGACCAAGCGGTCTGGGTACATCTCGACCTGAACCTGCGTACCCCTTGCCGCGCTGGACAGATCGCGGTGCACCAACGCGTTCACCACCGCCTCCCGCAGCGCGGGCTCCGGATACTCCCACATGTCGGTGCGACCAACGCCGACCACCACAGAACGTCGGCGCATGTTTCGCCGGATCGCGTTCAGCGCATCACGAACCATGATCGGGATCGGACCTTCGACCAGGACGTTGTCGAGGAAGCGCTCACCTGTGTCGAGATCCGCACCTGCGACAGTCGGGTAATGCACGAACGTGAGCATCAACTGCGGGAAGTGCTCTTGCGGGTACTCACCCAACGCCAGTAGGCCCGCCAGCGATACCTCGTCGGCTCCGGGCGCCACCACCTTCGCCCGCCGCAGCACATCTTCTCGGTCGAGATTCTTGAACGCGTGGGGCCGGTTGGTCCTCAATCGTGCGACGAAGATGTCGGTCAACGCTTGATCCAGCGCATCAACCCCGACACCGGGAACTGGCTGCTCGTCGTCTTTCGGTTGACCGCGTGACGCGAGCATGAGCTGGACCTCGTAGCTGCTCAGCCTGCGATCGCCGTCGCCGACGCGCACGAAGCTGCCCTGCGTGATGCCGGCACCGCGGTAGAAGCAGGGTCGCAGCGCCGGATCTACCGCAGGCACCTCTGCCACAACGAGTTTCGCGCCCTCGAACTCGTGGATCTTGATCAGTGGGCGGAGTTCGGGCTGTAGGTCGGTCGAACACAGCGACGCGAGATCAGCGGCCATTTTCGCGGGGTTGCTGACGCCGGTCGCACTGAACCCGGTGGCTTCCTCCAGCCCGAGGATGAGGGTTCCTCCGCCTGTGTTGGCGAATGCCGACAACGTCTCGCGCACCGTTCGAGGCAACGCCTCAGCAGCTCGTTTCACCTCGACATCGGCGACATCGCTGCCGAGAGCTCGAAGGTTGTCCACGATCTCGGCGAGTTCGTTGTCCAGCATGTGCCCTCTTCCTGCTCACTATCCTGCACGTTAGCAGTTGTGAGCAGGATAGTGAGCAGGAAGAGAGCGTGGCAAACCAGCAGCGGGCCTCCCGGCTTCCGGGAGACCCGCTGTGCTCAGTTCTGATGAAACCGCGATCAGTAGCGGTAGTGGTCCGCCTTGAACGGGCCCTCGACGTCCACGTCGATGTACTCGGCCTGGTCCTTGGTGAGCTTGGTGAGCTTGCCGCCGAGCGCCTCCAGGTGGATGCGGGCGACCTTCTCGTCCAGCACCTTGGGCAGGCGGTAGACCTCGTTGTCGTACTCCTCGTGCTTGGTGAACAGCTCGATCTGCGCGATCACCTGGTTGGAGAAGGAGTTCGACATGACGAACGACGGGTGGCCGGTCGCGTTGCCGAGGTTGAGCAGGCGGCCCTCGGACAGCACGATGATCGAGCGGCCGTTGGGGAACACCCACTCGTCGACCTGCGGCTTGATGTTGTTGCGGCGGATGCCGGGGTAGCGCTGCAGGCCGGCCATGTCGATCTCGTTGTCGAAGTGGCCGATGTTGCCGACGATCGCCTGGTGCTTCATCTGCGCCATGTGCTCGACCATCACGACGTCCTTGTTGCCCGTCGTGGTGATGATGATGTCGGCCTTGTCGAGGACGTCCTCGAGGCGCTGGACCTCGTAGCCGTCCATGGCTGCCTGCAGGGCGCAGATCGGGTCGATCTCGGTGACGATGACCCGGCCGCCCTGGCCGCGCAGGGACTCGGCGGCGCCCTTGCCGACGTCGCCGTAGCCCGCGACGACGCAGACCTTGCCGCCGATCAGGACGTCGGTGCCGCGGTTGATGCCGTCGATCAGCGAGTGGCGGATGCCGTAGCGGTTGTCGAACTTCGACTTGGTGACGGCGTCGTTGACGTTGATGGCCGGGAAGAGCAGCTCACCGGCGGCGGCGAGCTGGTACAGGCGCATGACGCCGGTGGTGGTCTCCTCGGTGACGCCGTGGATGCCGGACGCGATGTTCGTCCACTTCTTGCCATCGGCGGCCAGCGACGCGCGGAGCGTGTCGAGGACGATCTTCCACTCTTCCGGGTCGTTCTCGTCGGCCTCCGGGACGACGCCGGCCGCCTCGTACTGGACGCCCTTGTGGACGAGCAGGGTGGCGTCGCCGCCGTCGTCCAGGATCATGTTCGGGCCCTTGCCGTCGGGCCAGGTGAGCATCTGCTCGGCGGTCCACCAGTACTCCGGCAGCGTCTCGCCCTTCCAGGCGAAGCAGGGGATGCCCTTGGGCTCCTCCTCCGTGCCGTACGGGCCGACGACGACGGCGGCGGCCGCGTGGTCCTGCGTCGAGAAGATGTTGCAGGAGGCCCAGCGCACCTCGGCGCCCAGGTCGACCAGGGTCTCGATGAGGACGGCCGTCTGGATGGTCATGTGCAGCGAGCCAGAAACTCGGGCGCCCTTGAGCGGGAACACCCCGGAGTACTCGCGACGGAACGCCATCAGGCCGGGCATCTCGTGCTCGGCCAGACGGATCTCCTTGCGACCGAACTCGTGGAGCGACAGGTCGGCCACTGCGAAGTCGATGCCGTTGCGGGTCTGCAACCGGTCCGCGGTCATTGCGAAGTCCTCCAGGGCACTTCAGAAGGGGTGTCTTCCGACCATACCGCCCGTTGATGCACCACTATGACCCCCACGTTGGGTGAGGGAGGTCTCGGGTGTTGATTGCCGGCCCGGACACACGTGTCGTCGAACTGCGTGTTCACGGCGTGCAGGGGACGACGCCGCAGACGCTGGTAGACGCCGTTGCGGCCGTGGACGTCGCGGGCGACGGACTCGGGCGCATCGTGCGGCCCGCGGACAGACTCCGCAGGCCGGCACCCGGTCCTGTGCTGCAGACCGAGGGACGGCCGATCCCCCGCGTCGTCGAGGGGTACCTGTGGGGCGGCATGACGTCCGGGGGTGTGGCCAAGGCCACCTGGGCGCTGCTCTTCCCGTTCAGCATCGCGAACGTCGCGCACTGGATGCTGCCTCCCGTTCCGGAGGGGAACCTGCCGGCCCACCTGCTCGGCATCGGTCTGCGGTCGTTGCTGCGGGTGTTCGCCCTGCTGCTCACGGCGTTGCTGGTCGCGCAGGTCTCCGTGGTCAGCCTCGACCTGCTCGCCGCCCAGTGTCTGCGGCCGGGCGCCGCGTGTCTGACCAGCATTCCGACCGACGTGCGACTGCTCCCCTGGTTCCGCACCTTTCTGGGACTTCTGCCGATCATCGCGCTGATCTCGGTGATGCGGCGCATCTCGCACGTGGAATGGCGGATCGAGCGCAAGGAGATCGCCGACGCGGAAGACAAGGGCGCGCAGCCCTCGTCCGGTCTGCCCGGCGCGCACGTCGCGACCGATCCGGACACCCCGGCGTTGCGGACACTGCACGTCGTGGCGGCGCTGTCGGTGGCCGCCCTGATCGCGCTGGGCGGGCCGTTGCAGCAGCTCACGGCCACCGGCGGGATGGGCGTGGCGATCACGGCGGCGTGGATCGTCTCCCTGGTCTTCATCGGCCTGTCCGTGCTCGGCGTGTTGCTGCTCGACGACCCGACCGGCGGTGCGCCCCATCGCGGCGGGCGGTGGTTGCGGGCGGCGCTGGGTCGCCGGCCGCGGCGGGTGCTGATGGGGTTGTCGGTCCTGCTGGTGCTCACGACGCTGGGGCTGCAGGAGCAGCTGCCGGTGCGGGTGCCCGGCGCGGACGCGACCGTGCAGGTCGTGGCGTTGCTGATGGCGTTCGTGCTGGCGCTGTTCGGGATCTTGCTGGTGCCGGCGGCGTTGCTCGCGCGCAAAACGTGGACATCGCTGCCGCGCGAGCTGCGGCCGTGGGCGGGTGGCTGGTTCTCCGCGCCGGTGCTGGCGATCGCGGGTCTGCTGGGCGGCGGGTTCGGTGCCGGGGTCGCGCTGCCGGTCCGCAAAGCGCTGGGTGAAGAGCTGGCACTGCCGGAGGGGTACACCTACATCACCCTTTTGTGGGGTGTCGCGGGTGCTTTGGCGCTGTTGAGCACGTTCGCGGTGGTGTCGTTCACCGGCGCGGTGCGGTGGCGGGCGTTCCGCAAGGGCAAGGTCTGGGCGCGTGAGGCTTCGCTGCTGCACTCCGGCCGGATGCGGGACCTCCGCACGGCGACGCGTGCGTGGTGGTGGGCGCGTTGGGAACGCAACCACGGCCATCACATGATCCTGATCATCGCTTCCGTGCTGGTCGTCGGCGCTGTGCTGGCGACGATTCTGCGGGTGCGGAACGTTCCGCACGCGTCGTGGACCGTGCCGTTCTCGGCCTTCGGCGTGGGTGTGCTCGGTCTGCTGGCGGTGTCGTTGTTGCGGGCCGTCTACCTGGCGGCGCGGCAGCCGGAGTCCGGGCGGCGGCTGGGCATCATCGCGGACATCGCGCAGTTCTGGCCGCGCGAGGCGCACCCGATCGTGCCGCCCTGTTATGCGTTGAAGGTCGTGCCGGAACTGGTTTCCCGCGTGCAGGACCACCTGCGCGACCCCGGCACGCGGGTGGTCCTCTGTGGACACTCCCAGGGATCCTTGCTGGTCGCCGTCGCGGCCGCCCGGTTGCTGGAGGAACTGCCCGCGCACGACCGCGAACGGATCGGGCTGCTGACCGCCGGTTCACAGCTGCAGTGGGCTTATCCGCGGGCCTTTCCGGCCGTGGTGCCGCACGCGTCGCTGGCACGGCTGGCCAGCGGGCTGGACGGCCGGTGGCGCTCGTTGTGCCGGGGCACGGATCCGTTGGGCGGCGCGGTGATGACGTGGCGGCGGCAGGTGTTCGACGGGATGTTGCTCGGGGTCGGATACCGGCCGGACGGGTCGGAGGGTGCGCTGGCACCGGCGTTGCGCGGACCGACCGGCGCGCTGGTGCTGGGTGGTGACCACTGGTTGCCGGATCCGCAGCGGGGGCCGTTCCCCGGACGGCGGTGGCGGTCCGGGGTGTCGGCGCACTCGGACTACACGTCGGATCCGGAGTGGGACCGGGCGGTCGCGATCGCGGCCGGGCTGTTGGACGTGGACGCACCGGAGTCGCCTTCGCTGCCGTTCGCCCGCAAGCCCGAAACGCGATCACGTGACGCGCGCCCCTAGTGCACTAGACCCTGACGACGATCTTCTTGCCCTGGTGGAGGCCCTTCTCCAGATGACGGTGTGCCTCGACGACGTCGTCGAGGGCGAACACCCTGTCGATGGCGGGCCGCAGTGCGCCGAGGCGCACACCGGCGTTAAGGAACGCGGCCATCCGCTTGACCACCACGGCGTCGAGGGTGTGCTCGAAGCTCCGGTAGCTGAAGATCGTGAGCGGCGTGCTCGCCGGGAACGGCGTGGGCCGCGGGTCCAGGAAGCCGGCGACGACCAGTGCTCCGCCAGGCCGGGTCGCCTTCACCAGATCCTGCTGGCCGGGGCCCATGACGACGTCGAGCACGACGTCGGCGCCGGTCCCGCCGGTGTGGTGGCGGACGGCTTCGACGACGTCCTCGTGGTCGGTGGCGATCACCGCGGCGGCACCGGCGGCGAGCAGGTCGTCCTTCTTCGCCGGGTGCCGCGTGAGGGCGATGGGCACAGCGCCGATCTGGTTGGCGATCTGCATCGCCGCCCTGCCCACTCCTCCGGACGCCGCGGTGACGATTACCTGGTCGCCCGGCCGCATCCCCGCCTTCTCGACGAGCGCGCCGTACGCGGTGGAGTACGCGACCCAGATCGCCGCCGCCTCCTCGACCCCGAGCCCGGCCGGCCTGGCGATGACCCGGCCGGCGGGGACCGTGGTGAAGTCGGCGTAGCTACCCCTGACGCTCGCGTCCGGGATGGCCGTGATGATGACCGGGTCGCCGATCTCCAGGCCGGTGACCCCGTCGCCCAGCGCGTCGACGACACCGGTTCCCTCGACGCCGAGGCGGGCGTTCGGCAGCGGGACGACGGCGGGCGAGGTGCCGGAACGCATCATCCCGTCGAGCGGGTTGACGGCGAACGCCTCGATCCTGACCCGCACCTCGCCCGCCGCCGGTTCGCCGACCGGCTCGTCGACGACGTGCATGACCTCGGGCCCGCCGAACTCGTCGAACACGACGACTCTTGGCATGGTGAATCCTCCGCTTCAGCTGCTGATTTCGTTGCTGCGGAAGACGTTACGAAGCCCTGAGGTACCTCCTGGTACCTTCGATTCACATGCAGCACGCGGCCGGACCGGCCTTCCTCGCCGACTGCCCCACCCGTCTGGCGGTCGAGATCATCTCCGACAAGTGGGCCGTGCTCGTGCTCTTCGGCCTCAGCCGGCAGCCGCGCAGGCACGGTGAGCTCGTCGACCTCATCGGCGGCATCTCGCGCAAGGTCCTCACCCAGACGCTGCGCCGGCTCCAGCGGTACGGACTGGTCGAACGCCATGCCTCAGCGCCCAGGCACGTCGAGTACAGCCTCACCGACCTCGGTCTGACGCTCGTCGAGCCCATCGAGGTCCTGACCGACTGGGCGAGGGACCACGGCGGGGCGGTCGCCGACTTCCTGGAAACGCGGTCGCGCGACGCTTCGGACGGCTCCTAAGCTCCGGATCATGCTGACCGGTGATCTCGTCCGACTGCGGCCCCTCGAACCGGAGGACGCCGACGCGTTGTACCGCTGGCACAACGACGACGAGGTCATGCGCTGGTTGCAGAGCTACTTCCACGAGTCGTTGGCGGGCCTGCGCAAGCGCCTTGCCGACCGCCAGGACAACACGCACGACAAGGTCACCCTCTGCATCGAGACGCTGGAGGAGCGCAAGCCCATCGGCATCGTGGCGCTGCGGGAAGCGGACCCGATCAACGCGCGCGCCAAGGTGGACATCTACATCGGCGAGCAGGAGTACTGGGGCGGCGGGTACGGCACCGACGCGCTGCGCAGGGTGTGCCGGTACGGGTTCGACACGCTGCGGCTGCACTCGATCGAGCTCACCGTCGTCGAGGTGAACGAACGGGCGGTCAAGTCGTACAAGAAGATCGGGTTCCAGGTCGACGGGCGGCTGCGCCAGTCGTTCTTCCGCGACGGCCAGTGGTACGACGAGCTGCTGATGTGCGTGCTGGCGGACGAGCTGTGCTGACCGGAGATCTTGTTCGCCTGCGGCCCGTCGAACCGGAGGACGCCGACACGTACTACCGCTGGTTCGACGACGAGGACGTCATGCGGTGGCTGTACGCCTACTACCACTTTTCGTTGGCGTCCGTGCGCAAGATGTTCGCTGACCGCCCGGACAACTCGTACGAGCGAGTCACGTTCTCCATCGAGACGTTGACGGAAGGCAAGCACATCGGCCTCGTCAGGCTGCGGGACGCGGATCCGGTCAACGCGCGGGCCGAGGCCGACATCTACATCGGCGAGAAGGAGTACTGGGGCGGCGGGTACGGCACGGACGCGCTCCGCACGGCGTGCCGGTACGGGTTCGACACCCTGCGACTGCACTCGATCGAGCTCGGCGTCGTGGAGGCGAACACCCGCGCCATCCGGTCCTACGAGAAGATCGGGTTCCAGGTCGACGGGCGGTATCGGCAGTCGTTCTTCCGCGACGGCGAGTGGCACGACTCGCTGTTGATGTGCGTGCTGGCCGACGAGCTCACCTGAGCGCCGGCTCCAGGTGGCCGATCGCCTCGCGCAGCTGGTCCTCCACGGAGGTGGCCGGCATGACGATGAGGCCTGACGGGCGCACGTTCACCCAGCGCTGCACGGCGATCCGCGCGGCGGCGGACACGGCCGCCGCCAGCACCTCGGCACCGGCCTGGTCCTTGCCCAGGCGCTCGGCGATCACCTCGGCGATCGGTGGTTCCATCGACGACACCGAGTCCAGGTAGGCCTCGCGCAACGACGGGGTGGAGTTGATCAGCGCCAACGCCTCCGACGGCGGTTCGCGGTACTGCTCGGTGAACGCGGCGACGATCGAGTCGATCAGCGGCTCGTCCGACGGGCGCGCGCGGAGTTCCTCCACCACCTGCAAAGCCCTGGTCGCCGTGATGCCCGCGACGATCGCGTGCTCGCGGCTGGGGAAGTAGTTGTTGTAGGTGCGCGGCGAGACGTTCGCCGCCTCGGCGATCTCGTCCACCCGCACGTTGTCGACGCCCTTTGCCAGGGCGAGGCGCAGTGCGGCGGTCGAGAGGGCCGCTCGGGTCTCTGTCTTCTTGCGCTCACGCAGTCCCACGGCGATCACTGTAGAGACCTGTTGCAACACGATCACTACCGATTGACTTTCGATAGATCGCTACTGATACTCGATGCATGATTGCTGAGCGTTGGGCGGTGACCGCCCTCCGGGTCTTCCTGGTGATCCTGTTCGGGATCCTGGTCGTGTTCGAGACGCTGTCGCTGCCGGGGAAGTTCATGTACCTGGCGCAGCAGAACCCGAACGACCCCCTGATCTGGCCCGGCGCGATCATCTCGATCTTCTGGGTGATCTGCGTTCAGGTGGTGATCGTCGCGACGTGGAAGCTGCTCACGCTGGTGCGCAAAGATCTGATCTTCACCGAGACCGCGCTCAAGTGGGTGGACGTGATGGTGTGGGCCATCGCGGCCGGATGGCTGGTACTGGTGGGTGTGTTCCTCTGGGTCGGCTTCAACGCCGACGACCCAGGCGCGCCGATGGTGCTGTTCTTGCTGACGACGGGAGTCACCGTGTTCGGGCTCGTCCTGGTCGTGATGCGGGCGCTGCTGCAGCGCGCCACGACACTGCGCTCCGACATGGACTCGGTGATCTGATGGCGATCGTGGTGCGCATCGATGTCGAGCTGGCCAAGCGCAAGATGAGCGTCGGCGAGTTCGCGGAGAAGGTCGGGCTGACGCCGGCCAACGTCGCGGTGCTGAAGAACGGGCGGGCGAAAGCTGTGCGGTTCAGCACTTTGGAAGCCATGTGCCGGGTTTTGGAGTGCCAGCCGGGCGATCTGCTCGAGTTCGTGGACGAGGAAGACTGACCGGCTGGCGTCCAGATCACCAGATGTACAGCCACCAGCGCTGACTGGAGGGGGCACTGGGGTTGCTGTCGCACGCGTAGCCCTTTTGACCCCCGACGAACACCAGAGGCTTGCCGACGGCCTCGCACCGGGCCTTCGTCGGGTACTTGCCGTACGGCTCCTGGGCGGAGGCCGTGCCCGCGCCGCCCAGCAGGATCCCCACAGAGGCCACGATCACCGCGGCCGATGTCATTGTTCGCTTCACATTCGTTCCTAACCGATCCTGCCGACCGCCGGTTGCACTGACGTGACCGCGGTCACGTCAGGCGCTTCGCCAGTCGGTCGGCGGCCTCGAGCCGCCCCGACTCGGCGAGCAGCCCCACCGGTGCCAGCACGTAGTCGCGGTCGACGGTGATCTCCGCGGTCCGCAGCACGGGTCGCAGCACCGGGTCGCTCCGCAACGCCTCGACGATCGGCGTGATGTCGGGCGTGTGCCGGAAAACGCCGCCGGAGAGCACCAACAACCCCGCGCCGTGCGGGCCGAGTTGGCCGTCGACCTGGCGGAGATGCCTGCGCACGGCCAGAATCGCCGCGAAGGACGCCAGCTTCACGTCCACGGCGGGGTCTTCGGCGATCCAGCCGACGTTCTCGGCGCGGTGTTGCGCCTCGGCACTGAGGTCCTCGGTGGTGAGGCGTTCGGCGAGAGCTTCCTCGACCACGCCGGGGGCCGACCAGCGCATGCCGAGGTCGCCCTCGACGGTGCGGCGGTCCGGTGGCAGCGCGACCGTCCTTTCCAGACCCTCACTGTCCACGTCGGACACAGCCGAGTAGACGTCGGTGGTGGCGCCACCGACGTCCACGACCAGGACAGCGCCTTCGCGGTCCTGCGCGGCCAGTCTGGACACGCCGGCCAGGACGGCGTCCGGGGTCACGGCTCGCACCAGTTGCCGGAAGCGCGGGCCCCTGGACAGGCCCTTGCCGCCGATCACGTGCTGGAGAAAGGCCGCGCGGATCGCCTTGCGCGCGGGTTCCGGAGCGAGCTGACCGACGTCGGGCAGCACGTTCGGGCACGCCACCACGGTCCGTTTGGCCAGCAGTTCCAACGCTTCTGGCTGCGCCTCGACGTTGCCGGCCAGCACGATCGGGACGGCCACGCGGGCGAGTTTCGCGGCGTTGTGCAGCAGAACCGACTGGTCGCCGCCGTCCGTGCCGCCGACGAGCAGCACGAGGTCGGGTGAAGCCGCCCGCAGTGCCTTCACGTCGACCGGGCCCGCGCTGACGTGCACGATCTTGGCGCCCGCGCTGAGTGCGACCCGGTAGCCGGCCTCGGCGCTCACGACGCGTTCCTGGCCCACGACCGCGAGCCGGAGGCCTCCACCCGCCGAGGAGCACGCCAGGATCTCGCCGTCGCCCACCTCGGCGCGCAGGGCGTCGATGCCGTGCAACACCTCGGGCGGCGTGGTCGGGTGCTGTCCGGTGCGGACCAGTTCGCCCTCGGGGGTGATGAGCGCGGCCTTGGTCCAGGTGGAACCGACGTCGAGACACAGGATCACAAGGCAAGCTAACCCACGTGAAGCTCACGCCCAAAGTGATCCTCGAAGGCACCCGGCTGACCGGTAAGACGGACCTGGCCTACGCGCTCAACGAGCACCCCCGCCTCGTCGGACACCGCAAGTACCGCTACCACTCGCCGTTGATCTCCGCCGAGTGGAGCGGGTTCACCAACGAACCGTGGGGTCGCGGGATGATCGACTTCGCGCCGGAGGAGACCTCGCACGCGTTGGAGACCTACGAAACGTGGATGCGGATGTTCGAGCTGCAGCGCTACTACTCGTGGATCGTCGACCGGTTCCACCTGTCCACCATGGCCTATCAGGCACGGCAGGGGCGCGAGTTCGACTTCGGCTGGCTGGAGGAACGACTCAAGCCGCTCAACTTCGCGATCGTGCTGTGCACACGGCCGGACGACACGTTCGAGCAGGCACGGGTGGAACGGTTGAAGATCAGCGCGAACCCGAAGCAGTACGTGTCGCTGGAGCCGTTCATCGAGGAGCAGCAACAACTCCGTGAGCTCGCGGCGAAGTCGATCCTGCCGGTGTTCGAGTTCGACGTGACCCGGCACGGACCGGACGACGTGGCCGAGTGGCTCGACGAGCGCGGTCTGCTGACGCTCTAGTCGTCCGCCTTCTCGTGCACGATCTGCATGAACGACCCGAGCTGCGCGAGCTGCTCCGGCGTGAAGAGGTCGATCAGGTACTCGCGGACCGTCGCGACGTGCCCTGGCGCGGTGCTGAGCAGCAGGTCCTTGCCCGCGGCGGTGAGCACGGCGAGGATGCCGCGCTCGTCGGACTCGTGCGGTTCGCGCCGCACGAGTCCCGCCTTCTCCAGCTTGCCGATCTGGTAGGTCAGCGAGCTCTTGGACACGACGACGCGGCGCGCCAACTCGGTCATCCGCAGGCGGTTTCCGGGCTGTTCGGACAGGACGACCAGCACGTTGTACTGCGCGTGCGAGAGGCCCGCGTCGCGCTGCAACTGCTGTTCGATCTGCCTCTCGAGGAGGTGGTACGCCTGGACGAAGTGGTGCCAGGCGTGCCCCTCCTCCTCGGAGAGCCACCGCGCGTTTCCCATGGTGCGCAGGTTAGTTGGTGAGCACTTAGATGCCTGGCTCTTCACCGTGCTTGATGACCGGTTCGGACTCGACCTTGCCCTGCCCGGTCCTGCCGAGCACCGAGTTGCGGCGGCTGTAGGCGAAGTAGACGACCACGCCGAGCGCCATCCAGGCGAGGAACCGGATCCAGGTGAGCGCGGTCAGGTTCAGCATCAGCCACAGGCACGCGAGGATCGCGAGGATCGGCACCAACGGCACGAGCGGCACGCGGAACCCGCGCGACAGGTCGGGTCGCGTCCTGCGCAGCACCCACACGCCCGCCGAGACCAGGATGAACGCGAACAGCGTGCCGACGTTCACCATCTCCTCGAGCGCCCCGGCGTCCAGGAAACCGGCGACGACGGCGACCAGCACACCGATGATGATCGTGATGCGCGTCGGCGTGCCGTGGCTGCCCGTCTTCGCGAGACCACGCGGCAGCAGGCCGTCCCGCGACATCGCGAACAACACGCGGCTCTGGCCCAGCATCAGCACCATGACGACCGTGGTCAGACCGGCGAGCGCGCCGACCGAGATCACCGTGGCCGCCCAGTCGACACCGTTGTCCCGGAACGCACTGGCGAGCGTCGCGCGCGTGCCGTCCGGCTGCGTGGCGAGCTTCGTGTACGGCACCATGCCGGTGATCACCAGCGTGACGGCGACGTACAGCACGGTGACGATCGCGAGCGAACCGAGAATGCCCCTCGGCACCGCCTTCTGCGGGTTCTTGGTCTCCTCCGCCGTGGTCGCCACGACGTCGAACCCGATGAACGCGAAGAACACGATGCTCGCCGCCGCCAGCATGCCGAGCACGCCGTACGTGCTGCCCGAGTAGCCGGTGAGCAACGAGAAGAGCGACTGCTCGATCCCCGTGTGCGTGGTTCCACCCTCAGCGGCCGGGGGAATGAACGGGCTGTAGTTCTCGGCCTTGATGTACCCGATGCCCAGCACGATCACGAGCAGCACCACCGCGACCTTGACGGCCGTGATGATCGCGCTGACCCGCGACGACAACTTGGTGCCCAGCACCAGCAACACGGTGAGAACGCCGACCAGCAGGATCGCGCCCCAGTCGAACTGGAACGGCCCCCCGAGCTTGAACGCCGTCTTCACGTCGATGCCGATCAGCCCGAGGGTCGTCTGCAGGTAGGCCGACCACCCCTTCGCCACCGCCGCCGAACCCACGGCGAACTCCAGCACGAGGTCCCAGCCGATGATCCACGCGGCGAACTCGCCGAACGTCGCGTAGGAGAACGTGTAGGCGCTACCCGCGACCGGCACCGTCGAGGCGAACTCGGCGTAGCACAACGCGGCCAGCGCACAGGCGATCGCCGCCAGCACGAAGCTCAGCGAGACCGACGGCCCCGCGATGTTGCCGGCGGTGCTCGCGGTGAGCGTGAAAATGCCGGCACCGATGACGACCGCGACGCCGAAGACCGTGAGGTCCCAAGCCGTCAAGTCCTTGCGGAGCTTGGTGTCCGGCTCGTCCGTGTCCGCGATCGACTGCTCGATCGACTTGGTGCGCCACAACCCGTTCCCCGGCACGGTACATACCTCCTTGATGGACCTGTTCGGCCCACCCTAGAGGTATCCAGCATGTGGAACCCCTAAAGCTGATGTTCGCAGGTTGTACGGCGTTTTGGCTCGGTAGGAGAACACAAAAAGCCGCCCCGGCGAACACCGGGGCGGCCTCGAAGAACGAAGATCAGGAACTGGTGACCGTCGACCGGTCCAGGTCCGGCTCCAAATAGATCAACCGGGCGTGCGGCACCTTGTTCCGCACCCGCTGCTCGGCGTCGTTGATCGCCTGAGCGACCTCGTCGAGCGGCAACTGGGGCTCCAGCGCGATCTTGGCCGCGACCAGCAGCTCCTCCGGCCCGATGTACTGCGTCTTGATGTGGATGACGCGCTGCACCTTGCCCGCGGCGAGCTCGTCGCAGATCAGGTCGAGGTCCTTGTCGGACGCGCCCTCGCCGATCAGCAGCGACTTCATCTCGATGATGAGGATCACGGCGATGATGCCCAGCAGGGCACCGATGGCGATGGTGCCGAGCGCGTCGAAGACCGGGTCGCCGGTGATCATGCTCAGGCCCACGCCAGCCAGCGCGAGCACCAGGCCGATCAGTGCGCCGAGGTCCTCCAGCAGGACGACCGGCAGTTCCGGCGTGCGGGACTGGCGGATGAAGCCCCACCAGGAGACGTCACCCTTGATCTTCTTCGACTCGCTGATCGCGGTCACGAAGCTGTAGGTCTCCAGGCCGATCGCGATCACCAGGATGACGATCGCGATGATCGGGTCCTTGAGCGGCTCCGGGTGCTGCAGCTTGTGGATGCCTTCGTACAGCGCGAACACCGAGCCGAGGCTGAACAGCAGCAGTGCCACCACGAACGACCAGAAGTAGCGGTCACGGCCGTAGCCGAACGGGTGCAGCCTGGTGGCCTTGCGCTGCGCGGTCTTCTGACCGAGCAGCAACAGACCCTGGTTCGACGTGTCCGCGAGCGAGTGCACCGACTCGGCCAGCATCGACGACGAGCCGGTGAACAAGAATCCGACGAACTTGGCCACCGCGATACCCGCGTTCGCCGCCAATGCCGCGACGATGGCCTTGGTTCCGCCCCCTGCTGACACGCGTTCTCCTCGTTGCACCCAGGTCCTGGCCGAACAGGTCCTGGCCAGAAAAAGTCCAATTTGTCCGGTCGGGAACCTTAGTCGGTTCCGGCCGTCGCGCGGAAAAGTTGAGCGGATTCAACACCATCCGGCCTGACGAGCACCGCCGGGTCCGACGCGGGCAGCCACACGGACTGTCCGCGGACCAGCCGCAACTCGTCGCCGCGGGCGTTCGTCAACAGGGCCGCGCCCGCGGTGCAGAGCATGATCTGCGGGCCCTCGTGGTTGATCCGGGTCTCCTCGACCAGATCCAGCCTGGACAGTTCGAACTCCGGCGCGGGGGTGCGGTAGACGCGGACGCCCGGCGCGACCTCCTCGCCCGTCGACACCGGCATGTCGCCGCAGGTGAAGTCGAGCACGCGCAACAACTCGGGCACGTCGACGTGCTTGGGCGTGAGGCCGCAGCGCAGGACGTTGTCCGAGTTCGCGAGGATCTCGATGCCGGTGCCGCGCAGGTACGCGTGCAGGTTGCCGGCGGGCAGGTGGATCGCCTCGCCGGGCTGCAGCACGATGCGGTTCAGCAGCAGGGCCGCGAGCACGCCCGCGTCGCCGGGATAGGACTCGCCCAGCTCCAGGATCGTGCGGCATTCCAGGTCGAACTCGCCGTGCTCCTTCACGTGCAGCACACACGCGTCGAGCACCTGCGGCAGCAGCGTGCTCAGCGACGTCTGCGGCAGCGTGATCAGCATCGTGAACAACGCGCGCAGGCCCGACGAGTCCGGCTGGGCCACCAGCATCTCGGTGTAGGGCGCCAGCGCGGGCGCGTCCAGCGTGCGCAGCAACGCCACCGTGCGTTCCGGCGCCCGAAAACCAGCGAGGGCGTGGAACTCGGTCAGCGCGCAGATCAGTTCCGGCTTCGCGGCCGGGTCCTTGTAGTTGCGCACCGGGGAGTCGAGCGGCACGGCGCGCGCTTCCTCGGCCGCGAAGCCCTCGCGCGCCTGGGCCGCCGACGGGTGCGCCTGCAGGCTCAGCGCCTCCTCGGCGGCGAGCACCTTGAGCAGGAACGGGAGCCTGCTGCCCCACCGCTCGGCCACGCGCGTGCCGAGCTGGCCGTCCGGGTCGGACGTCAGGAGTTCGAGCAACGAGCGCTGGACGCCGTCGGCGCCGGCCACGCGGGACGGGTCGCCGGGGTGGGCGCCCATCCACAGCTCGGCCTCGGGATGGGGTGCGGGCACCTCCTTCCCGAGCAGCTCGGCGATGGCCGTGCGTGAGCCCCACGCGTACGGCCTGACCGCGTTGTGCAGCAGGTCCACTTCTAAGTCAGCTCCCAAATCAGTACGGGTTGCCGCCGAGAGTTCCGGCGGCGAGCCCGAGATACAGCGCGGCCAGCTCGAAGCGCAGCGCGAGCAGCGCGGCACTGACCGCGTCGCCTCCCGCCACCTCGACGGCCGGCTCCAAGACGTCTGCTCCCGGCAGGGCGTCCTCGGCGGCGTGCCGAACAGCATCAGCCACCGGACCCTGGCGCACGGCCAGCAACAGCACGCGCACAAGTCCGCCACCCGGTTCGTCATCCGGGTCGGCGAAGAGGTCTGCACCAGAAGTTCCCTGGACCGCGCGGCGGTGCAGCACCGGGCGGGTCAGCGCTTGTGAGTACCCGGCGACGTCACTCGCCACTCCGGCGAACGCCGCCAGCACGCCGGCGCCGTGCACACCGATCGACGCGGCGACCTCGTCGAGGCCCCACAGCAGCGGCGTGCGGTCGGCGACGCGCAACGCGAGCGACTTCGCCGGGTTCACGAACGACTCGTGCATCGGGTGGTCGCGCTCGGCCTCGCGGTCGAGCTCGTCCGCGATCAGCTGCACGTCGACCTTGAGCAGGCCCAGCGCGTTCAGCACCACGAGCCACCCGGCGAGCGCGCCGTGGAAGCTGAAGCCCGGTGGCACCTCCACCCGCGGCGAGAGCAGCACGGCCTGACCGGCGGCGGCCGCGGCGACCGGACCGGCGTCCGGCGCGGTCAGCAGCGTGCGCGCGCCACGGCGGGAAGCCTGGTAGATCGACTCGGCGAGCACCCGGTCACTCGGATCCTCGGTGTGCGCGAGCACCACGTCGAGCGCACCGACCCACGGTGGCACCTCGTCGCAGACCACGACCGGCACCGAGCAACCGGGACCGAGCAACGCCATGACGACGCCCGCGACCGCGACCGAGTGGCCGGGACGGGTGATCAGCACGACCGCGCGCGGGCGTTCGGAGAAGATCCGGTCCACCCCGGCCTCGGCCGCGGCCTCGGCGGTGGAACGAACCTGTGCTCCCGCCCGTGCGGCAGCGCGCAACCATCCGCCGGTGTCGGCGTCGGCGAGGCGGCCCGGGTCGTCGAGCAGCGTGTCGTCGAGCACCCGGATCACTCAGCCGTGGGCGGCTCGACCGCCTCGTCCAGCAGCAGTACCGGGATGCCGTCGCGAACCGGGAACGAACGGCCGCACGCGGTGCACGTGAGGAAGTCCGCTTCCGGGTCTGCAGGCGTCCCGAGCCGCAGCGGCGCGTGCTCGGGGCACGGGCAGGCGAGGATCTCCAGCAACTGCTCTTCGAGCTTGACGGCCACGGTGTTCTCTCCTCAGGCCCGCACGATCGCGAGGACCTCGTCGCTCAGTGCGACGACGGCCTCCGGGGTGGCGGCTTCGACGTTCAGGCGCAGCAACGGCTCGGTGTTCGAGGCCCGCAGGTTGAACCAGGCCCCGTCCGCCAGCTGCACAGTGAGACCGTCCAGCTCGTCGATCGTGACGCCGTCCTTCGAGCCGTACGCGTCCTTGATGGCGGCGATCCGGCCGGCCTGGTCGGCGACCGTCGAGTTGATCTCACCGGACGCGGCGTAGCGGTTGTAGATCTCGGTCAGCTTGGACAGCGGGCCGTCCTGCTCGCCCAGCGCGGCCAGCACGTGCAGCGCGGCCAGCATGCCGGTGTCCGCCCGCCAGAAGTCGCGGAAGTAGTAGTGCGCCGAGTGCTCGCCGCCGAAGATGGCGCCGGTCCTGGCCATCTCCTCCTTGATGAACGAGTGGCCGACGCGCGTGCGCACGGGCTTGCCACCGTTCTCCTTGACGATCTCCGGCACCGCGTGCGAGGTGATCAGGTTGTGGATGATCGTGCCGCCGGGGTCCTTGGCCAGCTCGCGCACGGCCACCAGCGCCGTGATCGCGGACGGGCTGACCGGGTCGCCGTTCTCGTCCACCACGAAGCAACGGTCCGCGTCGCCGTCGAACGCCACACCGGCGTCCGCTCCTTCGGCCTTCGTGCGGGCCTGCAGGTCCACGATGTTCTTCGGGTCGAGCGGGTTCGCCTCGTGGTTCGGGAAGCTGCCGTCGAGTTCGAAGTACATGGGGATGACCTCGATGGGCAGGCCCTCGAAGACCTGCGGCACCGTGTAGCCGCCCATGCCGTTGCCCGCGTCCACGACGATCTTGAGCGGACGAATCTCACGCAGGTTGACCAGCTGGTTCAGGTAGGCCGCGTAGTCCGCGAGCATGTTGCGCTCTTCGAACGTGCCCTCGGTGACACCCTCGGCGTCCGGCACCTGGTTCTCGGCGTCCTGACGGATCTGCGCGAGCCCGGTGTCCTGACCGACCGGCGACGCACCCGCGCGGCACAGCTTGATGCCGTTGTACTGCGCCGGGTTGTGGCTGGCGGTGAACATGGCGCCGGGCAGGTCCAGCTGGCCGGACGCGAAGTACAGCATGTCCGTGCTGGCCAGGCCGATGCTGATGACGTTGACGCCCTGCGCCTGAGCACCAGCGGCGAACGCCCTGGACAGCTCGGGCGACGAGTCACGCATGTCGTGACCGATCACGATCGCGGGTCCACCGACCAACCGCGCGAACGCCGCGCCGAAGTCACGAACCACGGCGGCGTCCAGCTGCTCGCCGACCACCCCGCGGATGTCGTACGCCTTGACGATGCCGGACAGGTCACGCACGCCGCACACTCCCAGGAAACTCGCTCTTGACGGCCACTGGTCAGGCAGCCTACCGGCGAGAGGATTAGTGATGCGTGTGGTCGTTCAGTCCTCGTGCGGATCAGGCAATACCCGCAGGTGACCACGCCTCTGCGTGCCGATGGGCACATCCGGCATCTTCGGGGTCACATCAGCCCGCCCAGCCTCACGAACGGCCTCAGCCAACGCCGTCAAATCATCCACACTGGGCTCGGGCGCCGCGAACTCACCCTGATGCCTGACGACCTCCCACCCGCGCGGCGCCGTGAGCCGCAACGCGTGCTCCTCACACAGGTCGTAGCTGTGCGGTTCGGAGTACGTAGCGAGCGGTCCGACGACTGCGGTGGAGTCCGCATAGGCGTAGGTGAGCGTGGCGACAGCCGGGTTAGCACACCCGGTTCGCGAGCACCGTCTCACGCTCCGCACGATCGGGGACGATAGCGCGTCCACGTGAGCCTGTGTGTGAGGCACGCTGTGTTTCCTCCCCGGCAGCAGCAACTAGGCTGCTCTGTTGTGGTGATGGCAAGGGGTTCACGGCGACAGGACTCGCCGCGTCGACGCAACCGCGACCGACACGGCCGAGGCCTGCGCGGCCCGCTCTACCCAGCCACGCTCCCAGCGGCCCGCTCCCGAGCCGAACGCTTCGACGCCCTGGTCATAGAGGCCCTGGAACCCATCGAAGCCCGCTGGCGAACCGAGCTGACCCAACTGGACGTGGCCGTCGACGACGTCCCCGACGTCCAGGTAGAGGGCGAAGACGGCGTGGTGGAAGACGGCAACGTCCCCCTGGCCCGCCTGCTCCCAGCAGGCTCGGACCAACGTGCCCGAATCGTTCTCTACCGCCGCCCGCTGGAGGCACGCGCGAAGGACGGCGCCGACCTCGCGGACCTGGTGCACGACGTTCTGGTCGAACAGGTGGCGAACTACCTGGGCCTGGACCCGGACGTGATCGACGAGGGCTGATCACCCCTCGCACGACTCGGGAGTGGCAGCTCTCACACCTCGGCTGGCGACGCCGGAGACGAGCTGCTTTCGCATGCGGTCCGGGTAGGTCCCGTCACGAGTCGTGACACAGCGCTCGCCGCGCTCCGGCGCACACAACGCAAGCGGCCACCCGCAAGATCACCCCCGCCGCCTCCCAGGCACCGCCGTCAACAACGTGAACAAAGCCGCGGCAGCCTGAGCCAAAAGCAGGAAATCCCGCAAAGTCCCAGCCATCTCAACCCGAACCTCAGCATCAGACCCAGGCAACGGCACCCCCACCAAATGCCCCCAAGCCCGCACCACCGGCACCTGAACCCCGTCCACAGAAACCGTCCACCCAGGCTCGTCCTCAGCGGCCAAAACGAGCACCCGCCCCTCCCCGCCAGGAGAAACCTTCACCGCCACATCAGGCAACGACAGGTTCACCGGCGAAACCCCGGCAGCGGCCAACTCGGCCGGCGGCTCCCCACCGGTCCGAGCCCGCCGAGCCAGATCAGGCGCCAGCAACACCCCGGTGTCCGCCGCAAACCGCAACCGCAAAACCGGCCGCCCGTCCGAAGCGCCAGGGGCCACCGACACCAGTTCCCCAGCCGCTGACCGGACCCGCGAAGCAGCCTCCTCCGACGGCAACACCACGAACGACACCCCGGACGAAGCCGCCTGAGCCAAGGTCAGCTTCACCGCCTCAGGTGCCCCATCCAGCAACGACGTGTTCCACCGCCGCAACCGAGCAGGCGACGACACAGTCGGCACCAGGTCGTCATCCCCGAACGCCGGCATCCGCCCAGCAACCTGCCGCACAGAAGGCCCAAGAATCAGCACAGACCGCCCAGTCCGCTCCAACTCGGCAGTCAACGACTCAGACAACCGAGTCCCGCCATCAGCCTTCAACGGCCCCGAACGCAGATCCAGGAACCCAGCCACCCCGAGGCTGACCAACGTCACAACACCAACGACGTACACAGCCCGCCGAACCCGAGCCTGCCCAGCCACACCAGGCGGCACCCCGCGCTGACACCCGGCGAGCACCACACACACGAGCCCCCACGCCAAGACAACCAACGGCGTCCCAGGCCAAGCCTTAACAGCAGCAGTAGCGGCCAACGAGCCGATAGCCAGGACGATCACCAACAGCCCAGGCAGCATCGCAGCGTTGGGCCGCAGCACCGCAGCAGCAAACGCAGCCGCCACGAACACCGAGCACACGATCAGATTCGGTGGCGGCGACTCGAAGGCCGCCCCGAGCCCGTTCAGCACCTTCTCCGGGTGTTGCAGCAAAACCGCAGGCCAGGGCAACAGCAACGCCATCGGCAACAACACGATGGCGAACAGCGCCGCGATCCGCCGAGCCCCGCCGGACACCGCGACGAACCCGGCCAGCGCCCCGACGATCACCACCACGTGGGTCAACGGCGAGAAGGCACCCAACACCGCGACGCCGATCGCGGTGCCTGAAGCCATCGGCAGCCACGCGTGAGTTGAAGAAGCGCGCAAGACCGCGTACACGCCGGCGAACACCACTGGCGTCACGACGTGGACGACGACGACGTCCAGCCGGCCCTCGGACACGGCCGTGGTGGCGACGGGCAACAACCCGTAGAAAGCCGCCACCACCGCGCGCACGGAACGCCGCACGCGCATGCCGCGTGACGCGATGTAGGCCGACAACGCGGCGAGGGGGATATCGCCGAGCAACAGCAGTGCGACGGCGAACGACGGGCCGCCGGGGATCAACCCCAACACCGCCAACGCGGCCGGAGCCGGGGCCGCGGTGCCGCCGGACACCGGGTGCCAGGAAGCGAGGTACTCGGACCACACCGACCCGGCCGAGCCGACGGGCAGCAGCCGCCCGCCCGCGAGCGAGAGCCCGAGCCGGGACCAGTTGGCCACCACCGCGACAACGGACAACCCGAGCAACAGCAGCACCGGCGGCGCCAGCAACAAGGACCGCAGCACGCGTGACTGGTCGACCTCGACGAAGACCATGCCGGACGAGGCACGCGGCCCTGGCGACGGACGGGGCTTCGGTGACGGACGCAGTGCGCCGGGCAGTGCGGCGTCCACCGGAACCACGACCGGCGGACGGCGCAGACCGGCGACGTGCGGGCGGCCGCGGGACGCACCGGCGGGCAGGGCGGCGGGGCCGAACGCGCGAGGGTCCACTTCGGACGGTTCGAGCCATGCCGAACTGGCGTCGGCTGCGGGCAAACGACCGAGAGCCGCGTCGGCTTCGACACGGCGGCGGATCAGGAACGTCGCACCGGCGCGCACGGCGTTGCGAAACCTGGTGAGTCTGCTGGTGAAGAGGCCGCGCACGACGACGGAACCGCGGCGCGCGCGGCGTCCTTCCAGCAGCCGGCCTCGGGTCAGGAGGTAGCGGGCGGCGCCGACTTCGGCGTGTGCGTCCGCGAAACGCCGGAGGAACAAGAAGCCCAGGGCGCGCAGCAGCGACAGGACGAGCAGTCGCGGAAGTCCGATGAGGAAGGACAAAGCTGAACAATTGACCAAGAAGGTGCGCATGCCGTGCGCGCGGTCGACGCCACGAAAGGACGGGCCAGGACGCGCCATCGTCGCGTCCAGCCGACGTGCGCCTCTGGTCGCGGCGCGGGCGTGCCGCATGCGGGCGACCGGAACGCACAGCACCAGATGGCCGGCCACGTTCGCGCGCCAGCCGAAGTCGACGTCGTCGCGCAGCAGCGGCATCGCCTCGTCGTAGCCGCCCAGCGCGTGCCAGACCTCACGCCTGATCAGCGAACCCGCCGACGAGACCGCGAGGACCTCGGTGCTCTGCTGGAACGACGCGGAAGGCTCCGCGGACGACAGGCCCGTCTGCCGATGTCCTGATGAGTCCGTCGACAAACCTGCCTCGACGACAAGGCGAGAATCCACCCAATCGAGGCACAGCGGGCCCAGCACGGCAGCCGAAGGCGACACCTCGGCCGCGGTGAGCAGAGCGGCCAGGCAGTCGGGTTCGGGCGCGCTGTCGTCGTGCAGCAACCACAGCCATTTGCCGGGGTCGCCCCACCGTTCGACGGCGTGCCCGACCGCGATGCGGACGGCGGTGCCGAAACCCGTGCCGCGAGGCACGGTCAGCACGCCGTCCAGCAGATCTTCGGCCTCCGCCAGCACTTTCGCCGTCCGGTCGGTTGATCCGGTGTCGACCGCGATCACGTGCCGAGGGCGAATTCGCTGACGCCGCAACGCGGACAGCGCCGTGCTGAGCCACTGGTCGCCGTCGTGGCAGACCAGGACGCACAGCACCGGCGCCGTCCGGAGCCTCGGGTGAGGACTTGTCACGTCCTCAAGTTAAGGCACAAAGATCACGCTTCTAGACGGCTCGCTTCTTCAGTTTGCGGCGTTCTCTCTCCGAGAGACCGCCCCAGATGCCGAAGCGTTCGTCGTGCTGGAGTGCGTACTCAAGGCACTCCGAACGCACCTCGCAGCCCAGGCAGATGCGCTTGGCCTCCCGCGTCGAACCACCCTTTTCGGGGAAGAACGCCTCGGGATCCGTCTGGGCGCACAGCGCGCGCTCCTGCCAGTCCTGCTCGTCGGCAGGGTCGAACAGGTACGACAGCTCGCCCTGCACGACCGGCTGCGTGACGTGATCTTCTTCGAGCTCTTCGAATTCCTGCATTTCGTCCGCCTCCTCGCCTTCCGCTCTCCCCGGTTGGCGGACGCCAGACGCCGTTCCCACAACGACGAATGACACCGATGTGATTACACCTGCGTCACAGCGGGCGGTCAAGCGGAGTCCACACGTCGGGGGATATTCGCGCGGATGGCCGCAAAAACCTTGACTGGCAGCACAGACAGTGATTCAGGTGTCGCAAAGGGTCCCCGAACAGCCCACAGCGCCAGCCGACACGCCACACTGGTGGGGTGAAGCGATCAGCGGTACGCCCCAGTCCACTGTTCCTCGGCCTGCTCGCGGCAACCGTCGCCGGCGGGGCCATCACCCTGCTCGAAGGCGACGTCGCCATCATCTCGGGCACCATCCTCTTCGTACTCGCCGGGTGGGCGGTGACGCTGTGCCTGCACGAGTTCGGGCACGCCGCCGTCGCGTACAAGGGCGGCGATTTTTCGGTACGCGACAAGGGTTATCTGACCCTCGACATCCGCCGTTACACCGACCCGGTGCTGAGCATCCTGCTGCCGCTGGTGCTGCTCGCGTTCGGCGGAATCCCGCTGCCGGGCGGCGCGGTGTGGATCAACCACCACGCGCTGCGGTCGAAGAAGATCGAGTCGTTGGTCTCACTCGCCGGACCGGTCATGAACCTCGTGATCGGCGTGCTGCTTGCGTTGATCGTCACACTGTTCTCGCCGCCGCTCGCGCTCGCCGGCGCGATTTCGTACCTGGCCTTGTTGCAGGTGATCGCGTTCGTGCTGAACATCCTGCCGATTCCCGGTCTGGACGGCTGGGGTGTTTTGGAACCGTTCATGTCGCCGCAGGCACAACAGTTCGGTGCGAAGGCACGGCCGTGGGCGCCGCTGATCCTGTTCGCCGTGCTGATCGGCTTCGCCGAGGTCAACAGGTTGTTCTTCCAGGCGGCGGCGACGGTGTTCGAGGCCGTCGGCGGCGACACGAGCGCGGCGGGTTCCGGCGTGGCCGCGTTCATGTTCTGGCGCTACCTGTAGGCACGCCGAGCCGCTGTGGAAGCATGGGACGGCGTGAAGGTCGTAGCACTGGTCGGCGGAGTCGGCGGCGCGAGGTTCCTGCAAGGGCTCAAGCAACTGGCACTGTCACATAAAGCATGGGAAGCCGACGTCACCGCGGTGGTGAACACCGGCGATGACGTGTGGATGCACGGGCTGCGCATCACCCCTGACCTCGACACCTGCATGTACACGCTGGGCGGTGGCATCGACACCGAACGCGGCTGGGGCCGCGCGGGTGAGTCGTGGACCGTCAAGGAGGAGCTGGCCGCGTACGGCGCCGAGCCGACGTGGTTCGGGCTCGGCGACCGGGACATCGCGACGCACCTGGTCCGCACCAGGATGCTGCGCGCGGGCTACCCGCTGTCGGCCGTGACCGAGGCGCTGTGCGACCGGTGGCAGCCGGGCGTGCGGCTGCTGCCGATGTCCGACGACCGGGTGGAGACGCACGTCGTCGTCGAGCTGGACGGCGAACCGAAGGCCATCCACTTCCAGGAGTGGTGGGTCAAGCACCGTGCGGCACTGCCCGCGCGGTCGTTCGCGTTCGTCGGTGCCGAGACCGCCACCGCCGGGCCTGGCGTGCTGGACGCGATCGCCGAGGCCGACGCCGTGGTGCTGGCCCCGTCGAACCCGGTCGTGAGCATCGGCACGATCCTGAACGTGCCCGGCGTGCGCGACGCGCTGCGCAAGACCGATGCGGGTGTCGTGGGCCTGTCCCCCATCATCGGCGGGAAACCGTTGCGGGGCATGGCGGACGCTTGTTTGGACGCGATCGGTGTGGAGACCTCCGCCGAGGCCGTCGGACGGCTCTACGGCTCCCGCAAGTGCTCGGAGGACGGCATTCTGGACGCGTGGCTGGTGCACACCGGCGACCGCGCCGACGTGCCCGGTGTCGCGGTTCGCGCGGTTCCGCTGCTGATGTCCGATGTGGACGCCACGGCGCAGATGGCCCGTGCCGCGCTGGAGCTGGCCGGAGTCGACGTTGACTGACCACGCCGCGGCGGCGCTCGAGCTGCTGCCGGTATCGGGGCTGCCGGAATTTCGCCCCGGCGACGACCTGGCCGGCGCGATCGCTGCCGCCGCGCCCTGGCTGCGCGACGGCGACGTGCTGGTCGTGACGTCCAAGATCCTGTCCAAAGTGGAGGGAAGGCTGGTTCGTGTTCCCGCCGACCTGGAGGAACGGGACCGGATCCGGCGCGAGCACGTCGACGCGGAGTCGGTGCGGGTGCTCGCCCGCAGGATGCGCACGCTGATCACCGAGAACAAGCTCGGCATCGTGCAGGCCGCGTCCGGGGTCGACGCCTCGAACGTGGCCGGCGACGAGATCGCGCTGCTCCCGGTCGACCCGGACGGATCGGCGGCGTCGCTGCGCCGCGCGTTGAAGAGCCTGCTCGGCGTCGAGATCGCCGTGGTCGTCACGGACACGATGGGCCGCGCGTGGCGGATCGGGCAGACCGACGCCGCGATCGGCTCGTCCGGCATCCGCGTGCTGCACGACTACGCGGGCTCGGTCGACCAGCACGGCAACGAGCTCGCGGTGACGATGGTCGCGATCGCCGACGAGATCGCGGCCGCCGCTGACCTGGTGAAGGGCAAGCTCGGCGCGGTGCCGGTGGCGGTGCTGCGCGGGTTCGAGGTGGTCGACGACGGTTCCACGGCGCGTGACCTCACCCGGCCGACCGAGGAGGACCTGTTCCGGCTCGGCACCGAGGAGGCGCTGGCCCAGGGCAGGGCCGAGGCCGTGCTGATGCGTCGATCTGTGCGGTTCTACTCCTCCGAACCGGTTGATCTAGCCGTGCTGAAGCGTGCGGTCGGTGCGGCGTTGACCGCGCCCGCGCCGCACCACACGAAGCCGCTGCGGTTCGTGCTGGTGCGGGAGAAGCGCTCGGAGTTGCTGCGGGCGATGCGCGAGCAGTGGACGGCCGATCTGCGCGGCGACGGGTTCACCGAGGAGCAGATCGAGCGCCGGCTGCGGCGGGGTGACCTGCTGGTCGAGGCGCCGGAGATCGTGGTGCCGTTCCTGGTCCGCGACGGGTCGCACGCGTATCCCGATCCGCGCAGGTCCGAGGCCGAGAAGACGATGTTCACGGTCGCCGGTGGCGCCGCCGTGCAGGGTCTGCTGGTGGCGCTGGCGGCCGAGGGCCTCGGCTCGTGCTGGGTGTCGTCGACGATCTTCTGCGCGGACGTCGTGCGTTCCGTGCTGGGTGTACCTGAGGACTGGGAGCCGCTGGGCGCCGTGGCGGTCGGGCACCCGACCGAGCCGCTGACGCCGCGCGAGCCGTTGGAAGGACTGATCGAGCTTTGACACTGCACGCCGACGCGGTCTCGACGCTGAGCCGATTCGCCGGACAGGACGCTTTGCGCGAGGCCTACCTGGGCTTCCTGGCGGCTCGTGAGGACGCCTGCCGGCGTTCTTGCGAGCCTGGGCACCTCACCGCCTCCGCTCTGGTCCTGGACGCCACCGGGGAGCACGCGTTGCTGACGCTGCACCCGCGGGTGGGCCGGTGGCTGCAGCTCGGCGGCCACTGCGAGCCGGAGGACGTGTCGCTGGCCGCGGCCGCGTTGCGCGAGGCGACCGAGGAGTCGGGCATGCGCGGGCTGCGCATCGAGCCGATGCCGATCCACCTCGACGTGCACCCGATCACGTGCTCGCTCGGCAAGCCGACGCGGCACTTCGACGTGCGGTTCCTGGTGCGCGCACCCGTTGGCGCGCAGCCGGTCCGCTCGGCCGAGTCGATCGACCTGCAGTGGTGGCCGCTGGACGGGTTGCCGGACAACGTGGACGACCTGCACCCGTTGATCGAAAGCGCTCTGGCCCGCCTCCGCTGACGGCTGCTGGCGTCTGCAAGTACCACCAACCCAACATCAACAGGCTCGTAACTACCCCCAACCTGTTCGGCGATCGCCGAACAGGTTGGGGGTAGTTACAGGTGCTTTGATCATGACTTGGTGGTACTTGCAGACGCCGTTCAAAGCTTGCGGTAGTCGCGGGGGGAGAACCTCGGGGCTCGGCGTGGGCGGCGCAGGCCCGCGGCCTCCACGTACATGACCGCGCGGTGACGCTGCGGCTTGTAGGGCGCCAGCAGCTCCATCATGCCGTCGTCATCGGTCGGCGTGCCGGTCAACGCCCAGCCGACGTTCTTCGCGACGTGGAAGTCGCCGACGCTGACGGCGTCCGGGTCGCCCCAGGACCGTTGCGCCACCTCGGCGGACGTCCACACGCCGATGCCGGGCACCTTTTCCAGCAACTCACGGCTGCGCATCTCGGCCGCCTTCTCCAGCCGGTGCGCGACCTGGGCGGCGTTGATCAACGTGCGTCTGCGCGCGCCGTCGAGCCCGCACTGGTGCCACTCCCAGTCCTGCAGGCCCAGCAACCTGTGCGGCGTCGGCGGAACCTTGAGTTTGAGCGGCCCCGGTGCGGGCTCGCCGAAGCGACGCCCCAGTTCGCGCCACGTCCGGAACGCCTCCGTGCCGGTGACCTTCTGCTCCAGGATCGAGGCGAACAGCAGGTCCCAAACCCGCCCGGTAGAGCCGAGCCGCAACCCCGGCCGTCGCCGCCGGGCCTCGGCGATCACGGGGTGGTGGGCGACGAACTCGTCCACCGGGTCGTCCGCGCCGAGCAGGGCGGGCAGGCCGTCCAGCAGCCACTGCCCGCCCTCACCCCACGCTTCGGCCTCCACGGTGTCGGTGCGCCGGATGTGGATCGTGCCGGGCCCGCACGGCGTGTTCGCCGCGAACCAGACGCCGCCCTCCGTGCTGAAGGACGGATCGCCTGGGCCTCGGCGCAGCGTGCCGAGGATCGCGCCGAGGTCCAGTGGGAACGGCGGTGTCCAGGACCTGGTGGGCATCTGGATCACCCGGCCCGCAGCGCAGCGGCCTGAGCGCCGCTCCCCAACCCGAGGAGCGGCGGTGTCCACACTCTCCTAAGCATCCGTCGAGAAGCGCACGCCGGCCTCGGGCAGCACCACGCCCGGCCAGACCCGCGCTCCACCGATGAGCTCGCAACGCGCGCCGATCACGGCCGAGTCGCCGACCACCGCGTCCCGCAGCACCGCGCCGGCCTGCACCAGCGCGCCCGCGCCGACGATCGAGCGCTCCACGACCGCGTTCTCGCCGACGACCGCGCCGTCGAACAGGATCGCGCCGTCGAGCACCGCGCCTTCCGCCACCGTGCACTGAGCACCGACGACCGAGCCGCCGCGGACCGTCGCACCCTCGTGCACCGCGGAGCCTTCGAGCACCAGGAAGTCGCCGGGCTGTGCGACGGCGGCCGAGGGTGCGACGCCCCGGACCAGGTCCGCCGAGCCCTGCACGAACGCCTCTGGCTTGCCCAGGTCGAGCCAGTACGTGGCGTCGACGTGGCCCTGCAACCTGCGCCCCGCCTCCAGCAGGCCGGGGAACGTCTCGCGCTCCACCGACACCGGGCGACCGGCGGGGATGGCGTCGATCACCTCGCGCCGGAAGACGTAGCAACCGGCGTTGATCTGGTCGGTCGGCGGGTTCTCGGTCTTCTCCAGGAACGCCTGCACGCGGCCCTCGTCGTCGGTCGGCACGCAGCCGAACGCCCGCGGGTCGGCCACCTTCACCAGGTGCAGCGTGACGTCCGCCTCGTGCTTGCGGTGCGTGTCGACGATGCCCGTCAGGTCGACCCCCGAAAGGATGTCGCCGTTGAAGACCATCACGTCGGGTTCGCGCAGTTTGTCGGCCACGTTGCGGATCGCGCCGGCGGTGTCGAGCGGAACCTCCTCGACCACGTACTCGAGTTCGAGGCCGAGCCTCGAACCGTCACCGAAGTACTCCTCGAACACCTCGGCCTTGTAGGAAGTGCCGAGCACCACGTGAGTGATGCCGGCCTCCTTGATCCTCGACAGCAGGTGCGTCAAAAATGGCACCCCCGCGGTCGGGAGCATGGGTTTGGGAGCGGACAGGGTCAGCGGGCGAAGACGGGTGCCCTTGCCCCCGACCAGCACCACAGCTTCGACGCCGTGCACCTTTTTCCTCCTCCGCGTTACGGCAAGCCGTTCGACGGAATACTCTGACACGAAGCAGATCGTCATACGGGATCTGGTCCCGGCAAGGAGCTAAATCCGACATGGACCCCCGCGACCGGGCCGACGCCATGCTTGCCCGCGCCCGCGCACGTGGGCGGCACATCGTGACGCCGGACAACATGACGTCCCCGATGGACGCGTCCGACACCCAGCAGGTCCCTCGCACGCTGGTCAACGCCATGGACCCGCGCCGCGACCCGGACTCGACGATGATCCTCAGCCCCCACCAGATGGGGCAGCAGGCAGCACCCCGGCCGCCGCAGCAGCAGCCCATGCCGACCCAGCCGATGCCGGTGCAGGCGGGCCCGGTGGATGACGCGGAGATCACTCAGGTCGTGCAGCCGGGTGTGATCCCGACCGTGTCCAACCACCAGCAGACGCGGGGCTCGCTTTCGCAGCGCCTCAGCGGAGACATGTAGAGGTCAGCGACCGGCCCACTCGCGCCACACGACCCCGCGGGCGATCTTCGCGCGGGTGCCGATCACGAGCCGTTGCACGAGCGTCGCGGGCATCCTGATCAGGATCTCGCCGAGCACCCGCAGCCGCAGCCGCAGCCTGAAGTTGGCCGCGTCCGGAACGTCCTTGCGCACCGGCAGCAGCGTGGTGATCGCCACAAATCGCGCCAGTTCGCGCACCGCCACCGAAAAGGGAGCGCACCGCAGCAGCATGAGCAGCCGGTTGCGCTCGTTCCAGCGGTGGAACAGCGTCGAACCCGGCCGCGTGCTGGCGCCGTGCCGATGCCGCACCCGCGCCGGTCCGACGGAGATCACCCGGTGCCCGGCCAGCCGCAACCGCCAGGCCGTGTCGGTGTCCTCGTAGTAGCAGAAGAAGCCGGCCGGTACGCCGCCGGCAGCGCGCAGCTCGGACGTCCGCATCAGCGCGGCACCACCGCAGAACCCGAACACCTCACGACCGGCGAGCACCACGTCCTTGCCGTGGCCGTCCGCGGTCAGGGCCACGCCGACGGACTGCGTCGAGCCGTCCGTGAGCAGGATCGACGACGTCGCGGCCGCCGCACCGGGGTCGGCTTCGAGAGCGCTCTCCAGCTCGGCCAGCCAGGACGGGTCCGGCACCGCGTCGTCGTTGAGCCACGCGACGTACGGGGTGTCGACCTGGTCGAGAACGGCGGCGAGCCCGCCCGCGTAACCGAGGTTGCGCGGCAGCCGGACGACGTCATGTCCGCCGGAGTGTCCGCTGATCAGCGCGGCTGTGCCGTCGTCGGACGCGTTGTCGACGACGATCGTCCGATGTGGACTCTTCTGGGCCGAGAGGGCGTCCAGGCACGCCGTGATGTGGTCACGGCCGCGCCACGTCACGACCACCACGGTGCTGAGTGCCGACACGGCGTGAGACGGTACGCGACGTGCCCGAGCTAGTAGTGCTGACCGAGCAACTCAACGCACCCGTCCCCGGCGGCACCGGCCGCTACACGGCGGAACTGCTCAAGGCGTTGGCCCAGACCGCGCCGGACGGCTGGTCCGTGACCACCGCCGCGACCGCCGGCGCGGACCGCGTGATCAGGGTGCCGCGCCGGGTCCTGGTGGCGTTGTGGGAACGCGGGCTCCCGCCGAAGCTCGGCCGGCACGTGCACGCCCCGACGCCGCTCGCCCCGCTGCCGGGCGCGGTCGTCACGGTGCACGACGTCGTTCCGTGGACGCACCCGGAAACGCTGACGCCGCGCGGGGTCGCGTGGCATCGCAAGGTCATCTCGAACGCTGCCCGGCAGGCACGGGCGTTGGTGGTGCCGACGCAGGCCGTGGCCGATCAACTGAGCGTGCATGTGCGGGTAGAAGTTCCGGTGCACGTGGTGCCCAACGGCGTCACGAAGCTCGTGGGCGGCAAACCCGGCGATCTTCCCGGACGGTACGTGCTCGCCATCGGCACGATCGAGCCGCGCAAGGGCTTCGACCTGTTGGTGCGGGCCACCGAACGGCTGAAGGTCCCGCTGGTCGTGATCGGGCCGCAGGGCTGGGGAAACGTCGACCTGCGGGCCAAGCACGTCACGTTGCTCGGCAAGGTGTCCGACGACCGGCTCGCCTCGGTGCTGGCCGGCGCGACGGTGCTCGCCGCACCCAGCCTGGCCGAGGGGTTCGGGCTGCCGATGCTCGAAGCGATGGCAGCGGGAGTGCCCGTCGTGCACTCCGACGACCCGGCTCTGGTGGAGGTCGCGGGCGGTGCTGGAACCGTCATCCGGCGGGGAGATCTGGCGTCGTTGACGGAAGGTTTGCGTGCCGTCCTGGCGGATCCTGGTCACACCGTCGAGGCCGGGATCACTCGCGCGAGTGAGTTCACCTGGGAAAAGACTGCGCGGGGTGTCTGGGACACACACGCTTAACGATCGGATTAGCGCATTCCTGCTTAACGCATTAGCAAATGACATTACGCTAGCTGATCGTGCCGACTGTCGAACCCAGCGTGCTGATCGACGCCACCGCGGTTCCCGCAGACCGAGGTGGCGTCGGCCGTTACGTGGATTCGCTGGTCGCGGCGCTGGACGCGGACGGCGCCAGGCTGTCCGTCGTGTGTCAGCCCCGCGACGTGGACCTGTTCACCAAGATCGCGCCGAACACCCGGATCGTGCGGGCCGCCGACGCCGTCGCCACCAGGACCGCGCGGCTGGCCTGGGAGCAGACGACGTTGCCGAGGCTGGTGCGGACCATGGGCATCGACGTCGTGCACTCGCCGCACTACACACTTCCGTTGGCCAGCAAGGCAGCGTCCGTCGTGACGCTGCACGACGCCACGTTCTTCACCGACCCCGTGCTGCACTCGTCGGTGAAGGCGCGCTTCTTCCGCACGTGGACGCGTGCCTCGCTGAAGCGCGCCGAACTGTGCGTGGTGCCGTCCCAGGCGACCGCGGACGAACTGGTGCGCGTCGCCGGAGCGGAGAGACGGGTGCTGCACATCGCGCAGCACGGCGTCGACACCGAGCGGTTCCACCCGCCGTCACCGGACGAGATCATGGCGGTGCGGACGACGTTGTCGTTGGGGGACACGCCTTACGTGGCGTTCCTCGGCGCGTTGGAACCGCGCAAGAACGTCCCGGCGCTGATCCGCGGATTCGCCCAGGCCATGGTCGGGCGCGCGAACCCGCCCGCGCTGGTGCTCGCCGGTCAGCCCGGCTGGGACAGCCAGGTCGAGCGGGCGCTCGACTCCGTCCCGCACCGCATCCGCGTGATCCGGGCGGGCTACCTGCCGTTCGAACAGCTCGCCGGCTTCCTCGGCGGCGCCGAGATGGTCGCCTACCCGTCGCTCGGCGAGGGCTTCGGCCTGCCGGTGCTCGAGGCCATGGCGTGCGGCGCCTGCGTGCTCACCACCCGAAGACTGTCGCTGCCGGAGGTCGGTGGTGAGGCGGTCGCGTACTGCGGTGTCGGAGCGGGGGACATCGCGGCCGCGATCGCCGATCTTTTGGACGACCCGGCCCGTCGCGCGGCCCTCGCCGCGTCGGGCCAGCAGCGTGCGAAGGACTTCTCCTGGGCGGTCAGCGCGGACCGGCACCGGCTGGCGTACGAGAGGGCGGCGCTGGTGCGTCGCCGCCGCTGACTACTGTGACGCGCGTGAACTACGGCGACGGACTTGGTGTCGTGACGGTCACGTACTCGCCGGGCGAGACGCTGGAACCGTTCGTGGACACCCTCGCGAAGGCGACCACCCGCTCGGTGCAGGTGATCCTCGCCGACAACGGTTCCACCGACGGCGTGCCCGAGAAGGTCGCGGCAGAACGGCAGCACGTCACGTTCGTGCCGACCGGGGGCAACCTCGGCTACGGCGGCGGGGCGAACCGCGGGGTCGCGGCGCTGGGCCAGGACGTCGGCTGGGTGCTGATCTCCAATCCGGACATCGAGTTCGCCCCCGGCAGCATCGACACGATGATCGAGGCCGCCGCCCGCTGGCCGCGCGGCGGGATGTTCGGGCCGCTGATCCGCGAACCCAACGGCGAGGTCTACCCGTCGGCCCGGCTGCTGCCGTCGATCGGCCGTGGTGTCGGGCACGCGCTGTTCGGCGCGGTGTGGAAGTCGAACCCGTGGACGAAGGCGTACCGGCAGGAGAAGGCGCCGGTCGAGCGGACCGCCGGGTGGCTGTCCGGCAGCTGCTTCCTGATGCGGCGCGAGGCGTTCGACTCGGTCAAGGGCTTCGACGAGCGCTACTTCATGTACTTCGAGGACGTGGACCTCGGTGAGCGGGTCGGCAAGGCCGGCTGGCAGAACGTCTACGTGCCGGACGCCGAGGTCACGCACATCGGCGGGCACTCCACCGCGCGGTCTTCCGACCGGATGCTGCGCGAACACCACCGCAGCGCGTACCGGTACCTGGCCGACCGGCACCAGGGCGTGCTGTGGGCGCCGTTCCGGGTGCTGCTCAAGGCCGGGCTGACGTTGCGGGTGAAGCTCCTGACTCGGGGGTAGCGCCGCCGTCGCGCAGCCCGCAGCCGCCGTCCCCATGCTGCGCCGCACGCGGGGACCTTTCGTACTCGCATACGACACGAAAGCTCCCCGCGTGCACTCCAGAACGGCGGATTCGCCGACCCGTCGACTGCGAGCGAGCCGCCTGCCACACGCGCGTCGAAGTGCACGCGGGGAGCTTTCGTGCACTCTGACGGCACGAAAGGACCCCGCGTGCGCGGCAGGAACGCGGGGGGGTGATTCGGTGGGCCGGGCCTCTGGAACCGTTCCCGGTCGCAGGCGTCCTGATAGCGATGAAGCTCCTCGTTCCGATCGCTCTGGCCGTGCGCGGGCGGCCATGAGGCGACCGATACCACTCATAGTGATCGGGCTCGCCGCGATCGCCGCCGCGGTCGTGCTGGGCGCGGTCGTGCCCGAGGGCTACCAGCTCGCGGTGCTGGTGCCCTCCTGCCTGCTCTCCTTCGCGTTCGCGTGGGGCGTCGGCAAGCTCGGCCCCGCGTGGCTGGTGCTGCCCGCGTTGATGGTCGCGATCCCCGGAACCGCGGTGCTGGTCGGCGACGGTCACCGCGCGTTGATGGACCTGCTCGGCACCCGCGAGACGTGCGTGATCAAGAGCGTCGAGGAGCTGCCGGGACCGGACAACCCGGCGTACGCCCACCACATCACCTGCCCCGACGGCGCCGAGCTGCGGATCGTGGTGCTGGGCGAGCCGGACAAGCGAATGCAGCCTGGTCCGGCCACGCTGCTGCGGCATCCGGTCATGCGGCCGTTGCTCGCCGACCGCAACGACTGGTCCGGCGAGTGGGTCTTCGGAGTGCCGATCGCCATCCTGATGCTGCTGATCTGTGCAACCACACTGCGGGCGCGCAGAGTGATGAGGCAGGCTTAGCGCGTGGATCGAGCCTCACTGCCCGTCGTCTCCGTCGTCGTCGTCAACTACCGCGGCGCGGAGGACACCGTCACCTGTGTGCGCGGCCTGGCCGAGGTCGACTACCCCACCGAGCTGTTGCAGGTGATCGTCGTCGACAACGAGGCGCACGACACCGCACGCCTGAAGTCGGAGCTGTCGGGCCTGCCCGGCGTCAAGATCGTCTCGGACGACCGGAACCTGGGCTTCGCGGGCGGCTGCAACCTCGGTGTCGAGTTCGCCACGGGTGACGTGCTCGCGTTCCTGAACAACGACGCGCGGCCGGACCGGAACTGGATCAGGGCAGCGATCAGGGTCTTCCACGCCGAGCCGTCCGTCGGCGCGGTGGCGAGCAAGGTGCTGGACTGGGACGGCAAGAAGATCGACTTCGTCGACGGCGGCCTGACCTGGTTCGGCATGGGCTACAAGCGGCACGTCGGCAAGGTCGACGACGGCAGCCACGACGCCCCGCGCGACGTGTTGTTCGGCACCGGCTCGGCGTTGTTCGTGCGGACGGCGCTGTACCGCGAGCTCGGCGGGTTCGACGCGCGGTTCTTCATGTTCTACGAGGACGTCGACCTCGGCTGGCGGCTGAACCTGCGCGGCTGGCGGGTCCGCTACGAGCCGGCGTCGCTCACGTTCCACCGCCACCACGCGTCGATGAGCTCGATCGATCACAGCCGCGAGCTGTACCTGTTGGAGCGCAACGCACTCGCGACGCTCTACAAGAACTTCTCCGACGAGACGCTCGCTCGCGTACTGCCCGCCGCCTTAGCTCTGGTGGTGCGCCGGGCGACGGCGCGCGGCGACATCGACGCCCGGCAGCTGGAGATCACGCGGCGGCCAGCGGACCCGGCAGAGGACCGGGCGCCCGCCGAGATCCCGCGCGGGTCGCTGGCCGGGTTCCTCGCGATCGACCAGTTCGTCGAGATGATGCCGGAACTGGCCGAGTCGCGGCGGATCGAGCAGGCGTCACGGCGGATGTCGGACGTCGACCTGGTTCCGTTGATGCGCAAGGCGTTGGAGCCCGCGTACGACATCGGGCGCTACATCGTGGCGCACGACATCCTGGTCGAGGCGCTCGGCATCGACGAGGTGTTCGGCAAGCCGCGCAAGATCCTGGTGATCACCGGTGACGCGATCTCCGAGCGGATGGCCGGTCCGGCGATCCGCGCGTGGCACATGGCGGACGTGCTGTCCGGCGAGCACGAGGTGCGGCTGATCACGACGAACCCGTTGTGCGACCCGCCGGACGCGCCGTTCGTCATCGAGGGCGTGAAGCTCAAGCAGCTGCCGGAGAACGTCCGCTGGGCCGACGTGATCGTGCTGCAGGGCCACGCGCTGGAGATGGCCGCGGAACTCAAGCAGCCCGGTTCCACCAAGATCGTGGTCTGCGACATCTACGACCCGATGCACCTGGAGCTGCTGGAGCAGGGCAAGGACGACAGCGACGAGAAGCGCGCCGCCGACCTGAAGAGCGTCACGCGGGTGCTGACGAACCAGCTGGAGCGCGGCGACTTCTTCCTGTGCGCGTCGGAACGGCAGCGGCACTTCTGGCTCGGCCACCTGGCCGCGCTGGGCCGGTTGACGCCGACGTTGTACGACAACGACCCCACGACCCAGTCGCTGCTCGGGATCGTCCCCTTCGGACTGTCGGGCAAGCCGCCGCAGCGGACCGGTCCGGCGATCAAGGGGGTCGTGCCCGGTGTCACGGACGCCGACAAGGTCGTGATCTGGGCCGGTGGCGTGTACTCGTGGTTCGACCCGCTGTCGTTGATCAAGGCGATGGACCACCTGCGGCAGCGGCAGCCGTCCGCGAAGCTGTACTTCCTGGGCATGAAGCACCCGAACCCCGAGGTCCCGGACATGGACATCGCCGGCCAGACGCGGGCACTGTCCGCCGCGTTGGGGCTGACCGGCGAGCACGTGTTCTTCAACGACGGGTGGGTGCCCTACACCGAGCGGCAGAACTGGCTGCTCGACGCGAACTGCGGTGTCACCACGCACTACGAGCACGTGGAGACCACGTTCGCGTTCCGCACACGGGTGCTCGACTACCTGTGGGCGGGGCTGCCGATCGTCACCACGTCCGGCGACTCGTTCGCGGATCTGGTGCTGCGCGAAGGTTTGGGCGTCGTGGTGCCGCCGGAGGACCCGGAGGCACTGGCCGACGCGCTGGAGAAGGTGCTCTACGACGAGGAGTTCGCGGCCGCGTGCCGTGAGCGCATCGCCGTCGTCCGTGAAAGGTTCACCTGGGAGACGGCGCTCGCGCCGCTGGCGGAGTTCTGCCGCAACCCGAGGCCTGCCGCGGACCGTCTGTCGGGTTCCTCGCTGCTGGTGCGCGCACCAGGGCTGAGCACGACGGACAAGGTGAAGCGGGACCTGCGGCTGGTGCGCGAGTACCTGGACGCCGGTGGCCCGACCGAGTTGGCCAAGCGGGCGACGGGGCGTCTGCGCAAGATTGCGCGTGGTGGCAAGCATGGCTAGATCCCCCAGACCGCTGTCGGTACTGCTCGACGGCACACCCCTGCTCGGACATCGCACCGGAATCGGCCGCTACACAGCGGCTTTGGCCGAAGAACTGGCTTCCATGCCGGAGGAGGCCGACGTACGGGCGGTGGCATTCACTTTGCGCGGCTGGCGCGCGTTGCGGACGGTGTTGCCGCACGACGTCACCGCGCGTGGCCTGCCCGTCGCGGCGCGGGCGTTGCGGCAGATGTGGCTGCGTGCCCCGTTCCCGCCGGTCGAGATGCTGGCCGGGTTCTCCGACGTCATGCACGGCACGAACTTCGTGCTGCCGCCGACGTTGCGGGCGGGCAAGGTGGTCACGATCCACGACCTGGCGTTCCTGGACGCACCCGGCGACCTGCCGCCGTCCGACCGTCGGTTGCCCGAGCTGGTGCGGTTGTCTGCCCAGCGCGCGGACGTGATCTGCACACCGACGGCGGCGGTGGCCACGGTGGTGGCGGACCGGTTCGCGGTGCCGCTGGAGAAGATCGTCGTGACGCCGCTCGGGGTCGATCCGGCGTGGTTCGCGTCGCGGGCGCCGTCGGCCACCTTGCGCGGCCGGCTGGGGTTGCCGTCGGAGTACCTGCTGTTCGTGGGTGCGGACGGGCCGCGCAAGGGCCTCGAGTACCTCACCAAGGCACACGCGTCCGATCCTTCGTTGCCACCGCTGGTGATCGTGGGACCCGGTCGGTCCGGTGTGGACGGTCGGGTGCTGCGGACCGGCTACCTGTCGGACGTGCATCTGCGGTCCGTGGTGGCCGGGGCCACGGCCCTGGTGCTGCCCTCGCGGGACGAGGGTTTCGGTCTGCCGGTGCTGGAGGCGTTGGCGTGCAACGTCCCCGTGGTGTGTTCGGACGTGCCCGCGTTGCGCGAGGTCGCCGGTGGGCACGCGCTGCACGTGCCGGTCGGGGACGTCGAGGCACTGGCCGATGGGCTGGCTCAGGCCGTTGCGGCGCCCAAGACCCCGGAGGCCCAGTCCGAACGGCGAGCGCGCGCCGCCGAGTTCACCTGGCGGCGGTGCGCGGAGAAGACGGTCGAGGCTTACCGGCGGAGCAGGGCGTGACGAGCGTCTGCAAGTACCACCAACGCGCCTGTTGGTAGTACTTGCAGACGCCCCAACGACTTCACCGAGAGCGCGGCCTCGGCGAGCGCCTGTCGAGCTGGCTCATCGACACCTGTCGCGAGCCCGTGAGAACAGCAACGCACCTGAGGAAGCGCTGCCGATCGGTATCCGCTGTCGCGGGACGCTGAGGATTGCGCCCGGAATCGAACATGCCGAACAGGTTCTCGCACTTGGAACAGCCGTGCCAGACCGGTCACTCCAATGGCGCAGCACCGGTACGGGGAGCTACCACCCCTGCCCGGAACGCCTCCGAAAGGGCGCTTCGCCAGTGCGGCAAAGGACGTAGTCCCGCTGCTTCCCATGCCGCACCCGACAGCACCGAGTAGGCGGGTCGCGGGGCCGGCCGCGGGAAGTCGGCCGTCGTGCACGGCCGCACCCGAGCCGGGTCGGCGCCGAGCTCCTCGAAAATCGCCTGTGCGAACCGGAACCACGTCGTTTCGCCGCCACCGGTCGCGTGCAGCAAGCGCTCGGAGGGCAGCACCGAGGCGAGCTCCAGCAACCCGGCGGCGAGGTCGCGCGACCACGTCGGCGAGCCGACCTGATCGTCCACAACGGACAGTGACGGTCGCGTGGATTCCAGTGCCGCCATGGTCTTCACGAAGTTCGAGCCGTGCACGCCGTAAACCCACGCGGTGCGCACGACCCAGCCGCCCGCTTCGAGCACGCGGCGTTCGCCTTCGAGCTTCGTGCGGCCGTACGCGGACTTCGGGCCAACGGGGTCAGACGGCTCGTACGGCCGTGTCCCGTCGCCGGAGAACACGTAGTCCGTGGAAACGTGGATCAACGGAATGCCAACGGAAGCGCACGCCTCGGCCAGCAGGCCCGGTCCGACGGCGTTCACGGAGAAGGCATTCGACTCGTCGGTCTCCGCGGCATCGACAGCCGTGTAAGCGGCACAGTTGATCACCGCGGTGGCGCCGGCCAGGTCCGCGGCGGTGACCGTCGTCACGTCCAGCTCGGCGGAGGACACCGCGCGAACGGAAGGGGACAGGGCAGCGAGGTCGTGGCCGAGCTGGCCACGACCACCGGGGACGAGGATCAACGCTCAGCCCTTCGCCAACTGAGCGCGCTCCTTGAGCGGCTCCCACCAGGCGCGGTTCTCGCGGTACCACTCGACCGTGTCGGCGAGACCGACGGTGAAGTCGACCTGCGGCGCGTAGCCGAGCTCGGAAGAGATCTTGGAGATGTCCACCGAGTAGCGGCGGTCGTGACCCTTGCGGTCCTCCACCGGCTCGACGGACGACCAGTCACGGCCGGTCGCGGCCAGCAGCTTCTCGGTGAGCTCACGGTTGGTGAGCTCGGTGCCGCCGCCGATGTTGTAGATCTCCCCCGCCCGGCCGGCCTCGGCGACGAGCTGGATGCCGCGGCAGTGGTCGGCGACGTGCAGCCAGTCGCGCACGTTCAGGCCGTCGCCGTAGAGAGGCACCTTCTTGCCGTCGATCAAATTGGTGACGAAGAGCGGAATCACCTTTTCGGGGAACTGGTACGGCCCGTAATTGTTCGAACACCGGGTGATGCTCACCGGCAGTCCGTGGGTGCGGTGGAACGCCCGCGCGAGCAGGTCCGAGGAGGCCTTGGACGCCGAGTACGGCGAGTTCGGCTCGAGGATGTGCGTCTCGGTCCAGGAGCCGTCCTCGATGGAGCCGTAGACCTCGTCCGTCGAGACGTGCACGAACCTGCCGACGCCCGCGTTCAGCGCGCCCTGCAGCAGCGTCTGCGTGCCCAGGACGTTGGTCAGCACGAAGTCGGCGGATCCCGTGATGGACCGGTCGACGTGCGACTCGGCGGCGAAGTGCACGACCACGTCGATGCCGCGCATCTGCTCGGCCACCACGGCGGCGTCGCAGATGTCCCCCTGTACGAACTCGAACTTGCCCGCGACCGGCGCGAGGTTGGTCTCGCTGCCCGCGTAGGTGAGCTTGTCGAGCACCACCACTTCGGCACCGGCGAAGGCCGGGTAGGACCCGCTCACCAACTCCCGCACGTAGTGCGAGCCGATGAACCCGGCCCCACCTGTCACCAGTACGCGCATGCCATTTCCTCCTGTGGTGTTCCCCGCTCGCAGTCTGTCACGTACCTAATCGCTGCAACCCACAGCAATGTCACGTCGTGTCACTTATAAACGACTAAACTCGGAGTAGTGGGGGAGGGAACTGTGGAAGGCAGGAGTCTGCCGGTCAGGGTGCCGGGCGCCCGGCCGACTGCGGCTTTCCGCGCGTTCCTGACGACGGGGAAGATCTTCGTCGCCCTCGTCTCGGCCGCTGTGCTTCTGGTCACGTCCTACGGCTGGACCAAGCTGCGGGCCGCGAACGACGGCATCGTGAAGACCGAGGTCATCTCGGAGGAGCTCACCAAGCAGGGCCCCAAACCGCTGGACGGCGCCGTCGACATCCTTCTGGTCGGCATCGACAGCCGCACGGACGCGCAGGGCAACCCGCTGTCCAAGGAAGCGCTGGCTCTGCTCAACGGCGGCATCGCCGACGGCGAGCAGAACACCGACACGATGATCCTCGTGCACATCCCGGTGGACGGCACACGCGCGGTCGCGATCTCGTTCCCCCGCGACTCCTACGTCGAGATCGCCGACGGGTTCGGCAAGCACAAGCTCAACTCGGCGTTCGCCCGCCAGCGCAACACGGTCGACCAGGACATGCGCAACAAGGGCGAGAAGGACGAGCAGAAGATCCGCACCGAGTCGGCGGCGGCCGGCCGCAAGACGCTGATCAAGACGATCGAGAACCTGTCCGGCGGCGCGGTGCGCGTCGACCGGTACGCCGAGGTCAACCTCGCGAGCTTCTACGAGGTCACCAAGGCCATCGGCGGCGTCGAGGTGTGCGTGAAGGAACCCACCTCCGACAGCGACTCCGGTGCGAACTTCCAGGCGGGCCAGCAGACCATCGAGGGTGCGGCGGCGCTGTCGTTCGTGCGGCAGCGCAAGGGCCTGCCCGGCGGCGACCTGGACCGGATCGTGCGGCAGCAGGTGTTCATCGGGGCGCTGGCGAAGAAGGTGCTGTCGAGCGGCACGCTGACGGACTCGACCAAGCTGAACGCGCTGGTCGAGGCGGTGCAGAAGTCCGTGATCCTCAGCGCGGGCTGGGACATCACCACGTTCGCCGAGCAGATGCAGGGCCTGGTCGGCGGCAACTTCGAGTTCCGCACCATCCCCGTGGGCGACCCGACGGACACCTACGGCGACGGCAACGTGCTGCCGGTGAACGCGGCGCAGGTGAAGAAGTTCCTCACCACGCTGGCCGCGGACAAGCCGTCGAACAGCCCCTCCGCCCCGGTCACGACCACGACGCCGCCCGCCCCGCCGAACTCCGCGATCACCGTGCAGGTCTACAACGCCGCCGGCGTCTCCGGCCTTGCGGGCCAGGTGCTGAACACGTTGGCCGCCAAGGGTTTCCAGCGCGGCGCGGTGGGGTCGGCGCCGGAGAACAGCGACACCACCGTGGTGCGGTACGCGGCCGGCGAGGAGGGCTCCGCGCGCAAGGTCGCGACCGAGCTCGGGCCGAACGTGACCGTCGAGGAGAACGCGTCCGTCCGAAAGGGACAGGTGCAGGTCTTCGTCGGAACGGACTACACGACGTCGAACGACGACGGCGAGGACGTCGACCCGCAGGGCGTGCCCGGCAGGTCGTCCGCTCCCCCGTCGAGCAGCAGCCCGCCGATCACCGCGGGCGGTCTGGTCTGCGTGTACTGAAATCCCGGTGTAACGGTCTTCCGATAGTTACGCTGAGCACGCAAACCCAGCACACGGAGGACCCACGTTGAGCGCTGCAGCACGCGCGAGGAAGATCATCCTGGTCATGGGCCGGGTGACCATCGCGCTCGTCGCTGTGACAACGCTGGCGTTCTCCGGCTACTTCTGGGCCGCGTTCCGGCTGGTGAAGGAGAACACCAACACCACCCAGATCCTCCAGGTGCTGGAGGACATCCCGAACTCGCCGCCCGTCGATGACGGCGCGATGGACATCCTGCTGGTGGGCAGCGACAGCCGGACGGACGCCCAGGGCCGGCCGCTTCCGCCGGACGTGCTGCGCAAGTTGCGCACCGAGGGCACGGACACGGTGAACACCGACACGATCATCGTGATGCGGGTGCCGCGCAACGGGGGCAAGGCGAGCGCGATCTCGATCCCCCGCGACACCTACGTGCCGATCGCGGGCTACCGCGAGGACAAGATCAATTCCGCGTACGGCGCGGTGAAGTTCCTGACCGCCGAACGGCTGCAGGCCGAGGGCGTGTCGGACCAGCAGGAGCGCGAGCGCAAGTCCGACGAGGCCGGGCGCAAGGCGTTGGTGCAGGCGGTCCAGGACCTGACCGGGATGCGCGTCGACCACTACGCGGAGATCAACCTCTACGGGTTCTACCTGCTGACCGAGGTGATCGGCGGCGTGCAGGTGTGCCTGAAGGCCGGTACCTCGGATCCGAACTCCGGTGCGAACTTCCGCGCCGGTCCACAGGTGATCTCGGGCGGCGACGCGCTGTCGTTCGTGCGGCAGCGGAACATGCCGGGCGGTGACCTGGGTCGCATCGCGCGGCAGCAGGTGTTCATGTCGCAGGCGATGAAGCAGCTGCTGTCCGCCGGCACGTTCACCGATCCGGGCAAGATGAACGGACTGCTCGATGCGGTGTCGAAGTCCGTTGTGGTGGACGAGAAGCTCGACCTCGCGACGCTGGCCACGCAGGCGCAGGGGCTCGCGTCGGGCAACGTCGAGTTCGCCACCATCCCCGTGACCAACATCGACGCGCGCAACGAGCGCGGCCAGAGCGTGGTGACCGTCGACCGCGACGCGGTGAAGGCGTGGGTGGCACAGCTGATCGGCGAGACGCCGAAGCCCGCACCGTCCTCCACCCCCGCGACGCCGTCCAGGTTCGGCCCTGGGAAGCTGCTCTCGCTGGACGGCGCGCACGCCGTGGCAGCTGCCCGGCAAGATGTGCCCTGCGTCGACTAGGAGTGCCGCGTGAGCGTGACCGAGATCCTCTTCACGCCGTTGCTGAAGGCCGATTCCGGTCGTCCGCTGATCACGCACTACGACGACGCGACGGGCTCCCGGATCGAGCTGTCCAGGGCGACCGCGGCGAACTGGGCCGCGAAGACCGCGAACTGGTTGCGTGACGAGCACGACGTCGAGCCGGGCGACCCGGTGGCGGTGCTGCTGCCCGCGCACTGGCAGACCGCGGGGCTGTTGCTCGGCGCGTGGTGGTGCGGGGCGCACGTCGTGGGCGCGGGCGTGGAGGCGAAGGTCGCCATCGTGCCGCCGGGCGGAACCGCCGACGCCGACGTGGTGGCCGTGGCCTCGTTGCACCCCATGGGATTGGGCTCGGGAGCTCCGGTCGACTACCTGGACGACAGCCGCCTGCACGGTGACGACTTCACGCCGTGGCAGCCGACTCCGGGTTCGACGCTCGCCCTCGGCACGTCCACCGTGGATGACGTGGTGGCACAGGCACGAGAGCTCGGCGCCGCGTTCGGCACCGAGCCCCGGGTGATGTCCACAGTGGAGTGGAACGTCCCTTCCGGTGTGCTGGAAGGGTTCCTGGCCGTGCTGGCGGCCGGTGGTTCGCTGGTCCAGGTCAGCAATCCCGACGCGGGCCGGATGGCCGCGCGCCGGGACACCGAGAAGGTCACGCAGCTGCTGGGTTGAGCACCTTGTTGTTCTTGAACAGCACGCGGTCCAGCGCGTAGGCGCCACCGTTGAAGCCGAGCGCGAGCGCGGCGCCACCGAGCACGATCACGAGCTCGGCGCCGCCCTCGCCCAGCAGGCCGTTCGGCAGGTGGACGAGCACCCACGCACCGAGCATGTCGGCGGCGAGCAGCACGCCGACGATCGGCAGCGCGACACCGGCGATCAGGGCGAGACCGCCCGCGAGCTCGACGGAAGCGGCGAACCACGCGGAGAGCGTGGGCAGCGGCACGCCCATCTTGTCGAACGACCCGGCCGTGCCCGCCATGCCGAACTCGGTGAACTTCTGCCAGCCGTGCGCGACGAACACGATGCCGACGGCGATGCGGCCGATGAGTGCGGCGACGTCCTTGACCATGGTTCTGGCTCCCCGATCCTGTCGTTGACCTGTCAGTCGTTCAACTTCAAATCAAAAAACTAATACAAGTTTGAACAACCTCATGGTTTCGACAGGAACCGCACAGCAAGTCCTTAGACGCGCAGGTCAACGGTGATCCACTCCGGCACGCCGAACGGCCCCGCCGGCGTCGACGGGGGCCGTTCCACGTGCTGTATGCGCAGGTCAGGCGGTGGTCAGCTGCTCCACGGCCCAGTGCTGGTTCGCGCCGCCGTTGCCGTCCCACTGGACGACAGCCGAGCCGTTCGCGGTGCGGTTGTCGTACACGTCGAGCGACTTGCCGGTGAGCACGCTCACCACGCCGACGGTGTTGTTCGGACCGGGTGAGAACACGAACTGCTGCGCGCCGTTGAAGTGGCACGCGTACTGGATGAGCGGGTTGCCGTTGTGGATCTCGCTGTACCGGACGTCGAGGCACTTGCCGGACATCTTGTTCTTCAGCGCGTACTTCCGGCCGCCGAGGTCGATGAGCTCCCACACCATCTTGTTGCCGCCGGTGCAGTCCCAGATCTCGGTGCCGGCGAGGTCGGCGAGCGCGCCCTCGTTCGGCTTGTCCCACAGCCCGGCGACCTGGTAGCAGCGGCCCGACTGGAGGCCCTTGAGACGGATGGTGCCGAGCGTCATCTGCTTGGCCCACTCGACATGGCTCGGGTCGATGATGCGCCACTGCTGGTTGACGGCGTTGGTGTTGGTGTACTGCACGACCAGGGTCGCGTTGCCGGTGCCGTTGTCCGCCGCGGTGGCGAACTGGCCGGAGCCGACGTTGCGCAACTGGAAGGTGCCGTTGGGGTTTTCCAGGAACTCCCAGCGCTGGTTCGGGTGCTCGTTGCAGGGGTTCTGGATGACGCTGCTGCCGCTGATGTCCAGGCACTGCTTGGAACTGAGGTTCTGCAGCAGGTACCCGCGGTCCTTCTTGATCAGCTCCCAGACCTGCTTCGGGCCGCGCAGGCAGTCCCACAGCTCGGTGCCCGCACCGGGGGCGTTGGCGCCCTGGCCCGGCTGGTCCCACAGGCCGGCGACCTGGAGGCAACGACCGGACTGGATGCCCTGCAGCTCGATCACCCTGCGGTCCGCGGGCTTGATCAGGTCCGCCTTCGCCGCCACGTGCTGGCCGGTGTTGAGGAACTCGTCGTAGGCGGCCTTCGTGCCCGCGGCCAGTGCGGCACGGGCGGCGGCGACGAGGTTCGGCTGGTACCGGTCGGCGACGGCCTTGTCCAGGATGACCCGGATCTGGCGCTCCGCCTCGATCTTGTCCAGCCGGTCCTGCTCGTCGATGTCGGCCTGGTGCGCGGCGTGCACGCCGGTGAAGATGAACGTCTTCCACACGGCGGGATCGGGGCTCTCGTACGCGATCTGCGCCTTGGCCTTCACCTGCACACCCCTGGTGCGCTTGATGATCTCGTAGATGAACTCGCGGTCCGGCAGGTTCTTCAGGTCCTCGGTCGCCGTCGACTGGGTCGCCGCTGCCCAGGCCTGCTCCTTGGCCTTGCGGTTCGCCTCACGCTCGAGTCGTTCGCGCTCAAGGCGTTCCGCCTCTTCGATCTTGCGCTGCTTGTCGATGCGGGACGCGGCGTAGATGCCGTTGACGAGGAACTCCTGGCGCTGCGCGTCGGTCGAGCCGGTCTTCAGCACGAGCGCGGCACCCTTTTTGACGTCGCTGCCGTCCTCGGCGTGCTCCCAGAGCTTGAAGACGAAGTTCTCCAGCGAGCCGTCGAGCTGCGCCTGCGTGACGTCCGTCCAGTTGATTTCCGCTGCCGCGGCAAGACGCTGGCGGTCGCGCTCGGCCTTCTTCGCGGCCTCGATCTGCTCCTGGACGCTCGCGTCGAAGATGCCCGCGGTGACGAACCGGTAGCAGGCGTTCTCGTCGGGATCGGAGAACGCCGCGAGCGCCGCGCTCGCGATGATGTTCTTCTTGTCCGCCTGAGCCTTGCGCCACAACGTGAGCACGAAGTTCTGTTCGGTCATCACGGCCATTTCGGGCGTGAGGATGATGCTGAGTTCACGGGCAGCGCGCTCGCGTTGCTCCGTTGTGGACTCTTGTGCGGCGGCCTCGGCACTTGCCGCGGAATCCGAACTCGTGGTGGGCGCGGCCATCGCCGGCGCGGTGAAAACACCGCTCGCCAAAGTGGCCGCTACCGCGAGCGCTGCGATTCTGCGCATGCCGCGGCCGGCCAGATCAGATCTGGACAAGTGAATCCCCCAAGATTCATCAAGTTGTCGGCACCGCCCCAGTACCCCAGTGAAAATTTGGTGCCAGCGCGCACTCTAAGCACGCGATCTCGCGGACCGCAACCAAACGCGTCCATTTAGGCCGAACGGACGCGTGACCCGTTGACATGCGTGTTAGGAAGCTTCCGAGCGCTCCTGCTCATCGTTTTTCACTGGGGTACTGGGGGAAGTACATGGGGCGTCATACGCTCTTGCGCGCGGTCTTGGGGGCCGCGCTCACGGTGGGAACGGTCGTCACGACCGCCGTTCCCGCTGCCCTCGCCGACACGACAGCGGTCGCGGAGGGCCAGGTCGAACTGACCTCGTTCCGCCGCGACTTCGTCATGAGACTGGCGTTGCGGGACGCGATGCCGGAAGTCAGAGCCGAAGCCTGGAACGCGTTGCGCAGCAACGCGGGTGAGGCCGCGCTCGTCGACTTCCTGGCCGTCGGGTATCCGAATGCCAAGGCGCGGGCAGCACAACGAATCGACCGGAACTACAAGTACATCAAGCGCGTCAACGACTTCTCGCTGACGGGCAGCGCGGTGCGGGCGACGTCCGGCCGGGCACTGGTGGACACGCCCGCGGCCCAGGCCGACTACGTCCAAAGTGGACATGCGAAGGCACAGGAACTGGACCGCGTCAACAACAACAAATACGAGGAGAAGCTCGCGCGGCTGGCGCAGGAGGACCACGACTACGTGGCCGAGCTCGCCGCGCACGATCCCGGCACCCAGGTCCGCGCCGCGGCGAACCGCGCGCTGACCACCGGGGGCGAGACCGGGGTCGGGCTGTTCTTCAAGTACTACTGGGGAATCGGGGCCGATCTCGACAACGAGGCGTTCCGCCGCAACACCTCTGACCAGAACGAGGTCTGGCACAGCAAGATCCGTTCGCTGACCGAGGCGGCGCTGGCCGCCGAGAAGGCCGAACGCGAGTCGAGCGGTGAGCTCGCCCGCAAGGCCAGGGCCGACGCGATCGCGGCGTGGCGTGACATCGAGGGCCAGGCCGGTCAGTCCTCAGTGGACTGGCTGGCGGAGAAGGCGAAGGCCGACTCGCAGGCCGCTTCGTGGGCGTCCGTCGCGGCACACGCCCGTGCGGCGCAGACGGAACAGGACTGGGCAGCTGTGCTCGCTCGGGCCAACCAGGGCAACACGTCCTGGGCGGACGAGGCCGAGTGGGCGTTGCAGCAGGCGAACTCGTGGCGAAGCATTGCGGCACAAGCACGTTTGAGCGCCCTCGCGGCTCTCGACCGTGACCAGGGGGACGACTAACAACATGCGCATATCAGCAACCAGCGCCGCCACGTTGCGGCGCCGGTCGATCGCGGCCGTCATCATCACGGTGCTGCTGGCGTTGGTGGGCAACACGACGCCCGCTCTCGCCGCACCGCAGCCCGCACCGGTGCTCCAGCAACTGCAGTCCGCGGCGAACGAGCCGGTGGACGAGGAGTACGAGTTCTACAAGCAGCTCGTCCAGGACATCGCCGAGCACGCCGAGGACGTCGAGGTACGTGACGCGGCCAAGGCAGCTCTGGCCGTTGGTACCAAAGAGAAACTGATCTGGTTCCTCGACCACGGCGAGGGCGAGGCCAGAGCGAAGGCCGCGGAACGCAAGCGCGTCGAAGCCGCGCAGAACCGCGCCAAGGTCGAAGGGTGGGCGCGCACCGGCGGCCCGAACGTCAAGGCGGGCGCGCAGGCCGCGCTCAACGCGGGTGATCAGGCGATCAGGGACTTCGTGGCCTACGGCTACGAGATCGCGCTGAAGCAGGACAAGCAGCAGGCCGAGGACGACAAGGCCGAGCAGGACCGGATCATCACCCGTGTCCGCGACATGGTCGAGCACGGCGGCCCGCAGGTGAAGCTCGAAGGCGAAGCGCTGCTCATCCGCGGCGACTACGCCCTGATCCGCGAGTTCTACCTCACCGGGTACGCCGAGGCGAACAGGCGCGACCACGAGTTCCAGGCGGTGATCGAGCAGGCGTTGATCGACCGCAACAAGGCGATCACCGACCTGACCGCGCTCGCCCGGCGCAGCGAGGAAGCCGCGAGCGCGCGGGCCGAGATCATGCGCGCCAACATCAACTCCGTCAAGGCGCTCGACGACGGCACGATGGCCATGAACATGGCCGCCAAGGCCGCGCACCGCGCCGACCAGATCCTGCAGGAGGACAAGCCGGGCAGGGCGAACGGCCAGAAGGGCCGCAACGCCGATCTGGACGCACTGCGGGCCGAGGCGACCAGGTACGCCGAGTCGGGCAACAGGGCGTCGCTGAGCGCCGCCGAAGCGACCGCGCAGGCGCAGAACGCGGCGGTGCGGCTGATCAACACCGGCCTGACGAACGGCCTGGACTGGGCCAAGGTCACGATCGCGATCGGTGGTGCGGTCGAGGCGGCGGCGAAGGCGGCGGAGACCGCGCAGCACGCCACCGAGGCCACCCTCGCGGACAGCAAGGCGCTGGACGCGAACTCCGGTGCGCAGGAGCACGCCAACAACGCCAGGAAGTACCGCGAAGAGGCTGAGCGGCAGGCGGTTCAGGCCGCGAGCCTCGCGGAGGCAGCGCACAAGCAGCAGGACATCGCGATCGCCTCGCGGGACAAGGCCGCCCAGCAGAAAGCCATCGCGCAGAGGGCGGCGGCGAGCGCTCGTCAGCACGCGACCAACGCCCGCAACCACCGGATGACCGCGCAGTCGGCGGCGTCCAACGCGGTCGCCAGGGCGCAGGCCGCGGTCAAGGCGCACAGCGACGCGGTCGAGGCGAGTGCCCGTGAACAGGCGGCGATGGACGCCGCCACGACCACCGGCCGTCAGCTCCAGACGGCCACGTCGGTCTGCTTCGGCAAGGTCAGCTTCGCCGAGCAGGTCGAGACCGCGCTGCGAACGGCCAGGGAACAGGCCATCAAGGAGGGCAAGGACGCCGACGAGGCGACCAGGGACATCGCCGCGGCGGCCGGCCGGGCGCGCACCGAGGCCAACGCGGCCCAGGCGTGGGCGGGACGTGCCCGGGCAGCCGCGGCGGCGGCCAACTCCGAGGCGCAGAAGGCAGCCTCGGACGCACGGATCGCCCGTGCGGCCGCCGCCCGTGCCGACCAGGAGGCCGTGACCGCGCGCCGGGCCGCCGACGAGGCGAACCGGCTCGCGGTCGAGGCCACCAACGTCGCCATCGCGACGCAGGCCTCGGCCGACAGCACCCGCCTCGAAGCCGAGGCGACGGTGAGCGAGGCCAACGCCGCGGTGTGGCAGTCGTCGATCGCCGACCGGGCCTCGTCCGCGGCCGCCGCCTCGGCGTCGATGATCATCGACCCGGCGCGGATGGCCGAGGTGATCGCGAGGCCGTACGCCGGGATCAACGGCGACGCCCGGCGTGCGCTGGAAACCGCGGCCAAGGCACTGGTGCTCGGCGAGGAACAGGCACGTTCCGCACGCGAGAAGGCGGAGGAGGCAGGCCGCGCCGCCACAGCGGCACAGCAGGCGGCGGACCGGGCCATCGCCGACGTCAAACCCGCCTACGAGGCGGCCGCCCGTGCCGCGCAGTCGGCGAACCAGGCTGCGCAGTACGCGGTCGCCGCGAACAACGCGGCGAACGAGGCGGCCCAGCACGCCTCCGGTGCGCACGCCGCGGCCTCGTCCGCCGCGCAGTCCGCGGCGTCGGCACGGTCCGACGCCGTGGGTGCGGGCAACGCCGCCGCGGTCGCGTCCAGCGCCGCGCAGTCCGCCGGTCAGGCAGCGGCCGCCGCCGAGGCCATCCACCAGTGGGCGATCAAGGCCACGGCCGCGATCCACGCGTTCGAGAACGAGGTCGGCACGCACCTCGACCAGTTCCTCGACGCGAAGCAACGTGCCGCGGAGGCGGAGCGGATCGCCAGGGAGACCGAGCAGCGCAAGAAGGACGAGCTCAACAAGGAGTTCCACGACGGCCTGATGGGCTTCATGCACTGCAAGTCCGACCTCACGTCGCCCAAGTGCAAGGAACTGGCGGCCAAGGTCGGCGACGCGGTCGGCACCGCACTGGCGGCGCTCGGCGACTACGCCAAGGACGCCGCGCTCTGCTACGGCGGCGACGAGGCCGCCTGCACGAGGTTCAAGGAGTCGACCAAGAAGATCGCCAACTTCGCGGTCGAGGCGGCCAAGGGCTTCGCCGAGGGCGCGGCGAACATGTGGCAGGGCATCGTCAAGCTCGGCGAGTGCGGCATCCAGGCCAAGTTGTTCATGGCTCCCACCGCGTGTGCCGAGATCTGGGCGGGCATCAAGGACCTCGCCCAGAACCCGTACAAGCTGATCCACCTCGACGTCTGGCACGAGAACCCCGGCAAGGCGTTCGGCCTGCTCACGTTCGACGTGCTGGCGGCCGCGGCGACCACGCCGCTCGGTGGCAGCGGCAGCGCGCTCTCCAAGGCGCTCGGCGTCGTCGGCACGGCGATCGCCAACGCCACGGCCAAGCTCGCCGGCGGTCTCGGCAGGTTCGGCAGCTTCGTCGTGAAGCTGGCGGACAACATCCATGTTCCCGGCGGGAAGCTGCCCGGCAGCACGGGCGACGTCCTGAACCTCTCCGTGCGGATCCAGAACGGGATCGCCAGGCTCGACGGCCTGATCGCCGTCGACGGCAGGCTCTACAAGCTGAAGTCGATGGAAATGCCCGCCGAGGGCGACCTCTCCCGGCTGGAGGGCTCGATCGCGCGCATCGAGGGAAAGCTGGACGACAACAAGGTACGTCTCGATCCCAAGGTGGAGTTCGACGCGAACGGCGTGCCGGCGCTGAAGGACGTGTCGTTCAAGTTCGAGCAGATGGACCGCGTGCCTCCGCCCAAGATGACGGATCCGCCCGAGGGCGTGGTGAAGGACGGCGTCTGGACCCTGCAGGAGTACGGCCAGACGCTCAAGCTGGACAAGGTCCCCAACAAAGCGGTCGACGACTTCCTCAACAAGGCCAAGGCGGCGGAGGGGAAGATCACGCCGGAGATGGAGAAGCTCGCCAGGGAGATGAGTCCGAAGTTCCCCAGTGCGCGACTCGAAGGCTTGGACTACAAGCTCAAGAGCGCCGACTCGTTGAAGCGCAAGGTCGTCGGCATGCTCGGGGACGAACCGGACGTCAACAAGGCGTTGCTGGAGGTCAACGACGCCGTCCGGTACACGATGGTGCTGGACGAGGCCAAGTACGCCGACGGTGTGCTGGAGGGCATCAAGAAGCTGGAGGCGGCCGGGTTCGAGAAGATCGAGGTCAAGAACGCCTGGCTGAAGAACCTGAACGAGAACAAGTACCGGGGCATCAACACCACGTGGAAGTTCGAGGACCAGCTCTTCGAGTTCCAGTTCCACACGGAGAAGAGCCTGCAGGCGAAGACGATCGAGCACCCGTGGTACGAGTTGCGACGGGTGCCCGGCACGACCCAGCTGGAGATCGACCACGCCATCGCTCAGGGCGAGCTGATCTTCGCCGACGTACCGTTCCCGGACAGGGCGATCGAGATCCCCGTTTTCAAGAAGAACAAGCCGTAGAGGTGCAGATCCGATGAGCAAGCGCCACTCCTACTTCGCCATCGTGGGCTTCGCGCACACGGTGGAGGAGCCGTTCGCCGTGGTTCGCACGGGTGGCGAGTACGCCGAGTCCTTCTCCACCAAGCTGAAGTGGGAGCGGACCGACCTGCTCGAGCGCATCAACGACGATCGGACGCACTTCGAGGCCGTGCCGATCAGCGAGGAGGAGGGCAAGCGCTTCGAGACGGTCCAGGCCCAGCGGGTCGAGGCCGTGCGCAAGCGCGACGAGTCCTGATTGGACGCAGTTGCACAGGCAGGGCCGGGTGGGTTCCTCCACCCGGCCCTGCCTGTTTCCTTGACAGGCGTGTTAGACAACGTGTGCCACATCGTGGTTCCTGGGGGGAATTCATGAGGCTTCGACCGCGCATGCCCGCATGTCCGCGGGCGTCTGCCATTCCCTCAGCGAGCACGTGACTCGCGGCCGCCGGCCGCACCAGCCTGGGGGATGGACAACGTGACAGCGACAAGAGAATTCAGCGCCGCCTGGTGGCGGCGCAGAGCGATCACGGCCGTGATCGTCGCGGTGCTGCTGGCGCTGGTCGGCGGCACCGCGCCCGCCGTCGCGGCGCCGGTGCCCGTGCACACGCAGCAGAACTCGGACCCGTCCCCGTCGGAACCGGTGGACGAGGAGTACGAGTTCTACAAGATGCTCGTGCAGGACGTCGCCGAGCACGCGGAGGACGTCGAGGTCCGCGAGGCGGCCACGGCGGCTCTTGCCGTTGGCACGAAAGAGAAACTGCTCTGGTTCCTCGACCACGGCGAGGCCGAGGCCAGGGCCAAGGCCGCGGAACGCAAGCGCGTCGAAGCCGCGCAGAACCGCGCCAAGGTCGAGGAGTGGGCGCGCACCGGCGGCCCGAACGTCAAGGCGGGCGCGCAGGCCGCGTTGAACTCCGGTGACCAGGCGATCAAGGACTTCGTGGCCTACGGCTACGAGATCGCGCTCAAGCGGGACAAGCAGCAGGCCGAGGACGACAAGGCCGAGCAGGACCGCATCATCGCCCGCGTCAAGATGATGGTCGAGATGGGCGGCCCTCAGGTGAAGATCGAGGGCGAACCGCTGCTGATGCGCGGCGACTACGCCCTGATCCGCGAGTTCTACCTCACCGGCTACCACGTCGCGAACCAGCGGGACCACGACTTCCAGAAGGCGATCGAGCAGGCGCTGGTCGACCGCAACAAGGCGATCACCGACCTGGAGGCGATCGCCAGGAGGTCCGAGACCGCGGCGAGCGCGCGGGCGGAGATCCTGAGCGCGAACATCGACGCGGTCAAGAACCTCGACGACGTCACGCTGGCGCTGAACCTGGCCGCCAGGGCCGCGCACAAGGCCGACGAGATCCACCGCGACGACCGGCCCGGCCGGGCGCACGGTCAGCGGGGCCGCGCGGGCGAGATCGACGCGCTGCGCGCCGAGGCGACGCAGTGGGCCGAGAGGGCGGCACGGACCGCGCTGAACTCCGCGGGCACCACCCAACGCGCGCAGAACGCGGGCGCGCGGCTGGTCGAGACCGGCCTGACCAACGGCCTGGACTGGGCCAAGGTCACCATCGCCATCGGCGGGGCCGTCGAGGCGGCCGCGCGGGCCGCGGAGACCTCGCAGCACGCCGCAGAGGCGACGCTGGCCGACAGCCGGGCGCTGGACGCGAACGCGGGTGCGCAGGAGCACGCCGAGAACGCGAAGAAGTACCGGGCAGAAGCGGAACGCGGGGCCGAGCAGGCCGCCGCGCTCGCCACGGCCGCCCGCACCCAGCTCGGCATCGCTCAGGCCGCGCGGGACAGGGCAGCCGAGCAGAAGCGGATCGCCGAGGCCGCTGCCGTCAAGGCACGTCAGCACGCCGTCAACGCCCGCAACCAGCGCCTCACCGCGCAGTCCGCGGCGTCCAACGCGGTCAGCAAGGCGCAGTCCGCCGTCGCCGCGCGCAACGACGCCGTGAAGGCGGGCCTGCGCGAACAGGAGACGCTCGACGCCGTTCAGCGCACCGGCCGTGAGGCCAAGACGGCGACCTCGGTCTGCCAGGGCCAGATGACCTTCGCCGAGCAGGCGGAAGCAGGGCTGAAGAAGGCCCGCGAAGAGGCCATCGCGGCGGGCAAGAACGCCGACGAGGCGACGAAGGACATCGCCGAGGCGGCGGGCCGGGCGCGCGCCGAGGCCAACGCCTCCGCCGCCTGGGCCGGCCGTGCCCAGTCCGCTGCCGCCGCTGCGGCAGCGGAGGCGCAGAAGGCGGCCCAGGCAGCGCAGGCGGCCCGCGCGGCCGCCACCCGTGCCGAACAGGAGGCCGTGACCGCCCGCCGGGCCGCGGACGACGCGAACCGGCTGGCCATGGAGGCGACCAACGTCGCCGTCGCCACGCAGGCAGCGGCCGAGAACACCCGCTACGAGGCCGAGGCGGCCATCTCCGAGGCCAACTCGGCGGTGTGGCAGTCGTCGATCGCCGACCGGGCCGCGTCGGCAGCCGCCGCGTCCGCCGCGTTGATCATCGACCCGGCCCGGATGACCGACCTGATCGCCAAGCCGTACGCGGCGATCAACGGCGACGCCCGCAAGGCGCTGGCCCTGGCCGCCAAGGCGTTGCTGATCGGCGAGGAGCAGTCCCGCGCCGCCCAGGAGAAGGCAGCCGAAGCGCAGAAGGCCGCGCAGGACGCCACCAAGGCGGCGGACACCGCAATCGAACAGGTCAAGCCCGCCTACGAAGCAGCCGCCCGTGCGGCCAAGTCGGCACAGCAGGCCGCCGAGGACGCGGTTGCCGCGACCAATGCGGCGAACCAGGCCGTCGAACACGCGGCGGGCGCGCACAACGCGGCCACCACGGCCTCGCAGCACGCGGCATCGGCACGCGCGGACTCCGTCGGTGCGGCGAACGCGGCTGCCGTCGCGTCGAGCGCCGCGCAGTCGGCGGGTCAGGCCGCGGCCGCCGCCGAGCAGATCCACCAGTGGGCGATCAAGGCCACGGCGTCGATCCACGAGTTCACCTCGAACGTCGGCGCGGCGCTCGACCTGATCAACGACTTCAAGCTGCGTGCGGAGGAAGCGAAGAAGAAGGCGGCCCAGGACGCCCAGCGCAAGCAGGACGAACTCAACAAGGAGTTCATCGACGGCGCCACGAACCTGCTCCAGTGCGGGATTTCGCCGATCGCCCCCGGCTGCCTGGAGATGCAGAGGCGGTACGCGGAGCTCTGGGCCGACGGCCTTTCCGGCGCGGGCAGCTACATCAAGAAGGGCATCGACTGCCAGGGCGGCAACGAGCAGGCGTGCCGCGAGTTCGAGGAGTCCACCAAGAAGATCCAGGACTTCGCGAAGAACGCTCTCGACGGCCTGGTCGAGGGCGCCAAGAACACCTGGCAGGGCATCGTCAAGCTCGGCGAGTGCGCCCTGCAGACGCAGATGCAGTCGTACGCCCCCGCGTGCGGCGAGATCTGGGCCGGCCTCACCGACCTCGCCCAGAACCCGTACAAGCTGGTGCACCTCGACACCTGGCACGAGAATCCCGGCAAGGCGTTCGGCCTCAGCGTGTTCGACGTGCTGGCGGCCGCCGCGACGACCCCGCTCGGGGGTAGCGGCAGCGCGTTGTCCAAGGCGCTCAACGTCGTCCGGAGCACCATCACCCGGACCACGGCCTACATCTCCAAGGAAGTGGGCCAGTTCGGCGCCTTGCTGTTGAAGGCCGCGGAGCACTTGCCCGGCAGTCTGCCTGGCGACTTCGCCGAGATCCTCAACCTCGCGGTGCGGGTGGAGAACGGCGTCGCCAAGCTGGACCGCGGTGTCGTCGGGGTCGGCGGCAGGCTCTACAAGCTCGAGCCGCTGGAACTGCCCGCAGAGGGTGACCTCTCCCGGCTCGAGGGCTCCTTCGCGCGCATCGAGCCGAAGCTGGACGCCAACGGCAACCCCCTCGAGCTCCGGATCACCATCGAGAACGGTGTCGCGAGGCTCGAGAACGCGAAGTTCAAGTTCGAACGGCTGGAGAAGATCGATCCGCCGTCGACGGCGGACAACGTCCCGGGCAAGACCCACCCGGACGGCAGCTGGACCGCTGAGGAGTTCGGCAAGCCCCTCAAGCTGGAGAAGGTCGCCAACGACGCCGTGGACGCCTTCCGCGAGGCCGCGGTGAAGGCGGAGACGAAGTCGATCAGCCCGAAGATGCTGGAGCTCGTCAAGGAGGTGCCGACCGGCCGGTTCGACGGCTGGCCCAAGCGACTCAAAGAGATCGACTCGCTGAAGCGCAAGGTCGCGGGCAAGATCGTCGATCAGCCCGACTTCAAGAACAAGATCCTCCCGTACATCAACGACAGCGTCAGGTACACCATCGTGCTGGACGATGCCGCCTACGTCGCCGGGGTCCAGTCGGCGATCACGAAGATGGAAGGGCTGTTCGAGAAGGTCGAGGTCAAGAACGCCTGGAAGAAGAGCGAGAACAAGAACGAGTACAAGGGAATCAACACCACCTGGCGTGATCGCGAGACCGGCCAGCTCTTCGAACTGCAGTTCCACACAGAGAGCAGCCTGCTCGCGAAGACGCTCGAACACCCCTGGTACCAGCTGACGCGCATCCCCGGTCTCACGGCGCTGGAGGTGGACTTCGCCAGGGCGCAGTCCGCGTTGCTCTTCGCCGACGTGCGCGTCTCGCCCGCGTTCATGAAGATCGAGGAGTTCGAGTGGGTCGGAAAGCCGAAGTAGGTGACCAAGACCGATGGCCAGTAAGTACAGGTACTACGCGTTGATCGGCATCCCGGACACGCTGGACAACCCGCACGCCGTCGTGCGGGTCGGTGGTGAGTTCGACGAGAGCTTCACCACCAACCTCGAGTGGGCCCGCACCGACCTGATGAACCGCATCGAGTGGGGCCGCGACGACTACGAGGTCGTGGAGATCAGCGAGAAGGACGCCATGCGCTTCGAGAAGACCCAGGCTCACCGGGTCGCCGAGGTGCGCAAGCGCGACGGGTGACCGGTTCGTGCTGAACCGGGCCGGGTGGGAGTGTCCACCCGGCCCGGTTTTCTACTTCCTGAGCTGCAGGCCCGCGCCGGACGGGTTCGTCAGCGTCAGCGTGTTCCCGTCGATCTTGTAGTCGAACTTCTGCCGGTCGAGCACCTTCATCACCGCGTCCTCAACGGCCATCTGGTCCGGCCCACAGGCCATCAAGGTGAAAACGAAGCTGTCGAACGTGATCGTCTGACCGTCCACTTCGTACTTGTGCGCGCCGGTGTGGTTCGTCGAACCGCCGTTGCAGCCGGCCATCACGTAGATGTGGCCGTCCTTGAACGAGAACGTGGCCTTGACGCCACCGGGAACGGACGAGACCGCGTCCTTGGTGATCAGGCCTTCCACGACCCAGAGCCCGCCTTCCAGTGTCGCGGAAGCCTTCGCGGCGAGCACGATCTCCGCCTCCGGTCCGGTGATCACCAGGTTCGTGCCGTCCAGGCGCCACGACGGGGTCGCGGTCAGGAACTTCGCCAGCCACTCGTCCTGCTCGTGCAGGCCCGGGGTGGGGCAGGCCATGTCGGTGGTGCCCAGGTCGGTGACCGTGAGTTTGCCGCCGTCCAGGGTGACGGGGCCCTGCATCTGGTTGCAGCCGGCAGAGGCGAGCAGGCGCCCGTCGTCGGTGAACCTCAGCTCCACCTCGGTGCCGTCGACCAGGGCACGCGGCTTGCCCTGTGCCGTGACGGCCGTGGAGGTGAATGCTTTTCCCCGCATCTCACCTTCTCCTGTTCCCGCAGACGGTTTGCTGCCGCACCCGGTGGTCAGCAGCGCGACGGCGAGGAGGGCGGCGAGCACTCGGGAGCTCATGAGTTCTTCGTGAGCTTCAGGCCCGCGCCGGACGGGTTCGTCAGCGTCAGCGTGTTGCGGTCGATCTGGTAGGTGATCTGGCCCTTGTCCAGCGCCGCGTCCAAGGCGTTCTCCACGGTCACCACGTTCGGTGCGCACCCGATCGCGGTCTTGACGCCGGGTTTGAACGTGATCTTCTGACCGTCCACTTCGTACGGAAGTGCCGAACCGGCGTAGTTGCAGTCGTCGTCCACCGCGATGGTGCCGTCCTTGAAGACGATCGCGGCCTTGGCTCCGCCTGGTACGGAGGAGACGGCGTCGCCGGTGACGAGTCCGTCGACGAGCCAGGTGCCGTCCAGCGTCGCGGGAGCCTCCGGGGCGAGCACGATCTCGGTGTCCGCGCCGGTGATCACCAGGTTCGCGCCGTCGAGCTTCCACGACGGTTTGGCGTCGAGCAGCTTCGTCAGCCACTGATCCTGTTGGTGCAACTCGGGATTCGGGCAACCCATCGCGGTGCTGCTGATCTCCGCGACGGAAACCTTGCCGTCGCCGAGGGAAACCGGGCCCTGGATCATGTTGCAGCCGGCGTTGGCTATCAGCCTGTCGTCGTCGGTGAATCTCAGATCCACCTTCGTGCCCTCGACCAGAGCACGCGGCTTGCCCTGCTCGGTCACGGACGACGAGACGTACACCTTGCCCCGCAGGTTGGGAGTGCCCTGTCCGGGCTGGTTGGCGGCGCAGCCCGTCGCGGCGACCAGCACCAGGGCGGCGAGGGCGATTCGGTTGCTCATGCGCCTAGGACGGAACCCGGCACCCGTCCGGTTGCCCAGGGCTTGACACGCGCCAGCCCGTGAGGCCTAATTAACCCAGAGGTTAGATAACCAAGTGGTTAGGTACGAGATGGACCAGCTGAGCGCCACCTTCGCCGCACTGGCGGACCCGACGCGCCGTGCGATCCTCGCGCGGCTCACCGACGGCCCGGCAACGGTGAAGGAGCTCTCCGAGCCGTTCGACATCAGCGGCCCGGCGATCTCCAAACACCTGCGTGTGCTGGAGAAGGCAGGCCTGATCACTCGCGGCAGGGAGGCCCAGTGGCGCCCCTGCCAGCTCGACGCGACACCGCTGAAGGAGGTCGCCGTGTGGGCTGAGAACTACCGACGCTTCTGGGATGCGAGCTACGCGCGCCTGGACGCACTCTTGACCGAGATGAAGGAGACAGAGCAATGAGCACCACCAAGTTCGGCACCCTGGTGACCACGCCGTCCGACACCGAGATCGCGATGTCGCGCGAGTTCGACGCGCCCGTTTCCTTGGTGTGGAAGGCGTTCACGGAGCCGGCACTGCTCAGGCGCTGGCTGCTCGGCCCCGACGGCTGGGAGATGCCGATCTGCGAGATCGACCTCCGCGTCGGCGGCAAGTGGCGCTACGGCTGGGCTTTGCCCGACGGCTCACAGGCGTTCGAGATGCACGGCGAATACACCGAGGTCACGCCCCATTCGCGACTGGTGAACACCGAGCACTTCGAGGACAACCCGCCGGCCATCACGACCGTGGAGTTCGTCGAGAAGGACGGGCGAACCGTCATGACGACCACCATGCGCCTGGTGTCGCAGGAGGCCAGGGACGCGGTGCTGGCGACGGGCATGGCGGACGGCGCCGGCCGCAGCTACGAGCGCCTCGGCGAGGTTCTCGCGTCGCTGTGACCCGTTCGGCGGAGTAATCGGGGTCTGCGTTTGGGCGATGCTCCGCGTGACCGGTCACGCGGAGGGTTGCGCATGGGCTCGTGGATCTTGTGGGTTCCAGTACTGATCGTGCTCACGATCGCCGGCTTCGCCATCCGGTCGTCGCGCCGGACGGTCCAGCGCGCCGAAAGCCGCAGCGAGACGGCGGTCGAGGCGGCGAAACTCGCGATGGTGACCGCCACGACCCACCAGCCGCCGGCCGACCTGGAACAGGGACGCATCCGCACGTTCCTGATGCTCGACGACAGCCTGATCATGAGCCTGTACAGCCAGACCCCGCAGGCCGCGGCCGAGGCCAGGATCCGCGAGGTGGAGCGCGGCACTTCTCGCGAGGCGTCACTGGGTTTGAACAGCTCGCTGGTCGAAGCCGGCGGCAAGCGCGCACGCGGCGAAACCGTGCGGGAAACGTTCGAGGCGGAGACGAACACCGCGCGCGCCTTGGACGTCGTACTCCGCCACCTGACCGCGACCGGCGAACTGACGCAGGTCGACCTGACCTCCTCGGCCGGACTGGACCCGGCCGTGCAGGGCTACGTGAAGATCAAGGCGTCGTACCGGATCACCATGGGAGACAACGACATCACGGCCTCCGCCGGCACAGTCAGGTTCACCGTCCGGCGTGCGCAGGTGGCGGATTCCGCCTCCGCCGCCTTCGCGGACGGCGAGTCCATCACGGCGATCTGCTTCGGCCGGGTGGCCCGGCACGATCAGTCCACAGTGGTCGTTCTGCCCACCGCGCTCTACCTGGCCTGAGGTTGGCGGAGCGTAGTCACCTTTGGTGACACCGGTTCCCCCGGTCGGGGCCGTTCGTCGCGGTTACGTTCGGGCGCATGGGACGTTTCTTGGTGGCGCTGGTCCTCACGCTCGGTTTCGCCGTGCTGTCCACTCCCCCGGCCTCGGCATCGGAGGGCACCCGCTGGCAGGTAACACCGTGCGCGGCCGGCTCGAAGGCGTTGTGGCTGCCGCGCGTCGACAAGTTCGGCACCGACATCAGCTGCACGACCGAGGAAGCCCGTGCGGCGGCGGTGAAGGCGGCCGTGGACAGCGGGAGTCCGACGCGGATGATGAACGTGGCGATCGCGTTCGCGCAGCAGATCTCGGACAAGGGGTTGACCGCGGAGTCGAAGTGCGTGCTGGGCGCCAAGGGTGCGATCGGTGACGCGCTGGGAACGTGCGTGGCGGCTTGAGGGGTGAAACGTCGAACGGCCCTGGAGATACCTCCAGGGCCGTTCGAGCGAACAAACTCAGCCGTTGAGGATCGCGCGCGACATCACGACGCGCTGCACCTGGTTAGTGCCCTCGTAGATCTGGGTGATCTTCGCGTCCCGCATCATCCGCTCGACCGGGAAGTCACGCGTGTACCCGGCACCACCGAACAGCTGCACCGCGTCCGTGGTGACCTCCATGGCCACGTCGGAAGCGAAACACTTGGCAGCAGCCGTGATGAAGCCGATGTTCGGCTCCCCGCGCTCGGCCTTGGCGGCGGCGACGTAGACCATGTGCCGAGCAGCCTCGATCTTCATGGCCATGTCGGCGAGCATGAACTGCACACCCTGGAAGTCCGAAATGGACTTACCGAACTGCTTGCGGTCCTTGACGTACGCGACCGCGGCCTCGAGCGCACCCTGCGCGATACCCACGGCCTGCGCGCCGATGGTCGGACGCGTGTGGTCCAACGTCTTCAGAGCCGTCTTCAGACCGGTACCGGGCTCACCGATGATCCGGTTGGCCGGGATCGTGCAGTTCTCGAAGTAGATCTCGCGGGTCGGCGAGCCCTTGATGCCGAGCTTGCGCTCCTTCGGGCCCACCGAGAAGCCCGGGTCGTCCTTGTGCACGACGAACGCCGAGATGCCGGCGGACTTCTTGGCCGCGTTGGGGTCCGTCACGGCCATGACCGTGTACCAGGTGGACTCGCCGGCGTTGGTGATCCAGCACTTGGTGCCGTTGAGCACCCACTCGTCACCGCTCAACACAGCCCGCGTGCGCATCGAGGCGGTGTCGGAGCCCGCCTCGCGCTCGGACAGCGCGTAGGAGGCCATGGCCTCGCCCGAGGCGATGGACGGCATGACGAGCTGCTTGAGCTCCTCGGAGGCCGAGAGCAGGATCGGCATCGTGCCGAGCTTGTTCACCGCCGGGATCAGGGACGACGACGCGCAGACGCGGGCCACTTCCTCGATGACGATGCAGGTGGCCACGGAGTCCGCGCCCTGGCCGTCGTACGACTCGGGGACGTGGACGGCGGCGAAGCCCGACTTCACCAGGGCGTTGTGGGCCTCCACCGGGAAGCGCTCGTTGTCGTCGACCTCGGCCGCGAACGGCTTGATCTCCTTCTCGGCGAGCGAGCGGACGGCCTCTCGCAGCGCCTCGTGCTCCTCGGCGAGCTGGTAGGTGCCGAAGCTCGGGTTCACCTTGTTACCTCCCGGTAGCGAGTACTCGGCACGATGTTAGCGCCCGTTCACCACGGGTGCTGGTGTGCCGTTGAGCACTCAGAGGGACTTCTGCAGCGCCGCGTCCTTGTCTAGTACGAGCTGCTCGAGTTCCGCCTGGAAGCGGGCCATGCGCTCCTGCAGCGCCACATCGGACGACGCCAGCATCCGCACGGCCAGCAGGCCCGCGTTGCGTGCGCCACCCACTGAGACGGTGGCCACCGGGACGCCCGCGGGCATCTGCACGATCGAGAGCAGCGAGTCCATGCCGTCGAGGTACTTCAGCGGCACCGGCACGCCGATCACCGGGAGCACGGTGGCCGAGGCGACCATGCCGGGCAGGTGGGCGGCACCGCCCGCACCCGCGATGATCACGCGCAGCCCGCGCGAGGCGGCGGAGGTCGCGTAGTCGAGCATGCGCTGCGGGGTGCGGTGCGCGGAGACGACGCTCACCTCGAACGTCACGTCGAACTCGGCCAGCGCCTCGGTGGCGGCCTTCATCACCGGCCAGTCCGAGTCGCTGCCCATGATCACGCCAACCTGAGTCACTCCGAGCTCCCGTGAATGTCGTATCCGTCAGACCAAACGCCGGTGGACAGCCAGTCCGCGGCCAGCCGCGCACGTTCCCGCACCGACGTCATGTCGTCACCGAGGAACGTCACGTGCCCGACCTTGCGGCCCGGCCGTTCCTCCTTGCCGTACAGGTGCACGTGCGCGTCCGGGAACCGGGCGAACAGGTGGTGCACGCGCTCGTCCGGGCCCATCGCCGGCGTGTCCGAGGCGCCCAGCACGTTCGCCATCACCACGGCCGGCGCCATCAGGTCGGTGCGGCCGAGCGGGTAGTCCAGGACGGCGCGCAGGTGCTGTTCGAACTGGGACGTGCGCGCGCCCTCGATCGACCAGTGGCCCGAGTTGTGCGGGCGCATCGCGAGCTCGTTGACGACCACGCCGTCCGCGGTCTCGAACAGCTCGACGGCGAGCACGCCCACAACGCCCAGCGCGTCGGCGACCTTCAGCGCCAGCTCCTGGGCCGCGGCACCGTCCAGCGCGGGCGCCGGCGCGAGGACCTCGACGCAGATGCCGTCGGACTGCACGGTCTCGACGACCGGCCACGCCGCGCCCTGACCGAACGGTGAACGCGCGACCACGGCCGCCAGCTCGCGGCGCATCGGCACGCACTGCTCGACCATCAGCGGCGTCCCGGCCTCCAGCAGCTCGGGAACGACCAGCTCGGCGCTGTGCGGCTGGTTCAGCATCCACACGCCACGGCCGTCGTAACCGCCGCGGATCGACTTCAGCACGCACGGCCAACCGTGCGCGGCACCGAAGCGCAGCACGTCGCGCACCTCGTGCACCTCGGCGAACGGCGGCACCGGCAGCCCGAGCTCGGCCAGCCGCACGCGCATCTTCAGCTTGTCCTGCGCGTACTGCAGCGCGTCCGGACCGGGGTGCACCTTCACGCCCTCGGCGACCAGCGCGCGCAGGTGCTCGGACGGCACGTGCTCGTGGTCGAAGGTGACGACCTCGCAGCCCTTCGCGAACGCACGCAGCGCGTCGAGGTCGGTGTGTGTGCCGAGCACCACGTCCCGCGCGACGAGCGCGGCGGGGTCGTTCTCGGACACTGCGAGCACGCGCAGCGACTGGCCGAGCGGGATCGCGGCCTGGTGCGTCATGCGGGCGAGCTGCCCGCCGCCGATCATGCCGACGACTGGGAGACGGGTACGGGAGTCCACGGTTCAGGCAGCCTACCTGCAACTTCTGATCGGCTCACGAGCAGAGCCAGCCTCTGGGCGGTGACGCTGCCCTCGGGTGCGGTGTGGATCACAAGCCGCTGGTCGTGCTCCGGCGCGCCGAGCACCTCGCAGTCGAACTCCAGCAGGCCCACGACCGGATGTCGCAGCCGCTTGCGGGCCGACCGGCGCACGTTCACGCCGTGCTCCGCCCACAGCCGTGCGAACAGCGGGCTCGCCATCAGCTCATCGACCAACGGCTGTGCTGACGGCCGGCGGGCCAGAGTCGCGCGCAGGTCGGCGACGTGGGCGCGAGCGACGTCTTCGCGGTCCTCGTCCGGGATCCAGCTCCGGTCGCCGAGGAAGAACGCCCTGAGCAGGTTCCGGCCGCCGAGATCACCGAACACGACCTCCGCGCGGGCCGACCAGGCGAGCACGTCGCCGACGTCGGAGATCACCACCGCGAGGTCGTCACCGAGCCGGTCGAGCAACAGCCGGATGCCGGGCCGCACCTCGCCACCGGACGCGGGCTCCTCCGGCACTGCCTCACCTGCCAGCCGGAACAGATGCGCGCGCTCGTCGGAGGACAGCTCCAACGCCCGCGCGATGCCGTGCAGAACGGACACCGAGGGACGCGGACCACGGCCCTGTTCCAGGCGGGAGTAGTAGTCGACCGACATGCCCGCCGCCTCGGCGACCTCCTCCCGGCGCAGGCCAGGCGTGCGACGGCGACCGCCGCCACGAGGCTCCATCCGTTCGCGGCAGCTGCGCAGGAAACCCGCCATGTCCGGCATGCCTCCACGGTAGCCAGGGATTCATCGTCCCTGGCTGTGCCCGGCGCACCGAACGACGCTGGATTCCATGAAGATCGCGATGACAGGTGCGACCGGACGAGTCGGCAGCAGGCTGCTGCCGCGGTTGCGCGAGCAGGGCCACGACGTGCGCACGCTGACCCACCGGCTGGCCGACAGGAACGCCGTCGAGGAGCTGGTGTCCGATGTGGACGCTGTCGTGCACGTCGCCGCCGCCCTCCGCACGAGCACCGACTTCGAAGGCGTGAACGTCCACGACACCAGGGCTCTCGCCGAGTCCGCCGCGAAGGTGCCGCTGTTCGTCCACATCAGCACGAACCTCGTCTACCCCGGCGGCCTCGGCAGGCCCGCCACCGAGGACGACCCGACCGACCCCGATCCCGCGTTCGGCGACTACCCCCGCACCAAGGCCCTCGGCGAACAGGCCGTGCTCGACACCAGGGAAGCCACGATCCTCAGGCTGGCGTTCGTCTACGGCGGCGGCGATCCACACCTGGAGGAGTCGCTGCGCTGGGCCTCGACCTGGCCCGGCCACCAGCGGCTGCACATGGTGCATCACGCCGACGTGGCGCAGGCGGTGGTGAAGGTCCTCGAATCCGGCGCCGGCGGGATCTTCAACGTGGCCGACGACAGCCCGATCACGGCCGTCGAACTGCACCTGCTGAACGGCCTCACCCCCAGCGAGGAGGCCGTTCAGCAGGAGTTCGACCCGTGGCACGGAATCGTGTCGACCGACCGGGCACAGCGGGAGATCGGCTTCCGCCCGCGCTACCCCTCGGCGTGGGCCGCGGCGGTCGCCGAAGCGCTCTGAGAGGGCTCGGCGTCGCCGGGTTTGGCGTCAGCGGACTTCGCGTCACCGGGCTTGGCGTCAGCGGACTTCGCGTCAGCAGGCTTCGCATCAGCAGGCTTGGCGTCACCCGGCTCAGCGTCGACGGACTTGGCGTCACCGGGCTCGACCCCACCCAGCTTGGCGTCAGCGGACTTGGCGTCACCCGGCTCGGATCCACCCGGCTTGGCGTCAGCGGACTTGGCCCCACCTGACTCGGCGTCCGCAGGCTCGGCTTCACCCGACTCGACCCCACCCGGCTCGACGTCAACCGGTGCGGGGTCGACCGGTGCGGCGTCAACCGGATCGGGGTCGATGCGGCGGTGACGGCGGGATGGCTTCCACCCACCGCCCCGGCGCAGCACCCGGAACGTCAGGACCAGCAGCACGGCGGCGAGCAGCACGAACACGAGGAACTCGATCACCTGGAACAGCCACATCAGGCCGAGCGGCTGGTAGTCGGTGTACAAGCCGGTCGCGGCCTTCGCGGCGCGCATGCAGGTGCCCTCGTTGATCCGCCCCGCGCACCTCTCGATCACCGCCACGGGATTGAGGTCGGCGCCCACGTACCCGCCGCCGAGTTCCAGCGCGCCTGCGGGAACGACCGGAGTGGCGTCCCAGCCGGCGATATCTCGGTGCGCAGGCAGATAGTGATCGCGCAGTGTCACAGCGATAACAGTGCGCACGGCCGTGTAGAACACAAGCGTTGCCGCCATGGCTGTCACGACGTGCCTGGACAACAGGCCGATGAACACGCCTAACGCGAAGCCGAAGAGTGCGTAGCCGGCCTGCACGAGCGGGCTGGCCTCGAAGGCCCCCCACGACTCACGCCGGCCACCGAAGCCGTCACCGATCCCGAGCAGGGCACCGAGCGCCATGGCCAGGCCGCCGAGCAGCAGAACCTTGCCGCGCAACCACTTCACGGGCGTCACGTCCTGGCCCCACGCCACGAAGTACGTGCGTTCCTCGAGCTCGCGGGCGATCAGCGGCGCACCCCAGAAAACGCCGATCACGGCACCGAACGCGAGCTGCCCGATGAGCCCGTAGAAGCCGGCCATCAGCATCCCGCCCACCGGGCCGTTCTGCGTCGAGAGCAGAGCGCCCGTGGCGAGCACCGCGACGATGGCGACGCCGATGATGGCCCACCGGTGCTGACGCCAGGTCAGCCAGACGAGTGCGCTCATGCGGCACGCTCCAGGTGTGCCACGACGAGCTCCTCCAGCGTCACGTACCGCGCGGTCCACGGTTCGGCGATCTGCGCGCCGCCGGAGCGCACGAGGTACGACGACTGCGACCTGCCGTGCTTCGCCAACACCACGCGTCCTTTCACTGGTGGCTTGGAGGCGTGCGGGCCCGTGTAGAGAACGTGCTGTTCCAGCAGTTCGTCGGTGTCGCCGTTCACGAGCAACCGCCCGTCGGCGAGCAACAGCAACCTGTCCGCCACGCCGCCGATCTCCGCGACGACGTGCGTGGAGAAGACCAGCGTCATGCCGTTGTCGTTCACCTCGGTCAGCAACGCCCGCATGACCTTCTGGCGGGCGAGCGGGTCCAGTTCGGACAGTGGCTCGTCCAGCAGCAGAACGTCCGGGCGCGATCCCAGTGCCAGCGCGAGAGTCACGTGCGTGCGCTGGCCGCCGGACAGGTCTTCGATCTGCAGTCGCCTGGGCACCTTGAACCTGGTGAGCCACGCGTCCGCGAGGTCGTTGTCCCAGACGTCGTTCATGCGGCGGCCGAACTCGAGTACGTCCGCGACCTTGAACTTCTTGTACATGGGCTTGTGCTGCGGCACATAGGCGACTCGGCCCGCGATGGACGCGTGTCCCGAGTACGGCGGCAGATGCCCGGCCAGCACGTTCAGCAGTGTCGACTTGCCCGAGCCGTTCGCCCCCACCAGCGCCGTGACGCTGCCGGGCGGCAGTTCGAAGGAGACGTTCCGCACGGCCCACTTCGACAATTCGGCCGCAACCACGCTCATTGCGTTCCCCCACCACTCAGCACCTCGCGCACCAGCGCGTGGATGTCCTCGTCCTCCAACCCGGCGGAGCGTGCCTCCGCGACCCAACCGGCGAGCGTCTCGCGCAGCGGGTCGAGGTCCTCGGGGGCAGCGGACCCCAGGGAAGCCTTCACGAAGGTGCCGGAACCCTGACGGGCTTCGACGAGGCCGGCGAGCTCCAGCTCGCGATAGGCCTTGAGCACGGTGTTCGCGTTCACGCCGCTGGTCGCGACGACATCCCTGACCGTGGGCAGCCGATCACCCGGCTGCAACCAGCCGAGTCTCAAGGCCTCCCTGACCTGCTGTCCCAGCTGCAGGTACGCGGGAAAACCACTGCCCCGGTCGACATGGAACTCGACCACACACGCTCCCCAGATTGTTCTAGTCAACTAAGACAATAGAACACTTCTGGGGTGCTTGAAAAGTCACGCGGGGACCCCGCGTTTCCTTCTGGGGAACGCGGGGCCCCCGCGTGCGGCAGGGGTGCGGGCGCGGGACAGGGGGGTCAGCGCCCGAGCGTGGTGAGGAGGGTGCAAGCCTCGGCGTGGGTCTCGGGGAGGTGTTCGGTCCACACCTTGGCGGGGCCCACCGGACGGACGTTGGGGTCGTCGGCCAGGCGGTCCGCGGCCAGAACGCGCAGGTTGGAGATGCGGCGGGCCAGCAGTTCGTCGCGGCGGACCAGGACCGCGGCCACGCACGGCCCGAGGGTCGCCAACGTCTCGCCGCCGTCGAAGACCGTGCGCAGTGCATCGGACACAAGAGTCATGGCGACCACACGGGACCAACCCGAGGCACGGTGCACGTCGAGACGCAGCAGCACGAGCGCGTAGTCGAGCGGTGCGACGGGAGTTTCCCGGTACACCTCACCCAGCCGTGTGCGCAGGTAAGCGGCTGTCGCCAGCCCGGTCAGAGGATCTTCGGCCGCGCAGTCGCCGGCCTGCTTCGTCACCACGTCCGCCCATCCCAGCGCTGTCATGCGCAGCATCCGTGAAGGGAGCGCGTCGACGTTCGGCGACACGATGTGCGACGCGTCGGTCAGCACGGCGTGCAGCGCGGCCAAGTCCAGCAGCGTCTCGCTGAGGCCTGCACCCGCCTCGGCGCGTGCGCGGCCCAGCCGGACCAGCGCGTCGCCGGGGTCGGTGTTCTCCAGCATCGCCGCGCACACCTCGTCGACCTCGGCGAGCGGCCAGTCTGAGGGAAACGCCCAGCCTGCGGCCATGGTGGCGGTCCGCCAGCGCGACTTCAGCAGGCGTTCCGCTTGTGCGACACCCACCCGGTCTCCCTTCAGCTCTCCCGATTCCAGGTGGGAGACGCGGTCACTTCCGGTTCGTGACGCAACCCGCGCGGGGGATTGAGATGACTCTGCGCGGCGCCGTAGGTCACACTGAGCGCCGCGAGGAGGGAAACGAGACTGTGGCGACCGTTCCTGCAGACGTCCAGGGGCCCAGCGACGCGGAACTCATCGAGTCCGTGCGCGGCGGGACCATCGACGCCTACGGCCAGTTGTACGAACGGCACGTCTCGGCGGCCTACAACCTCGCCCGCCAGTTGGCCCGCTCGCAGGCCGAAGCCGACGACCTCGTCTCCGAGGCGTTCGCGAAGGTGCTCGACACGCTCCGGGCCGGCCGCGGCCCCGACTCGGCCTTCCGCGCGTACCTGCTCACGGCGCTGCGCCACACCGCCTACGACAAGACCCGCCGCGACAAGAAGGTCGACCTCACCGAGGACATGACCGAAGTCGCCCCTGCCGTGCAGTTCAGCGACACCGCGGTGGCCGGGCTGGAGAAGTCACTCGCCGCCCGCGCGTTCGCCGCGCTGCCGGAGCGCTGGCAGATGGTGCTCTGGCACACCGAGATCGAGGGCCAGTCGCCCGCCGAGGTCGCCCCGCTGCTCGGGCTGACGGCCAACGGCGTGTCCGCGCTCGCCTACCGCGCCCGCGAGGGCCTGAAGCAGCAGTACCTGCAGATGCACCTGGCCGAGACGAACGCGGAACGCTGCAAGGCGACCGTCGACCGGCTCGGCGCGTGGACCCGCGCCGGCCTGTCCAAGCGCGAGGCGACGCAGGTCGAGGCACACCTGGACGAGTGCGGCCGGTGCCGGGCGCTGGCCGCGGAACTCGCGGACGTCAACGGCGCGCTGCGGATCTTCGTCGCCCCGCTGGTCCTGGGCATCGGTGCCACGACCTACCTGGTGACCGCCGGAACCGCGACGACCGTCGTCGGTGCCGGCGCGGCCGCGGGTGGTGCGGGCGCCGTCGGTGCGTCGATCCCCCGCCAGCTCGTGACCGTCGGTGGTTCCGCCGCCGCCGTGGCCGCCGCGGTGGTGATCGCGCTGACCGCGGGCACCAGCAACCAGCAGGCGCCGGCGGTCCAGGCCATCCAGCCGCCACCAGCGCAAACGCAGGTGCAGAAGCCGCCAACGCCGAAGCCGCCGGCACCGGTGCCGCCGCCTCCTCCCACCACGGAGCAGCCGGTCCAGACGCCCACGCCGCCACCTCCTCCGCCCGCCCCGGCACCGACTCCCGAACCCCCGGCACCGACACCGGCACCGGCACCGACGCCCACGCCGCCGTCGCTCACCCCGACGACGCCGAGCGGGTACACCCTCACGCCGGGCGCCGAGCCGAAGGACTTCCCGATCACCGTCCGCAACACCGGCGGCACCGCGGCACCGCCCGCGTCGATGGTGCTGAACCTGCCGCCGGGCGTGCTGTCGACCGGCGCGCCGTCGTCGTTCGCCGCCGCGCGCCTGCTGCAACCGGACGGCTCGGCCGACCAGACCGTCAACTGCCCGGCCGGCGGCGGCACGATCACCTGCTCGACGCCGCAGGGCATCGCACCCGGCGGACAGGCGACGTTCCTGTTCCGGCTGCGGGCGACCGCCGACGCCCAGCCCGGCACGATCACCGGCACCATCAGCGCCGGCACGTCGATCTCCGTCGACGTGAAGGTCGAGGTCAACGTGCCTCCGGTGAACGACGACATCGAGCTCACCGTGTCGACGTGGCACGAGATCCACTGGGACCCGCGCGTGGACGTGCAGGTGCTCAACAAGGGTCCGCGAGCCGGCACGCTGAAGCTGGACGTGTCGTCGTCGGAGAACATCGTGATCTTCACGCCGTGGCGGAACTGCTCGCGCTCGGACAAGAACACCATCCACTGCGTCGCCGACCTGGAACAGGGCGGCAAGTTCCGGATGTCCTTCTGGGCGTTCGGGCTGCCGCACCGGGGCGGGACGATCACCGTCACGGCCGCGCTCGGCAACGCGCAGAAGTCCGTGACCGTGCCGGTGAAGGGCTGGCCGGAGGAGCCGCCGGGTGAGGTGGAGCCGAACCCGCCGACGACCACGACGGTGCCGCCGACCACCACGACCACGCGGCCCCAGGACCCGACGAAGCAGCCGACCGAGCCGTCCGAGCCCACGAAGCCGGGCCTCCCGACACTGCCGACCGTGCCGACGCTGCCGACCGAGCCGTTGCCTCCGGTGCTCCCGCCGTCGACGACCGTGCCGACGCCCACCGTGCCGCCATCGACGCCGCCGCCCACCCGGTCCGAGCCGTGCGAGCCGCGGCCGGGTCTGCTGCCCGGGCTGATCCCGGACCTGCTGGGGCTGCCCTGCCCGCCGGCCCGGAGTTGATCAAATGTTGATCTTCTTTCGTCACTGAACGTGCAGCTCAGGTGGCTGGCGGTGGCCGAAGGTAACACCCGGAGGCAACCGCCGTTACCTTGATCCGTAAGCTGGCGCGGTGCTGCCAGTCGTTCGCCGCGCCATGAGCCGGATGCCAGAACCACTCCAGTTCCTGTTGCACAAGCACCGTGAGTTGATCCGGTTCGCACTGGTCGGCGGCACAACGTTCGTCATCGACAACGGTGTCTGGTACGCGCTGAAGCTCACCGTGCTGACGGACAAGGTCGTCACGGCGAAGGTCATCGGCGTGCTGGTGGCGATCATCGCCTCGTACGTGCTGTCCCGCGAATGGTCGTTCCACACCCGCGGCGGCCGCGAGCGCCACCACGAGGCCGCGCTGTTCTTCCTGGTCAGCGGGCTGGGCGTGGCGATCAACATCCTGCCGCTGTGGCTGTCGCGGCACCTGTTCGGCCTGCAGGCACCGTTCGTGTCGGTGCTGACCGAGGAGATCGCGGACTTCGTGTCCGGCTCGATCATCGGCATGCTGCTCGCCACCGGCTTCAAGTTCTGGGCGATGCGCCGCTGGGTCTTCCCCGACGCGGGCGCTCGACCGGACCGGCGCGTTCACCCGATCTCCGTAGACTCGACGCGTGTCCCTAGCCGAAACAGTGGTCTCCCGGTTTCCGGAGCCGATCCGGTCGATCGCGCTGAAGCATCGTGAACTAGTCAAGTTCGCCCTGGTCGGGGGCACGTGCTTCGTGATCGACACGGTCCTGTTCTTCGGGATCAAGACGGTCGTCCTGCCGAACAACCCGGTGACGGCGAAGATCATCGCGACCCTGGTCGCCACGATCGTGTCGTACGTGCTGAACCGGGAGTGGTCGTTCCGCACCCGCGGCGGCCGCGAACGGCACCACGAAGCAGCCCTGTTCTTCCTGGTCAACGGCATCGGCATCGTGCTGAACTCGGCACCGCTGTACATCGCGCGGTACGCGTTCCACCTGCAGGAACCGCACGTGTCGCGGCTCACCGAGGAGGTCTCGGACTTCCTGAGCGCGCAGATCATCGGCACGCTCATCGCGATGGCTTTCCGCTGGTACGGCTACAAGACGTGGGTGTTCCCCGAGGAGAACGCGCGCGGCAACGGCCGGTCCCTGGACGAAGAGAAGGAACTCGGCCACTCGTGACGTGGAAAGCCGACCGGATCGGGTCATCACTGCGCGGGGAGAACCCCACCGTGCTGCGCAGGCTGGACGCCGGGTTCGCGAACATCGGAGACGTGCAGTTCCTGCCCGGGTACTGCGTGCTGCTCGTCGACGACCCCGAAGTGCAACGGCTGACCGACCTGCCGCGTGACCGGCGAGCCCGGTTCCTCGCCGACATGGACGTGCTCGGGGAGGCCGTCGAACGGGTCTGTGCCCGCCGCGATCCCGGCTTCCGGCGGGTCAACCTGGAGATCCTCGGCAACACGGACCCGTACCTGCACGCGCACGTCTGGCCGCGCTACGACTGGGAGCCGGAGCACATCGTCGGCCGTCCGGTGTGGCTGTATCCGGTCGAACGCTGGTCCGATCCCGCCACCGCGCTCGGCCCGGAGCACGACGAACTCCGGGCGGCGCTCACCGCCGAGATCGACCTGCTCCGCGGCTGAGCCGTCAGCGCGTCGCGCCTCGACACGCCGACGCGGAAGTGCACGCGGGGAGCTTTCGTACTGTCTGACAGCACGAAAGGGCCCCGCGTGCCATCAACTCAGCGCGGGGTGCCCGGCGCCTTCCAGGGGATCCCGACCACGTCGTGAGCCTTCGGGACCGGCAGGAACACGGCGAACGTCGCAGGGCGCGCCGTCGACAGCTCCAACCGGCCACCGTCCGCGTCGACCAACGCGCGTGCGAGCGCCAGGCCCACACCGGTCGAGCCGCCGCCTGAGACTCCGCGCTCGAAGATGTGCGCCGCGAGTTCGTCGGGCACGCCCGCACCGCCGTCGCTGACCTCGACCACGACCGTGCCGTCCTCACCGCGAGCGGAGACGACGACGGAGCCCTCGCCGTGGCGCAGCGCGTTGTCCAGCAGCACGCCGATGGCCTCGCGCAGGCGCGCGGGCGTGGCGCGGGCGAGCAGGCCGTCCGGGACGCGGACGCGCAGGCTTCTGCCGTGGCTCTTGACCTGTTCGCGCCACTCCTCGGCGATGGCGTTCAGCGCCGGGCGCAGTTCCAGCGGTTCGGCGCCGACCGCGCGAGCGGCGCGGGCGGCGGCGAGGAGTTCGTCCAGGACGGCGGCCAGGCGTTCGGCCTGTTCCAGTGCCGCGCGGGCTTCCATGGCCGTCTCGGGTTCCGGGTGTTCGGCGAGGGCCTCCAGGCGCAGCTGCAGGGCGGTCAGGCGGCTGCGGAGCTGGTGGGAGACGTCGCCGACGAGCTCGCGTTCGCGTTGGACGAGGCGGGCCAGGGCCGTGGCCGAGGTGTCGAGGGCCTCGGAGACCGCGTCCAGCTCGGAGATGTTGTAGCGCTGCTCGTCGGCGCGGAAGTCGCCGGCGCCCAGGCGGGACGCGCGGGCTGCGACGTGGCCGAGCGGACGGGCAAGCGTTTGCGCGGTCACCAGGGCGACGATGGTGCCGGTGCCGACGGAGACCGCGAGCAGGAGCAGCACCAGACCGGCCACCTGGGCCTGGGCGGTGTGCATCGGGCCGGAGGGGATCTCCAGCCGGACGGTGCCCTGCTGGGCGATCGGCAGCTCGGCGGTCAGCGGGTCGGCGCCGGGTGACGGACCGGTGGCGCTGGTGACGCCGCCGGACACCACGGTGAGCCGGCCGTCGGTGGGTATGGCGATCTTCACGGCCTCGATGTCGATGCCCCGCCGGTTGGCGAGCTGGTCGTCGAGCGTGGTCGCGATCTGCTGGGCGCGTTCGGTGAGGTCGCCGCGAGCGGTGTCCTCGACGAGCTGCAGGGCGGTGTAGCCGAGCGGGATGCCGAGCACGAACCCCGTGACGGCGACGGCGAGCAGGATCGCCCGCAGTATCCGGCGGCGCATCAGTCGGCGTTGAAGCGGAAGCCGCGGCCGCGCACGGTCGCGATGTGCTTCTCGGCCGAGTTGGGGGTGCCGTCGCTCAGCTTCCGGCGCAGCCACGACATGTGCATGTCGAGCGTCTTGCTGCCCTTGAGGTCCGGGTCGTTCCACACCTCGGAGAGGATCTCGTCACGGCTCACGACCTGCCCCGCGCGCTGGATCAGCACCTTGAGCAGTTCGAACTCCTTGTTCGCGAGCTGGATCTCCCCGCCGTCGACGGTGACGCGGCGGGCAGCCAGATCGACGCGCACGCCGTTGACCTCCAACGTGCCCGGAGCCCGGCGGCGCAGCAGGGCCCGGATGCGGGCCATCAGCTCGGCGAGGCGGAACGGCTTCGCGACGTAGTCGTCGGCGCCCGCGTCGAGTCCAACCACGAAGTCGACCTCGTCGGCTCGTGCGGTGAGCATCAGCACGGGTATGCCTCTGCCGTTCTGGCGAAGCCTGCGGCACACCTCCAGTCCGTCCATGCCGGGCAGGCCGAGGTCGAGCACCAGCAGATCGATGCCCCCGGCGATCGCGGCGTCGAAGGCACTCGGCCCGTCGCCCACGACCTGCACTGAATAGCCCTCTCGCGTCAACGCGCGGGAGAGAGGTTCCGCGATGGCCGGATCGTCCTCGGCCAGCAACACCACGCTCACGGCCACAGCGTATTCGTGGAACGATCGCCGCGTGTCACCCCACGATGCTGATCTCGAACTCGCCCTCCGCCTCGCCGACGCCGCCGACGCGATCACCGCGGCCCGATTCCGCGCTCACGACCTCGCCGTGGAGCGCAAGCCGGACCGCACACCCGTCACCGATGCCGACGTCGCGGTCGAGGACGCCGTGCGCGCGGTGCTGGCCGCGGAACGCCCTGACGACGTCGTCATGGGCGAGGAGCGCGGCGGCACGCTGGACGCCTCGCGCGTCTGGGTGCTCGACCCGATCGACGGCACCAAGAACTTCCTGCGCGGCGTCCCCATCTGGGCAACGCTGATCGCCCTGGTCGTGGACGGCACCCCGGTCGTGGGTGTCGTGTCCTCGCCCGCGCTGGGCCGCCGTTGGTGGGCTTCTGCCGGTGGCGGCGCATTCGCGTCGGACGCCTCCGGCGAGCGCGCGATCTCCGTGTCCGGTGTGCGCTCTCTCGAAGACGCGTACGTGTCGACGACCGACATCAAGTCGTGGGTGGAGTACCACTCACGCGAGGCATGGCTGCGTTTGGTCGACGCAACCTGGGAGAGCCGCGCGTTCGGCGACTTCTACCAGCACTGCCTGGTCGCCGAGGGCGCCATCGACCTGGCACCCGAGTGCGTGGCGAACCCGTGGGACATCGCCCCGTTCCAGGTGCTGGTGACCGAGGCGGGTGGCCGCTTCACCTCGCTCACCGGCGAGGAGCGCTACGACGGCGGCAGCGTGCTGACGTCGAACGGCCACCTGCACGAGGACGCGCTCAAGCTGTTGGCACGGTGAGGGTTCCGCGCGCGACCTGAGCCCAGGCGAGCCGGCCGAAGAGGTAGTGGCACGCCACGCTCTCGTCGTCGAACCGGGCCCAGTCGTAGCGGTTGCCCTGTTCCTGCCAGAACACCTCGTAGCCCTTGACCACGTCGTCGTCGGTCTCGGTGAGCAGGCACCAGCGCTGGTCCGCCTCCTCACCGACACTGACGACGTCGTCCGGTACGCCGATCTTCGTCAGCCACTCGGGCAGGCTCTCGACGTTCATGCGGTGATCTCCGTGAGGTAGCCGAGCGCGACGAGGTCCGCGACGGGACAGGTGGTGCGGTAACGACTTCCGCCGCCGGGCTGGCCGAACCACGGCGCGCTGATCGTCCGGTGCACTGGCAGGTCCTTCTCGACCCGGTACCGGCGGTAGCCCTCGTCGAGCGCGGACGGCGGCAGCGAGCGTTGCGCGAAGGGCGTGCCGGCCTTGCTGAGGACACGGCCTTCCGGCGTGCCGAACCGGTCGAGCTCGGCGCCCTGCTGAAGGACCTCCGGCCGGCTGTCCTCGTAACCGCCCTCGCGTTCGACCGGCCAGCGCGGGCTGCCGTCCTCGTGCTGGAACAGGCTTTCCCAGTCGCGTTCGTGCATGCCGGCCAACGCGTCGTAGCCCTCGATCAGCTCCTGCACGACCGGGTGATCCTTGCCGAGCCCTTCGGTCGCCTCAGCCGGGTGCGACTCCGCCGTGTCGACCAGCCCGGCCTGCGGGTGGTCGTGCGGGGCGAACCGCGGGATCAGCTGTTCGTCGTCCTGCTGCGCCGGGGGCGGGAGCTGCCTGGCCGGCTTCGGGGCGAGCCGCGGCCCCTGACCCGCGGACAGGAAGACGGCCATGAACCAACTGCCGGCCGCCGCCGCGGTGTAGGCGTGGCGGGCGATGTCGAAGCCGACGCCGGCGCCGAGGGCCTGGTCACGACTGTTGTCGAGGCGGTCGGTGAGCGATCCGGAGCCACCGCCGAGGTCGACACCGGCCAACGGCGCCGACGGCGAGGTGATGGTGTCGACGACCTGTTGCGCGCCACGCTCGCCCCCGGCCGCAGCGTCGGCGGAACCGTCCTGCAGCGCGTCCAGGGCGTCCTTCGTCAGGTCCTTGGCCGGATCCTTGGCAGCCGCCGGTGCACCCGACCCCTGGCCGGTCGACGACGTCCCGGGCTGGGCCTGACCGGTCTGTCCCGGCCCCTGAGCCTGTCCGGCCTGAGTGCCCGCCTGGCCACCGAACTGGCTCGCCTGGCCCGCGACCGAGGAGCCCGACTTCCCGGCAACGGCCTGCGCGCCCGCCTTGGCCTCGCCGACCTTGGCTTCCGCGGCCTTCGCTTCGGTCGCCCTGGCCTCGGCGGCCTTCGCGTCCACGCTCTTGGCGTCCGCGGCCTTGGCGGCCTGCTGGGCGGCCTGTCCCTGCTGGCCGGGTGCCTGTGCACCACCCTGCTGTCCCACAACCGCACCGACCTGGGACGCAACCGCGGAGGTCGCCGACGGCACACCACCCACGGCTCCACCGATCGCACCGCCCACAGCACCGACGGGACCACCCATCGGGCCTCCTGCCGGGACGCCACCCATCGGCGCACCACCGAGAGCTGGGCTCGCGGGAGCCGCCTGCGCCGCAGCAGCAGGCGCGGGTCCGGCGGCAGCGGGCGCACCGTGCACGTCGCCGCCACGGATCAACGGCTGCTCGAGAACCGCGGCCGACGTCTGGGTCGTTCCCTCAGCGATCGGGCCGAGAGTGCCCTGGACGCTCGGGATCGCCTCTCCCACCACGTGCGTGACGGGCGCGACGGCCGGAGTGACCGCCTGACCCACCTCGGCGACCAGCCCGGGCAGCACCGGAGGGCCGCTCTGACCTCGGCCGGAACCGTCACCCGGACCGTTGCCCGGGCCCTCACCACGACCGTGGCCGTCTCCCTCGCCGAACGCGGGTCCGACCGCGTCATGGCCACCGGGCACCGCGTCAACGGCTGGCATCACCACGGCCGCGGCGGGCGCGGTCACGGGAGCAGCGGCGTTCATGACCGGGGCAGCGGCATCGGTCACCATGCCGACGACAGGCGCGACCGGAGCCGTCACGGCACCCACGACCGGAGCCACCGGCGCGGTGACGGCACCAACGACAGGAGCAGCTCCGGCGACAACGGGTTCGACGGCAGCGGCGACCGGAGCCACCACGCCGCCCACAACGTTCGTGACAGGCGACAACAGACCGCCACCACCGCCGGGCCCGTGGGCACCGGGCGCGGTGTTGACGGGCGGTGAGGCCTGGCTCATGTCCACACCGCTGTCCAGGCGGATGGCGGAGGACAACGTGTTCTGGAGGTTCGCGACGTTGGCCGCGGCCCCCTTGGTCAACGTGTCGAGGCCCAGCAACGCGTTGGGGTTGCCGGCGTTGGCCGAGGCGTGCGCGGCGTCGTTGTTCTTGGCCAGCGTCGTGAGCTCGCGGACGATCTCGACCTTCGCGGCCCCCACCTGCTGGGCGGCGTGGTCAAGACGGTCGGCGGCCGCATGACACCCACGAGCCGCCCGCTGGAAATCGCCGTCCGGCGCCACGACCTTCGCCCACCGCCCACGCGCGGCATCCCCGGTGGCACCGGTGACCCCGCTCAACGCACGCGTGGCAGCGCCGTCGGACGACGTGCCCAACCCCTTGATCTTGTCCCCGGCCTCGCGCCACGCGGTGGCGCTGGAACGCATGGCGTCCTCGTCGGCCTTGGGCCACGTGACACCTGCCTTGGCCGCGACCTCGGTGAGTTCGACGGGAAGCTCGATGCCCATGTCAGCCGTCCAACCTTCTCATCGCGGACGCGTTGCTCTGCTCGACGTGCCGATACGTCTCGGCCGTCGCGGCGAGCTTGTCGCCCACGTCCCCCAACGTCGTGGCGAGCCCGGACAACGTCCCAGCCGCATCACCGGAAGGCCGCTCGTGCGACGCCGCGAAACTGCGCCCCACCGCGTCGTCCCCCCAACAGGCACCGAACGCGGCCAGCGCCTTGTCCAACGTCCCCGCGATCTCCGTGGCCTGCCCGGCAAACCCACGCAAGTCGCGCGCTCCGGCGTCCAGCCGCTCGAGGTCGGCCCCGTACCCGGTCATCGGACCCTCCTGTTGATGAGCTCGGAGTCGAGCCAGCTCTCCCGTTGCTCGTTGTCCTCGTCGTCATCGACCCGCCGACGAGCGGGCTGCCGCCCCAGGTCCAGGGTCTCGTCCTCGTCCGCGTACTCCGCAGGCCGCAGATCGGCGGTACCGGCCACCAGCGCGGCAGGATCAGTCGAGGCGGGCAACACCGCGCTCAACGCCTGATAGGTGTCCTCAGCGGCAGAAGCAGCCGCCTCCGCAACCGTCCGCACGATCAACGCGGCCAGCTGCTCAGGCCGATGCCGCCGATAGGCCAGCTCGGACAACTCCAGCGCCGCGAGCTTCCCCCCACTCCCGACAACCGCCGTGACCGTCCCGTCCGGACTGACAGCCCGCCCGGACACAGCCGCCAGCTCACGCTGAACCGACGCCAACTGCTCACGGCTGCGCCGATAGTCGGCCAGCAGCTCCTCGACCTGCGCACGGTGGTCGTCCACCGAGTCCCCTCTCACACGCATAGCCCTGGGCTCGGGCTCTTGGACGCCGTTGCCCTTAGATCGGTTCCCAGCGGATTCAGTTACGTAGGATCAACGCGTGATCGCCTACGAGGATCTGCCTGCAGGCCGAATCATCCCGCTCGGCGAGGTCGTCGTCGACCGGGACGACATGGTGGACTTCGCGAAGAAGTTCGACCCACAGCCGTTCCACCTGGACGACGAAGCGGCGAAGTCCTCGATTTTCGGCGGTTTGTCCGCCTCCGGCTGGTACACGGCCTCACTGTGGATGCGCCGGTGGGTGGACGAGGTCCTGTCCGACTCCACCTCCCAGGGCTCGCCGGGCGGCCGCGAACTGTCCTGGCTGGCTCCGGTGTACCCCGGCGACACACTGACGTTCGCCGCGGAGGTGCTGAGCGCACGCCTGTCGAAGAGCAGGCCGACGCTCGGGCTGGTGGAGTTCGAGGGCACGGCCCGGCGCGGCGACGAGCTCGTCTACCGGTTCATCGCGACCGGCATGTTCACTTCGCGAGCGCCCGCACAACCCGAGAAGGACTAGGCCGTCCCAACTGCTCAGCCATCCAAACCGAACACTCGACCAACTTGTCCAGGTCGACGCCGGTCTCGATCCCCAACCCGTCGAGCATCCACACCAGGTCCTCAGTAGCGAGGTTCCCAGTGGCCGACTCCGCGTACGGACACCCGCCCAGCCCACCGGCAGAAGAGTCCACAGTGGTCACCCCACAACGCAAAGCGGCAAGGGTGTTGGACAACGCCTGCCCATACGTGTCGTGGAAGTGGACAGCCAGACGGGAGACGTCCCGGAACCCCTCGAGCAACGACTCCACCTGCCCAGGCGTAGCCACCCCGATGGTGTCCCCAAGAGACAACTGCGAGCAGCCCATCTCCAGCAGCCGCTCACCGACCGCAACGACCTGCGACCGGGCGACCGGGCCCTCCCACGGGTCGCCGAAGCACATCGACACGTACCCGCGCACGTCCATCCCCGCTGCCAGCGCACGAGAAACAGTCGGCTCGAACATCTCGAACTGCGAGTCCAGCGTCCGGTTCAGGTTCCGCGACGCGAACGTCTCCGTGGCCGACGCGAAGATCGCGATGTGCGAGACCCCGGCCTCCAGCGCACGATCGAGCCCGCGCTCGTTCGGCACCAGCACCGGATAGACGACCCCGGGCCGCGGCACCAGCCCCGACAACAACTCGGCGGCATCAGCCAACTGCGGCACCCACTTGGGATGCACGAACGAGGTGGCCTCCAAAACGGACAGTCCGGCAGCAGCCAGGCGATCCAGGAACTCCAGCTTCACCGACACCGGCACGACCACGGACTCGTTCTGCAGCCCGTCCCGAGCCCCGACCTCCCAGATCGTCACCCGCGAGGGCAGCGAACCGGACGGAACGACGTCGGGCAGCCCTGCCTCACGCGCGCCCATCGAGCGCTCCGGGGTGGTAGTCGTCGTCGGGGTTGTCGTTGACCTCGCGGTACAGCATCGTGTGCACCTTTTCCACGGACGGGATGTCGTCGAACTCGAGCGGCTCGTCCGAGGCCGACTCGATGATCAGCGTGCCGCAGCCCAGCACCCTGTCCATCAGAGAGTGCTCGAACCGCACGCTGTTCACACGAGCCAAAGGGATGTCGAGGCCTGTGCGCTTGAACACGCCCTCGCGGTACATCACGCGGTCCGAGGTGATGATGAAGTGCGTCGTCCGCCAGCGCACCACCGGCGCGATCGTCAGCCACAGGATCAGCACGACGCCGATCACGGCCAGCGCGATCCAGGCGATGGAGGCCCACGACTGGTCCACGACGAGACCGGCCAGGTAGGTGCCGATCGCGACCACCACCAGCAGCCAGAACACCGGGAAGATCAGCATCTTCCAGTGGGGGTGCTTGTGGATCACGACGTGCTCGCCTGAGCTCAGCAGGTCGTCGGGATAGGCCATGGGCCAACCCTAATCACGCCGGACGCAAATGCACCACGTCACCTGCGGACACGCCGTGGTCCACCCCATCGGTTCCGCGCACGACCAGCGTGCCGTCGGGCTCGATGCGCTGCGCCGTCCCCTGAAGCTGAACACCACCTGAAAGTTCGACGCGAACGCGTTCGCCGACGGTCGCCGAGTGCTCCTGGTACTCCTCCAGCACGCCGGACTCGACCGCGTCACCGCCGTTCTTGCGCCACACGCCTTCCAGCTGAGCGAGCTCGACCAGCAGCCGGAACGCCAGCTCGCCTCGATCCAGCTCGGAGGCGCCGGTGTCCTCCAGCGACGTCGGCGCGAGACCACCCGGCGCGGGCTCGACGCCGGCAGGCAGCTTCGCGACGTTCAGACCGATGCCCACGACGACGGCCTGCGCCACGCCGGCGGTGATCTCGGACAGGATCCCGGCGCCCTTCTCGGCCTTCGGGCCGAGCAGCAGGTCGTTCGGCCACTTCAACGTTGCCTCGACACCCACCGACTGGGCGACACGCACCAGCGCCAGACCAGCGATCAGGTTGAGCCACGGCAACCGCTGCGCCGGCACGTCGGTCGGCCGGAACAGCACGCTGACGTAGAGACCGCCCGGCGGCGACGACCAGGTGCGGCCACGACGGCCCTGCCCCGCGGTCTGCTCCAACGCGATCAGCACGGTCCGGTCCGGGGCGCCCGCAGCAGCGGCTGCGGCCAGGTCCGCGTTCGTGGACTGAGTGGTCGCCACGACATCAAGAGCGGCGTACGGGCCGTTGGGTGCTACCAGCCGTGCGCGCAGCGCCTCGGCGTCGAGTGCGATGTCCATCGCGCCAGGCTATTGGAACGAGAGAGAGTACGTGCGATCAGAGATGACCAACAGATTGCCGTGACCTGGACAACTGCACGAGGCAGTTCAGCAATGCTCTCGTTAGGCTCCGGGCCCATGAGCAGTGCGACCGAGCCGATCGGGCACGTCCCCCCAGACGCATCAGGCGCCCCGGACGTCCACACCACCGCGGGCAAGCTCGTTGACCTCTACCGGCGCAACGACGAGGCGGTTCACGCCGGCTCGGCACGCGCGGTCGAGAAGCAGCACGCGAAGGGCAAGAAGACCGCCCGCGAGCGCATCGACCTCCTGCTCGACCCCGGTTCGTTCGTCGAGCTGGACGAACTCGCCCGGCACCGCTCCACGAACTTCGGCCAGGAGAAGAACCGCCCGTACGGCGACGGCGTGGTGACGGGCTACGGCACCGTCGACGGCCGTCCGGTGTGCGTGTTCTCCCAGGACGTCACGGTCTTCGGCGGCTCGCTCGGCGAGGTGTACGGCGAGAAGATCGTCAAGATCATGGATCTGGCGATCAAGACCGGCCGGCCGATCGTCGGCATCAACGAGGGCGGCGGCGCCCGCATCCAGGAGGGCGTCGTCTCGCTCGGCCTCTACGGCGAGATCTTCACCCGCAACGTCCGCGCGTCCGGCGTGATCCCGCAGATCTCGCTGATCATGGGCTCGAACGCGGGCGGTCACGTCTACTCCCCCGCGCTGACCGACTTCGTGGTGATGGTCGACCAGACCTCGCACATGTTCATCACCGGCCCCGACGTCATCAAGACCGTCACCGGCGAGGACGTGACGATGGAGGAGCTCGGCGGCGGTCGCACGCACAACACCAAGTCCGGCAACGCGCACTACCTCGGCACCGACGAGGAAGACGCGATCGCGTACGTCAAGGAACTCCTGTCGTACCTGCCGTCGAACAACCTGAGCGACTCGCCCACGTTCGAGGGCACCCTGGCCGCGGGCTCGATCTCCGACTCGATCACGGACGAGGACCGCGAGCTCGACACGCTCATCCCGGACTCGGCGAACCAGCCGTACGACATGCACGAGGTCATCAACCGCGTGCTCGACGACGGCGACTTCCTGGAGGTCCAGCCGCTGTTCGCGCCGAACATCCTCGTCGGCTTCGGCCGCGTGGACGGCCACAGCGTCGGCGTCGTCGCGAACCAGCCCACCCAGTTCGCCGGCTGCCTCGACATCGACGCCTCCGAGAAGGCCGCGCGGTTCGTGCGCACCTGCGACGCGTTCAACATCCCGGTGCTGACGTTCGTCGACGTGCCCGGCTTCCTGCCCGGCACCGACCAGGAGTGGAACGGCATCATCCGCCGCGGCGCCAAGCTGATCTACGCCTACGCCGAGGCCACGGTTCCGCTGGTCACCGTCATCACGCGCAAGGCGTACGGCGGCGCGTACGACGTGATGGGCTCCAAGCACCTCGGCGCCGACATCAACCTGGCGTGGCCGACCGCGCAGATCGCCGTCATGGGCGCTTCCGGCGCGGCGAACATCGTGCACCGCAAGACATTGGCCGCCGCCGCGCAGAACGGCGAGGACGTCGACGCCCTGCGCGCCCAGCTCCAGCAGGAGTACGAGGACACGCTGTGCAACCCGTACCAGGCCGCTGAGCGCGGGTACGTCGACTCGGTGATCCCGCCGTCGTACACCCGCGGTTACGTGGCGCGGGCGCTGTCGATGCTGCGGGACAAGCGGGAGACGCTGCCGCCCAAGAAGCACGGGAACATCCCGCTGTGACCGCGCCGGACGAGAAGCCCCAGGAAAAGCCGCTGCTCCGGGTCGTCAAAGGCACGCCGGACGACTACCAGCTGGCGGCGCTGACCGCTGTCATCGCGGGGCTGGCTTCGGCCGCGCCTGTTGAGGACAAGCCTGTTGTCCGGTCGGAGTGGGCCAACCCGGCCCGCCGGGTCCGGCGCCCGCTGCAACACGGGCCGGGCGCCTGGCGCGCCTCGGGTTTCCCCTGCTAGGCAGGCTCGCGCAGGGGTACCCCCGAGCTGGGAACCCCTGCATCTCAACGTACTCACGGGGTCCGACAAGATCGGTCAGCAGGACACCCGTCGGCTGCTGACGTTCAGGGCGACGGCGACCTCGCGACAGCGGGTTTCGCCGTCGACCTTGAGTTTCAGGGTCCAGAACTCGCTGCCGTAGGCGTCGGTCTTGCGCAGCACCTGGACGACGGCCGGGTTCAGCGGCAGGTTGTCGCGCACCGCCGGCACGACCTGGCTGAGCAGCGCGTTCTCCGCGCGATCGAGCCGGTCGGCGAACGGCCAGACCGGGACTCCGTAGCCGATCGGGTCGCTCGCGAGCACGCTTCCAACGGCCCACGATCCAATGAGCCCGCCGAGCACGACGAGCAGGGCCGCGATCCGTCTGCGCTTGCCTTCGCGATCGGAACCGCGTTCGGTGAGGACAAGCACCCAGCGCTTCACTCGGTCGAGAGTGCCGACGAGAGAGGTGATCGCGCATCAGTAGTACTACTCGAACCGAGCGTGCGGCCTGGCGGGCGATCGCCGCGCTCTGCGTCGGTTTTTTCATGATCCTGCTGGACACGACCATCGTGAACGTCGCGATGCCCTCGATGATCGAGGGGTTGCACGCGACGCTCAACGACATCATCTGGGTCAACAGCGCGTACCTGCTGACGTTCGCGGTGCCGTTGCTGCTGACCGGAAGGCTGGGCGACCGGTTCGGGCCGAAGCGCGTCTACCTCGCCGGCCTCACGATCTTCGTGCTGGCCTCGCTGACCTGCGGACTGGCCACCAGCGCCGAGCTGCTCATCACCGCCCGCGCCGTGCAGGGCCTGGGCGCCGCGGCCATGACGCCGCAGACGATGGCGTTCATCACCCACCTGTTCCCGCCGCACCGGCGCGGTGCCGCGCTGGGCATGTGGGGGTCGGTCGCCGGGTTCGCGACGGTGTCCGGACCGCTGCTCGGCGGCGTGCTCGTCACCCAGCTCGGCTGGGAGTGGATCTTCTTCGTCAACATCCCGCTCGGCGTGCTCGCGTTGACGCTGGTGCTGCGCTGGGTTCCGGACTGGCGCCCCGGCCGGTCGCACCGGTTCGACGTGCTCGGCATCGTGCTGTGCTGCCTCGGGCTCGGGCTGGTCGTGTTCGGTGTGCAGAACGGTGAGCACTACGGATGGGGCCGGGTCGCCGGTCCGATCACGATCGCCGAGATCATCGTCACGGGTGCGGTGCTGCTGGTCGTGTTCGTGCTGTGGCAGGCGGCCCGGCGCAATCCCGAGCCGCTGCTGCCGTTGCGGATCTTCGGCAATCGGAACTTCTCGCTCGGCAACGTCGCCAACATGATCATCGGTTTCTCCGTCACCGGGCTGTTCGTGCCGCTCGTGCTGTTCGTGCAGACCGTGCCGAAGCTGTCGGCGCTGGAGGCCGGCCTGTTCACGGCGCCGACCTCGCTGGCGTCCGGGGTGGTGGCGTTCTTCGCGGGACGGCTGTCGAACGGGCCCGGCGCGAAGTACCTGCCGATCACCGGCTTCACGCTGCTCGGGCTCGGCATGGGAGTGACGACGCTGCAGCTGGGCGGCGGGTCGCCGTGGGTGATGCTGCCCGCGCTGGTCGTGGTCGGCGGCGGGATGGGGATGGTGTACGCGCCGCTCACCAACATCGCCACGAAGACGCTCGATCCGGCGTTGATGGGCGCGGGCGCCGGCATCTACAACACCTCGCGGCAGTTCGGCAACGTGCTCGGCAGCGCGGGCACCGGTGCCGTGCTGCAGGTCGTCCTGGCGGCGACGAACGACTTCACCGCGGCCACCCGCGCCGCGTTGCTCGTGCTGGTCGTGTCGACGGTCGTCGGGGTGAGCGCGGCGGTGCTGATGAGGCGCGAAACGGGCGTGCGAGACTCCGCTGGTGCGTCTGATCCTGGCCTCCCAGTCACCCGCCCGTCTTAGCGTCCTGCGGTCCGCGGGCGTCGAGCCCGTCGTCCGCGTCTCCGGCGTCGACGAGGACGCCCTCGTCGCGTCGCTGGAGAACCCGACCCCCGAGGAGACCGTCGTCGCGTTGTCCGCGGCGAAGGCCGAGGCGATCGAGCACGACGACGAGTGCGTCGTGATCGGCTGCGACTCGATGTTGCTGTTCGAGGGCGAGCTCGTGGGCAAGCCCGGCACGGCCGAGGTCGCGCGCGAACGGTGGCGGCGGGTCGCCGGCAAGAGCGGCGTGCTGATCACCGGCCACACCGTGCTGCTCGTCTCGGGCGGCAAGGTCGTCGACCGCGCGTCGGCCGCCGAGTCGACGGTCGTGCGGTTCGGCACGCCGTCGGACGAGGAGCTGGAGGCGTACATCGCGACCGGTGAGCCGCTTCACGTCGCGGGCGGCTTCACGATCGACGGCCGCGGCGGCTGGTTCATCGACGGTATCGACGGCGACCACAGCTCCGTCATCGGCATCAGCCTGCCCATCACCCGGAGGCTGCTCGGCCAGGTGGGTGTTTCCGTGTCCACACTCTGGTAGTCCTGGTCACACTTGGCCTGATCAGGGAAGACTGCCCTCAACGCCGGCGTTGGGGGCTAGCGGTGAACGAGTACTTGACGCGTCGCAGGCACATAGACCTGGCACGCAGGACGAGCACGGGCTGTCGGAGCTAACGCTCCCAGCCCCTGTTCGCTCATCCCTGCCCAGGAGATGTTCCAGTGTCCTTCGTCCAGACCTACCGCAAGCCCAAGGTTTTCGGCCTGACCGTCCTCGGCGCGCTCGTTCTCGGCGCGCTGGCCGGCTGGCTCGGCAAGGGCACGTGGCTCGCGCCCGTGCTCGCCAAGATCGGTTCCACCTTCACGGCGCTGCTGCAGCTGACCGTGATCCCGCTGGTGTTCACCGCGATCGTCGTCGGCATCGCGTCGCTGCGGAACCTCGGCGGCGGCCGCACCGCCGCGCGCCTCGGCGGCAAGACGTTCCTGTGGTTCGCCATCACGTCGTTCATCGCGGTGCTGATCGGCCTCGCGGTCGGCGCGATCATCAAGCCCGGCCAGGGCGTGCAGATCGAGCCCGCCGCCGGCGCGGTCGACAAGCTCGCCAAGCGCGCGTCCGGTTCGTGGAACGCGTTGCTGGAGAACCTGGTGCCCACCAACATCTTCAGCGCCTTCACCGAGGGTGAGGTGCTGCAGGTGGTGTTCATCGCGGTGCTGGTCGGTTTCGCCGCCTACGCGCTCGGTGAGAAGGCCGCGCCGTTCACGAACCTGGTCCGCTCGTTCTTCGACATCGTGCAGAAGGTCGTCGGCTGGATCATCCTGCTGGCGCCGATCGGCATCTTCGGCCTGATCGGCAACGCGGTCGCCTCGTACGGCAACTCGTTCGTGAAGCCGTTGTTCTCGTTGATCCTGGCCGTCTACATCGGCACGTTGCTGGTGCTGTTCGTCGTCTACCCGATCCTGCTGAAGTTCGTCGGCAGGACCTCGCCGGTCGAGTTCTTCCGCAAGGCGGCCACCGCGATCCAGTTCGCGTTCGTGTCGCGGTCGTCCGGTGCCACGCTTCCGTTGTCCCGCAAGGCGGCCACGGACCTCGGCGTGCCGACCGAGTACGCGAACTTCGCCGTGCCGCTGGGCACGACGACCAAGATGGACGGATGCGCCGCGGTCTACCCGGCCGTCGCGACGATCTTCATCGCGAACCTGTTCGGCATCCAGCTCTCGGTGTGGCAGTACGTCGGCATCGTGCTGGTGGCCGTGTTCGGCGCGCTCGCGACCGCCGGAACGACCGGCTGGTACACGATGCTCACCCTGACGCTGAGCGTGGTCGGCCTGCCGCCGCAGGTCATCGCGACCGGTGTGGCCGTGGTCTACGCGATCGACCCGATTCTCGACATGATCCGCACCGCGACCAACGTGGCCGGCCAGATCACCGTGCCGGTGCTGGTGGCGCGCAGTGAGAACCTGATCGAGGAGCCCGCCGCTCCGGCCGAGAAGGACCTCGTCGACGCCTAAGCACCTGGCCGAAAGTGGTATCCGAACCCTCTGGCCTCGCTGGGTGCCCACAGTGTCCTGCAAGTACCACCAACTCTTGATCGAATCGCGTCAACTACACCCGATCTCGTCGCCGCCTGTCGAGCCGCTGCGGTGTTCTCAGAGGGAAGCGACCCCTGTTGGGTGTAGAAACACGCCTGTTGATGTTGAGTTGGTGGTACTTGCAGACGCCATGAGAGCCCAGGGCAGAGCGCCAGACGAGTAACGGACACAACTTCCGGCAGCCTGCTTAGTGCGGTGGCCACCGCACTAGCGGTCCTTGCAGGGACGTAGTTGCGACATCTTCGGCGCCGGGGTGGGCCAGCCGGGAAGCTGGTCCCGCCCCTGTTCCGCCGTCGTGCAGCCGATGTTCGGCCCCAGCACGGAGAACACCTGCAAAAACGCGTTGGCACACTGGCCGTCGCACGCGAACTGGGCGGCGACGATGTCCGCGGTGCCGTCCTCGTTGACGTCGTGCAGCCCGAGATACCCGGCGTTGGCCAGGTAGGCGGTCTGCCCGCGGGACCACGTGCCGTCCTTGCGGATCAGCACCTCACCGAGCCACTCGCCGTTGTGCGCTCCCCGGATCAGGCACACGCTGATCGTCGCGGTCGCGCACTCCAGCGACTTGTCGTTCACCACCGCACCGGACTCGGCGATGGTCATCTCGAAGATGAACGGGCCGGACTCGCCGGTCACCCGGATCCGCCCGCCACCGGTGCCGCTGAGCAGTTCCACGAGGTCCTTGCCGACCGATTTGCCGAGGACGACCTGGCAAACGGTGGTCCCGCACCTCATTCCGGCGTCGTTGCCGGATTGACCTGAATCGGTGTTGTGGGGCCGCTGGAAATAGGCGAACACCACCCCTGCGACGACGACCACGGCGGCGACGACGGCGACCACCTGCACGGACCTGGCTCCACCCACATCGCAGATTGTGGCCGATGGCCTCACGATGGATGTGAAGTGAGGCGTCTCTCCCTCTCGGAGTTCGTCGATTTCCGTAGACTGCGGCACCAGCCAGAGCCGTAATTACCGGTCCAGCAGGAGGTACGACGCCGTGTCGCTGCGCAAGGTCCTCATCGCGAACCGCGGTGAGATCGCCGTCCGGGTCATCCGCGCCTGCCGTGACGCCGGTCTGACGAGCGTCGCCGTCTACGCCGATCCCGACCGGGACGCGCCGTTCGTCCGGCTCGCCGACGAGGCGTTCGCACTCGGCGGCAACACGCCCGGCGAGAGCTACCTGTCGTTCGAGAAGGTGCTGGCCGCCGCCGCGCAGTCCGGTGCCGACTCGGTGCACCCCGGCTACGGCTTCCTGTCCGAGAACGCGGACTTCGCGCAGGCCGTGATCGACGCGGGCCTGATCTGGATCGGCCCGACCCCGCAGGCCATCCGCGACCTCGGCGACAAGGTGACCGCGCGGCACATCGCGATGCGCGCGGGCGCGCCGCTGGTGCCCGGCACCAAGGACCCCGTCAACGGACCGGACGAGATCATCGCGTTCGCGCAGGAGCACGGGCTCCCGGTCGCGATCAAGGCCGCGTTCGGCGGCGGTGGGCGTGGCCTGAAGGTCGCGCGCACGATGGAGGAGATCCCCGAGCTGTTCGACTCCGCGGTCCGCGAGGCCGTCACGGCGTTCGGCCGCGGCGAGTGCTTCGTCGAGCGCTACCTGGACAAGCCGCGGCACGTCGAGGCGCAGGTGCTCGCCGACACGCACGGCAACGTGATCGTCGTCGGCACCCGCGACTGCTCGTTGCAGCGCCGGCACCAGAAGCTGGTCGAGGAGGCGCCCGCGCCGTTCCTGACCGACGAGCAGCGCGCCACGATCCACAGCTCCGCCAAGGCGATCTGCCTGGAAGCCGGGTACCACGGCGCCGGCACGGTCGAGTACCTCGTCGGGCTCGACGGCTCGATCTCGTTCCTGGAGGTCAACACCCGGCTGCAGGTCGAACACCCGGTGTCGGAGGAGACGACCGGCATCGACCTGGTGCGCGAGCAGTTCCGCATCGCGGCCGGCGAGAAGCTCAAGCACACCGAGGACCCGACGCCGCGGGCGCACTCCATCGAGTTCCGGATCAACGGCGAGGACGCCGGTCGCGGCTTCCTGCCCGCGCCGGGCACCGTGACGTCGTTCGTCGCGCCGTCCGGTCCGGGTGTGCGCGTGGACGCCGGTGTCGAGAGCGGCTCGGTGATCGGCGGGCAGTTCGACTCGTTGCTGGCCAAGCTGATCGTCACCGGGGAGAACCGCGAGGAGGCGCTGGCCAGGGCCCGCCGCGCGCTGGACGAGATGGTCGTGGAGGGCATGGCGACCGTGCTGCCGTTCCACCGCGTGATCGTGCGCGACGCGGCGTTCACCGCCGAGAAGCCCGAAGGTTTCACCGTGCACACGCGGTGGATCGAGACGGAGTTCGACAACCAGATCGCGCCGTTCAGCGGCGGGGCGTCCGAGACCGAGGAGGAGACGCCGCGGCAGACCGTGGTCGTCGAGGTCGGCGGGCGTCGCCTGGAGGTGTCGCTGCCGGGTGATCTCGCGGTCGGTTCTGCTCGCCCGGCCGCTGCCGCCGCGAAGAAGCCGAAGTCGAAGCGGACGGGCGGTAGTTCGGCCGCGGTCTCCGGTGACGCGGTGGCGGCGCCGATGCAGGGCACGATCGTGAAGGTGGCCGTCGAGGACGGGCAGACCGTCGAGGCCGGCGACCTGATCGTGGTGCTGGAGGCCATGAAGATGGAGAACCCGGTGACGGCGCACAAGGCGGGCACCGTGACGGGTCTCGCGGCCGCGCCCGGCGACCCGATCACCCAGGGCACCGTGATCTGCGAACTGAAGGACTGAGCGCACCTGATCCTCGGCGCCTGATCCTCGAGCCGGGTCGCTCACCTACGATTGAGTTCGTGAGCGACCCGTCCAGGGACATCCGCATCGGCGACACCGAGCGGGAGCAGGCGTTGCAGGTGCTCGGCGAGCACATGAGCGCCGGCCGGATCGACGTCGAGGAGTACGGCGAGCGGTCCGCGAAGATCACCACCGCGAAGACCCGCGGCGAGCTGATGGCGTTGTTCCACGACCTGCCGGACCCGCGGCCGCAGTTCGCCGCGCCGATGGCGATGTTCCCGCAGCAGGCCAAGGCACCCGCGCGCACGTGGGAGGGCATGGTCGTGCCCGTGGTCGGGGTCGCCGTGGTGATCCTGTTCTTCGCGGTGATCAAGAACCCGCTGATCTTCCTGCTCATCCCCGCGGTGGCGATCGTGTGGGGCCAGTGGAACGGACGCCGACGCTGAAACCGTTGCTGCTGCTGGATCTCGACGGTGTGCTGCGGTCGTTCCCGCCGATGCCGGCCGAGGTCGCCAGGGTCGCGTTCGAACCGAACCTGCTGCGCCGTGCCGTCACCGGTGAGATCTCCGACGAGCAGTGGCGGCAGGAGGTCGGCCCGGATTTCGCCGCCTCGCCCGGTGAGGTGATCACCGAGGCGCTGGCGTTGGTGCGGGTCGCCCGGCGACAGTGCTTCGTGGCGTTGCTGACGAACGCGACCACGCGGCTCGAAGCCGACCTGGCGCTGCTCGGCCTGGACGTGGAGTTCGACGCGATCTTCAACTCGTCGCGGCTCGGTCTCGCGAAGCCGGACCCCGCGATCTACCGGCGGGTCCTGGCCGAGCTCGGGTACACGACCGGCGTGTTCTGCGACGACACCGCGGAGAACGCGGCGGCCGCGCTCGAAGCGGGGCTCGACGGCGTGCACGTGCCGGACACGGCGGCGTTGCGCAGGGCGTTGGCCGTGCGCGAACTGATCCCGCCGACCGTGCTGCTGATCCTGCCGGACCGCGACGAGGCCCAGGAGCTGGCGGACGAACTGCTGGCGGACGGCTGGGGACCGTGCGCGGTGCACCGCGACATGCTGGCGGGCGAGGACGACGCCGAGGACGTGGACTGGGTGATCGAGCTCACCACGGCCCCGGACGGCACCCCGGCGTCCGCACATCGCGACGAGCTCGACGAACTGGCCGAACGGCACGACGGGTTCACTGGAGACGGTTAGCCTCTGGCCTGTGGACCCAGTCGAGATCAACGCGGGCGAGTACTACCTCCGCGCCTTCCGCCACGACGACCGCATCAGCGACGTCCAGGCGATCGTGGACGCGTTCGCGGACGAGGACACCGCTCGCTACCTGCCGCGGATGGCCATCGACGGCGCTCCGGCCGCGGAGAGCTTCCTGCAGTTCCTGGCCAACGGCTGGAAGTACGACTTCCGCTGGTCGTGGGCGGTGTGCGACGCCACCACGGCGGAGGTGCTGGCCGGCATCATCATCCGCGACATCGACGTCAAGGGCGGGCTGGGCGAGGTCATGTGCTGGACCCAGCCGAAGCACCGCGGCAAGGGCGTGCTGCCCACCGCGCTGGATTCCGTGCTGAGCTGGTTGTACGGCGCGATGGAACTGCACCGGATCACCTACCGGCACGCGGTGTCGAACAAAGCGTCGCAGCGCGTCGCGGAGAAGTGCGGCTTCACCCTGGAGGGTCGTCTTCGCGACGAGGCGATCACCGATGATCAGCGCGAAGACATGTTGCTGTGGTCGCGGCTGGCTACAGACCCGCGGCCAGAGCAGCTACGGTGACCGGCCATGCGGATCACCGCGCTCCTCGTCGTCGTGGCAGCGCTGGCCGGATGCACGGCCGCACCTGAGCAGAGCTCGCTGACCACCCCACCGCCACCTCCGTCCTCGACGCCCTCGCCTTCGCGCATGGACTTCCCGCAACGCCCGCGGGACGTGCCGCTCGACGCCGTCGAACCGTGCGCGATCCTCAGCCCCGACCAGCTGACCTCGCTGAGCCTGGACAACCCGCCCAGCGCGTACCTGGAGTCGAGCTTCGGCAACGCCAAGGCGTGCACGATCCGCAGCACGACCAGCGGCAACGTCGCCCGGCTCGCGCTGGTGCTGGTCTCTGGCGCCGACGTGTGGCTCTCGGAGAACGCCCAGGTGGAGTACACGGTTGGCTCGATCGAGGGTTTTCCGGCGATTACTGTCCGCACACCCGACCTGCACGACGTCTGCAACGTGGAGATCGACGTGGCGGACGGTCAGTTCCTCGATGTCATGTTCCGCGACGGCGGGAATTCCACTGCGGTGCAACAAGATCATCTTTGTCTCGGTGCACAGCGGGTGGCCGAGGCGGCGATGGCCAGTTTGCTCCAGAAGCGCTGACCCACACGGGCGGATGTCACTGATCGCACTCCCCAGCGTTACCTTCGGTGGTTAGAGTGACGAAGCGCTTGTACGCACAACCGCCGGAGGTCGGACCATGCCGCCAGGGGGACGCAGCGGGGCAGACTCCTCGCCACCCGCGAGCCATGAGCTGAACGTCGAACCAGACGCGATCCCCGCGCTGCGCAACACGTTCTCCGCCGCGTTGACCAAGCTCGACAAGCAGATCGAGATGGCGGTCACGGAGTTCCGCGTGCGTCCGTGGGCCGGCGACCCGGTCAGCCACGAAGCCGCCGAGAGGTTCAACGACCGGTCGATCTCCGACGGCGACTCGGCGCTGCAGGCACTGCTGAACTACCAGCGGCAGCTCAAGACCGCGATGGACAACCTCAACCAGATCGAACGCCAGTACCGGACGGTCGAGGGCGACAACACGGGCATGATGAACAAGAGCGGGTGCTGACGATGGCAGACCACCGCTGGCAGGGTTACAGCCACAAGGAACTGTACGAGCGCATCCACGCAGGTCCGGGCCCGTCCGCGTCGTTCGCGTCGATGGAGCGCTGGCAGGGCGTGTCGACCGCGCTGACCGAGATCAACGACGACCTGCACACCGGCATCACCGCGTCCGGCGCGAAGTGGTCGGGCAAGGCCGCCGAGATCGCGCAGTCCGGCCTGAACCCGATCGCGGCCTGGGCGGACACCGCCCGCAGCGGCTCGGACGTGATGCGCCTCTCGGCCGAACTGCAGGCCGGTTACATCTCGAAGGCCCGCGCGGACATGCCGTCCCCGGTCACCGTGTCCGCCGAGCAGCCGGGCGCCCTGGTGACGGGTCTCACGCACCTCTTCGGCGGGCAGACCGACCACGAGAAGCAGGAGGCGGCCCAGGACGCCGCCGAGCGCCGCGCCCGTGAGGTCATGTCCACCTACGCGTCGTCCACGACGGCGAACACCTCGACCCTGGGCCAGTTCAGCCAGCCGCCGCAGCTGCAGATCAGCGGCACCTCCGTGGTGCACGGCGGTGGCACGCAGGTGGGCACGGCCGGGGCCTGGGTCGTCGGCCCGCAGGGCTCGACCGGTTCCGGCGGCACGCGTGGCCGCACCGGTTCGGGCACTCGCAGCACCGCGACGGCCCCGCCGCCGCGCAACCCCACGCCGCCGGGTACGTCGACGCGCACCTCCGGCGTGACCACCGGTGCCACGTCCTCCGCGAAGGGCTCGACGACCTCGCTGTCCTCGGCCGGCACCGGCGGACCCGGCAGCACCGGGACCGCGGGCGTCGCCGTGCCGGGCCAGCGCTCTGGCAAGTCGTCCGGTTCCTCGTCGCAGCCCAAGGAGATGGAGGACGGCGCGACCGCGGCGTCCGGGGCGGCGATGGGCCCGATGATGGGCCACGGCCAGTCCGCCGGTGTGGCCAACGCCTCCGGGTCCGCCATGGGCGCGATGGGCACGGTCGGTGCGTCCAACAACAACGACCAGGTGCGCGCACGAGCCGTGCCGCTGCCTCAGTCGTTCGACCCCTTCGGCGGCATGGGCCCGCGCAAGGGTGAGGACGAGGAGGACCTGGAGCACAAGGCCGCCGACTACCTGCGGGAACGAGACGACATCTACGGCGTCGGCAGCTACTCGCTGCCGGTAATCGGGGAGAGCACGACCGACTGATGACTCTGTTCGGCTTGGACGTCGGGGCGAGCGACACGCGCGACCCGGTGATCATCTCCACGCTGGAGTTCGACGTCCTCTGGGAACACCTGGGCCTCGAAACGATGCCCCTGGTGCTGAAGGTGCCCTCGCCCGGCAAGACCCGCGAGGAGCGCCGGGGCATCGAGGACCAGGTCTGGCGCCAGCTGGGCGCACGCGGCCTGGGCGGCCCCCGCTCCCTGGACCCGACCCTGGAAGACCTGCTGCACGTGCTGAACCGCCCGCAGCAGGAGATCGACGCCCGCCTGTGGCTCTCCGACCGCAGCGTCCGCCTCCTGGCCGCCGGCAAGGGCCAGTCAGGCGTCCTGGCCGTGCTGGACGGCGGCCAGCTGGTCCTGCGCCCCGCCGAGGCCGACGGCCTGCCCCGCGAGGCCCTGACGGCCCTCCCCACGGCAGGCGCGGGCGAGGGCCACTCCATCACCCTCCCGTCCGCCGACCTGGACGCGGCAGCAGCCTCAGCGACCTCGCCGGAGGACCTCGAGTCCTCCCTGCTGAGCCGAGGCGTCCGCACCGCCGACGCCCACACGCTGGCCGAGATGGTCCGCGACGCCACGAACCGGGGCCAGTTCGGCGCCGCCGCACGCGACAAGTGGGGCAAGCGGGTACGCCCGGACCGCGTCGTCGCGTTCTACGACACCCCGAAGGGCCGCTACCTGCAGATGCGCCGAGCCACCGAGGGGCAGGCGCCCTGGTCGACCATCACGCCCGTCGACTACCGGCGCCTGCACCACCACCTGGTGGAACTGCTGGCGGAGGCGGCTGGCTCCCAGCCGGCCTGATGGCGTCAGGGCCCGAGTCAGGGCCCGATGCCCTGGCAGGGCCGCGTCCGCAGGTCGTTCACATAGTCGTCCGGCGCCCCGGCCGCCTCGGCCGCGTCTGCGACCACCCCGATGTACCGGGCGGACGGCAGCCCGCCCTCGTAGGCGTCCAGCACGTAGAGCCACGCCACCACGGACCCCTCGAGGGTCTGCACGCGCAACCGGATCTTCTTGTAGAGACCGAGCGCGCCCTCCCAGCGGTCCAGGCGCGACTCGTCGCGCGGCGAGACGTCGTAAAGCACGCAGAACGTCTGCTGGTCAGGCTCCTCGACGATCGTCGCGAGGGCGCCTTCCCAGCCAAGGTCCTCGCCACCGAACGTCAGACGCCAACCGACGAGCCAACCGGTCCCCGCGAGCGGGGAGTACGGGGCTCGCTCCATCATCTGGTTCGGATCCATGTTCGACCCGTACGCGGCATAGAGCGGCACGTCCGACAGCGTAGCGACCCAACGATCAGCTTTCGGTACTGACGACACGGGCGATTCGGCCAACGCGTACGGTTGTGCCGGCCAGCAAGCGCGCAGAAGGGAACTGATCGTGACCCGCATCGTCATCATGGGCGGCGGACCCGCAGGTTACGAGGCAGCCCTGGTCGCGGCGCAGCACGGCGCCGACGTGACCGTGGTCGAGAACGACGGGGCCGGTGGCGCGTGCGTGTTGTACGACTGCGTGCCGTCCAAGACGTTCATCGCCTCGGCGGGCGCGCGCAGTGCCTTCCGCAACGCCGGTGAGCTGGGCATTCAGACGAACAACGACCAGGCGGCGGTCGACCTTCCGGTGGTCCACGGCCGGGTCAAGGGCCTCGCCCTGGCGCAGTCCGCGGACGTCCGGGCGCGGTTGCAGCGCGAGGGCGTGCGGCTGATCAACGGGCGCGCGAAGTTCGTCGACGACACGCGGGGCCTCGCCCAGCACCAGGTCGTCGCCATCAGCGCGAACGGTGACGAAGAGATCCTCAGCGCCGATGTGGTGCTCATCGCAACGGGCGCCACGCCGCGCGTGCTGACGGGCGCCGAGCCGGACGGCAAGCGCGTCCTCACCTGGCGGCAGATCTACGACCTGCCCGAACTGCCCGAACACCTCGCCGTCATCGGCTCCGGTGTGACCGGTGTCGAGTTCGCCAGCGCCTACACCGAGATGGGCGTGAAGGTGACGATGGTCTCCAGCCGGGACCGGGTGCTCCCCCACGAGGACGCCGACGCGGCCGCGGTGCTGGAGGACGTGTTCGCCGAGCGCGGCACGGCCGTCGTCAAGCACGCCCGCGCGGACAAGGTCGAGAACACCGGCGACGGTGTCCTGATCCACCTGGAAGACGGTCGCACGATCGAGGCATCACACGCCCTGATGACCGTCGGTTCCGTGCCGAACACGACCGACATCGGTCTGGAGAAGATCGGCATCGAACTCGGCCGCGGCGGGTACATCCCGGTCGACCGGGTCAGCCGGACCAACGTCAGCGGCGTCTACGCGGCCGGCGACTGCACCGGCGTGCTGCTGCTCGCGTCCGTCGCCGCCATGCAGGGCCGCATCGCGATGTGGCACGCGCTGGGCGAGGGCGTCAGCCCGATCAAGCTCAAGACCGTCGCCGCGAACGTCTTCACCAACCCCGAGATCGCCAGCGTCGGCATCAGCCAGCAGGCCATCGACTCGGGCGAGGTGCCCGCGCGCACGATCATGCTGCCGCTCGCCACGAACCCCCGCGCCAAGATGGAGGGTCTGCGCCGCGGCTTCGTGAAGCTGTTCTGCCGCCCGGCCACCGGCGTGGTCATCGGTGGTGTGGTGGTCGCGCCGAACGCGAGCGAGCTCATCCTGCCGATCGCCCTGGCCGTGCAGAACCAGCTCACCGTCGAGCACCTGGCCACGACGTTCTCGGTGTACCCGTCACTCTCGGGCTCCATCACCGAGTCTGGCCGCCAGCTCATGCGGCACGACGATCTCGACTAGGTAACTCCGCACTCCCCCGGCAACCGAGGCGCCCGCAAGGGCGTCTTCGGTGTGCAAGTACGAGTTGGGGGAGAAACAAAATGAAGCGCTTTATCGCGGCCGTGGTCGCACTGGGGATCGCGTTTGCTTTTGCACAGTCATCGAGCGCGCAGACCGAGACCGCGAACCCCGACCTGTTCGTCATTCCACAGCGGAGCACCACGGCCGGCGGCATGGTCGTGGTGCTCCGGTCGAGCGCGTCGACGTGCACCGGCCCCGTGACCTCGGCGGGCTTCGTCGCACCGATCGAGTTCACCCACCAGAACGCCGACGGCTCGTGGATCGGCTTCGGCGAGGTGGTCGACACGCCCGGCTCCTACGCGGCCGGCGCGACGTGCGGGGGCCGGCTCGTCGATCGCACCTTCACCGCCGACGCCGCGCGATGAAGCACCTCCTCGCCGGGGTGCTGCTGTCAGCCCTGGCGCTGACGGGTTGCGCTTCGCCTCAAGCAGCCGAACTACCAGCGACAACAACAACGACGACACCAGCGGCAACAACACCGACCACGTCCACCGCGAACGCTCGCGGACTGCCGCCGTCGGAACCGACCGAGATCCGCATCCCGAAGATCGGCGCGGTGTCGTCGTTGGTGCCGCTGGGACTCAACCCCGACGAAACGGTCGAGGTGCCACCGGTCGAACAGCCCATGCAGGCGGGCTGGTACCGCAACGCCCGCACGCCGGGCGAAGCGGGACCGGCCGTCATTCTCGGCCACGTCGACGGCAACAAGCTGCCGGGAATCTTCTTCCGGCTGAAGGAACTCGTCGAAGGCGACGAGATCGTGGTGTCCAGAAAGGACGGCACCACGGCGAAGTTCCGAGTGCACAAAAAGGAACAGATCGCCAAGGACAGCTTCCCCACGGAAGCCGTCTACGGCGACACCGACGTACCCGAGCTGCGGCTGATCACCTGCGGGGGCAGCTTCGATCAGGCGGCACGCAACTACCGGGACAACGTCATCGTTTACGCGACTCTCATCTGACACACCACGGCAAACATTCCCGGGGGAGAAAGAAATGAAGAGCACCAAGATCATCGGTGGCCTGGCGGCGGTCGCCGCGACCCTCGCGTTCTCGCCGTTCGCGAGTGCCGAGGTGAAGGAGGGCTTCAAACTCGACAAGTTCGCGTACGGGGCGCAGGAGACGATCAATCTCTCGTACGACGTGGCCGAGAAGTGCGATGGCAAGGCGACCTCGAACGCCATCCTCAACGGCGTCTCGTCCGAGTTCAAGCTCGACCCGCCGACCACCATGCGCGCCACCGCCCAGGCCACCTGGGCACCCGGCTACTACACCATCGAGATGACCTGCGACGGGGAGAAGGTCAGCCGGCCGTTCAGAGTCGTGCAGACGGACGAGCTCACCTTCTTCCTCGACAAGGAGATCGTCGAGGCGGGTGGGGACGTCACCGTCATGAAGGGCCCGAACTCGACCTGCGGTGACGCCGCGAACTCTCCCGGCTTCGTCGAGCGCGTCGAGCTGAAGCAGGAGCCGGACGGCGTGTGGCGGGGCAAGGCCAGGGCCATCGACACGCCGGGCACGTACCAGGTGGCGATGCTCTGCAACCACGGCAACCACACGTTCAGGGACCTCATGATCATTCCGAAGACGACGACGCGGCCGCAGCCGCCCGCCGGCGCCCCGGAGAAGCCCAAGGCCAAGGCCCCGATCGTGAAGCCGAAGGGTGCTCCGCAGACCGGTGGTGGCGGCACCGCGTGATCGCGATGATCACATTTCGGTGCCGTCCTGTCTCGACGAGCAACCAACCCACCGGATGTGCGTCAATGGGTTCGTGGGGACTCGTGTCTTGATTGCGGTGCTGTGCGCGGCGCTGGCCACCGCCTGTTCGCAGGGGCCGGCGCCGAAGCCATCGGCGGCGACGAGCGACAGCGCTCCGCCGCCGGTGGTGTCGCCGCTCGGCAAGTCCGATCCGATGGAACTGCGGATCGAACGCATCGGCGTGCGGTCGTCGCTGGTCCAGCTCGGCCTCGACCCGCAGGGCCTCGTCCAGCTGCCGCCCGTCAGCGAGGGCATGCAGGCCGGTTGGCACCAGACGCATCCCCAGCAGTGGATCATCGTCGGGCGGATCGAGAGCAACAAGGCCAGAGGCGTCTTCTACCGGCTGAACGATCTGCAGCAGGGCGACCTGCTCGAAGTGTCCAAGAAGGACGGTTCGGTCGCTCGCTTCACGGTGGCGCGCACCGAGAGGATCATCCGCGACGACTTCTTCGCGGAGGCCGTCGCCAGGGACGCGGACGAGCAGGGGCTGCGGCTGATCACGTGCGGCACCCGCGACAACGTGATCGTGCATGCAACCCCTGCTCAGTAACCCCTAGTCCTCGACTCAGTCCTCGACCCAGTCGAACGTCTTAGACACGGCCTTCTTCCAGTTCGCGTACTCCGAGTCACGACGCGCGGGGTCCATCGCCGGCTCCCACTTCTTGTCCTGGGCCCAGTTCTCGCGGATGTCGTCCTCGGTCTTCCAGAACCCGACCGCGAGACCGGCCGCGTAGGCGGCGCCCAGTGCGGTGGTCTCGGCGACGACCGGCCTGATCACCGGGACGCCGAGGATGTCCGCCTGGAACTGCATCAGCAGCTCGTTCACGACCATGCCGCCGTCGACCTTCAACGCCGTCAGGTCCACGCCCGAGTCCGCGTTCATCGCGTCGAGCACCTCACGGGTCTGGAACGCGGTCGCCTCCAGCACGGCCCGCGCGAGGTGGCCCTTGTTGACGAACCGGGTCAGGCCGACGATCGCGCCGCGGGCGTCGGAACGCCAGTACGGCGCGAACAGGCCGGAGAACGCGGGCACGAAGTACGCGCCACCGTTGTCCTCCACGGACCGCGCGTGCTCCTCGATCTCCGCGGCACTGCCGATCATGCCGAGGTTGTCGCGCAGCCACTGCACCAGCGAACCGGTGACCGCGATCGAGCCCTCCAGCGCGTAGACCGGCGCCGCCTCGCCGATCTTGTAGCAGACGGTGGTGAGCAGCCCGTTCTCGCTCATCACCTTCTCGGTGCCGGTGTTGAGGAGCATGAAGTTGCCGGTGCCGTAGGTGTTCTTGGCCTCCCCTGGCGACAGGCAGGCCTGGCCGAACGTCGCCGCCTGCTGGTCGCCGAGGATGCCGGCGATCGCCACCCCGGCCAGCGCGCCGCGTTCGCGGACCTGGCCGTAGACCTCGGACGACGACCTGATCTCCGGCAGCATCGACATCGGGATGCCCATGTCGGCGGCGATCGAGGAGTCCCACTGCAGCGTGTCGAGGTCCATCAGCATGGTGCGCGACGCGTTCGTCGGGTCGGTGACGTGCACACCGCCGTCGGTGCCGCCGGTCATGTTCCACAGCACCCACGTGTCCATGTTGCCGAACAGCAGGTCGCCGGCCTCCGCCTTCGCCCGCGCGCCCTCGACGTTGTCGAGGATCCAGCGGACCTTGGGCCCGGAGAAGTAGGTGGCCAACGGCAGTCCGACCTTGGCCCGGTAGCGCTCCTGCCCGCCGCCGAGCGCGCCCAGCTCCTGCACGATCTTGTCGGTGCGGGTGTCCTGCCACACGATGGCGTTGTAGACGGGCTCGCCGGTGTTCCTGTCCCACACCACCGCGGTCTCACGCTGGTTGGTGATGCCGACGGCGGCGATGTCCGAAGTGGACAGATCGGCCTTCGCGAGCGCGCCGGCGGCGACCTGGCGGGTGTTCTGCCAGACCTCCATCGGGTCGTGCTCGACCCAACCGGCCCTGGGGAAGATCTGTTCGTGCTCCTTCTGGTCGACCGACACCACCCGGCCCGAGTGGTCGAAGATCATGCAACGGGTCGACGTCGTGCCCTGGTCGATCGCGGCCACGTACTGGGTCATTGCGGAAAGTCCTTTCAGACCGGGAGAACCAGGTAGAGCAACGCCGCGAGCGCACCGCCGACGAGCGGTCCGGCGACGGGGACCCACGAGTAGGCCCAGTTGGCGTTGCCCTTGTTGTGGATTGGCATCAGGAACGCGTACGCGATGCGCGGACCGAGGTCACGCGCCGGGTTGATGGCATAGCCGGTCGGGCCACCGAGCGACGTACCGATGACCAGCACGACGAACGCGACGCCCGCGTACCCGAGCGCCGAGTTGCCGAACTGCGGAACCCCGTCGACCGACTCCTTCGCGCCGGGCGACAGCAGGATCCACACGACGAGGACGAACGTGCCGATGATCTCGGACACGAGGTTCCACGCCACGTTCGGCACGGTCGGTCCGGTGGAGAAGATGCCCAGCGTGTTCTGCGGCTCGTCGTGCGTGTCGAACTGCAGCTTGTACGTCGCCCAGCAGAGCATCGCACCGAGGATGGCGCCGATCATCTGGCCGAGGATGTAGAAGGGCACGTCACCCCACGGCGTCTTGTCCGCGATCGCGAGCCCCAAGGTCACGGCGGGATTCAGGTGCGCCCCGCTCGGATTGGCGATGCTCGCGCCGGTGAAGACGGCGAAGGCCCAGCCCACGTTGACGAACAGGAACCCGGTGCTGTTGCCGAGCGTGTTCTTGAGCACCTGGTTCGCGACGACACCGGTGCCCAGGAGGATGAGGACCGCGGTCCCCAGCAGCTCCCAAACGAAGATCGAGCCTGCGCTCATTCGCCGACCTCCCACTCGTTCGCGGCAAGGAGGGAGCGCAAACCCGAGGTCAGGGCCGCGCCGCCCGCCTACAACGAGCTCGGACGCTATTACCGCGCTGATCAGTTGTCTACGCCAACTACCTGTGGTCAGGCCATTTTCAGGCCGTTCGATTCTGGTGTTCCTGCCCGTGGGCGAACGGCCGTTGCTGCAGGTAACGTGATCCGCGAGTCGTCACAGGGAGGCGCTGTCGTGGCCACGCGCAAGAACGCAGCTCCAGCACCGAAAACGCATGCCGAACCCCCGATCACCGGCAGGCTGGGCCCCGCCGAGCGCGAGGAGTCGTGGCAGCGGCTGGGGACGGAGACGTTCGACCTCGTCGTGATCGGCGGTGGCGTCGTCGGCGTCGGAGCGGCGTTGGACGCGGCGACCCGCGGCCTGCGGGTGGCCCTCGTCGAGGCCCGTGACCTGGCGTCCGGCACGTCGAGCCGGTCCTCCAAACTCTTCCACGGCGGTCTGCGCTACCTCGAACAGCTGGAGTTCGGTCTGGTCCGCGAGGCACTGCGCGAGCGCGAGCTGATGCTCACGCGGATCGCTCCTCACCTCGTGAAGCCGGTCGCGTTCCTCTACCCGTTGAGCAACCGTGTGTGGGAGCGCCCGTACACGGCGGCCGGGCTGTTCCTCTACGACACGATGGGCGGCGCCCGGTCCGTGCCGGGGCAGAAACATCTCACCCGAGCGGGTGCACTCCGGCTGGTTCCGGCGTTGAAGCGCGACGCGTTGATCGGCGGCATCCGTTACTACGACGCCCAAGCCGACGACGCGCGGCACACGATGATGGTCGGTCGCACCGCCGCGCACTACGGCGCCGTCGTGCGCACGTCGACCCAGGTGGTCGGGTTCCTGCGCGAGGCCGACCGCGTGTCCGGTGTGCGCGTGCGCGACGTCGAGGACGGGCGTGAGGTCGACGTGCGGGCGCACGCGGTGATCAACGCGACGGGCGTGTGGACGGACGAGCTGCAGCGGTTGTCCGGCTCGCGCGGACGGTTCCGGGTGCGGGCGTCGAAGGGCGTCCACATCGTGGTGCCGCGCGACCGGATCGTGGCCGAGGCGGGCATGATCCTGCGCACCGAGAAGTCCGTGCTGTTCGTCATCCCGTGGCGCAACCACTGGATCGTCGGCACCACGGACACCGACTGGAACCTCGACCTGGCGCACCCGGCGGCGACCAAGCACGACATCGACTACATCCTCGAACACGTGAACTCGGTGCTCGCGACGCCGTTGACGCACGACGACATCGAGGGCGTCTACGCGGGCCTGCGGCCGTTGCTGGCGGGCGAATCCGATTCGACGTCAAAGCTTTCGCGCGAGCACGCGGTGGCGCGGGTCGCTCCCGGACTGGTGGCGATCGCCGGCGGCAAGTACACGACGTACCGGGTGATGGGCGCGGACGCCGTCGACGCGGCGCAGGTGGACATGCCCGGCCGGATCCAGCCGTCCATCACGGACAAGGTGCCGCTGGTCGGTGCGGACGGCTACCACGCGTTGATCAACCAGGCCGACCACCTGGCCGCCAAGCACGGCCTGCACCCGTACCGCGTCCGGCACCTGCTCGACCGCTACGGCTCGTTGGTGCACGAGGTGCTGTCGCTGGCCGTGGACAACCCGGAGCTGTTGAAGCCGATTCCCGCCTCCCCCGACTACCTGCAGGTCGAGGCGGTCTACGCGGCGTCGCACGAGGGCGCGATGCACCTGGAGGACGTGCTGACCCGGCGCACCCGCATCTCCATCGAGTACGCCCACCGCGGCATCGACTCGGCGGAAGCGGTCGCACGGCTGGTCGCACCGGTGCTCGGGTGGGACGAGGACGCGATCAAGCGCGAGATCGAGATCTACACCGCGCGCGTCGATGCCGAGCGCACGTCCCAGACCCAACCGGACGATCAGGCGGCGGACGCGGTTCGTGCCGCCGCACCGGAAGCGCGTCCCCAATTGACCGAGCCCGTGAGCTGATCTCGGGCATGCTGGCGGCATGTCTGGGGTTGACAGAAGAACGTTCCTGAAGGTGGGCGCGGTTGCCGGTGCCGCCGCGACCACATCCACCACTACCGCCATGTCCGCGTCCGCCGCCGAAGTGGCGTTCCAGCACGGTGTCGCGTCCGGTGATCCGTTGCCGGACGGCGTGCTGCTGTGGACGCGCGTCGTCACGTCCGCGCCGATCCGGTGGGAGGTCGCTCGGGACGAGGACTTCTCGCGGATCGTGAAGCGCGGCACCACCCACACCGGTCCCGCGCGTGACCACACGGTGAAGGTCGAGGTCCACGGCCTGCACCCGAACACCCGTTACTGGTACCGCTTCCGCGTCGGCGACGTCGTGTCCCCGACCGGCCGCACCAAGACGGCCGGTTGCGGCACCGAGCTGAACCTCGGCGTCGTGTCGTGCGCGAACTGGGACATGGGCCACTTCGCGGGCTACGGCTTCCTGGCACAGCAGGAGCTCGACGCGGTGATCCACCTCGGCGACTACATCTACGAGGGCGTCTACCCGGTCACGCCGCAGCTGCGCCCGACGGATCCACCGCACGAGTGCGTGACGCTCGACGACTACCGGCGCCGGCACGCGCAGTACAAGACCGACTCGCACGTCCAGGCGATCCACCGGGCGCATCCCTTCATCTGCACCTGGGACGACCACGAGAGCGCCGACAACTCGTCCAGCATCGGCTCGCCGCTGCACGACCCCGCGACCGAGGGTCCGTGGGCCGTGCGGATGGCTGCCGCGACGCAGGCGTACTTCGAGTGGATGCCGATCCGCGAGGGCAGGCTCGACCGGAGCTTCCGCTTCGGCGAGCTCGCGTCGTTGACCATGCTCGACCTGCGCTCGTACCGCACGGACACCACGATTCTGGGTGCCCAGCAGCGCAACTGGCTGATCAACCGGCTCACCACGGACACCGCACGCTGGCAGCTCGTCGGCAACTCGGTGATGATCAGCCCGTTCAAGATCCCGCCGGCGCCCGGTTTCCCGCCGTCGAACCCCGACCAGTGGGACGGGTTCCCTGCCGACCGCGAGCTGGTGCTCCGCGCGTTGGGCGACCGCAGGAACACGGTGTTCCTCACCGGTGACATCCACAGCTCGTGGGCGTGCGACGTGCCGTTCGAGGGTCGTTCGGTCGCCACCGAATACATCTGCACGTCGCTGACGTCCGACAACTTCGACGAGCTGCTGAAGGTGCCGCCGCGCACCGGATCGCTGTTGCTGGAGGCGCAGATCCAGCTGTTGAACCCGCACGCCAAGTTCGTGGAGCTGGACTCACACGGCGTCTCGACGCTGAAGGTCACCGCCGACGAGGTCCGCTTCGACTGGTACTACCTGGCGGACCGCAAGAACCCGAACAGCGCCGTCACCAAGGCCCACTCGTTCCGCACCCGCCACAACACGGCCCAGGTGGAACGCGTCCTCTTCTAGCGCGAAAGGCGTCTGCAAGTACTACCAACAGGGTTGTTGGTAGTACTTGCAGACGCCGAAAAGCTAGGCGAGGGCGGCCAGCGCGGTGTGCACCATGACGCGGACGCCCACGAGGAGGGCGCGCTCGTCCAGGTCGAACGTCGGCTGGTGCAGATCGCGCTGCTTCTCCTGACCGTTCCACACGCCGAGGCGCGCGAACGAGCCAGGGACGTGCTCCAGGTACCAGCCGAAGTCCTCACCACCGGACGACTGCTCGGTGCCTGCGAGCGCGTCGTCGCCCAGGGCGGCCTCGATGCCGGCGCGCAGGATCTGGGTGGACTCGCGCTCGTTCACCACCGGCGGCACGCCGCGGCGGTGGTGCAGGTCGAAGCCAACGCCGGTCGGGGCCAGCAGGCCCGTGACCAGGTCCTTCACCAACGGCTCCAGCTCGGCCCAGATGTCGCGGTCGCCGGTGCGCAGCGTGCCGCGCACCAGGCCGTCCTGAGGCACCGCGTTCGGCGCCTCACCCGCGTGCACCGCGCCCCACACCAGGACGGTGCCGGAACGGGGGTCGACGCGGCGGGACAGCATCGTCGGCAGGCCGGTGATGACCGTGCCGAGCGCGTGGACCAGGTCAGCGGTCAGGTGCGGGCGCGAGGTGTGACCGCCCGGCGAGGACAGCCGCAGCTCCAGCAGGTCGGAGGCCGACGTGATGGCGCCGATCCGGGTGCCGATGCGGCCGACCTGCAGGCGCGGGTCGCAGTGCAGACCGAAGATCCGCTCCACACCGTCGAGACCGCCGGCGGCCAGCACGTCGAGCGCGCCGCCGGGCATGACCTCCTCGGCCGGCTGGAACACCAGCCGGACGCGGCCGGGCAGCTCGGTGGCCGAGGCGAGGGCCAGTGCGGCACCGAGCAGCACCGTCGTGTGGGCGTCGTGGCCGCACGCGTGCGACACACCGTCCACAGTGGACGAGAACGCCAGGCCGGTGTTCTCCGGCAGCGGCAACGCGTCCATGTCCGCGCGGAGAGCCACGCAGCGGGGGCCGTTGCCGATGTCGCAGATCAGGCCGGTGCCGCCGGGGAGGATGCGCGGCTTGAGGCCGACCTCCCGCAGCAGCTTGGCCACGAGCTCCGTGGTGTTGTACTCGCGCCGGGACAGTTCGGGGTTGGCGTGGATGTGACGGCGCCAGGCGACGACGTCGGCGGCGTGCGCCTTCAGCCAGTCGTCCAGCCACGCGGGGCCGCGGCCCTCTCCGAGATCATCCACAGGAGACATGCTCACCCCGGTCGGGTCTACGAGCATCTCGGTGGACGTCTGCACAGTTGAGGAGCCCGATGGACGGGAGTCCAGGACCGTCATGCCGCACCTCCGCGGGCCAGCAGCCGTGCGCGCTGCTGGGAATCGGTGGCTGTCGCGATCGTCGTCCAGGCCATGGCAAGTGCTCCTTCGAGCAGCGCACGGTCGGCCGACGCCGAGGCACAAGCGGTCGCGAACTCTTGTTGGTGGTTCACCGCGTCTCCGCAGTCGATGGCAATGGTCGGGTGGATGGCGGGCAACACTCTGGTGACGTTGCCCATGTCGGTGCTCCCGATCTTCTCTCGCTGTTCCTGCTCGGGCGAGAGCGGTCGTCGTCCCAGCTCAGTGGCCGCACGCCGGTAGGCGTCCGCGAGCCACGGATCGGGAGTCAACTCGGCGTAGATCGGTGAGACCTGCTCGACCTCATGGGTGCAGCCGGTCGCGAGCGCGCCGGCTTGGAAACAGTCCCGGATCCGGTTCTCCAGGCGCTGCAACGATTCCAGGTTCTCCGCCCTCACATCGAACATCGCCGATGCGCGGGCGGGTATTACGTTCGGCACGGTGCCGCCGTTGGTGACGATGCCCGTCACCATCTGGCCAGGTTCGAGGTGCTGCCGCAGCAGGCTGATCGAGATCTGCGCGACGGTCACCGCGTCCGCGGCGTTGATGCCGAGGTGAGGGGCGGCGGCCGCGTGTGACGGCTTGCCCTTGTAGTGCACCTCGAGGTCGGTGATGGCCAGCGACTTCGCGGCGCACGACTCGTACGGCGCCGGGTGCACCATCATCGAGAACGCGACGTCGTCGAAGACGCCCCGTTCCAGCATGAGCACCTTGCCGCCGCCGACTTCTTCCGCCGGAGTTCCGATCACCTTCACGGTGACACCCAGACGGTCCGCGATGTCACGCAGCGCGAGCGCGGTACCGACGGAAGCCGCGGCGATGACGTTGTGCCCGCACGCGTGCCCGACTTCGGGCAAAGCGTCGTATTCGGCACAAAGTCCCAGCACCAGCTCGCCGTCGCCGAACGTCGCGACGAACGCGGTGTCGAGGTCCGCCACCCCGCGGTCGATCTTGAAACCCTCGCGAGCCAGCAGGGAGGTGATCTTCTCGACGCTGCGGTGCTCCTCGAAGGCCAGCTCAGGCTCGGCGTGGATCGAGTGCGACAGGTCCAGCAGCGCGTCGGAGTACCGCTCGACGGTCGAGCGTGTGCTGATCTTCAAGTCGGTACCCATTTGCCACCATCCTGCATCACCACCTGTGGGACGCAGCGCGCTGATGATGATCAACCGGCTGGCCGGTCGCAGCGCTGCGCCGAGCGGCGAGCGAGTATCGGTCTGACCGATCAACGATGACGCAAATGGTCGAGAAGCACGCTTAATTTTGACTATTCCGTCCCAACATCTGGGACGAGCCGTCTCAACGGTGCTTCAGCCCGGCTACCCCTTCTTGGCCGCGCGCTCCTTGCGCCACCGCGCCCACCGCTTCTTGTTGCGGTAGTAGACCAGCGCGAACAGGCCGACCGCGATGGCGCCGATCCACAGCTTCTGCTTGGTTTGTTCCCTGATCTCGGGCGACGGTTCCTGCGGTGAGGTCACGCTCGGACCCGGATTCACTGTCGTCTGCCCAGCGGCCGCCACGGGCGCGTTCGGCGCCTCTTGCGCGGACGCCACACCGGCGATCCCGACAACGCTCATCAGCGCGAACACGCAGGCCAGCAGCAACCTCGACATGGCCAGAACTGTACCTCGAATACCACGATCGAAGGTCACCCAAACTAGCTACGCGCTCACCCTCCGCGCCCTGCTTTAAGTCACGCGGGGACCCTACGTTTCGTCTGACGGTACGTGGGGGCCCCGCGTGAAAAGTCAGTCAGCCTTGTGGGTGAAAGCGGCCAGTAATTGCTCGGCGGCCAAGGTGGCCGTCAGCTCGCCGGAGCGGACTCTGCGTTCCAGATCTGGGGCCAGTGAGCGGACGACCGGGTGTTCGCGCAGCTGCCGCCACAGTTCGTCGTGGACCATCATCCAGGTCCACTCGATCTGCTGGCGGCGACGTCGCTCGTCCAGTTCGCCGGCGTCCTTCAGGGTGGCCTGGTGTTCCAGCACGCGGGACCACAGTTCGTCGAGACCGGTCCCGGTGAGGCCCGAGCAGGTGAGCACCGGCGGGTGCCACAGCGCGTCCGGCGGGCGCAGGAGCTTGAGCGCGCCGGCCAGTTCGCGCGCGGCCTTGCGGGCGTCCAGCTCGTGTTCGCCGTCGGCCTTGTTGACCGCGATGACGTCCGCGAGCTCCAGGACGCCCTTCTTGATGCCCTGCAGCTGGTCGCCGGTGCGGGCGAGGGTCAGGAACAGCGAGCAGTCCGTCATGTTCGCGACGGCCACCTCCGACTGCCCGACGCCGACGGTCTCGACCAGCACGACGTCGAAGCCCGCGGCCTCGACCAGCACGATCGTCTCGCGGGTGGCCTGCGCGACGCCGCCGAGCGTGCCGGACGTCGGCGACGGCCGGATGAACGCCTTCTCGTTCACCGACAGCCGTTGCATGCGCGTCTTGTCGCCCAGGATGCTGCCGCCGGTGCGGGTCGACGACGGGTCGACGGCGAGCACCGCGACCCGATGCCCCTGCTCGGTCAGCATGGTGCCGAGCGCGTCGATGAACGTCGACTTGCCGACGCCGGGAACGCCGGTGATGCCGACCCTGGTCGCGTTGCCGGACTTCGGCAACAGCTCGATCAGCAGCTCCTGCGCCTTGGCGCGGTGGTCGGCGCGCTTCGACTCGACCAGCGTGATGGCCCTGGCCAGCACGCTTCGATTGCCGTCGAGGACGCCTTTGGTGTACTCGGCGACATCGATCACCCTAGCCATGGTGCCCTAGTTGACCTGCGAGTTTCACCAGAAGGTCCTTGGCCGCGTCCGCGATCACGGTGCCGGGCGGGAAGATCGCCGCCGCGCCCGCCGCGTACAGCTCGTCGAAGTCCTGCGGCGGAATCACGCCACCGACGACGATCATGATGTCCTCGCGGCCGAGCTTCGCCAGTTCTTCGCGCAGCGCCGGCACCAGCGTGAGGTGTCCAGCCGCCAGCGAGGACACGCCGACGATGTGCACGTCGGCCTCGGTGGCCTGGCGCGCCACCTCGTCCGGCGTCTGGAACAGCGGGCCGACGTCGACGTCGAAGCCGAGGTCGGCGAACGCCGTCGCGATCACCTTCTGGCCGCGGTCGTGCCCGTCCTGGCCCATCTTGGCGACCAGGATGCGCGGCCGGCGGCCCTCTTCCTCCGCGAACGCCTCGACGACCTCGCGGCAGGCGTCCACGTTGGACACTTGGCCGACCTCCTGGCGGTAGACACCGGTGATGGTGCGGATCTGCGCGCTGTGCCGTCCCCACACCTTGCCCAGCGACTCGGAGATCTCGCCGACCGTGGCCTTGGCGCGGGCGGCGTTGATCGCCAGCTCCAGCAGGTTGCCGCCGCCGGTCGCCGCGTTCGTCAGCGCGGTGAGCGCACTGTCCACAGCGGACTGGTCGCGTTCTTCCCTGAGCCGGCGCAGTTTCTCGAGCTGCTGGGCGCGCACGCCGGCGTTGTCGACCTTGAGGACCTCGATCTGCTCGTCGTTGGTCACCAGGTACTTGTTGACGCCGATGACGGGCTGCCGGCCGGAGTCGATGCGCGCCTGCGTGCGGGCGGCGGCCTCCTCGATGCGCAGCTTGGGAATGCCCTCGTCGATCGCGCGGGCCATGCCGCCGGCCTTCTCGACCTCGGTGATGTGCTCCCATGCCTTGGCGGCGAGCTCGTTCGTCAGCCGCTCGACGTACGCGCTGCCGCCCCACGGGTCGATCACGCGGGTCGTGCCGGACTCCTGCTGGAGCAGCAGCTGCGTGTTGCGGGCGATGCGCGCGGAGAAGTCGGTGGGCAGAGCGAGCGCTTCGTCGAGTGCGTTGGTGTGCAACGACTGCGTGTGCCCCTGCGTGGCCGCCATCGCCTCGACGCACGTGCGCGCGACGTTGTTGAACACGTCCTGCGCGGTGAGGCTCCAGCCGGACGTCTGGCAGTGCGTGCGGAGGCTGAGGGACTTCTGGCTCTTGGGCTCGAACCCGTTGACCAGCTTCGCCCACAGCAGGCGCGCGGCCCGCATCTTGGCGATCTCCATGAAGAAGTTCATGCCGACCGCCCAGAAGAAGCTGAGCCGCGGCGCGAACGCGTCCACGTCCAGCCCGGCCTCCCGGCCCGCCCGGATGTACTCGACGCCGTCCGCCAGCGTGTAGGCCAGCTCCAGGTCGGCGGTCGCTCCCGCCTCCTGCATGTGGTAGCCGGAGATCGAGATGGAGTTGAACTTCGGCATGTGCGAACTGGTGTAGCTGAAGATGTCGGAGATGATCCGCATCGACGGCTGCGGCGGGTAGATGTAGGTGTTGCGGACCATGAACTCCTTGAGGATGTCGTTCTGGATCGTCCCCATGAGCTGCTCCGGCTTCACCCCCTGCTCCTCCGCCGCCACCACGAAGAGCGCCAGGATCGGCAGCACCGCGCCGTTCATCGTCATCGACACGGACATCTTGTCCAGCGGGATGCCGTCGAACAGCGTGCGCATGTCGTAGATCGAGTCGATCGCGACGCCCGCCATGCCGACGTCACCGGCGACGCGCGGGTGGTCCGAGTCGTAACCGCGGTGCGTGGCCAGGTCGAACGCGACGGACAGGCCCTTCTGCCCGGCCGCGAGGTTGCGGCGGTAGAAGGCGTTCGACTCCTCGGCCGTCGAGAAGCCCGCGTACTGGCGGACCGTCCACGGCTGGTTGACGTACATCGTCGGGTACGGGCCGCGCAGGAAGGGCGCGACGCCGGGGTAGGTCCGCAGGAAGTCGAGTCCGTCCACATCGGACGGTACGTAGACCGGCTTGACCGCGATGCCCTCCGGCGTCTCCCAGGCCGGGAGGTCGGTCTCGTACTTCGCCGACGGGAGCGGGCCGAGGTCGATGTCCGCGAAGTTGGGGATCATCGCTCCACTCCGTTTGCTTTCTCGATGGCAAGGAAGTCGAAGGTGCTGTTCAGGATTTCGAGGGCCGGGCAGCCCAGGTGGACGAAGCCGTCGACCTGTGCGTCGCTCTTCTTGCCCGCGAGGAGTACCCGTTCCGCGCCGGCTTCGCGCAGGGCCTCGACGGTCGGTCCGGCCAGTTCGGCGTAGCTGGAGTCGCTGCCGCAGACGACCGCGATCTTCGCGCCGGACTCCCTGAACTTCGCGGCCACGTCGTCGGCGGTCCTGGTCGGGCCCGCGTTCGGGGTGGCGAAGCCGCCGGCGTTGAAGAGGTTCGCGGCGAAGGTGGCTCGTGCGGTGTGCGCGGCCACCGGGCCGAGGGTGGCGAGGAAGACCTGCGGCCGTTCGGGCTGGGCGTCGGCCAGATCCCGCAGCTCCTCGAAGGCCTGTGCATAACGAACCCTCGGCAGCCCGAAACTGTCAGACCCGCTTGAGAGACTTGGGATGGGGGGTGCGTCCCCCCAGGGGGCCTGCGAATCCGAATCGATTCCGGGGGTGGGCTCCACTCCAGCGGCGGGCTCGCGAGCGGGCACCGGTTCGCGGACGACCGGCTTCTCGCCGAGGTTCGGGAACTCGCTGACACCCGTGATCGGGTCGCTCCGATCCGCGAGCCGCGCCGACCGCGCGGCCCAGGTCGTGGCGATCCGCGAGGCGACCAGCTCGCGCGCCGCGGCGAACCCGCCCGCGCGTTCGATCTCCTGGAACCGCGACCACGCGGCACCGGCCAGCTGGTCGGTCAGCTGCTCCACGTACCAGGACCCGGCCGCGGGGTCGATCACCTCGCCGAGGTGCGACTCCTCCAACAGCAGGTTCTGCGTGTTGCGGGCGATCCGGCGGGCGAACTCGTCCGGCAGCCCGATGGCCGCGTCGAACGGCTGCACCGTCACCGAGTCGGCGCCACCGAGACCGGCGGCCAGCGTCGCGATCGTGGTGCGCAGCATGTTCACCCACGGGTCGCGGCGGGTCATCATCGCCGACGACGTCACCGCGTGCTGCACCTGCACGGCATCGGTGCCGGACACTTCGGCGACGCGCGCCCACAGGCGTCGTGCGGCGCGGAGCTTGGCGATCGTCATGAACTGGTCGGCCGTCGCGGCGTAGCGGAACTCCAGCTGCGCGAAGGCGTCCGACACCGGCAGACCCGCGTCCGTCAGAGCGCGCAGGTACGAGACGGCCAGAGCCAGCGACGCACCGAGCTCTTCGGAGTCCGAGCCGCCCGCGTCGTGGAACGGCAGCGCGTCCACCACCACGGTCCGCAACGACGGGAACTGCCGGTGGGCCTGCAACACCACCTCGAGTGCCTCACCGAACGGCGTCAGCGCGAGGTTGCCGCGCACCTCGTCCGCGAGCAGGGGCGCCTGGTCGTAGATCCGCAGCATCGCGCGGGCCGCGTCCACGTCACCGTCGAGCATGATCGGCGCGAGGTCGAGGTACACGCCGTCCAGCACGCGCTCCAGCGACGACGCCGGCAGCGCGAGCCACAGCGAGGTGACACCGCCCTCCAGGTCGTTCATCAGGGCGACCGGATCGGGAACGGCGTGGCGCTGGCGCACGTCCCAGCCCTGCTTCACCGGCGCGAGGGCGTACGGGACGGGCAACGCGTCGTCCAGGGTGTACAGCGGCTGCAGCGAGATGCCGTCGTACGTCTTCGTGACCAGCGAGTCGTAACTCGCGCCGGTCTTGCGGAGGACGGCGTCGACCAGCTCACGCCACTGTTCCCTCGACGCCGAGGGGAACTCGTTCGGGCGGAATTCGGCGGGCAAGGCCAACTCCATCATGCGTTGCAGTGTTCCCGACCACTACCGACACGGCTATGTGAGGTTCACCGCCGTTAACGATCCACCCAGTCTTTCAGGGAGAATGACCTAGTGGAAAACGGTGACCAGGAGCGCTTGATCGCGGCTCGGTACCGCCTGCTGCATCTGCTGGGGCGAGGGTCCATGGGCACCGTCTGGGCTGCTCACGACGAGGTGCTGCGCAGGCAGGTCGCGGTGAAGGAGATCCTGCGGCCGCCGGGGATGACCGATGGCGCGGCCGACGAACTGCGGGAACGGACCATGCGCGAGGCGCGGGCCGTCGCCGCGCTCTCTCACCCGAACCTCGTAACGCTCTACGACGTCGTGCAGCACGACGGCGACCCGTACGTGGTGATGGAGCTCGTGCCGTCGCGCAGCCTGAGCGAGCTGTTGCAGGAGCAGGGCTGCCTCACCGAGAAGCAGGGCGCGGCGGTGCTGGACGCGGTCGCGGCGGCGCTCGAGTCGGCGCACCGGGCCGGCATCACGCACCGGGACGTGAAGCCCGGCAACGTGCTGATCGCGGACGACGGCCGGGTGAAGCTCACCGACTTCGGCATCGCGCGCAACGTCGCCGAGGCCACCATGACCGCGCGGGGCATCACGCTGGGCACGCCCGCCTACATCGCGCCGGAGGTGGCGCAGGGCGGTGACGTGTCGGCGGCCGCGGACCGGTGGTCGCTCGGCGCCACGATGTGGGCCGCGATGGCCGGCGAGCCGCCGTACGTGGGCAAGAACGTCATGCAGACGATCAACGCGGTGATCAACGGCGACGTGCCGGTGCCGGCGGGCGCCGGCCGGCTCACGCCGGTGATCAGCGGGTTGATGCGGAAGGAACCGACCGACCGGCTGTCGCTGGTCGACGCGCGCAGGCAGGTCTACGCGCTGCTGCCGGAACCGGGCACCGACGCGTTCGAGGTCCGCGAGGCGGTGCCGCTGCCGGTGGTCGTGCGGCCGAAGCCGAAGATCGAGCCGGACGCGCCGCTGGCCGACGATCCCGGCCCGTTGCCGTTCATGCTCACCAAGCCGATCTCGCCGCAGCCACCGCGCGGGCGGGTTGCCACGACGTTCCTGCTGGTGGCGGCCATGCTGCTGTTCGTGGCGGGCTCGGGCGGCGGGTTCGCGCTGACGAGGCTCGCGGCGGGCGCACCGCTGCTGCCGCCCACCGAACAGACCGCGCAGACGCTGCCGACCCTGCCGACGTCCGCGACGCTGGAGCCGCGGACCGCGCTGGCCATCAGCGCGAAGGGCGACCAGGGCGGGAAGTTCACGCTGAACGTCGAGGCGAGCTGGTCGACCTACGCCGAGCAGCGCGCCGCCGACAAGCTGATGCCCGCCTCCGCGGTGGTGCACTTCGTGTCGGGCACGGGCGCGTACGAGGTCACGGTGCAACGGTTCCCCGACTACTACCCGACGCGCACGATCAACACGTACACGTCCAGCGTGCAGGCGCGGTGGCCGAACAGGTTCTTCGGCGGTGAGAAGGTGCCGACACCGAACCTCTCCGGACCGCGCAACGAGGACAGCATCCAGTTCATCTACCGGACGGTCGAGGGTGACGAACTCAACGCGTTGAGGCGGTCGCACTTCTCCCGCGTGCTCCCCCTGCGCGGCGACCTGTGGGTGATCGAGGTCGTCGTGCCGACCGAGCAGGAGGACGAGGCGCGGGTGAGGCTGTTCGACGCGATCGCCTCGACCTTCGCCCCGGTTTAAGCTCTCGCGGTGACTCCAGAAGAGCTGGCCGGCAAGGCCGCGGAAGAGATCCAGAGCCGCACCGGCGTGGCGAAGCACGACATCGCGATCGTGCTCGGTTCCGGTTGGCGGCCCGCCGCCGACGTTATCGGTGAACCGGCCACCGAGATCCCGGTGGGCGAGCTGACGGGCTTCGAGGCGCCGACCGCGCTCGGCCACGGCGGCACCATCCGTTCCGTCGAGGTGGGCGGCAAGCGGATCCTCGTCGTCCTCGGCCGCACCCACGGCTACGAGGGCAAGGGCGTCCAGAAGGTCGTGCACGGCGTGCGCACCGTTGCTGCCGCGGGCGTGTCGGCGGTCGTGCTGACCAACGCCGCCGGTGGCCTGCGGCAGGGCATGTCCGTCGGGCAGCCCGTGCTGATCTCCGACCACCTGAACCTGACCTCGCTGTCGCCGCTGGTCGGCGCCCGGTTCGTGGACCTGACGGACCTGTACTCGCCGCGCCTGCGCAAGCTGGCGCAGGAGATCGACTCGTCGCTGGAGGAGGGCGTGTACGCGGGGCTGCCCGGCCCGCACTTCGAGACGCCCGCCGAGATCCGGATGCTGCGCACGATGGGTGCGGACCTGGTCGGCATGTCGACCGTGCACGAGGCCATCGCCGCGCGTGCCGAGGGCGTCGAGGTGTTCGGTCTGTCGCTGGTCACGAACCTCGCGGCGGGCATCACCGGTGAGCCGCTGAACCACCAGGAGGTGCTGGAGGCCGGTGCCGCCGCCGCCCAGCGCATGGGCACGCTGCTGCGCGAGCTGGTGGACCGCGCATGAGCCTGGCACCGGCACTGCGTGACGCGACGTTCCGGTGGATCGCTGACGACCCCTCCACGGCGACCCGTGCGGAGCTGCAGGGGGTTCTGGCTCGTGCCATGGGTGGCGATCCCGCTGCTCTTGAAGACCTCACCGATCGCATGGCCGGCCCGCTGACGTTCGGCACCGCCGGGCTGCGCGGGCCGGTGCGGGCGGGCACGAACGGCATGAACGTCGCCACGGTGGTCCGCACGACCGCCGGGCTGGCGTCGTGGCTCGGCACGTCCGGGCTGGTGTTCGTGGGCCGCGACGCCCGGCACGGGTCGGAGGAGTTCGCGGTCGCGGCCGCCGAGGTGATGGCCGCGGCGGGTTTCGACGTGCGGATGCTGCCAGGGCCGTTGCCGACACCGGTGCTGGCGTTCCTGGTGCGGTCGCACGGCGCGGTGGCGGGGATTCAGATCACCGCGTCGCACAACCCGCCCGCGGACAACGGGTACAAGCTCTACCTGACCGGCGGCTCGCAGATCGTGCCGCCGGCGGACGGGGAGATCGAGAAGGCGATCGAGGCGGTTCCCGCGGCCGTGTCGGTGCCGCGTTCGCCCTCGTACTCGACGGTGTCCGACGCCGAGATCGACGCCTACCTGGACCGGGTCGCGTCGCTGCCGTCCGGCCAGGCGCGGTCGTTGAAGATCGCGTTGACGCCGATGCACGGCGTCGGCGGCGCGTTCGCCGTGGAAGCGTTGCGGCGCGCGGGTTTCACCGACGTGCACGTGGTGCGGTCGCAGGCGGTGCCGGACCCGGACTTCCCGACCGTGGTGTTCCCGAACCCCGAGGAGCCCGGCGCGTCCGACGAGCTGCTTTCCCTTGCGGCATCGGTGGACGCGGACCTGGCGATCGCCCTGGACCCGGACGCCGACCGGTGCGCGCTGGGCGTGAAGGACGGTTCCGCGTGGCGGATGCTGCGCGGTGACGAGACGGGTGTGCTGCTCGGCTCGCTCGTGCTGTCGACCACCGAGTCCGCGGATCCTTTGGTGGCAACGACAATCGTGTCTTCGTCGCTGCTGAAGTCGATCGCGGCGGCGCACGGAGCCCGGTACGCGGAGACGCTGACCGGCTTCAAGTGGCTGGCGCGGGCGGGCGAAGGTCTGGTGTTCGCCTACGAGGAAGCGCTCGGCAACTGCGTCGATCCGGCTTTCGTCGCGGACAAGGACGGCATCTCGGCCGCCGTCGTGGCCGCGGACCTGGCCGCCGGCCTGAAGGCCTCTGGCCGCACGTTGCTGGACGCGCTGGACCAGCTCGCACTGGACCACGGCCTGCACCTGACCGACCAGGTTTCCTTGCGGTACACCGATTTGTCGCTGATCGGCGCGACGATGGCACGGCTGCGTGCCACGCCTCCCGCCGACTTCGCGTCGGAAGACCTGTTGCCCGGCGCGGACGTGCTGCGCTGGACCGCGGACGGCGTGCGGGTGATCGTGCGACCGTCCGGCACCGAGCCGAAGCTCAAGGCGTACCTGGAAGTGGTCGAGCCGGTCACGGACGGACTGGAGTCCGCCCGTGCGGCGGCCAGGGCCAGGTTGGCCGAGTTGCGGGAACGGGTAACGGAACTCGTCAGCTAGCGAGCGCGATCATCAGGCACAGCGCGGCAAGAGCGAAGCCCCCGCCGGCCACGAAGTAGGCCCGTCTGGTCGGCGGGGCGATCGCGTTGCGGCGACCCTCGGTCACGGCCGCGACAGCGATCCGCCCGAAGATGTACGCGATCGTGCAGAGCCCCACGCCGAGACCGAGCAACATCGTGTTGACGTCCCACGGACTGTGGTCGAACCCCGGCCACAGCGACGCGAAGAGGGGCCCGAACCCGATCATCCCGATGCCGACGGCAAGGCCGAAACCCCAGGTGATGCGACGCTGACGAGGACTGGTGGTCATAAGGGCAGTGGTCTTCATGGTCCCTCCTGTGTACACCCTTTAGGACGTCTTTCCGCCTTCGGGGTTCCGTGTTCGTTCGCTCTAATGACGTTGTGAGAGCACGGGTTCGTTGAACTATGTTCCCGCGTGTGGAATACACCCGCCGTGACCTGGCGCAGGCCGTGTTGGACGCACACCCGGACAGCAAGCGCGGACTCGACATGTTCCGCGGCGGGTTCAGCGAGGACATGAAGAAGCATCAGATCCGCGTGCGCGACGAGCTGCTGAAGGCGTTCGGCATCGACCTCAAGGCCGACATGGCGCTGTACATGATGTTGCGCGCCACGCTCGACTCGAACGCGGCCATCCGGAACCCGATGAGCAGGTTCGGCGAGGCCGGACTGATCGTCCGCAAGCTGGAGGGCACCGGCGTCCTCGAGAAGGTGGACGAGATCGTCACGCTCAACGAGATGTCGGCACGGGCTCACCTCGATGCGGTCGAGGGGCTGCTCGGGTTGATGGGACCCACCGCGGTCGAGGTCACATCGGAAGACCTCAGGAAACTCGGGTTCGACGACACGCCGCCGAACCGCTTCGACTACGAAATCGACTACTGATGACCAGGCTGCTGATCGTTCACCACACCCCGTCGCCGGCCCTCCAGGCGATGTTCGAGGCCGTGCTGTCCGGCGCCACCACGCCCGAGATCGAGGGCGTCGAGGTGGTCCGGAAGGCCGCGTTGTCCACAACCGCTGTGGATGTCCTCGAAGCCGACGGCTATCTGTTGGGCACGCCCGCGAATCTCGGCTACATGAGCGGTGCGTTGAAGCACTTCTTCGACACCGTCTACTACCCGTGTCTGGACTCCACGCGCGGCAGGCCGTTCGGGCTCTACGTGCACGGCAACAACGACACGACAGGTGCGGTGCGCAGCGTGGAGATGGCCACGACCGGGTTGGGCTGGGAGAAGGCGACCCAGCACGTGGTCGTCACGGGTGAGCCGACGAAGGCCGACCTGGAGGGGTGCTGGGAGCTCGGCGCCACCGTCGCGGCTCACCTGACCGGCTGAAAACGGAACAGAGCATTCCCCCGGTTCCCCATCGGCGTCACTCTGACTGGCCGGAGGGGGTCCGAATGAAACGAATCAGCGCAGTTCTGGCAGCGCTCACGCTCGTACTGGCACCGCAGGCCCGGGCCGAGGCACCGGAAAGCGTGAAAGCTGTCGTGGCCGAGTTCGGCGAGAGTGGCGAACTGATCAGCTCCGCCGATGTCGCCCTGGCGAAGTCCCTGCTCACGAAGGGGTCGGCCGAGGTCGCGGCGCCGACCGCGAACGCGGTGGTGTCGCCGACGGTCGGCATCCTGGAGTCGCGGACGGGACAGTGCACGGCCAGCACCATTTCGAGCACGCACAAGGTCCTGATCGTCACGGCCGCGCATTGCGTGCACGACGGCGAGGGCGGCACCTGGCAGCAACCCATCTACTTCACACCGGGTTTCCAGGTCGGGCGGCCCGCGCCGCACGGGAGGTTCCAGGCCAAGGCGGCGGTCACCTTCGACAGGTGGGTGACCAAGAGCGATTACAACTTCGACGTCGCGTTCGTCGCGTTGAGGCCGAACGACGCCGGTGCCGCCGTGGGCGAACTCGTCGGCATGAACGGCCTCATCGTCAACGCCGGGTACGTGGTCGACCGCACGATCGTCTCCTACGAGGACAACGTGCTCAGCCAGTGCAGCGGAACCACGATCCAGTCGATGGGCTTTCCGCTGGAGGACCACCTGTGGATGATCGGCTGTCCTTCGCCACCCCACGAGGGTGACAGCGGATCACCCTGGTTCGCCGAGTACGACGGCCGGGGCGGGTACGTGAACGGCGTGATCAGCAAGGGCAGCGGGGTGCTTCCGCACGTCAGCACGCCGCGCTTCGACGACGACGTGCTCTCCATCTGGGAAGGCTTCAAGGACCACCCAGGCACCTGAGTTGTCCACATGAAACCAGGGTTGTCCACAGCCTCTTGTCCCCAACCTGTGGACAACCCTGGGGATATCTTCGAACGTGTGTTCTAACGGCCGATCGAGCTCATGTCCGGGTACCGGTCACCGGCCACGGCCGAGGCGGGCACGGCGGCCTCGATCGCGGCGAGATCGTCGGCGGACAGCTCCAGAGCGGCCGCCGCGACGTTCTCCTCCAGATACTTGATCCGCTTGGTCCCCGGGATCGGCACCACGTCCGACCCGCGGTGCTGCACCCAGGCCAACGCCAGCTGCCCGGCGGTCACGCCTCGCTCCGCGGCCAGCGCGCGCAGGTCCTCGACCATCTTCAGGTTCGTGTCGAGGTTCGAGCCGCTGAACCGCGGCTGGGCGACGCCGCGGAAGTCACCCTCGCCGAAATCGGCGGCGGAGGTGAAACGGCCCGTCAGGACGCCACGGCCGAGTGGCGAGTACGGCACGAGGCCGATGCCCAGTTCGCGCGCGGTCGGCACGATCTCGGTTTCGATGTCCCGCGACCACAGCGACCACTCGCTCTGCAGCGCCGTGATCGGGTGCACCGCGTGGGCGCGCCGCAAGGTCGAGGCGCCGGCCTCGGACAGGCCGAGGAACCGCACCTTGCCCTCGGTGACCAGCTCGCCCATCGCCCCGACGGTCTCCTCGATCGGCGTGTCCTCCGGCACCCGGTGCAGGTAGTACAGGTCGATCACGTCCGTGCCGAGCCGCTTCAGCGAGCCCTCGACGGACGCTCGCACGTAGTCACGGTCCCCGCGAATGCTGCGCGTCCCGCCGGGCTCGCGCACGATGCCGAACTTCGTGGCCAGCACGACGTCGGAACGACGGCCGGCGATGGCGCGGCCCACCAGTTCCTCGTTCACGTGCGGGCCGTACATGTCGGCCGTGTCGAGCAGCGTCACACCGAGCTCCAGGGCCCGGTGGATCACCGAGATCGACTCCGACTCGTCACCGGCGCCGTAGAACTCCGACATTCCCATGCAGCCGAGACCCTGCGGCCCGACCTCCAACGATCCCAACAAACGGCTCACGCCGTCGCCTCCAAGTCCCTCTCGACCACCGCGTAGTGGTCGATCTTGTAGTCGAGCACCTCCAGGCACGTCTGCAGCTCCGCGACACGGGCGCGGACGTCGTTGCGGTGCTCGACGAGGATCTGCTTGCGGCGCCCTGCTGTCAGGTCGCCATGGTGCCTGAGCTGCGCGAACTCGCGCATCATGCGAATCGGCATGCCGGTCGTGCGCAGGCGCGTCACGAAGGCCAGCCAGCCGAGGTCCTCCTCCGAATAGCTGCGGCGACCACCCGAGTCACGCGCGGGCGGGTCGACGAGCCCGATTCGTTCGTAGTAGCGCAAGGTGTCGATGGACAACCCACTGCGCTGCGCGGCTTGGGCTATCGAGTAACTCACGAGTTCGACGCTACGAGCTAGAGCGCGCTCTAGGTCAAGCGGAATCCTTCGGGAGTCCCCACGCCTCGAGATGGCCGGCCATTTCGGGAACGTCGATCTTGTCGCGCCCCAGGGCTCTCACCAGATCCAGCGCGTCGTCCTCGTCCGCGTCGATCCAGTAGCCGTTGATGTCGCACATCGTGACGGCCGAGACCCAGCCGAGCCGCCAGTTTCCCTCGACCAGAGGGCGGGTTCGCACGATCGAGTCGAGTAAGGCGGAGGACTTCAACCACAGCGTGTCGTAGGCCTCCACGCCGAGCACGGTGGCGCGGGGGCGGTAGGCCGCGGTGTCCAGCAGGCCGATGTCCCGGACGACGAGGTCGCCGCCGGTCACGGCCGTGGCCAGCACCAAGAGGTCCCCGGCGTCGAGGTAGGAGATCACAGCACCCAGTTGATCACAGAGGTCTGACAGTTTCAGGAAGAACCGAGCCTATCCAAAAGACCTCGATACTTGGGCAGGACTCGCCCGAGCACCTCGCCGAGCTTTTCCTCCTGCTGCATGCGCTGGTAACGGTCCGCGATCGCCAGCCGCACGACCTCCTGCTTGGAACGGCCCTCGGACTGCGCCAGTTCAGCGAGCCGCAGGTTCTCCTCTTCGGTCAACCGCAAGGTCATCGCCATTCCAGGCACGGTACCAATGTGATACCACTCAGGCCAGAGGCCGTTAGGATTGCGTGATGCCCAGGCCCAAGACCCACGACGACGCGCTGCGGCGGCGTCTGCTCGAGCGGGCGGGCGAGCTGCTCAGCACCGAAGGTCCCGGCGCGGTGAGCCTGCGCAAGATCGCCACCGACGTCAACACGTCGACCACGGCGGTCTATTCCCTCTTCGGCGGCAAACCAGCGCTGCTCGAGGCGCTCTACGACGAGGCGTTCCACCGGTTCGGCACGAACCTGGCCGCGGTGCCGGTGACCGACGACCCGGCGGAGGACCTGGTCCAGATCGGCCTCGCGTACCGGCGCAGCGCGCTCGCGGACCCGCAGTTCTACTCGGTGCTCTACTCGAAGGTCGTCGAACCGACGAAGGCGATGAGCCGCGCCGCCGGGCGGACGTTCGCGCCGGTGATCGACACAGTGCGGCGCGCGGTCGAGCGGAAGGTCTTCGTCGACGAGGAGCCGGAGCAGATCGCGATGTCCATGTGGGGCATCGCGCACGGCCTGGTGAGCCTGGAGCTCAACGGGAACCTGCCGCCGGGCATCGATCCCGCCGCCACCTACGAGCTGGCGCTGCGCGCGCACGGCAGGGGGTGGCTGACGGAATCCGGGGAGGCGGCCGCCGCGAAACCTCCCCGGACCCGCTGAACTGTCCGGTCCGGACAGTTCGTCTTCTGCGCGGCCTAACTGCAGGGCTTTTCTGTTGCAGGCACTTACTTCAGGGCGCCGTCGAGAGCCTTGATCAGCTCACCGTCGGCGGTGTCGCCGTCGAGTGACCAGATCATCGCTCCACCGAGCTTGCGGTCGTTGATGAAACGAGCCTTGCGCTTCATCTCCGTCGCGTCGTCGTAGGTCCACCACGTCTTGCCGTCGTAGATCCACGCGAAGCCGGCGCGTTCGTCGCGGTAGATCTTGTAGGCGTTGCCGGACTCGGAGAGCTTCGCCTTGATGCGGTGGAAGTCCTCGTAGCCGGCCTCGTACTTGGCCGGCGCCGGCACACCGGTGCCGAACAGGCCGTTGCGCGTGCCGGGGGCGACGCCGTCCCAGCCGCGGCCGTAGAACGGGACACCGAGCACGGCCTTCGACCGCGGCGCACCGCGCCGCAGCCACGCGTTGACCGTCACCTCGGAGCTGAACTCGAACTCCGACGGGTCGCCCTTGGGCACGCGCAGCGCGGACTGCTGGTTCGCCGGAGCGTCCCACGCGCCGTGGTAGTCGTAGCCCTGCAGCGTGCCGAAGGTGAGGTAGCAGAACACCTTCGAGACCTCGAAGCCGCGATCGACCTGCACCGGGTCGGCCGGGAGGAACGCCGTCAGGTCCTTGTTCCAGCCCATCTGCCGGCGGTACTCGGCGAGCAGCTTGGTGAAGTTCTGCTTGTCCTCGGGGCGAACGACGTTGGGCGGCTCCATGTTGCCGTTGCTGGCCGGCCATTCCCAGTCGAGGTCGACGCCGTCGAAGACGCCCTTCGCGGCACCCTCCGGCAGACCGGGCAGGTTGCCCTTGATCCACATGTCGGTGCACGACTTGACGTGCGCGGCGCGCGACTCAGGCGTGAGCGCGGCGTTGGAGAAGTAGCGGGAACCCGTCCAGCCGCCCAGCGAGATGTTGATCCTCAGCTTGGGGTACTTGGCTTTGAGCTGCTTGAGCTGGTTGAGGTTGCCCATCAGCGCCTGACCGGCCTCGTCGGCCTTGCCGCTCACGGACTGCTCGGCGGTGTGCGGCATCTGCCAGTCCGCCCACGGGTCGGCACTGACGCACTTGCCGGACTCGTCGAGGAAACCGAAGGCGTAGTTCAGGTGGGTGAGCCGCGCGGCGGCCCCGCTGTCGACGAGGTTCTTGACCCGGAAGTTCCGGTCGTACACGCCCCACTGGATGAAGTACCCGACCGTGCGGGTCTTCGAGTAACCGTGGTGCCCATTGGTCTCGACGTCTGCGTTCGCGGGCGCGTGGGCCAGCGACGCGGACAGGGCGCCGACCGCGAGCGCGGCGACACCCCATCTCCGTCTGGACATGTGACTCCTCAATCGATGCGGCAGCGGCGATGTGGTCCAGAGCACGATAGGCCTGAGGTCTAGACCACTGCTACGTCCGATCGGAGGTATGTCCTAAACCGCTCCGTACAGACGGTCACCGGCATCGCCCAGACCAGGCACGATGAAGCCGGAGTCGTTCAACCGCTCGTCCACGGAAGCCGTGATGAGACGAACTGGCAGCTTCGAGTCCTCGAGGTGGTTGATGCCCTCGGGTGCGGCGAGCACGCACACGGCCGTCACGTCGGTCGCGCCGCGCTGGGTCAGCAACCGGATCGTGTAAGCCATCGAGCCGCCGGTCGCGAGCATCGGGTCGAGCACGAAGACCGGGCGTCCGGCGAGGTCCTCCGGCAGCGACTCCATGTACGGCGTCGGCTGCAACGTCTCCTCGTCGCGGGCGAGCCCCACGAACCCCATCTGGGCGTCCGGGATCAGCTTGTGCGCCTGGTCGGCCATGCCCAGGCCGGCCCGCAGCACCGGCACGAGCAACGGCGGGTTCGCCAGCCGGTAGCCGGTGGTACGTGCCACGGGCGTGTGCGTGCGGGCCTCCGCCAACGGCGCCTCGCGCATGGCTTCGTAGACCAGCATGACGGTGAGTTCCTGCAGCGCGGCACGGAAAGCAGCGTTGTCCGTGCGCGCGTCGCGCATGGTGGTGAGCCTCGCCTTGGCGAGTGGATGATCGACGACCAGGACGTCCATGCCGGACACCGTAACGGCGGGAATCGCATCCGACGGAGTAAACGCCGTTAACTGGCGAGGTGTAGGGTCGGCCGCGTGACAGACCACGTGCGCATCGGAGTGCTCGGCGCGGCCATGATCGCGCCGCCCGCTGTCATCCGCCCGGCCCGCTCCTCCACCGTCGCCGAGGTCGTGGCGGTCGCCGCTCGTTCGGCCGAGCGAGCCAAGGCCTTCGCCGACAAGCACGGCGTTGCCCGCGTGCACGGGTCGTACGAGGACCTGCTCGCCGACCCGGCCGTGGACGCCGTCTACAACCCGCTGCCGAACGGCCTGCACGGCAAGTGGACGCTGGCCGCACTGGAGGCCGGCAAGCACGTGCTGTGCGAGAAGCCGTTCACCGCCAACGCCCAGGAAGCCGCCGAGGTGGCGAAGGCCGCCAACGAGTCCGGCCTGGTGGTGATGGAGGCGTTCCACTACCGCTACCACCCGCTGGCGATGCGCGTTGCCGAGATCATCCAGTCCGGCGTGCTGGGCCCGCTGCGCCACGTCGAGGCCTCGGTCTGCTTCCCGCTGCCGATGTTGTCCAACATCCGCTACGACTACTCGCTCGCGGGCGGCGCGATGATGGACGCCGGCTGCTACTCCGTGCACATGGCGCGACTGCTGGGCAACGAGGAACCCGAGGTGCGGTCGGCGCGGGCGTTGTTGCGCGGGCCGTCGATCGACCGGGCGATGCGCGCGTCGCTGCGTTTCCCGTCCGGTCACACGGGTTCCGTGCACGCGTCGCTGTGGTCGTCGACGGTGTTCAAGCTGTCGATGAAGGCCATCGGCGAGAACGGCACGCTGAAGGTCTTCAACCCGCTCGGCCCGCAGGCGTTCCACCGGTTGTCGTTGAAGCTCAAGAACCGCAGCACGTCTGAGACGTTCGGCAAGCGTGCGACCTACGCCTACCAACTGGACGCGTTCACCGACGCGGTGCTGCACGGCAAGCCGTTCCCGACGACCGCGGACGACGCCGTGCGGAACATGACGGTGATCGACTCGATCTACCGGGCGGCCGGCCTGCCACTGCGGCAGCCGACCGCGTAGCCCCGCGCTGTGCAGATCGTGCTCAGGGCAGAATCGTGCTCAGGGCAGAATCGTGCTCAGGGCAGAATCGTGCTCAGCGCTTGTCGTGCACGGTGACGGCGTAGCCGTCCGGGTCCGCGAAGGTGAACGTCCGCCCGAACGGGCTGTCGAACGGCGGCGCGACGATCGGCACCCCGGCGGCGTCCAGGGAGTCGTGCAGGGCCTGCGCGTCGTCGGCGTGCAACCACAGCGCCACCCCGACGCCGGGCCGGTCGACCGCGTCGAGATCGGTGCCGGGCAACGGTTCCCGCACGGCGAACGGCACGGGCGCGGTCGCGAACACGACGGCCCCCGGCGGGCTGGCCGGGACGCGCCGCAGACCGAGGCGGTCCTCGTAGAAGGTCGCGGCCCGATCGAGGTCGCGCACCTGCAGTGCGATGAAGTCGGGTCCGGTGACGGTCATGTCAACTCCTGGTCGATGTCAAAGTCCTGACATCCACCACTGTATGTCAAAATCCTTACATGCACCAGGGTGACACCGTCGGCCCGCTGGACACCGCGGTCGGGTACGTCCTCAAGGAGGCGGCTTCGGCGCTGCGCGGCGCGATGGACGCCGCCCTGCGACCGCTGGGCCTCACGGTTCCGCAGTACGCGTGCCTGGAACTGCTGGGTCAGCGGCCAGGACTGTCGAACGCGGACCTCGCCCGCGGCGCGTTCGTCACGCGCCAGTCGATGAACGTCGTGCTGCAGGGCCTCGAAGCCCGCGGCCTGGTGACCCGGCCGGCGGAGGCCTCTCACGGGCGTCAGCTTCCCGCCGAGCTGACCCCGGACGGCCACGATCAGCTCCGGGCCGCCAGCACGGCGGTCCACGCCGTAGAGCTGAAGATGTGCACGGGCCTGAGTCCCGCACAGCAGAAGGAACTGGTCGCCACCCTCACCGCGTGCGCCCGGAACCTGGGGCAGACCACCTGATCAGGGGCCTCTGCAACCCGATCCGGGAGTACAGAATCGACAAAGCGACTCCGAATGTGTCTCGTAGCCAGTTGAGACGCGGAGGTACGAACGGTGACGATCGAACAGAAGCCCGTCCAGCAGTTGTGTGAATCCCCGCTGGTCATCCTGGGCGTCTCGGCGTCGCTGGCGATGTTGATCGGTGTGCTGCCCGTGCTCTGGGGCCACAGCCCGACGCTCGCTACGGCGCTCGGAGCACTGCTCGTGCTGGCATTTGCGATCACCGTCAAGTACGCACCGAACAGGAAGTGACAGCTTTAGACTCGATCGGGTGAGCGACGAGCTGGTACCCGCTGACCAGAGTCACATGCGCGCCTCGGACGCGGACCGGGAACGGATCGCGCAGGTGCTGCACAAGGCGACCGCCGAAGGCCGCCTGGACATCCACGAACTGGACGAGCGGCTCGTGGCCGTCTACGCCGCGAAGACCTACGGGGAACTCGTTCCCATCACCGCCGATCTGGTGCTCAGCGGCCTGCCGAACCCCGCCGCGGTGCCGCAGTACCAGCCGGCGGTGAGCGACCGGATCGGCGGCCAGCCCGGCAGCGCGGTGTCCGTCGCGTTCTGGTCCGGCGTCAACCGCAAGGGCCAGTGGACCGTGCCGCGCGTGCACAACGCCGTCGCGGTCATGGGCGGCATCGAGATCGACCTGACCCACGCCCGGTTCGCCGAGGCCGAGGTCACCATCAGCGTGTTCGCGTTCTGGGGCGGCGTCGAGATCCGGGTGCCCGACGACATCAACATCAACGTCGACGGGTTCGGCTTCATGGGCGCCTTCGAGGACCACGCTCCCGGCCGCCGGCACATCCCGGGCGCGCCGACCGTGCGCATCACCGGGCTCGCGATCATGGGCGGCGTCGAGGTCAAGGGGCCGAAGAAAAAGAAGTCCCAGATCCTGCGCGAACTGCTCGACTGACGGTTCGAAAACTGAGCTGACGAACGACTTCCGCTGGGCGCGGCAGGCGGTTACCCTCCTGCGACCCGCATGCCGTCCCCCCGCGAAGGTCATGACGACTCCCTCAGACAGACCCGTGTTCGTTGATCCGAGTGGCCGCCGCCGCAAGGTGGTGCGCATCGCCATCGGCACCGTTGCCATCGGCGTACTGGCCTACCTGGTGCTTCTCGTCGTCGCACTGGCCGGCGGCCCGGTGAACCCGGCGACGCTGCTGCCCATCCCGAAGGCGGCCGAGCCCGTGGTCACCACGACCACGGACACCACCACGTCGTCACCCGAAGCAACATCGTTGCCACGCAACGAAATCAACGCCACGGCGCCGACCACCACGACGGCGCCACCGGTGACGAACGCCACCACGACGACCACCACGGCCGAGAACGGCAACAAGCGCACCGATCCGCCGGGCGCGTCGAACCGGCCGAGCAGCCCCGGTCAGGGCAAGCCGTGAGACCCCAGCCGCGCGCCCACTGGGTGCTGCTGGCGTTGACCGTGCTGGTGCTCTTCGGCGCGTTGCTGCTGGACACCTTCGTGGTCGGTCGCGTCGGCCAGGGCGCCGCGCCGACGGCCGGGCCCGCGAACACCGTGCCGGACTCCGTGCACCAGGGCGGTCCGCTGATCGGCGACACCGGATCCGGGCTCAGTTCGCGCACGACACCGGACCGCACGATAGTGCTGACGTTCGACGACGGACCCGATCCCGAGTGGACGCCGAAGATCCTCGACGTGCTGCGGCGCAACGGGATCAAGGCGACCTTCTTCGTCACCGGCGCGAACGTGGCGCAGCACCAGGACGTGCTGGAACACCTCGCCGTCGAAGGGCACGAGGTGGGGCTGCACACCTTCACGCACGTCGACCTGGGCAAGGTCGGCGAGACCCGCACGCGGCTGGAACTCGGGCAGACCGGGCTCGTCGTCGCGAGCGGCACCGGGAAGTCGAGCCAGCTGGTGCGGCCGCCGTACTCGAACCGGCCGGACGCCGTCGACGACGAGGACCTGGTCGGCATCGAACGGATCACCGCGGCCGGCAACCTCGTGCTGCTCGCCGACCTCGACAGCGAGGACTGGCGCAGGCCCGGCACGGACGCCGTCGTCGCGAACGCCACGCCGAAGGACGACAAGGGCGCCGTGGTGCTCCTGCACGACGGCGGTGGCGACCGGTCGCAAACCGTTGCGGCGCTGGAGAAGTTGATCCCCGGCCTGAAGGAGCGCGGGTTCGCGTTCAAGACCGCCGGTGACGCGTTCGGCGTGCCACAGGCCACCCGCCAGTCGACCGCGGCCGAACGCGCCGAGGGCACGGCCGTGTCACTCGCGGTGCGGTTCTCGCGGTTCGTCGCGGAACTGCTGACCTGGCTCGTCATGATCTCCAGCGTGCTGGCGCTCGCTCGGGCCGCGGTGCTGTTGGTGACGACGGCGATCCACGCGCGGCGCAAGCCGGGCAAGCACGCACCGCGGTTGCCGCAGCAGATGGTGACGGTGCTCGTGCCCGCCTACAACGAGGAAGCCGGCATCGAGGCGACCGTCCGCACGATCCTGTCGAGCACGTGGCCCGTGCACGTCATCGTGATCGACGACGGCTCGACCGACCGCACGTCCGAGGTGGTCAGGAGCCTGCACCTGCCCAACGTCTCGCTGGTGCGCCAACGCAACGCGGGCAAGGCGGCCGCGCTGAACACCGGACTGCGGCACACCCGCACCGACCTGGTCGTGATGGTCGACGGCGACACCGTGCTGGAACCGGACACGGTCGCCAACCTGGTGCAGCCCTTCGTCGACCACGCGGTGGGCGCGGTGTCGGGCAACGCCAAGGTGGGCAACAGGTCGGGGCTGCTCGGCCGCTGGCAGCACATCGAGTACGTGATCGGCTTCAACCTCGACCGGCGGATGTACGACGTCATGCAGTGCATGCCGACGGTGCCGGGCGCGGTCGGCGGTTTCCGGGTCAGCGCGTTGCGCGAGGTGGGCGGCGTGCCCGAGGACACGCTGGCCGAGGACACCGACCTGACGATGGCGCTGGAACGAGCGGACTGGTCCGTGGTCTACACCGAGCACGCGCGGGCGTGGACCGAGGCGCCGGCGAGTCTCGGCCAGCTGTGGCGGCAGCGTTATCGCTGGTGCTACGGCACGTTGCAGGCGATGTGGAAGCACCGCGGCGCGATCTTCGACCGCGGCATGGGCGGCAAGCTCGGCCGCCGCGCGCTGCCCTACCTCTTCCTCTACCAGGTGGCGCTGCCGATGCTGGCACCGGCGATCGACGTCTTCGCGGTGCTGAGCCTGTGGACGGATCCCGTCGCGGGCGCCGTCGCGTGGCTCGGCTTCCTGGCGCTGCAGCTGGTGCCCGCGGTGATCGCGTTCCGGCTCGACGGCGAACGGCTGCGGCCGCTGTGGGCTGTCGCGTTGCAACCGATCGTGTACCGGCAGCTCATGTACCTCGTGGTGATCCAGTCCGTGATCACCGCGGCCGCCGGTGCGGTGCTGCCGTGGCAGAAGCTCAAGCGGACCGGCAGTGCGGCGCAGGACGCGCCCGAGCTCGACGAGCGCACGGTGCCGCTCCACCGGCGTGAGCTGGTGCGGTGATGGTCGCGATGATCGCGTTCGAGGACGGCGACGTCACGATGCGGAGCGGCTACTTCGAGACCGTGATCGGCAAGCTGCGGGCGAGCTCCACAGACCCCGTCGACGTCGAGGTCTGTGACTCCGCCACCATCGGGAACTGCCTGTGGGTCGACGAGATCCCGGACTCGCGCAAGTGCACCGTGCTGCGCAACCTGTGCGCCGTCCTCGACGAGTGCCTGGGCAGCCCCGACTTCGCGGGCAACGACACCGCGCTGTTCGAGTTCGAGATGGCGAAACTGGAGCTCACGGAGCGGTATCCGACCTGCTTCCAGCCAGGCTGATCAGCGCAAACGTCCTCACTTAGGACGGGCGTCCCATTCCGCCTAGACTCCCAGGCATGGCTGCTCCAACGACACTGCCGTCGGCCCTGGCTGACGCCGTGCGCGACGAATCGTCGCTGCGGCGTTTCCTGCACGGGCTCCCCGGCGTCGACCAGGTCGGCGTCGAGCAACGAGCCGCGGGCCTCGGCACGCGGAGCATCAAGAAGGCCTCGAAGCTGCACGCCATCGACCTGGCGATCAGCATGGTGGACCTGACGACCCTCGAAGGCGCGGACACGCCTGGCAAGGTGCGCGGCCTGGCCGCCAAGGCCCGCAGGCCCGACCCCGACCGGCCCGAGGTGCCGCAGGTCGCGGCCGTGTGCGTCTACCCGGACATGGTCAAGACGGCGGCCGACGAGCTCAAGGGCACCGGGATCAACGTCGCCAGCGTCGCGACCGCGTTTCCCAGTGGGCGCAGCACGATCGACATCAAGCTGGCCGACACCAGGTTCGCCGTCGAGCAGGGCGCTGCCGAGGTCGACATGGTGATCGACCGCGGTGCGTTCCTGTCCGGCCGGTACGGGCTGGTGTTCGAGGAGATCGTCAAGGTCAAGGAAGCCTGCGGGGACGCACACCTCAAGGTCATCCTGGAGACCGGCGAGCTCGTGACGTACGACAACGTGCGCCGCGCGTCGTGGCTCGCGTTGCTGGCCGGTGGTGACTTCATCAAGACGTCGACCGGCAAGGTGCAGCCAGCCGCGACGTTGCCGGTCACGCACGTGATGCTGCAGGCCGTGCGGGACTGGAAGACGCAGACGGGTGAGCTGCGCGGGGTCAAGCCCGCCGGTGGCATCCGCAACACCAAGGACGCGATCAAGTACCTGGTGGCAGTGCACGAGGTGGCCGGGCCGGAGTGGCTCGACCCGCACCTCTTCCGGTTCGGCGCGTCGACGTTGCTGAACGACCTGCTGATGCAGCGGCGGACCCAGTTGGACGGCCACTACAGCGGCCCGGACTACGTGACGGTGGACTGAAGACATGTGGGAATACGCCCCCGCGCCCGAGTCGCGGGACATCGCGAACCTCAAGCCGAACTACCGGATGTTCGTCGACGGCAAGTTCGTCGAGGGCACCGGCGAACCGCTCAAGACCATCAACCCGGCCACCGAAGAGGTGCTCGCGGAGGTCTCGACCGCGAGTCAGTCCGATGTGGACACCGCGGTCAAGGCCGCGCGCAAGGCTTACGACCGCGTGTGGTCGAAGATGCCCGGCAGCGAGCGGGCCAAGTACATCTACCGGATCGCGCGGCAGATCCAGGAGCGCGGGCGTGAGCTCGCGGTGCTGGAGTCGCTCGACAACGGCAAGCCGATCAAGGAGTCGCGCGACGTCGACGTGCCCACGGCGGCGGCGCACTTCTTCTACCACGCCGGCTGGGCGGACAAGCTCGGCTACGCGGGCTACGGGCCGGACCCGAAGCCGCTGGGCGTCGCGGGACAGGTGATCCCGTGGAACTTCCCGCTGCTGATGGCCGCGTGGAAGATCGCGCCCGCGCTCGCGTGCGGCAACACCGTCGTGCTCAAGCCGGCCGAGACCACGCCGCTCACGGCGCTGGTGCTGGCGGACATCATCGCGCAGTGCGACCTGCCGCCGGGTGTCGTCAACATCATCCCGGGCGCCGGTGACGTCGGTGCCTCGCTCGTCGAGCACCCGGACGTCAACAAGGTGGCGTTCACCGGGTCGACCGACGTCGGCAAGATCATTCAGGGGCAGCTGGCCGGTACCGGCAAGAAGCTCACGCTGGAGCTGGGTGGCAAGGCCGCGAACATCGTGTTCGACGACGCGCCGCTCGACCAGGCCGTCGAGGGCATCGTCAACGGCATCTTCTTCAACCAGGGCCACGTCTGCTGTGCCGGATCGCGCCTGTTGGTGCAGGAGTCCGTCGCGGACGAGGTGCTGGAGAAGTTGCAGGCCAGGATCAACACGCTGCGCGTCGGTGACCCGCTGGACAAGAACACCGACGTCGGCGCCATCAACTCGCGCGAGCAGCTCACCAGGATCAAGGAGCTGACCGAGTCGGGCGAGGCCGAGGGCGCGCAGCGGTGGACGTCGTCGTGTCCGTTGCCGGACAAGGGTTTCTTCTTCGCGCCGACCGTCTTCTCGAACGTGTCGCAGGCGATGCGGATCGCCCGTGAGGAGATCTTCGGCCCGGTGCTGTCGGTGCTGACGTTCCGCACGCCGGAGGAGGCCGTGGCCAAGGCGAACAACACGCCGTACGGCCTGTCCGCCGGTGTCTGGACGGAGAAGGGCTCGCGCATTCTCTGGATGGCGCAACGGATGCGCGCCGGTGTGGTGTGGTCCAACACGTTCAACCGCTTCGACCCGACCGCCCCGTTCGGCGGGTACCAGGAGTCGGGCTTCGGCCGTGAGGGCGGCCGCACCGGTCTGGAGGCCTACCTCGATGTCTGATCGCGTCACGGTCGCGAAGACCTACAAGCTCTACATCGGCGGCGCCTTCCCGCGCTCCGAGTCCGGCCGCAGCTACCCGGTGACCGACTCGAAGGGCACCTTCCTCGCCAACGCCGCACAGGGCTCCCGCAAGGACGCCAGGGACGCGGTCACCGCCGCCCGCAAGGCTTTCGGCAGCTGGTCCGGCGCCACCGCGTACAACCGCGGCCAGGTCCTGTACCGGGTCGCCGAGGTGCTGGAGGGCCGCCGCGAGCAGTTCGTCAGCGAGGTCGCGGCCTCCGAGGGCGTGCAGCTGAAGAAGGCGCAGTCCATCGTGGACACGGCGATCGACCGCTGGGTCTGGTACGCGGGCTGGACGGACAAGATCGCGGCCGTGCTGGGTTCCGCGAACCCCGTCGCCGGGCCGTACTTCTCGTTCTCCACGCCGGAACCGACGGGCGTGGTGGCCGTGCTGGCACCGCAGCAGTCGTCGTTGCTGGGCCTGGTGTCGGTGATCGCCCCGGTGATCGCTTCCGGCAACACCGCGGTGGTCATCACCTCGCAGGACCGGCCGCTGCCCGCGATCACGCTGTCCGAGGTGCTTGCGACGTCGGACGTGCCGGGTGGTGTCGTCAACATCATCACCGGCCGCACCGCCGAGATCGCGCCGTGGCTCGCGTCGCACGCCGACGTGAACGCGCTCGACCTCACCGGCGCGCCCGAGTCGTTGCGCGCCGACCTGGAACGGTCCGCGGCCGGCACGGTGAAGCGCGTGCTGCGTACCAAGGCCGGCGAGGACTTCGCGGTCACGCCGGACATGTCACGCCTGCGCGCGTACCTCGAAACCAAGACCGTCTGGCACCCCATGGGTGTCTGAGTTGAACGATGAAGGGCTCCTTCATCCACCTGACGTGGATGAAGGAGCCCTTCATACCAAGATCAGGAGTTCACCAGGCCTGCGCGCCACGCCCAGGAGGCGATGCCGACGCGGTTGCGCACGTTGAGCTTCGTCTGCACGGACGCGAGGTGCGTCTTCACCGTCGACAGCGACAGGTAGAGCTCCGAGGCGATCTCCTGGTTGCTGAGCCCGCGCGCCACCTCCCGCACGACGTCCTGCTCGCGCGCCGTCAGCAGCCCGAGGTCGGGGCGCACGGCCGGGCGGGCGAAGTGCTCCAGCATCCGCACGGTGACCTGAGGCGAGATCAGCGCGTTGCCCTGCGCCGCCGCCCGCACCGCCTCGACCAGCAACGCCGGTCCCGCGTCCTTGGTCAGGAAGCCGGACGCGCCGTTCTCCAGCGCGGTGTGCACGTACTCGTCCAGGTCGAAGGTGGTCACCACGACGACCTTGGTCGTGGGCGAGAGCTTCTTGGTGACCTCGAGGCCGTCCATGCCGGGCATGCGGATGTCGAGCAACGCCACGTCCGGCTTGTGCTCACGTGCGGCGGTGACGGCCGAGATGCCGTCTGGCACGTCCGCGACCACCGTGATGTCCGGCTGCTTCTCCAGGATCATCCGGAAACCGACGCGGACCATCTCCTGGTCGTCGGCGATGAGGACCGAGATCACTTGTTCCCTTCCAGGGGTAGCTCGGCGAGCACCTGCCAGCCGTTCTCACGCGGGCCCGCCGAGAACAGGCCGCCGAGCAGGTCGACCCGCTCACGCATGCCTACGAGACCGTATCCGCCCTGGTTCAGCTCGCCGGGCCGGCCGTCGTCGGCCACGACCACGCGCAGCGCGCCGCCGTGCGTCCGGGAGATCTCCACGTCGATCATGGTCGGGGACTGCGCGTGTTTGTGCACGTTGGTCAGCGACTCCTGGACCAGGCGCAACACGGAGCGGCCGAGCTCCGGCGGCACCTCGTCGGGCAGGTCGATGCGCAGCCTCGTCTCGAAGCCGAGCTCGCGGGTGCGTTCGACGGCCGAGATCACGTCGGCGGCCAGGTCGGTCGTGGCGACCTCGTTCTCGCCCTGCCGCAGGGTGCCGACCATCCGCCGCATCGCGCCCAGCGCCTCGGTGCCCGATCGGACGATGCCCGGCAGCAGCCGATGGGCGGCCTTCGGGTCGTCGTCGGAGACCTCCAACGCGGCCTGGGCCTGCACGAGCATGCCGGTCACGTGGTGCGCGACGACGTCGTGCAGCTCGCGGGCCAGCGCGATCCGCTCCTCCTTCTGCGCGTCGGTGACGGCGGCCGCGATCAGCCGGCCGCTCTCGGTGTCCCGCGCGCGGAAGTACAGACCGACCCCTACGGCGCCGAAGCCCAGGACCAGCGAACCCAGCATCTCGTTGTAGTTGCCGGACGAGATCCAGTTGTTGCGGACGATGGCGGCGAAGAAGCTGACGGCCATCAGCGAGCCGACCGACCAGGTGGCGGCGCGGCGCGGTTCCTCGCGCACGATGACGGCGGTGAGGACCAGGCACGCGGCGGTCTCGGCGACGGTCAGCGGGCTCAGCAACGTCGGCAGGTTCACGTTGAACAGCCGGAAGATGAACGACGACACGAAGATCGACGACACCGTCACCGGGATCGCGAAGGCACGTGACTTGAACGACGTGACCGCCGCTATGCACGGCGGCACGCTGAGCAGCCAGACCAGCGCCTCTGCGCTGCCCGGCCCGTTCATGAGCACCAGCTCGCCCAGCATCAGCAGCGCGAGAGCGGCGGCGATCGGCCATTGGCCCCGATGACTGTCCACGGCAGTCAACGGTAGGACCACCACACCTCTCCGGCCTCGGTCATCCGGCTGATCCGGTGTGTCGTCAAGGCTGAGGTTTTCGCCGCGCGCACCCGGCACCGTGAGGAACATGAATTCGGTTCTGGCCGCTCGTGGCCTGGTCAAGACCTACGGCGACGTGCACGCCCTCGCCGGGGTGGACATCGACATCGCCGCCGGGGACGTGCTGGCCGTCGTCGGTCCGTCCGGCTCCGGCAAGACGACGCTGCTGCACGTGCTGTCCGGCATCCTGCGGGCCGACGGCGGCGAGGTGTTCCTCGACGGGCACGCGATCGGCGAACTGAACGAGACAGGACGCAGCGAGCTGCGGCGCACGGCGTTCGGGTTCGTGTTCCAGTCGGGCATGCTCGTCGCCGAGCTGACCGCCGAGGAGAACGCGGCCCTGCCGATGCTGCTGGCCGGCCGGTCCCGCGAGGAGTCGCTCGGCGCGGCCAGGCTGTGGCTCGGCCGGCTCGGGCTGGCGGGCCTGGAGCAGCGGCGGCCGGGAGAGCTGTCCGGTGGGCAGGCGCAACGGGTGGCGATCGCGCGGGCCCTGGCGCACCGGCCGCGGGTGATCTTCGCGGACGAGCCGACCGGCGCCCTGGACACGCGCACCGGCCAGGAGATGATGACCGCCCTCCTGCAGGCCGCCGAGGAGACCAACGCGGCCGTCGTGATCGTCACGCACGACAAGGCGATCGCGGACCGGGCGCTCCGGGTCGTGGAGATCCAGGACGGTCGCATCACCGCCAACATGATCGACAAGGCGGTGTCCGCGTGAGGATCGCTCTCGCCGTGCTGCGCCGGGACCGCCGCAGCCAGGTCGCCACCGTGCTGGTCGCGCTCGGCGTGATGATCGCGGTGTCGCTGGTGCTGTGGCTCATCGCCGCACCGAACGGACTGCAGGCGCGGGCGGACCGCACGGCGTGGCGCGAGGTGTTCGGCGGAGCCAAGGACGGCACGATCTCCGTTGCGGCGAACCGGGATTCGTTCGACGGCAAGCTCATCGAGCGGTTCGACGTCGCGCGGTTGAAGCCGGACAACGTGCCGTTGGCGCAAGGGATCGCGAAGTACCCGGAAGCGGGCGAGGTGCTGCTGTCCCCCGCCCTCGCCGACCTCGTCCGCGGCACGCCCGCGGAGAAGCTCGGCAACCGCTTCCCCGGCAGGCAGATCGGCGTGCTGGGGCCGGAAGCGCTGAAGTTCCCCGGTGAGCTCGTCGCGATCGTCGGTCAGGACAAGGTCGCGAACGGCTACCCGGCGCCCGGTCTGCGGGGCGGCGCCGGTTCGTACCGCGACGACTACCACGGCATGCTCTACCTGCTCACCCGTGTCGGTCTCGTGGTGCTCGTCGTGCCGTGTCTCGTGCTGGTCGCCTCGGCCGCCCGGCTGACGGCGGCGAAGCGGGAACGACGGCTCGCCGCGCTGAGGCTCGCCGGTGCGAGCCCGCGCCAGGTCGTGGTCATGACGGCGGTGGAGACGGCGGTTGGCGCGGTCGTCGGTAGCGTGCTGGGCGTGGTGCTGGCACAGCCGTTCAGCCACATCACCGCGATGATCCCGTGGGAGGGCGGCACCTGGTATCCGGGCGACTTCGTGGCCTCGCCCGCGGTCGTGGTGGCGGTGGCCGTGCTGGCGCCGGTACTGGTCATCGCGGCGGCGATCCTGGGGCTGCGGCGCGTGGTGAACCGGCCGCTCGCCGCCGAGGAGAAGCGCAGGGTGCGGTCGTGGCGGTTGCTGATGATCGCCGGAGCGCTGGGCGTGTTCTTCCTGGGGATCATGTACGCGCAGGCGACCAGTGGCGACAGTCAGTTCACCGTGGTGCTCCTCGGCCTCGGCGCGGTGGCGTTCGCGCTGGTGCTGGCGGGGCCCGTGGTCACGGCGTGGGTCGGCCGGTTCTTCGTCGGGCGGTGGCGCAGGCCGTCGACGATGCTGGCCGGACGGCGGCTGGCCGGTGATCCGGTGGCGGCGTTCCGCGGCTCGGCCGGTGTGGTGATCGCCGTCTTCACCGGCTCGATGGCGCTGACCATGTTGCCCGGACTGGAAAGTCAGGTGCCGTACCGCGACGACACGTGGAAGACGGACGCGATCGTCGCCGAGGACGTGGCGCACGACGTGACGCCGTTGCGGCTGCAGACTTCGGCGCCGATCGTCACGATGCTGAACGGCACGGTGAGCAGCGGCAAGGAGAGCGACTACGGCTCGTACGTCATCGTCGGCAAGTGCGCTGACGTCGCGCAGGTGTTGAACGCACTGACGTGCAAGCCCGGACCTGCCGTGTACTCGCACTCGAAGCTGAACGGCGACGTGTTCAAGTCGACCGGTCCACACAACGTCGCGACGTCCAAGCTGCCCGCGCAGTACGAGACACGGCCGTTCCAGGGCAACGGCCGGATCAGCGGGGTGATCGATCCGGAGCTGTTGCCCGGCATCGAGGGCAGGGTGTCGATGGTCGGCGTGCCGACGACACCGGACAACCGCGACGCCGTGCACACCGCGTTGATCGGCACGCTGCCGGGCGTGCGGCTGATCGACGGGGAGCAGCGGGACCTGTGGGGCGACACCCTGCTGGACGACCTGCAGCGAGCCACGATCATCGGGCTCTCGATCGCGGCGGTGCTCGGCGGAATCGGTGCCGCGGTGGCCGCGGCCGGATCGGTGATCGACCGGCGGCGCACATTCGGTGCGTTGATCGCGGCCGGCACACCAATTCGTGTGCTGGGTCACGCATTGCGCCGCGAAGTAATGCTGCCGGTGTTCGCCGTCACCATCGCGGCGTGCGGCGCGGGAATTGGCGTGGGCCTCGGCCTGCTGACTTTGGCCCGCGGACTGGTAGGCCACGGTGAAATGCCGCTGACGCCGTGGGTGCTCGCTCCGGTGGCCGTCGGCATGCTGGTCGCGCTGGTAGCAGCACTGGCATGCGGTCCAGTACTACGGGGGATCAGCCCACGGGATTACGCGGCGGAATAACACTCGGCCGGAAGTACGAGGACGGAACTGGCCCTCAGCGCGATGTGCGCCGAGGGCCTTTTTCATAACTTTGATTCATGACGAATGCACAGCTCGCGAGCATCCAGTGGGGCCTTTTCCTGTCGGTCGTCTTCCTGCTCCCGCAGCTGTTCTTCCGTCAGCTGACCTTCCGCGGCGCGACCATCACCACCTACGCGAGCATGCTGTTCGCCGCGACGTTCCTGCCGATGCAGACCGTCCCGCCGCGTCAGGCCGTGCAACTGGTGCCGTTCCAGTGGATCGCCGACACCTTCCGCGACGGGCAGATCGCGTTCGACCAGATGACGTTGAACGTGCTGCTGTTCGTGCCGCTGGGCGCGATGCTGATGTTCTGGGGTCGTCGCTCGATCGGCCAGGCCGCGTTGATCGGGTACGGCGTCTCGCTGCTGATCGAGGGCTCGCAGCTGTTGTGGGCGAACCGGATCTTCGACGTCGACGACCTGATCTCCAACACCACCGGCACCGCGCTCGGCTGGCTCGGCGCGCTCACCGTCGTGAAGGTCTACGCCCGCGTGCGGACCGCCGCCCTGCCGCGGCGTTCGCTCGCCTCGGCGAGGTAGCGGGAATCCAACAGGGTTCTGGGGAGATGGACCTGCAGGACGTCGACTCCGGCAGCGAACTGGGCCAGTGGGCCTGCGCGTCGTCGGGGGTCGCCGCGAACTCGTGGTCGGTGTGCTTCGGGAAGACCCTCGCCTGGAGTCACACGGTGAACTCGGCCGGCTGGGCCAAGGGCGTGGCCCTGGGCATCTCGGGCAACGTCTGATCGTTCACCTGTCGAGTCGCGGTGCCACCACCGCGGCTCGATCATGGTGCGCATGAGTTTCGTCGAGGCGTTCAGCATCCTCGTCGCCGTCGTGGGTCCGCCGAAGATCCTGCTGGCCTTCATGCTGGACACCGAGGGCGCGGACGCCCGGCAGCGCTGGCGGGTGGCGCTCACGACCACCGGCATCGCTCTCGCCACCGGCCTGTTCGTGGTCGGGGCCGGACGGCTGCTGATCCAGTTGTTCCACATCAGCGGCGGGGCGCTGATGCTCGCGAGCGGCGTGATCCTGTTCGTGCACGCGCTCGACCTCGTGCTCGGACGCAAGCAGGAGCCGCAGCACGACCCCACCGGCGGCACGCACGAGCTCGCGACCTCGTACTACGCGAACCCGGTGGCGATCGCCTACCTGTTCCTGATGTCGGACACCAGCACGGCGATGTCCACCGTGGTGCTGGCCGCCGCGTTCGTCGCGGTGATCGCGTTGGACCTCGCCGCGATCGCGGTGCTCGGCATCCTGATGCGCTACCTGAAGATGACCTACGCGTGGGTGCTGGTGCGAGTGCTCGGCGTGCTGCTGGCGGCCCTGGGCGTCGACCTGATCATCACGGGCCTCGAGGAGCTGCACATCATCGGCAAGGTCAGCTAGTCCGCCAGCCCAGCTCGCCGGCGGTGTTGACCTCGGGGAAGCAGTGCCCGACCGCGCTGCGGTTCTCCAGCGCCGTCGCGACCTGGTCGAACATCTCCAGGACCGACGTGTACTCCGGCTTGATCATCTCGTTGCGTTCCTGGTCCCACTCGACCACGCAACCGCGCAGCACACCGGGCCGCAGATCGACCGCGAGCACGTCGCCCGTGCCGTCGAACGCGATCGGCAGCCACTCGGGGTGGAATCCGCTCGTGGGCGAACCCGCCTCGGAGGCGTCCGCGGGCTTGCTCGTGTGGGTGTCCCTGAGCACGAACGCGCGATCGGCGCCCAGCGGCGTGTAGAAGGGCGGCAGGATCTCGGCGTAGAGGCCGTCCTCGGTGCCGCCGTAGACGCTCCACCACAGCTGGAGGTCGAGCGGAACCCGGAGCTCCGGCAGTGCGTCGTACCTCGGACGCAGCACGGCGCGGGTGGCGGGCGCGTGCTCCGCCAGCCATGCCAGGACCCGGTTCCAGTGCTCGATCACACCCACGGTCCCATGATCTTGGCGGAACGACGGGCGAGGTACCGCTCATCGGGGCAGGATCAAGCCGAACAGGTCACTACTGGGGGAAGAGCTTTCAGATGGCGGAACAGGGTCTCAAGGTCGACCTCGACGCCTTGACCGGATACGCGTCCGCGGTGAGCGGTCTGGCGAGCGAGGTCGGCGCGGTCGGCACGGGCACGTTGAACGGCACCACCGCACTGCCGGGCGACTGCTTCGGCAAGATCGGCAACGAGGTCGGCCTGAACGCCGCTTTCGTTGCCGCCGCTCAGGTGCAGCTCGACGCGCTGAAGGCCGCGTCCACCGGGCTGGCCGGCCTCGGCACGGCGGTGGCGAAGGCGCGGGACGCCTACATCGCCCAGGAAGAGGCGCACGAGGCATCGCTGAACAAGGCCGCGCGCGCATGAGCGTCGAAGGTCTGCTGAGCCAGTTCCTCGCGCCCATGAAGGAGAACCTGGCCAAGCTGGACGGCGACACCGGCGGCGCCACGCGGGCCGGTGACGCCTTCGGCCGCGCCCAGACCGCGCTGGCCGACCTGGGTTCCCGGCACACCTCGGCCTCGACGGCCGTGCTGAACACGTGGTCCGGCGAGAGCGCCAACGCCTTCTCCGGACGCGTCGCGGCCTTCACGTCGGCCGCGAACCTGTTGGCCGGCAACGCTTCCGCGGTGAAGACCGCGGCATCGACCGGTGTCTCCGCGGTGACCGGCGGGCGCACCGCGATCCAGGGGTTGATCGACGAGTTCACCTCGAAGGCGACGCCGAAGCTCGCCGCCGCGCTGGCCGCGTCGCTGGTGGCCGGCCCCGCCGTGGTGCTGGCCGCGGTCGCCGACCTCGCCGGGATGGCGTCCGGTTACCAGAGCAAGACCACCGCCGAGCTGCAGAAGGTCCGGGACCAGCTGACGCAGCTCGTCGGTCAGTTGAACGGGTTGCAGAAGCCGGACGTCGGCACGCTGTCGAAGCTCGGCGAGCCGTTCGGCGTCGACCAGGGCACCACGTCGACCGCCGGCGCTTCCGACCCGGCCCCGAAGAACTCCGATTCCGGCTCCGGATCCGGTTCCGGTGGTGGCTCGGGCTCAGGTGGTGGCGGCGGAGGAGGAGGATCGGGCCCGCGGCTGCCGGTCGCGATCCCGCCGCAGCCCGGCACCGGCGTCGGCGTGAACCTTCCAGACGGCAGCAGCGCCGAGGCTCCGAACGAGACCGCGGCCAAGGCCGTGCGCAACGCGCTGTCCGCGCTGGGCACGCCGTACGTGTGGGGCGGCGCGAACCCGCCCACCGGCACGGACTGCTCGGGGCTGACGCAGTGGGCCTACAAGAACGCGGGCTTCGACCTCCCGCGCCCGGCCTCGTCGCAGGCGATGGGCGCGTCGGTGCCGGCGGACCAGCTGCTGCCCGGCGACCTCGTGGTGTGGGACGGGCACGTGGCGATGGTGATCGGCAACGGCCAGATGGTCGAGGCCGGCGACCCGGTGCAGGTCGGCAAGATCCGCACGACGAACAGCGGGATGTCGTTCTACGGCTTCTACCGGCCGACGGGCTGATCGGGGTCCCCGGCCACCACGTACCTCAGCTCACGCGTCGGTGGACTTGGCGGCCTGCGCGGCGGCCCTCAGCTCGTCGAAGTTCACGATCTGTCCGCCCGCACCCCAGGTCCCGTCCGGCTGCTCGTGGATGAGCACCCACACCCGCATCGCGTCGGATTCCGCGAGCCCGGCGGCCTCCAGCACCAGCGCGGTCGCCTCCTGCACCAGACCGGCCTTGCGCCGGTCGGACAGCACGCCCGTCGGCACCCGGACGTCCACGCGGAACCGCGGCGCGTCGTCCTCACCGGTCGTCTGCGCGCCGGCGGGGAGTTCGTGCAGGTAGGTCCATGCCACCGAGCGGAAGAACTCGTTGTCCGGGGCGCCCTCCCACTTCAGCAGCAGGGCGGCCAGGTCGCGCTGCACGCTCTTGCGGCCGGCGTCGGTCAGCGCTCCGGCCGGTGCGGTCAGCTCGATCATCGGCATGGCGATCTCCTGTCTATAACGACTGTCATACTCTCTGGCGGACGTTATCCCCTGACAAGGGTTATGGCCAGAGAGAGGTGAGCGATGTCCCGCGAGCAGATCGTCACCGGAGCGGCCGACATGATCCGGCGGCGCGGGCTCAACGCGACGAGCATCCGCGAGGTGGCCAAGCACGCGGGGACGCCGCTCGGCTCGACCTACCACTACTTCCCCGGCGGCAAGAACCAGCTGGCCACCGAGGCCGTGCAGTGGGCGGCGGACACCGTGCGGAAGGTGCTCGCCGCGAAGCTCCGCCAAGGACCGGCCGAAGGACTGCAGGCGTTCTTCGCGCTGTGGCGGCAGATCGTCACCGATTCCGACTTCCAAGCCGGTTGTCCCGTGCTCGCCGTCTCCATCGAGGAGACGGCGGGCCCCGAAGCTCTCGCCGCGGCCGCCGGGGCGTTCCGGACGTGGTCAGGGCAGCTGGCGAACTCGCTCGAGGAGCACGGCGTCGCAAAGGACCGCGCCATGAGCCTCGCCCAGCTCGTCGTCGCCGCCGCGGAAGGCGCCGTCGCGATGTGCCGGGCTCAGCGCAGCGTCGAACCGCTCGACAACGTCGCCGAGGAACTGACCGCGCTCATCGCGGCGCATACATGATCACGGCCACGCCCGCGAGGCACAGGAGCGCGCCGATCACGTCGTAGCGATCCGGGCGGAAGCCGTCGACGACCATTCCCCAGGCGAGCGAACCCGCGACGAACACACCGCCGTAGGCCGCGAGGATCCGGCCGAAGTTCGCGTCCGGCTGCAGGGTCGCGACGAAGCCGTAGACGCCCAGCGCGATCACGCCGGCGCCGATCCACAGCCAGCCGCGATGTTCCCGCACGCCCTGCCACACGAGCCAGGCGCCGCCGATCTCCATGAGGGCGGCGAGGGCGAACAGCAGGACCGAACGCAGGATCATGCGGCACACTGTCGCAGTAGGGGGTGATCAGGTGGACGACGACGTCGAGCGCGCCGCGCGGAAGGTGCGCGATGTCGAGCAGGCGGTGTCCGAGCACGTCACGCGCAGTGGTCCCATCACGGGACGAGCGTCCTCACCGGACGGTGCGGTGACGGTGATCGGCACGCCAGGTGGTCCGCCGCAGCAGATCGCGGTGAGCGCCGCGGCGCTCCGGATGGGCCCGCACGGACTGGCCGCCGAGATCATGCGCATCGCCGAGAAGGCCCAGCGCAACGCGAACAGCCGGCTGCACCAGACCCTGGAACGGGTCGTCGACCCGCGGGAGCTGACGGAGCTCGGGATCGAACGCGAGCACGACGAGGACGAGTTCGGGTGGCGGCGGTGAACGAGGAGCGGATGCAGGCCACCGAGCAGCTGCAGCGCGAACTGAAGTCCCTCACCGCCACGGTCGAGCACCCGAACGGGCTGTGCACCGTCACGGCGTCCCCGCGCGGCGAGATCAAGACCCTGCACCTGCACCCCGCGCTGCTCGGCCAGGGTCCGCGGGCGGTCGGCGACGTCGTCACCGAGACCGTGCGGCTCGCGACCAACGCGGCTGTGCAGACGAGCTTCAACAGGATGGCGCTGGCACTCGGTGACGGCATGGCGATCGACGTCGAGTCCGTCGCGGGAGACTCACCCTTCCGGTCGACGTGGAACCCCGTCGTGCCGCCCAAATCCGCAGCTCCGGAGGCACCACCCGAGCGGCGGCCCCGCACGCCCGTGGTGGAGGATCCCGACGAGGACGCTTTCTTCGAGAACCCCTTTGGGCGCCGGTGATCAGCACCGTTAGGCTCGCCCACGGCATCAGGCAGGCGTGACCGGGAGGTCAGGATGGCGCAGGACATCGTCCCCATCGAGCTGGGGCTGACGCAGGGTGACGTCGTCACGCTGTGGGCACCCCGCTGGCGCGAGAAGGGCGAGGAGTGGGAGGCGTTCCTCGGCGACGAGGAGGACCTGTTCGTCTTCCCCGACGCCGCGCATCTCGCCGCCTTCGTGCGCACCGCGGAAGAGCACGACCTCACCGATCACCCCGCGTGGCCGGTCGTGCCGTCGCTGGGTGTCGCGGACCTCTCGCCGGACGACAACCACCAGTTCGACCTCGTCGGCGTGCCCGAGCTCGTCGCGGAGGACCCGGACACCTGGACCATCGGCGAGCTCGCCGACGTGATCGCGATCGTGCGCGCGCTCGCGGACGTCTGCGACCTGGAGAAGGTCCACGAGGTGCTCGACTCGGCCGAGGGCTTCTCGTTGCTGCCGCAGGGCACGCTGCCGTTCAGCGGCCGCGACGGCGCGAAGCTGTGGGGTGAGCTGTCCGAGGTCGTCTCCGAGAAGTGGGACGAGGTCCTCGACGCGATCGACAGCGTGGTGAACACGCCGGAGGTCCCCGAGAAGGAGCTCTCGGTCGCCCAGGAGGAGCTCGCCGCCCTGGAGGAGGCCACCGCGGCCTCCGCCGCCGCCGACGCGGACGACGACTCCTCGGACGAGGAGAAGGAAGCTCCCACCGGCTTCTGGGCCGACGCGGGCATCGACCCCATCAAGATCATCACGTCCGCGGGTGAGTTCTACACGCTGCGCTGCTACCTCGGCGACGACCCGGTGTTCCTGGGCCGCCGCGGCAAGATCGAGGTCTTCACCTCCGGCCGCGGCCTGAGCCGGTTCGTGGCCGAGAACGACGACCACGACCTCGCCGAGGTCGAGACGTGGAACGACGTCAAGGTCAAGGCCACCGCGGGTGAGCTCGAGGTCGACGTGGACGACGACAACGTCTACGTGCTGACCGGCATCGCCGAGGACATGGAGGAGGGCCCCGACTCCCTCGACCCGCAGCAGCTCGACCTCGCCGTCGAACTGTTCGAGGACGCGGGCGAGTGGGCAGAGGACGAGTCCGTGAAGGACGCGCTGGCCTCCTCCGAGTCGCTCGGCTGGCTGGTGTCGTTCGTCGTGTCGCCGGACCCGACGCGTCTCGCGCCGTCCGCCCCGTACGACGCCGAGGTGGCCGCGTTCCGCGAGCTGCAGGCGAAGTTCGAGGACCGGCTCAACACCAACTGACCGCTCGGCCATTTTCCGCATGCCGAAAGACACGCGGGGAGCTTTCGTTCACTCCTGGTGCACGTAGGCGCCCCGCGTGTTGTCGGAAAACAGTTAGGCGGTGAGGGCGGCGTAGCCCGGCTTGATCAGCTCGTTGATGATCGTCAGGCGCTCGTCGAAACCGATGAACGACGACTTCATGGCGTTGATCGTGAACCACTGCAGGTCGGCCCAGCCGTAGCCGAACGTCTCGGCGAGCGTGGCGAACTCGCTGGAGAGTGTGCAGTCGCTCATCAGCCGGTTGTCGGTGTTGACCGTGACGCGGAACCGCAGCTTGGCCAGCAGGCCGATCGGGTGGTCGGCGATGGTGGCCGCGGCGCCGGTCTGCAGGTTCGAGGTCGGGCACATCTCCAGCGGGATGCGGCGGTCGCGGACGTACGCGGCCAGGCGGCCCAGCTGGACGGTGCCGTCGCCGGAGACCTTGATGTCGTCGACGATCCGCACGCCGTGGCCGAGGCGTTCGGCACCGCAGTGCTGGATCGCCTCCCAGATGGACGGCAGGCCGAACGCCTCACCGGCGTGGATGGTGAAGTGCGCGTTCTGCTGGCGCAGGTACTCGAAGGTGTCGAGGCCCCTGGTGGGAGGGAAGCCGGCCTCGGGGCCCGCGATGTCGAACCCGACGACGCCGAGGTCGCGGTAGCGGACGGCGAGCTCGGCGATGCGCAGCCAGCCCTCGTTCTGGCGCATGGCGCAGAGCAGCGTGCCGATGCGGATCTTGCGGCCGGTCTCGGCCACGCGGGCGGAGCCGACGCGGAAGCCCTCCTGGACGGCCTCGACGACCTGCTCCAGCGAGAGGCCCTTCTCGGTGTTCAGCTCGGGGGCGTAGCGGATCTCGGCGTAGACGACGCCGTCCGCGGCCAGGTCCTCGACGGCCTCGGCGGCGACGCGAACGAGAGCGGCCTCGTCCTGCATGACTCCGCACGTGTGAGCAAAACCTTCTAGGTATCGCACTAGAGAACCGGAGTTCGCGTTGTCGCGGAACCAGCCGCCGAGCACGCCCGCGTCCGTGGTGGGCAGGCCCTGGTAGCCGGAGGCATCGGCGAGTTCGATCACCGTCTGCGGGCGGAGGCCACCGTCGAGGTGGTCGTGCAGCAGCACCTTCGGCGCGCTGCGGATGGACTCCAAGGTAAGCGGCGTGGACATTGCTACACGTTACTTCAGCCGACACGCCGCTTCAGCGCTGGCCAAAATGATCTTGTCGCCGATATGATCGTTTGTCGCATCACGGATGTTGCCGATCCGTGATCCGCAACTTTCTGCAACCGTCACGAGGCTTGAGTCACCCCAAGGTAGGAACATCACCGGTCGCTACCGACCGCTTCCGGCCGGTAACTTGGCGTTCGGAGCAACGAGGTAGCCTGACCGGGTTAGTCGCCCGTCCGCACCCGGCCGTTTTCTGGCGGGGGTGGTACAGACACGTCCCGTGACGCGGATAGGCTCCCGTGGTCTCCCCCTCCCCTGGACGAAGGCACTCAGCCGTGACAGAGAACAACAACTCCACGATGTCCTTCGATCGGATGCGCAACATGCTCACGCGCGCCGCGGAGATCCGTGAGAGCGAGCAGCAGCAGATCTTCGACGCGCTGGACGAGATCCACGCCCGGATGTCACCTCTGGAGTCGCTGGGTTCGGTCCGCAAGCGCCTGTCGGAGCTGCCGGACCGCACCGAGGTCAGCGTTCTCGCGGAGCGGCTGGACGAAGCCCTCGCCAAGCTGGAGGCCCAGGACAACGCCGTCGCCGACATCGGTCGCGCGGTCGACGCCCTGGTGGACAAGCTCGCCAAGCCCTTCGCCCAGCTGGACGGCCGTCTCGACGGTGTCGCCGGGCGCTTCGAGGGTGTCGCGGGCCGCATGGACGGCCTCGAGGACAAGCTCGCCAGCATCCACAAGCGCATCGACGACCTCGACGGCCACCTGGACAAGCAGGACGGCAAGGTCGACTCGATCCCCGGCGCCGTCACGAACCCGCTGCGCGAGCGCATCGAGGCCCTCGAGGCCGCGCTGCGCGGTCGCCTCGACGAGGTGGACGAGGGCGTGCACGAGCACCTCGACGGCACCCGCGAGGCCCTGCAGAAGATCCTCTCCGACTCCTTCGCCGGCGTGCACGGCCGCGCCGACGAGCAGCGCGACGCTCTCGTCGCCGCCCGCACCGAGCTGGCCGCCGCGATCGCCGACAGCCGTGGGGAGCTGGCGGGCACGATCGCGGACAGCCGCGAGAAGCTGATCTCCGCCGTCACCGAGCGCCACAACCAGCTGTCCGGCGCCCTCGCCGAGACCCGCACCGAACTGTCCGGCGCCGTGGCGGAGACCCGCGGCGAGCTGGCCGGTGTCGTGGCGGAGACCCGCGACTCGCTGGCCGGTTCGCTCGCCGAGACCCGCACCGAGCTGGCGTCGGCCGTCGCCGACACCCAGAACGTGGTCAACGGCAAGCTGGACGAGGCCCGCACCGCCCTGTACGCGGCGATCGAGCAGTCCCGCGACCAGGTCGACGCCGCCGACCGCCTCGAGGCACTGGCCGGCCGCCTGGAGCAGGTCACCTCGAAGCTCGACACGATGACCGACCGCCTGGACAAGGTCGAGGACGACTTCGCGACCCGCATCTCCGAGCTCGGTGGCGCGGTCGACGCGAGCCTGTCCAAGGTCAGCGAGACCGTCTCGGCCCGCCCGGACACCGACGCGCTGCAGTCCCTGGTCCGCAAGTCGAACCAGGAGTCGGAACTGCGCATCGGCGGCCAGCTGGACGAGGCCATGGCCACCTTCGCCGAGCTCATCCTCGGCGGCGGCTCGCCCACGCCTCCCCCGCCGCCCACCGCCCTGCCGCGCCCGCAGCGCCGCACCCGCAAGAACGGCGCCAAGCCGGTCAACGGTGGCAAGGACATGGACGACGACGATCTGGCGGCCGAGGGCGCCTGATCGCCCTGGTCTGATCGCCTGAACGGCCCCGGAGCTGCTGCTCCGGGGCCGTTCGTCGTCCACGGACTCTCACCATGAACGGCGCTTTTGTGGACTTGAGGTCCACGAAAGCGCCGTTCATGGCACATGCGGCCGGGCATACGGGCGGCGGCCCGTTGAACCTGGCAGCGGTGGCGGACGTGACCATGAAGAGAGCGCTCACACGGCTGTGGATAGGCTCGCCGGAGTCTGGGGCGTCCAGGAGGGAAGTCCGTGCAGCAACAGCGACTCATCGCCAACCGCTACGCACTGCTGGCCGAGCTCGGCCGCGGTGCGATGGGTGTCGTGTGGCGCGCCCAGGACCAGCTGCTCGGCCGCGCGGTCGCGCTGAAGGAGCTGCACCCGCCGCAGGACATCTCCGCCGAGGAACGCACCGTGCTGGAGGAGCGCATGCTCCGCGAGGCACGCACCGCCGGCCGGCTGAACCACCCGGCGGTGGTGACGGTCTACGACGTCGTCCGGGAGAACGGGCGCACCTACCTCGCGATGGAGCTGGTCGACGCGTCCGACCTCGCCACCGTCGTCGAACGGCACGGGCCGCGCGACTCGGTGTGGATGGCAGGCGTCGCGTTGCAGGTGCTGGGTGCGCTGGAGGCCGCGCACACCGCCGGCATCGTGCACCGGGACGTCAAGCCCAGCAACATCATGGTGCGGCCGGACGGCGCCGTGAAGCTCACCGACTTCGGCATCGCGCAGGCGATGGACGACCCGCGGCTCACCACCAACGGCGGCATCGTCGGCTCGCCCGCCTACCTGTCACCGGACCGGCTCCACGGCTGGGAGGCCTCGCCCGCCTCGGACCTGTGGGCGCTCGGCGTCACGATCGCCCACGCGGTCGAGGGGATCAGCCCGTTCGAACGCACGTCCACCGCGTCGACGTTGCACGCGGTCATGAACGAGGCGCCGGTGTTGCGGCGCGCTTCGCCCCAACTGGCCGAGGTGATTCGCGGGCTGCTGACGGTCGATCCTGCCCGGCGCATGACCGCCGCCCAGGCGCGCGGGATGCTGGTCGCGATCGTCCAGGGCACCGCGCCGGTTCCGGTGCAGGGCAAGAAGAACACGGCCGTCAAGGTCGCCGCCGTCGCGCTGGGCGCCGTGGTGCTCGCGGGCGCCGCGTTCGCCGGCTACCTCGCCTTCAAGCCGAAGGACACGTCGTCCACCGCCGCCCCCACGAGCAGCAGCACTCCGGAGAACTCCACCGAGTGGGCCGACGCCGCCTCGCTGCCGGTCGGTGCGCCGCTGCCCTCGCGGCGGATCGCCACGTTCGGCCGCGGCGGCGACGTGCCGCAGTGGAACCTCACCGGCACGGAGTGCGCGAAGGACTTCCTCACCCAGGGCTCGCCGGTGCCGGGGAGCGTGCCGTGCGACAAGCCGCACGGCATCCAGCTCTTCTCGGCCGCGACCCCGCTGTGGGACAAGCCGAAGGACACCGCCTACCCCGGCACGAAGTGGCTCGCCGACTTCACCAAGAACTACTGCACTGAGCAGTTCAAGGCCACCGCGGGGAAGTCCAAGGACGCGCTGGGCTTCACCGGGCTCGTCCCGACGGAGCAGGAGTGGAAGGCGTACAACGACCCCACCACTCCTGGCCGTCAGGAAGTGCTGTGCGTGGTGTGGAAGCAGGACCGCGCGCCACTGGCCGGAACGCTCGTCGGCTAGCCGCGAATGGTGTCGATCACCAGCGGTCCGGTGGAAACCTTGCCACCGATGGTGAACGCACCGTCCAACGTGGACAGAGCAGCGGCAACGGCGTCCGGCGTGTCGGTGTGCAGCTCCAGCAGGGGCTGTCCCGCCACGACCTCGTCGCCCGGCTTGGCGAGGCACAGCACGCCCGCACCCGCCTGCACCGGGTCCTCCTTGCGCGCCCGCCCCGCACCGAGGCGCCACGCGGCCACACCGACCGCATAAGCGTCCAAAGAGGACAGCACGCCCGACTCCGGCGCCTCGACGACGTGGCGATGCGAGGCAACCGGCAGCGGAGCCTCGGGATCGCCGCCCTGGGCCCGGATCATCCGCGCCCACACCTCGTACGCCTCGCCAGACGCCAGCACAGCCGCCGGGTCGGCGGAAATCCCGGCCAGCGACAGCATTTCCGCGGCCAGCGCCACGGTCAGCTCGACCACGTCGGCAGGACCGCCGCCGCGCAGCACGTCCACGGACTCGGCGACCTCGACCGCGTTGCCCACAGCGCGTCCCAACGGCACCGACATGTCGGTCAGCAGCGCCGAGATCCTGACGCCGTGCTCGACGCCGATCGCCACCAGCGCTTCGGCCAGCGCGCGAGCGGAGGCGAGGTCCTTCATGAACGCGCCGGAGCCGACCTTCACGTCCAGCACCAGCGACTCGGCGCCTTCCGCGATCTTCTTCGACATGATCGAGGACGCGATCAGCGGAATCGCCTCGACGGTCCCGGTGACGTCCCGCAACGCGTAGAGCTTGCGGTCGGCCGGAGCAAGTCCTTCGGTGGCAGCACACACCACGGCGCCGACGTCGGAGAGCTGCGCCATGATCTCCGCAGTGGACAGCGCGGCCCGCCACCCGGGAATCGACTCCAGCTTGTCCAAGGTCCCGCCGGTGTGGCCCAGTCCGCGTCCCGACAACTGCGGAACCGCGGCACCGCAGGCAGCGACCAGAGGCGCCAGCGGCAGCGTGATCTTGTCGCCGACACCACCCGTCGAGTGCTTGTCCACGGTCGGTCGCGAAACGTGCAACGACAACCGCTCACCCGACGAGATCATCGCCTGCGTCCAGCGCGCGGTCTCCGCGGCGGTCATGCCGTTGAAGAAGATCGCCATCGCCAGCGCGGACATCTGCTCGTCCGCGACGGCGCCGCGCGTGTAGGCGTCGATCACCCAGTCGATCTGCGCATCCGACAGGACAGCGCCGTCGCGCTTGGCGCGAATGACGTCCACAGCCGAGAAACTCATGGCAGATCCTCCGGTCCGAACGCGTCGAGCAGCACCTCGGTCATCGGCAACGGCCCACGTGCGGTGTCGACCAGGCACTCACGCCCGCCGAACTCGTAGATCACCTGGCGGCACCGCCCGCACGGCATCAGCAACTCACCGGAGCCGCTGCGGCAGGCGACCGCGACCAGGCGGCCACCACCGGTCAGCCGCAGCTGGCCGACCAGGGTGCACTCAGCGCACAACCCGAGGCCGTAAGAAGCATTCTCGACGTTGCACCCGGTCACGATGCGGCCGTCATCGCACAACGCCGCCGCACCGACCTGCAGCCCGGAGTACGGGCAGTGGGCGAACGACGCCGCTTCCACTGCCCGTGCCCTGAGCAGGTCCCAGTCGACCTCAGCCACGGCGGTAGACCACACCGTCGGCGGCGGGCATCCGCAACCGCTGCGACGCCACGGCCAGCACGGCCAGCGTCACCATGTGCGGCGCGTACGACACGAACTCGCCGGGGATCTCGTCGAGGCTGATGTACAGCAGGTACAGCAGCACGGCCACGACGATCGCCGCCGCCGCGGAGAACCACTTCTGCTTGATCAGCTGGTACACCACGATCACGCCGAGCAGCAGCACCACGCCGTAGACCAGCGCCAGCACCGTGTCGCCGCCGGAACGCAGCTGCAGGCCGTCCGCGTAACCGAACAGCGCCGCACCACCGAGCAGGCCACCCGGCCGCCAGTTGCCGAAGATCATCGCGGCCAGGCCGATGAAGCCGCGGCCGCCGGTCTGACCCTCCAGATAGGACAGCTGACCGGGGTTCAGCACCAGCGCGGCACCACCCAGGCCGGCGAGACCACCGGAGACGATCACGGCGACGTACTTGTGGAAGTACACCTTCACGCCCAGCGAGTCCGCGGCGTGCGGGTTCTCGCCGACCGAGCGCAGGCGCAGGCCGAAGCGGGTGCGCCAGAGCAGGTAGTACGACAGCGGCACGAGCAGGATCGTCAGCATCGTCAACGGCGAGACGCCCGTGACGAGGCCGCGCACGATGCCCGCGACGTCCGAGATGAACAGGCGCTGCCCGGCTTCGAGCTCACCGAGCCAGTCCGCGAGCCCACCCGCCGAGTACGTGTCGAACGGCTGGACCGGCGGCGACTGACGCGGGTTGTGCGACAGCGGGAAGAACACCAGCGTCGACAGGTACTTCGTCAGGCCGGCGCCGAGCAGGTTGATCGCCACACCGGAGACGATGTGGTTGACGCCGAACGTCACCGTCGCGATCGCGTGCAGCAGCCCGCCCAACGAACCGAACACCACGGCGGCGACCAAAGCGGCCCACGGGCCCCACTGGTACCCGGCCCACGCCGCGCCCCAGGTGCCCATGATCATCATGCCTTCGAGGCCGATGTTGACCACACCAGCGCGTTCCGACCACAGACCGCCGAGACCGGCGAGCAGGATCGGCAGCGCCAGGCGGACCGCGGTCTGCGTCGTGCCGGACGAGGTGAGCTGCGGGAAACCGGTCTGCATCGAGGTGATCGACAGCAGCGCGATCGCACCGGCGACACCGATCATGCCGACGGCCCAGCCTGGCACCTTGCGCTTGCGAGGCGCCGCCGGGATGTGCGGCTTCTCCTCCATCGTCGTGATCACGCGGCACCTCCGACAGTTCCGAGCTCACGGCCGACGCGACGCTGTTCGGCGGCGAGCTCGAACCGACGCACCACCTCGTACGCGACGACGACCGACAGGACGATCGAGCCCTGCATGATGGTGACGATCTCCCTTGGCACACCGACGTTGTCGAGCGCGAGACCCGACTTGTCGAGGAACGCCCAGAGCAGCGCGCCGAACGCGATGCCGCCGGGGTGGTTGCGGCCGAGCAGCGCGATCGCGATGCCGGAGAACCCGATGCCCGCGGTGAAGTTCAGGCTGAACGTGTGGTCGCGGCCGAGCATCTCCGGCAGGCCGATCAGGCCCGCGATGGCGCCGGAGAGCAGCATCGACACCAGCACCATCTTCTTGGCGTTGACGCCACCGGCCGACGCGGCCGTCGCGGACTCGCCGGACGCGCGCAGCTCGAAGCCGAACCTGGTGCGGTTCATCATGATCCAGTAGCCGACGCCCAGCGCGATGGCCACGAAGAGGAAGCCGAACATCGTGCCGCCGCTGCCGAACGAGATGCCGGGCATCCAGCCGCTCTGCGGGATCTCGGCGGTGCGGATGTTGTTGCCCCGCAGCTCACCGAAGACGTCCCGGCGGATCAGGTAGGCGGACAGGCCGATCGCCAGGCCGTTCATCATGATCGTCGAGATGACCTCGTTGACGCCTCGGGTCACCTTGAGGATCGCGGGGATCGCGGCCCAGGCGGCGCCGGCGAGCGCACCCACGATGATGATCACCAGCGTGTGGATGCCGGTGGGCAGGGCGATCGAGCCACCGACGACCGCGGCGACGACCGCCGCGACGCGGTACTGGCCCTCGACACCGATGTTGAACAGGTTCATCTGGAACCCGATCGCCACCGCGAGCGCCGCGATGTAGTAGATGCCCGTCGAGTTGATGATGTCGACGGTGGTCGTGCCCTTGCCGACCTGCGAGATCATCGCGCCGAACGCGCTGAGCGGGTTCGCGCCCGAGATGATCAGCGCCACCCCGCACAACAGCATCGAGAAGACGATCGCCAACGCGGGCGGCAGGAGTTTGCCGCGCAGGTGTCCCATCAGTGCTCGCCTTCCTCAACGACAGCGGTCTCCTGGACCGCTGCGCTCGTGCTGCCCGCACCCGTCATCGCGCTGCCGAGGTCCTCGGGCGTCACGGTGTTCGGGTCGGCGTCGGCCACCAGACGGCCGCGCAGCATGACCTTGATCGTGTCCGACAGGCCGATCAGCTCGTCCAGGTCGGCGGAGATCAGCAGCACGGCGAGACCGGCGGCACGAGCACGCTTGATCTCGTCCCAGATCAACGCCTGCGCGCCGACGTCGACACCGCGGGTCGGGTGCGAGGCGATCAGCAGCACCGGGTCGCCGGACAGTTCCCGGCCGACGACGAGCTTCTGCTGGTTACCACCGGAAAGCGCGGCCGCGGGTACGTCGATGCCGGGCGTGCGGACGTCGAACTCGGTGACGATCCGCTCGGTGTCCTTCTTGGCGCCGTCGGTGTCGAGCCAGATGCCGTTGGACGTCGGCTTGCGCGTCTGGTAGCCGAGAATCCGGTTGTACCACAGGGGTTGCGTGAGCAGCAGCCCGTGCCGGTGGCGGTCCTCCGGGATGTAGCCGATGCCGGCCTCGCGCCGGGCGAGCGTGCCCAGCTTGGTGAGGTCCTTGTCCTGCAACATGATCGTGCCGCTGCCGGCCTTGCGCATGCCCATGATCGTCTCGACCAGCTCGGTCTGGCCGTTGCCCTCGACACCGGCGATGCCGACGACCTCGCCGGAACGGACCACCAGGTCGACGTCGTCGAGGATCGGCCGCGAGCCGTCGGGCGTCATGAGCTTGAGGCTCTTGACATCCAGCACGACCGTGTCGGTCACAGTGGACTCGCGGGTCTCCGGGCTGGGCAGCTCGCTGCCGACCATCATCTCGGCGAGCTGACGCGACGACACGGTCTTCGGGTCAGCGCTGCCGACGGTCGTGCCGCGGCGGATCACCGTGACCGAGTCCGCGATCGCGCGCACCTCGTCGAGCTTGTGCGAGATGAACAGGAACGTGTAGCCCTGCTCCTGCATGCCGCGGACGGTGTCGAAGAGCTCGTTGACCTCCTGCGGCACGAGCACGGCGGTCGGCTCGTCCAGGATGATCACCTTGGCGCCGCGGTAGAGCACCTTGAGGATCTCGACGCGTTGCCGGTCGGCGACACCGAGCTGCTCGACGAGCACGCCGGGGTCGACGTTGAGCCCGGTCTTGCCGGACAGCTCGATGATGCGCTTGCGCGCCTTCTGGCCGATGCCGTGCAGCGCCTCGGCGCCCAGGACCACGTTCTCCTGGACGGTGAGGTTGTCGGCGAGCATGAAGTGCTGGTGCACCATGCCGATACCGGCCTTGATGGCGTCCGACGGGGTGCGGAACCGCACCTGCTCGCCGCTGACCTCGATGGTGCCCTCGTCCGGCGGCTGCATGCCGTAGAGGATCTTCATCAGGGTCGACTTGCCCGCGCCGTTCTCACCGCACAGGGCATGTACCTCGCCACGGCGGACGGTCAGGTGCACGTCGCTGTTGGCGATCACACCGGGGAATCGCTTGGTGATGCCGGTCAGCACCACCGCGGGGGGATCGTCCGTCCGTACGGACGAGGAAGTGCTCATCGTCGAGTGCTCCTCCTACCACGCACCGGGCCCTGTGAGGGGCGAATCCTCACAGGGCCCGGTGGTGTGGTGGCTTTCGGACTACGGCTTGTCCTTGACCTTGATCTTGCCCTCGATGATCTGGGCCTTGTAGCCCTCGAGGATGCCCTGCAGCTTCGCGTCGATCTTGCCACCCGAGGTGGAGTAACCGACACCGTTGACCTTCAGGTCGAAGACCTTCGGCAGCGACGCGAGGTCGTTCTTCGCGACGGCCTGGATGTAGTCGAACACCGCGACGTCGACGCGCTTGAGCATCGAGGAGACGATGACGTCCTTGGTGTCCGCGACGGTCGCCTGGTTGTACTGGTCTGAGTCGACACCGATCGCCAGCACGCCACCCTGCTTGGCGGCCGAGAAGATGCCCTTACCGGAGGCACCCGCGGCCTGGTAGATCACGTCGGCACCCTTGTCGATCTGACCCTTCGCGGCTTCCTGACCCTTCGGGGCGTCCTGGAAACCGGTGAAGTCACCAGCCGGGGTGATGTACTTCTTCTCGACCTGGATCTTCGGCGCGGCGGCCTGGGCACCCTGGAAGTAGCCGGCCTCGAACTTCTGGATCAGCGGGATCTCGACGCCGCCGACGAAGCCCACGTGGCACTTCTTGCTCTGGTACGCGGCGATGACGCCGGCCAGGAAGGAGCCCTCCTGCTCGGCGAACAGCAGCGGGGTCACGTTGGTCGCGCCCTCGACGGCCGAGTCGACCAGGCCGAACTTGACGTTCGGGAACTCCGCGGCGACGAGCTTCATCGACTCGGCGTAGGCGAAGCCGACACCGATGATCGGGTTGAAGCCCTCGCTGGCGAGCTGGCGCAGACGGGTCTGCTTGGCCGACTCGTCCTCGTTCGGGGCGGCGGAGAGCTCGCGCGTGTTCTCCTTCTTGACGCCCATGTCCTTGATCGCCTGGTCGAGACCGGCGGCGGCGGAGTCGTTGAACGACGCGTCGCCACGGCCACCGATGTCGTAGGCCAGACCGATCTTCAGCGCGCTCGCGTCCACCTTGGCGCCGTTGGCGGCACTCGTGTTCGAGGTGGCGGGCGCGGCAGGAGCCTCGGCGAACTCGCACGCGGCACCACTGCCGGTGTTCGTGCTGGATCCGCCACCCGAGTCCTTCGCGCAGGCGGCCATAGTCATCACGCTGGTCAACGCGATCGCGGCGACCGCGACACCACGCATACGACGACGCACGGCTCGTCTCCTCCCTGAGGTTCCTCCCCAACGACGTTGTTGGGTCCTAGACGCGGCACCGTACCTCTTAGTAACCAACCGCGTTGCCGCCAGCACCTACAAAGACCCCTATCGGTTACGCATTCGACGCTTTGGCCGCACGAGTGGTGATCAATCGTGTTCGCCGCGTGGTGAAACGTCCTCTTCTGCCGCTCTTCCACACTGATCATCGTCCAAATGGCGCAGTTCCGCGCGCCGCGTTGAACCGGTCGTGGCCCCCAGTCGTGTGGAGGGTGGCAAGTGCCCTTGCCGACGACGGCGGCCCGGACCAAGGCGGAGGTCCAGGCCGCCGTCCTTTTCGGCACGCGGGGGGCCCCGCGTCCGCTCCTGTCGTACGAAAGCTCCCCGCGTGCGCTCATTTTGTGGCGTGGGACGCATTTCGGGATCGATCAAGACCGCTTGGTGGATCGACAGCGTGTCTCATCGATCACAGAGCGGGTGCGCCTGCTGGGTCACCTCCGACGTGCGGGACTAGGATTTTCCGGTCATGGTCGGGAGGAACTGTTCACCGACCACCACCACTGACGTTGGAGGCCGCGGCGCATGACCAGCGCAGGCGCACCCGAGCGGTCGGGCACCACCCGAGGGGGTGGGACGCTCTACCGCGGTGATCTGGGCATGTGGTCCTGGGTCGCCCACCGGATCACCGGTGTCCTCACGTTCTTCTTCCTCTTCACCCACGTGCTCGACACCGCACTGGTGCGGGTGTCACCGAACGCGTACGACGCGGTGATCGAGACCTACAAGAACCCGGTCGTCAACCTCTTCGAGGTCGGCCTCGTCGGCGCGGTGCTCTACCACGCGCTGAACGGCATCCGGGTCATGCTGGTCGACTTCTGGGAGAAGGGCGCCAAGTACCAGCGGGTCATGCTGTGGACCGTGCTGGCCGTCTGGGTCGTCGTGATGATCCCCGGCTTCTACTTCATGATGGAGCGCACGATCTCCGACCTGGTTGGGGGTCACTGAGCCATGTCCCTCGCACTCGACAAGCCCCGTCAGCCGCGCCGCCCCGCGGCCCGTCGCAGCAACGGCGAGCTCTACAGCTGGCTGTTCATGCGCCTGTCCGGCCTGCTGCTCGTGGTCCTGGTCCTGGGCCACCTGTTCATCATGAACATCCTCGACGGCGGCGTCCACAAGATCAACTTTGGTTTCGTGGCCGGCCGCTGGGCGTCCCCGTTCTGGCAGTTCTGGGACCTCGCGATGCTCTGGCTCGCGCAGATCCACGGCGGCAACGGCGTGCGGACTGTCATCAACGACTACGCCCGCAAGGACTCCACCCGGTTCTGGTTGAAGATGCTGCTCTACGTCTCGATGGTGCTGATCATCTCGCTCGGCACGTTCGTGATCTTCACCTTCGACCCGAACATCTCGAACTGACCCGCGCGGGGAGCCCACCACAATGCAGTTCCACAAGTACGACGTAGTCATCATCGGCGCTGGTGGTGCCGGCATGCGCGCGGCGATCGAGTCCGGCCAGCGCGCCCGCACCGCGGTGCTCACCAAGCTCTACCCCACGCGTTCGCACACCGGCGCGGCCCAGGGCGGCATGTGCGCCGCCCTCGCCAACGTCGAGGAGGACAACTGGGAGTGGCACACCTTCGACACGATCAAGGGCGGCGACTACCTGGTCGACCAGGACGCCGCCGAGATCATGGCGAAGGAAGCGATCGACGCCGTTCTCGACCTCGAGAAGATGGGCCTGCCGTTCAACCGCACGCCCGAGGGCAAGATCGACCAGCGCCGGTTCGGCGGGCACACGCGCAACCACGGTGAAGCCGCCGTGCGCCGCGCCTGCTACGCCGCGGACCGCACCGGTCACATGATCCTGCAGACGCTGTACCAGAACTGCGTCAAGCACGGCATCGAGTTCTTCAACGAGTTCTACGTGCTCGACATCTGCCTGACCGAGACGGAGAACGGCCCGGTCTGCACCGGCGCCGTCGCGTACGAGCTGGCGACCGGCGAGATCCACGTCTTCCAGGCCAAGTCCGTCGTGTTCGCGACCGGTGGTTTCGGCAAGGTCTTCAAGACCACGTCGAACGCCCACACGCTGACCGGTGACGGCATGGGCATCGTCTTCCGCAAGGGCCTGCCCCTGGAGGACATGGAGTTCTACCAGTTCCACCCGACCGGTCTGGCCGGTCTCGGCATCCTGCTGACCGAGGGTGCCCGCGGTGAGGGCGCGATCCTGCGCAACGCCTCGGGTGAGCGGTTCATGGAGCGCTACGCCCCGACCATCAAGGACCTGGCGCCGCGCGACATCGTGGCCCGGTCGATGGCCCTCGAGGTGCTGGAAGGCCGTGGCGCCGGCCCGAACAAGGACTACGTGCTGCTCGACTGCACGCACCTCGGTGCCGAGGTGCTGGAGACGAAGCTGCCGGACATCACCGAGTTCGCCCGCACCTACCTCGCGGTCGACCCGGTCGTCGAGCCCGTCCCGGTCTACCCGACCGCGCACTACGCGATGGGCGGCATCCCGACGAACATCCACGGCGAAGTGCTGCGGGACAACGACAACGTCGTTCCTGGCCTGTACGCCGCCGGCGAGTGCGCCTGCGTCTCGGTGCACGGCGCGAACCGCCTGGGCACCAACTCGCTGCTGGACATCAACGTGTTCGGCCGCCGCGCGGGCATCGCCGCCGCGGAGTACGCGCTGTCGCGTGAGTCGCACGTCGACCTGCCGGAGAACCCGGCGGCCCAGGTCGAGGCCCAGGTCGCGCTGGTGTTGTCGGAGCACGGCCAGGAGCGCGTGGCGGACATCCGCACCGAGCTGCAGGCCACCATGGACGCCAACGCGTCCGTGTACCGCACCGAGGACACGCTGAAGCAGGCGCTGCACGACGTTCAGGCCCTGAAGGAGCGCTACGCGCACATTCAGGTGCAGGACAAGGGCAAGCGCTTCAACACGGACCTGCTGGAGGCCGTCGAGCTCGGCTTCCTGCTGGAGCTGGCCGAGGTCCTGGTGCACGGCGCCCTCGCGCGCAAGGAGTCCCGCGGCGGTCACGCCCGCGAGGACTACCCGAACCGCGACGACACGAACTTCATGCGCCACAGCATGTTCTACAAGCAGGGCGACGGTCTCTCGGCCGACATCCGGCTCGACTACAAGCCCGTGACCTTTACCCGGTACAAGCCGATGGAGCGCAAGTACTGATGACCGCCACCGCTGAAACCACTGCTGGCTCGCGCGGCTCCCAGCCGCCGGTTCCGGACGGCGCTGTCACGGTCACCGTGAAGATCCGGCGCTTCAACCCGGAGTTCGACGACGAGCCGCGCTGGGACTCGTTCGACATCCCGGCGCTCCCGTCGGACCGCGTGCTGAACCTGCTGCACCACATCAAGTGGTACGTGGACGGCACGCTGACGTTCCGCCGCTCGTGCGCGCACGGCATCTGCGGTTCGGACGCCATGCGCATCAACGGCGTGAACCGCCTGGCGTGCAAGGTCCTGCTGAAGGACCTGCTGGAAAAGGGCGACAAGCGCACCACGATCACCATCGAGCCCATCAAGGGCCTGCCGGTGAACAAGGACCTGCTCGTCGACATGGAGCCCTTCTTCGAGGCGTTCCGCGCCGTCAAGCCGTACCTCGTGACGTACGGCAACGAGCCGACGCGCGAGCGCATCCAGTCGGTCGCCGACCGCGAGCGGTTCGACGACACCACGAAGTGCATCCTGTGCGCCTGCTGCACCACGTCCTGCCCGGTCTACTGGGCAGAGGGCTCGTACTTCGGCCCGGCGGCGATCGTGAACGCGCACCGGTTCATCTTCGACTCGCGCGACGAGGGCGCTGAGGAGCGACTCGACATCCTCAACGACATCGACGGCGTGTGGCGGTGCCGGACCACGTTCAACTGCACCGACGCCTGCCCGCGTGGCATCCAGGTCACCAAGGCGATCCAGGAAGTGAAGCGCGCGCTGCTGTTCAAGCGCGTCTGAGCTGGTTTCGAGGGCGCCGCGTTCCCGTTGGGAGCGCGGCGCTTTCGCGTTTCAACCGGCTCGTTTCACGGTGTGGATGACCGGCGCGGTCTCCATCCGTTCGATGCCCTCGATCGTGGCGACCCGTTCGGTCAGGTACGCGTAGAGCGCGTCGATGTCGCGGCACACGACCTTCGCGAGCACGTTCGCCGGGCCGGTCGTGATCGCTGCCAGCGCGACTTCCGGTTGTCGTGCAAGGGCTTCGGCGACCGCCACGAGGCGTTGGGGACGCACGGACATCCACAGGACCGCCATCGCCGTGAAGCCGAGTGCGACCGGGTCCACGTCGACGTCGAAGTAGAGGACTCCAGCGGCACGCAGGTGGTTGACCCGGCGGCGCACGGTCGGTTCGGACCACCCGGTGGCCGTGGCGAGGTCGGCGAACGTCGTGCGGCCGTCCCTGTGCAGTGCGGCCAGCAGGCGTTCGTCCACTTCGGCCACTTCGGCTTCCGCGTGCTCGAAGGACGGCGTGAGCTCGGCGATCTGGGCCGCGGTGAGCACGCTCGCGCGGCCGCCCCAGCCGACCGGGCCACCGACGAACGAGCGCAGCAGGCAGTGCGCGGACACCGACACGACCTTCGGTGTCTTCGGAAGCTGTTGCAGCAGCAGGGCTTCCGGCGCGTTGGCGGCCCGGACGACGCAGGAGATCTCGGTGCCGCCCGAGGTGAGCTGCACCCACGACGTGTCCGGCCGGTGCGCCAGCGCTTGCGCCACCTTCAGCGACGCGTCCGGGGTGCACCCCAGCCGCAGGAACCACTCCACCTGGCCGGCCTTGCGGGCGTCGATCATGCCGACCACGCGCAGCGCCCCGGCCTCCCGCAGCTTCCGGTAGCGCCTGGCCACGGTCTGCTGGGACGTGCCGAGCGCCGCGGCGACGTGGTTGAACTGGACGCGGCCGTCGATGTGCAGCGCGTGCAGCACCGCCCGGTCGAGATCGTCGAGGGTCACGGGTGGCATTATCCGTCAGTCTTCGGCATTTTTGCGGATGTTCTGGTCGCGAATACCTAGCTTCGCGTACATGACATCACCCCATCGCTGGCGTTGGCCGGCTCTGTCCGCCCTGCTGCTCGCCGAGGCGATGAACCTGTTCGACAGCACCGTGATGCCGATCGCGGCGCCCTCAGTCCGTGCCGACCTCGCGATGAGCGACACCGCGCTGCAGTGGCTCACCAACGGCTACACCCTGCCGTTCGGGCTGTTGCTGATCGCCGGTGGCCGGCTCGGCGACGTTGCCGGACGGAGGCGGGTGTTCGTGATCGGCATGCTCGTGTTCGTGCTGTCCTCGGTGTTGTGCGCGTGGGCACCGGACGTGGCGGTGCTGCTGACGGCGCGCGTGGTGCAGGGCGCGAGTGCCGCGTTGATCATCCCGCAGACGTTCGGGCTGATCCGGGCCATGTTCACCGGGGACGAGGTGTCCAGAGCTTTGGGCACGATCGGGCCGGTCATGGCGCTGTCCGCGTTGTGCGGGCCGGTTCTGGGCGGGCTGCTGACCGAGGCGTTCGGCTGGCAGTCGGTGTTCCTGGTCAACGTGCCGCTCGGTCTGGCGGTGCTGGCCGCCGCTGTGCTGATCCGCGAGGACCGGGCCGCGGGCAGGCCTCGGCTGGGCGGACTGCTGCGCGGCAGGGTGTTCCCGGCCTCGCTGGCCGGGTCGATGCTGTTCTTCGCGGTGATGAACGGCCTGATGTTCGTGCTGGTGCTCTTCCTGCAGTTGCGGGAGGGCAAGGCGCCGGCGGAGGCCGCGCTCACCCTGCTGCCGTGGTCCGCGGGGCTCGCACTCGGGTCGTGGGTGACGGGGTCAGTGCTCGTGCCCCGGTTCGGGCCTCAGGTGATGCGCGCCGGTCTGGTGCTCGTGCTGGTGGGGCTGGCGGGCATCGCCGTGTCGTTCACGGCAGTGCCGCTGCTCGTGACCGGAACCGGGCTCGGGATGTTCACGGTGCCGTTCTTCGGCAACGCGCTGTCGGCGGCGGCGCCGGACGAGACCGGGTGGGCGTCCGGGCTGCTGAACGCGGTGCAACAGCTCGGCGCGACCGTCGGCGTGGCCCTGCTGGGCGCGGTGTTCTTCCGGTTCGGCACGTCCGCCGCGGTGGTCACGTCGATGGCGTTGATCATCGCGGTGCTCGCGTTGACCGCCGCGATGCTCCCGGAACGTGACCGAGCCTCCAGCGCGGGCGCTGGAGGCTCGTAGCCCTTGCTCGGAGACGGCTCAGACGCCTTGTGCCGCCTGCGCGGCCTGGCGGCGTGCCCGTGCCGCCTTGGCCCGCTTGTTGCGGATGTAGAGGAACACGGCGGCCAGCAGACCGATGCCCGCGGCGGCCGTGATCGGCAGTCCGACGGTCCCGAACGCGGTCGGCGTCTGGCGGCCGCTGCCGGGATCGGTGGCGGCCGTGTCGCTGGACGTGTCGTTGTTGTTCTGGGTGGGGACGACGTTCTGCTTGGGCTGCGGGGCGCCGTCCACCAACTTGCCCACGCCGCCGGGGCCCATGGCGAAGCCGTAGTCGAGCAGCTTCGCGGCCTGGGCGGTGATGTGGGTGGGCTGCACCTGGCCGCGCAGCAGGACGACCACGAGGCGGCGGCCGTTGCGTTCGGCGGCGCCCACGTAGGTGTGCTGGGAGTCGTCGGTGAAGCCCGTCTTGCCGCCGATCGCGCCCTCGTAGTTGGCGAGCAGGCGGTTGTCGTTGTTCAGCATGATCGTGCCGCCGTTGCGGCCGGGGAACTGGGCCTGCTGCAGCTTGATGGCCTGCGCGAACTCGTCGTACTTCATGGCGCCGCGGAAGATCAGGCCCACGTCGTAGGCCGAGGTGCTGGTGCCGGGGGCGTCGAGGCCGGACGGGGTCACGGCGCGGGTGTCGAGGGCGCCGAGCTCCTTCGCCATGGCGTTCATCTTGCGCAGGGCGTTCGGGACGCCGCCGAGCTGACGGGCCAGGGTGTGCGCCACGTCGTTGCCCGACGTGAGCAGCAGGCCGTGCAGCAGCTGACGGACCGTGTACTGGCCACCGTCCTTGAGGCCCACACAGGTGCACTCCTGCTGCGTGTCCTCGGCGCTGGCGGTGACGACGAGGTCGCCCCGCAGTTCCTTGGCGACGACCATGGCCAGCAGCACCTTGATGACACTTGCCGGACGCTGACGGCCGTGCGGGTCGTACGCGGCGATGACGGCGCCGCTGTCCATGTCCGCGAGCAACCACGAGGCCGCGGTGATGCCGCTGGGCGGCTGCGCCGAGTTCGGCGGCAGGATCAGGCCGCACTCGCCCAGCCGGTCGCCACCGACGGGCTTCTCCGGCACCTCGAGCGCGGTCGGGGCCTTCTGGCCCGGCGCCGGCTGCTCGGACGTGTCGACCGGCGGCGGCGGGGTCTCGCGGTTCGCGCATTGAGCCGCGCCGGCGGCCTGCTGTGCGGTGCCGGTCGGTGCGGCGAACGCGGCTGTGGCCGTTGCTAGGACCAGGGCGACGATGAGCCGTTTGGGGAAGGGCACGGCTCCAGGCTATCCACCCCCGTTTAGCGGCTTGCACGCACCACGTCCGATACTGGTCGCCGTGAAGCTCTCGCGCCCGATGTCACTCTTCCTGGTGGCTTTCGGAGTGTGGTCGTGGGTGATCTGGCCCACGTTCCTTAAAAACATCTGGAACGACCCACGTTCGTTTAGCGACGGACCTACGCCGTTCTTCACCGTGCACCTGGTGCTCGTGATCGCCTCGCTCGTGTTCGGCACCGTCATCGGCGTGCTGGGCGTGCGAGGTTTCCTGGCCACCCGACGTCGATAGGAAAACCTGTGGAGTTCGTACGCCTGCTGCTGGTGTTCCTGCACCTGCTGGGCATGGGCATGCTCGTCGCGATGATCATGTTGCAGGCCAAGGCCGGCAAGGACGCGCCGGTCAACAAGGGCTGGCTGCACGGTGCCGCCCTGCAGCTGCTGACCGGCGTCGCGCTGGTGGGCATCGACCCGCTGGTCGACTCGGTGAAGTACGACCACATCAAGATCGGCGTGAAGCTGCTGGTCGTCGTGGCCATCGCCGCGGTCGTGGCGATCAACGTCAACAAGCCCAAGGCGCCGTCCTGGCTGCTGCCGACCGCCGCGTCGCTCGTCGTGCTGAACATCGGCGTCGCGGTCTTCTGGACCTGATCGGGGGATGTCGCGTGCACGCGTGGGTGACGTGTGCGCGCGGCACGCGCGACGTGCCGTATCCGGGCGCAACCATCGGTCCATGTCACGTATCGCCTACATCGGTGTCCTCGCCGCAGGTGTGGTGTTGACGGTCGTCGGACTGTCAGGTGCCGGCCCTGAGGCCGCGGCCTCAGGTGACGGCCGCGTGTGCGCCGCCGCGTGGTGCCCGAAGGAACGTCCAGGCTGGCGCTCGCCCGAAGAACGAGGCGAGCCCACCACCACGACGAAGCCGACCACCACCACGACGACCCCGTGCACCACCACCAGCACAACCACCACGACGACGTCAACGACGACAACGCCGCCCTCATCGACGACGACCACGACGTCATCCAGCACCACCACCACGACGACGCCTCCGACGTCGACGAGCAGCATGACAACCACCACCACGCCGCCGGTGACCACAACCACGACCACGACCCCGGCGACGACCAAACCCCCGACGACGACGCCACCGGTCAAGAAGCCCCCGCAGAACCAGGAAAACCGCCTGGCCAACACGGGTGCCTCCGCCATCGGCTGGCTGGTGGCACTGGGCGTCCTGCTGGCAGTCGCCGGGGTGCTCATGCTGCTGATCGACCGCGCCAGGCACACCCTCCGGCGCTGACCCGCCGAAAACTGTCGGTGGTGCTCGTCACACTGGCGGCATGGGAATCGAACAACTGCGCGAACGCAGCGATCTCGGCGTCATCAGTGCCCGCACCCTGAAGTCGCTGGGGGTCCCGAACCCCTGGCTGAAATGCCGCCAGGGCGGGCCGTGGCAGCGCATGCACCCAGGAGTGGTGCTGCTGCACAACGGCCCGCCCACGCGCGACCAACAACTAACCGCCGCCCTACTACGAGCAGGCCCAGCCGCCGTGGTCACCGGCGCCGAAGCCTGCCGCCGCCACGGCCTACCCGCCCGCGGCCCCGAGCTCCACGTTCTGGTGCCTGGTTCAGTCCGAGGCAGCGGCACCCTGATCCTCGAACGAGCCTCCCCGATGCCACCGTCGTCGAACGTGGACGGCTTTCCGGTGGTGTCAGCCGACCGAGCGGTGGTCGACGCCTGCCGCCAGATGCGCTCGGCCAACGAGGCCACGGCCCTGATCGCCGCCGCCATCCAAAAGGGCCGCTGCACCCCCGAAAGCCTCGGCCTGGAGGCCCGCACCAACCGCTACGGCACCAAGCTGGTCCGCACCGTCCTGAAAGAACTGGGCCGCGCCGAGTCCGTGGCGGAACGGGACGCCCGACGCCTCTCCCGCAAAATCCGGCTGACCACCGAACACTGGAACGTCACTCTCGCGGACGCCGCCGGCCTGATCATCGGCAGACCGGACGCCTGGTTCGACGACGTGGGCCTCGCCTGGGAAATCGACTCGAAAGCCTTCCACTACGGCCCGCGCGACTACGAACGAACCCTCGCCCGCAACAGCAGATACGCGGCCGCGGGCATCCTCGTCGTCCAAACCCTGCCGACCCGGCTACGCGACCAACCGGAGCAGGTCGCGCGCGAGCTGAAGAAGGCGCACCAGGCGGCAGCGGCCAGGCCACGCCCACCGGTACGAATCGTGGAGGTGACCTGACGAGCCAAGGCCACGACGGCCACGTCCGGCGCGATGCCGCGCCGGGTGAGGCGCGCCCTCGCAAGGTGACCACCCGCCCGC
>NZ_MUYM01000020.1 GCF_002150765.1 Lentzea kentuckyensis
TGAGGCTGAACCGGCCGGTGCGCTCCCGGCCCGCGACGCGGACCATCCGCCAGTCGCGGGTGCGGGTCAGCTCCATCGCGACGTCCACGACCACGGCCGTGCCGCCGTCCTCGAGCTGGATCCTGGCGTCGAGCAGCTCGCCGATCACCAGCACCTCGTTGACGCGCTGGTGGAACGGCCGCAGGTTCACCGACCCGGTCGCGAGCGTGACGGCGTTCGGCTCGATCGAGGTGAGCCGCAGCATCGGCACGAAGATCCGCCGGCGGGTCACCAGTTCGACGACCATGCCGAGCACCCGCGGTGGCTGCCGGTCTATTCGGAGGCTGATCACGACGTCACGGGCTTTGCCGACGGGTTCGCCGTCGGGGCCGAAGACGGGAAGTCCGGCCAGCTGAGCGATGTAGACCCGGTTCACAGCCACCACATGACCAGGCTAGATCAGGACCTGACCGCCCACCGGGCGATCTCTGCGCAGAAGACCGCAAAGTCCGCCAAGTCCTCTTCCAGGCACCAGGCCCAGTTCGCGACCGCCCGGTAGAGCGTCCAGTCCCGTGCCTTCGCCACGTCGAGCTCGGCGGCGTCGCAGATCGCGAGGAAGCGGTCGGTCAGGCCCTTGCGGCCGTCGAGCTCGTCGAACCTGTTCCACAGCAACGGGATCACGCCGTACTCGCGGTCGCCGGACAGCGGCTTCGGGTCGATCATCAACCACGGTTCGCGGTCGCCGCGCAGCACGTTCTCGAAGTGCAGGTCCTCGTTCACCAGCGTGGTGCCCATGGTCCTGGTGCGGGCAACGTCACGTGCGGCGTCGAGCAGCTCGCGCGGGATCGCCGGGTGTTCGCGCAGCTCGCCCTCGAACCGGCGGATCTCCGCGGGCGCGGTCAGGTCGCGGTGGCGGCGCAGCAGCCCGCAGATCACCCCGATCGCCTTGTCGATCGGCTCGTCGTCCAGCGAGCGCGTGTGGTCGAGGCGTTCGAGCAGCAACGCGCCGAGCTCCTCGTCGTGGTCGAGCAACCGCACCGCGCCATCGCCGTTGTAGAGGCGCAGGGCCAGCGGTTCGTTCTCGGTCTCGGTGCCGACCCAGGTGATCTTGAGGGCCGCCGGGTGCCCGTCGGCCTGACGGACGGGGAGAACGACGGCGCACATCCCGTTCATCAACGGCCCGTCCGGGGTCAGCCGCCACCGCGAGCACGCCTTGGTGGCGAGCTTCGGCAGTGACGCGACCCACTCGTCCGCCCGTTCGCCGAGTACCTTTCCGAAGCCTTCGGGGACCGTGATCATGCGCTGAACTCCAAGCGGTACACCGCTTCCCACTCCGGCTTGGTGTTGAGCCGCGCGGTCCGCAGGGCCTGGGTCGTCTCCTCGTCCGGCTCGGTGAGGTGCGCGACGGCCTGGGCGTCGATGAGGTGCGAGTGCGTGCTGGGGGAGCGGACGGTGACGGTGACCTGTTCTCCGTCGGTCAGGGGCGCCTTCTGCTCGGTGCCGCCGGTGATCACCCACAGCGCGTCGTCCCGCCAGTGCGCGTGCACGAGGCGGGGTTCGTGACCGGGCGAGGTGATCCAGACGGCCGCCGCTTTGCGCAGCGCCGCATCGAGGATTCGAGTGATCTCCACCGGTTCAGCCTGCCAGGGTTTGTGAAACGGGACTCAGCGAATATGCGCCCGGAGATGATGCGTGCCACTGTGGCGCACATAGTTACCGGCCGGTACGAGGAGGTACTCCAGTGGTCGACCAGCAGCGTCCCCGTCGCTCGTGTCTGGCGGTCCCCGGCTCGAGCCAGAAGATGATCGACAAGGCGCGCACGCTGCCGGCGGACCAGGTGTTCCTGGACCTGGAGGACGCCTGCGCGCCGCTGGCCAAGCCGGACGCCCGCAAGACCATCGTCGCTTCCCTGAACGAGGGCGGCTGGGGCGACAAGGCCCGCGTCGTCCGCGTGAACGACTGGACGACGGAGTGGACCTACCGCGACGTCACCGAGGTCGTCGAGGGCGCCGGTGCGAACCTCGACTGCATCATGCTGCCGAAGGTCCAGACGCCGGAGCAGGTCGTCGCGCTCGACTTCCTGATCACCCAGATCGAGAAGACGATGGGCTACGAGGTCGGCAAGATCGGCATCGAGGCGCAGATCGAGAACGCCCTGGGCCTGAACAACGTCAACGCGATCGCCACCGCGTCCCCGCGCGTCGAGACGATCATCTTCGGCCCGGCGGACTTCATGGCGTCGATCAACATGAAGTCGCTGGTCGTCGGCGAGCAGCCGCCCGGCTACGACGTGGGTGACGCCTACCACTACATCCTGATGCGGATCCTGATGGCCGCGCGGGCTCACGACAAGCAGGCCATCGACGGCCCCTACCTGCAGATTCGCGACGTCGAGGGCTACAAGCGCGTGGCCGGTCGTTCGGCGGCGCTGGGCTTCGACGGCAAGTGGGTGCTGCACCCCGGCCAGATCGACGCGGCCAACGAGGTCTTCAGCCCGAAGCAGGACGACTACGACCACGCCGAGAACATCCTCGACGCGTACGAGTTCTACACGTCCGAGGCGGGCGGTAAGCGCGGCGCGGTGATGCTCGGCGACGAGATGATCGACGAGGCGTCGCGCAAGATGGCGTTGGTGATCTCTGGCAAGGGCCGTGCCGCGGGCATGTCGCGCGCGAACGTGTGGACGCCGCCGGAGGACTGATTCCGTTACGGATTGTGCGCTACTTCACCCCAAATATTACTGGACGTGTTCGACCGTCACAGGTTGCATTCAAAACGGGTGAGGTGGCGCACAATCCGTCACCGAAGTTTGCGATCTTGCCCCGGTGTGGGGGCATGCTCTTGGCATGTCACATTCGAGTAACGGCAAGGCGAGCAGACGGTTGCGGCTCTTCAAGCGCCGCGAGGACGACCTGCTCGAGCGCAGCTTCCGCAGCTGCCCGGGATGCGATGCCGACGTCCACGTGTTCGCCGACGTCTGCCGCCACTGCGGTGGCACCCTGGAGATCGCCCTCGCGGGCTGAGCTCAGTACGAACCCTGGTTGGCCGCCGCGATGACCGCGATGATGATGATCGCCAGGTAGAGCAGCCAGCCGGCGATGACGACGTAGCCGATGATGATGCCCGCGAGCGCCATGCCGTGGCCGTCCTCCTCGCCCCGCTTGATCCGTCCCATCGCGATGTGGCCGAAGATGACGCCGACGATCGCCGTCACGCCACAGGTCGCGAAGCCCACGATCGACAGCACGAGCGCCAGAATCGCGTTCGTCTGCGACTTCGGCGGTGGTGGCGGGTATCCGTAGCCGTACATGGGCTGCTGGCCGTACGGGCCAGGCTGGCCGTAGGGCTGTTGTTGGCCGTAAGGCTGTTGCTGGCCGTACGGATCACCCGGCTGCTTCGGGTTGTACGGGTCGTAGGTCATCGCTGGTCCCCCTAGGTGTGGTGAGCCGGGATCTTAAGGTCCGGCCAGCGAGTTCGTCGCGTGTGGGTGCGCGATTCCACCAGTCAGGGATGCTGTTTCGGTACAGGTGACGCAGCTGTGTTGCGGAGAGCACACCGCTGTCGCAAACGAGCGTTAACCGGTCCATACTCGCCGGTAACTCTTGCTTTGAAGGGAAGTGCGATGGCGCGCCTCGCCCAGACCGCGGGTCTCACGGACATCCAGGAAGAAATCCTCGCGACCGTTCGCACGTTCGTGGACAAGGAAATCATTCCGCACGCCCAGACGCTGGAGCACGGCGACACGTACCCCGCGGACATCGTCGAGGGCATGAAGGAGATGGGCCTCTTCGGCCTGACGATCCCGGAGGAGTACGGCGGCCTCGGCGAGTCCCTGCTGACCTACGCGCTGGTCGTCGAGCAGATCGCGCGCGGCTGGATGAGCGTCTCCGGTGTCATCAACACGCACTTCATCGTGGCGCACATGCTCAAGCAGCACGGGACGCCCGAGCAGAAGGAGAAGTACCTGCCGCGGATGGCCGCCGGTGAGGTGCGCGGCTCGTTCTCCATGTCCGAGCCGGAACTCGGGTCCGACGTGGCCGCGATCCGCACTCGTGCCGTTCGTGGCGATTCGGGCTACACGATCAACGGCCAGAAGATGTGGCTGACCAACGGCGGCACGTCGAACCTGACCGCGGTGCTGGTCAAGACCGACGAGGGTGCCGACAAGCCGCACCAGAACCTCACGACGTTCCTGGTCGAGAAGCCCGAGGGCTACGGCGAGGTCCTGCCGGGCCTCACGATCCCCGGCAAGATCGACAAGATGGGCTACAAGGGCGTCGACACCACCGAGATGGTGTTCGACGGCTTCGAGATCGCCGCCGACCAGGTGCTCGGCGGTGTCACCGGCCAGGGCTTCCGGCACATGATGGACGGCGTCGAGGTGGGCCGCGTGAACGTGGCCGCCCGCGCGTGCGGCATCGCGATCCGCGCCTTCGAGCTCGCGATCGAGTACTCGCAGCAGCGCAGGACGTTCGGCAAGGCCATCGCCGAGCACCAGGCCATCGCCTTCAAGCTCGCCGAGATGGCCACCAAGGTCGAGGCGGCGCACCTGATGATGGTCAACGCCGCGCGCCTCAAGGACTCGGGCCAGCGCAACGATGTCGAGGCCGGCATGGCCAAGCTCATCGCGTCCGAGTACTGCGCCGAGGTGACGCAGGAGTCGTTCCGCATCCACGGCGGCTACGGCTATTCCAAGGAGTACGAGATCGAGCGCCTGATGCGCGAGGCCCCGTTCCTGCTGATCGGCGAAGGCACCTCGGAGATCCAGAAGACGATCATCTCCCGCGGCCTGCTCCGCGACTACCAGTCGCGCGGCTAGGGATTCCTCCGTTAGGGGCCATTCTTTCACGAGAGTGGCCCCTAACGGTTTTCGTCTGGGAGCCATAGGGTTCGCTCACTTTGAGCACAGATCTGACGCTTCCGAGACCTGTGTCGCCGCCGCACGTGGTCCGCCTGGAGCTGGACACGTTCTCCGTCGTCGACCGTCCCGCGCTGGCCACCTGGTTCGGGGCCCTGTTCACCGGCCTGCTCGCGCCCCTCTGCCCGGCCTCGGTGGACGAACTCGTGGCGGTGGCCCGCGATTACTTGCCAACTGACACAACTCCTTGGGGCCCACCGGGTTACGCCCGCCTGCTGCTCTCTTCGGGTGACTTCACCCGATCGTCGTGGGAAGCCGCGCTTTCGGACCTGCCGTCGTTCCTGCGCGTGCAGCTCGTCCAGCTCGACTTCCAGGGCCTGCCCCTGGTCGACGACGGCTGGTGCGCGGAGATCCTGCTGAAGGACGACCCCGCCTTCCCGCATCAGATCGTGGTCACCGCGTCCCGCTCGTTGTTCGGCGGCTGGATTTCCCATGCCGTGCAACAAGATTGGTTGTCGGTGTTCCGGTCGGGCGCGTCGCTGGTGCGCGCGTCGGGTGGCTGGATCACCCTGGACCGGGTGGGGGTGCGGACCACGCACGAAGTCGCCGCGGGGGTGGGCCTCGACGAATCTCTTTTCACGGCAGCGGAACTGGCGCGCGGCCCGCACTGGGCGACGCTGCTCGGCCCGCGTCAGGTCGCCGCTCTGGGTGGCGTGCAACAGGTTTGCTCGGAAGCGCCGTGCTTTTCCGTCACCGATCTGGGTGGCGGGCGGCTCTTGTTGCAGCTCACTGAGCACCTCGACGACGTACCGTCGGAGGCGGTGGACGCGCTGGCGAAGTTCCTCGCGCCCGTCCTGCACTGACCGATCATCGGTGGGACTCTGTCCTCCGTGAGGCCATCCACCAAAACCGACGTGCTCGTAGCCGTGGACACCGCCCTGCGCCCGATCGGCTTCGTCCGCCGCGGCCACGTCTGGCTCCAGGACCGCGGCGACGGCGTCTGCGGTTGGCTCGGGTTCGGCCTGGCCGGCTCGCTCGAACTCACCCCGCTGGTCGGTGTCTGCTTCCGCCGCTACGACGACGTCTGCCGCGCGCTCGGCGTCGGAATCCCCGGCACGCCCGTGGTGTCCACGCCGGTCGGCTACCTGATGGGGGAGAAGCCCGTGTGGCGGTGGGCCTTCGCACCCGGCGGCGACCACGCTCCGGTCGCCGCGTCGCTGGTGGACGCCGTTCGCAAGCACGGATTGCCGTACATCGACAAGCGGGCGAAGTGGGACGCGGTGTCGAAGGAGCTCGTCGGCACGCCGGAGACGTTGCTGGACTTCGACCGGGCGCGGAAGCTCGCGATCATCCACGTGCTGAACGGGAACGCGGGCGCGGCCGGCGAGGTGCTGAAGAAGGAGCGCGAACGGGTGGCGGACAAGGTGGACGTGTACGCGAGGTCGTATCGGGCGTTCGCGCACCGGTTCGAAATTGCGTTTTCCGGCTGACGTGTCACGGCGACACTGTCCGGGTGATGGAGACGGCACGCCAGTCCCTGGCAGAGCTGGTCGGTGAGCGGTGGCGTCGTGTCGGCCGCGCCTGCGACCTCGTGTGGTTGGGCTTCGGGCCGATTCGCGAGGTCACCGACCAATGGGGCAGTGCTCGCGAGACCTCCGAGTACGCGCTGCACCTGCAGTGCGGGTGGCGGCTGTGCCTCGGGGAAAGGCGCCTCACCGGGTCGTCCGACGTCTACCTGCCGCCGTCCGGCTGGACCGGCGAGGGCGAGTTCGACTGGGACGTGCAGGGGCCCAACAGGTTCGACGTCCTGGCCGCGAAGCTGAGGACGAGCCTGGAGGCCGAGCCGGTCCTCGTGACGTCGGTCGAGGTGACCACAGCGGGAAGCCTGACCGTGCACCTCTCGGGCGGTCTCCGGATCGAGGCTCCGCGCGGTGATTCGGGGAGCGAGGACTGGCGGTTCTTCCGGCCCTACCGCGACGAGGACCACGTGGTCATGCCGCCCGAGAGCTGATCCCGGCAAAACACCCGTAGGCGTCTCAGCACTCCGCACCGGGCACTGGCAGGATGGAACGATCAGCGCGTCCGACAGAGGTGGTCCCTGTGACGAGTCCGTTCGCCAACCCGAACCGGCCCGGCGTCCCGCCCCGCCTGCCCACCCCGCCGACGGGGTGGCCGATCGGCTCGTACGCCACGTACGAGGAAGCGCAGCGCGCGGTCGATTTCCTGGCCGTTGAGGACTTCCCGGTCCAGGACATCACCGTGGTCGGCGTCGACCTGATGCTGGTCGAACGCGTCACGGGCAAGCTCACCTGGGGCCGCGTGCTCGCGACGGGTGCGGCCAGCGGTGCCTGGTTCGGTCTGTTCGTCGGCCTGCTGCTCACGCTCTTCAGCCCGGAGCCAGGGGTGACGGTCGGGCCGGTGCTGACCGGTCTGATCACCGGTGTGTTCTTCGGCCTGGTGTTCGCGGCGGTCGGGTACGGGTCGGCGCGCGGCAAGCGGGACTTCCAGTCGGCGAGTCAGTTGGTCGCGGGCCGGTATGACGTTCTCTGCCACCCGAAATCGGCCGAGCAGGGTCGTGACCTGCTCGCGAAGCTCGCGATGCGGCCCGTGAACCCCGGCAGTTGAGACGCCGAAAAGTGCATTGGTTCTGAATCGTTGCTTCCCTTGGTTGCGGCTCCTGATCACCGGGCCTAGGTTCGGTTGACCGGTTCGCCCGGTGCGGCCGGTGGCACGACGAGGTGCCGGGCAGAAGACGGTCTGGCTCCTCCGTGTAGTCGGGAAGGAGGCAGGGCCGATGGGTGGGACACGGCGCTATCGACTTGCCGCCGGAGTGGGAGCCGCGGTGCTCGCGGCAGGAACCCTCACGGCGTGCGGGTCGGGCGACGGCGGCATCACCGTCAACGTCTACAAGTATCCCCAGGAGAACTTCCAGGCCATCGTCGACAGCTGCAACGCGAAGGCCGGTGGGCGCTACAAAATCGTCTACAACAAGCTGCCGCGCGAGGCGGATGGTCAGCGCGAACAGATGGTGCGCAGACTCGCGGCAGAAGACGACAGCATGGACGTGCTCGGGCTCGACGTCACGTGGACCGCGGAACTGGCGAAGGCCGGCTGGATCAGGGAGTTCACCGGCTCGGTCAAGTCGCAGGTGGAGAACGGCACGCTGAAGACGCCGCTCGACACGGCGACCTACGAGGGCAAGTTGTACGGAGCGCCGGACAACACGAACGTCCAGTTGCTCTGGTACCGATCGGATCTGGTGCCCACGCCGCCGAAGACGTGGGACGAGATGATCTCCATGGCCGAGGCGCTGGTGGCGGAAGGGAAGCCCGGCCGAATCGTGGGGCAGGGTAAGCAGTACGAGGGGCTCGTCGTGCTGTACAACACCCTGGTCAACTCCAACGGCGGCACCATCCTCGACGAGAACGGCACCAAGGCCGTCGTCGACGACAAGGCCGTGCAGGCGTTGGCGGCGTTGAAGAAGCTGGCCACGTCGAAGGCGATCGACCCGTCCTTCTCCAACGCGGCCGAGGACAACGCGCGGCTCGCCATGGAGGGTGGCAGCGCGGCGTTCGAGCTCAACTGGCCCTACGTCTACGCGGCGGCCCAGAAGAAGCCGGACTTCGCGAAGAACTTCAAGTGGGCGCCGTACCCCACGGTGAGCGGTGACGCCGCGAAGGTCACCGTCGGCGGGATCAACTACGCCGTCAGCAACTACACCGCGCACCCGGACCAGTCGTTCGACGCGGTGTTGTGCTTGCGCGGCGCGGAAAGCCAGAAGCTCGCCGCGCTCAAGGACGGTGTGCCGCCGACCATCGAGGCCGTCTACGACGAGCCCGAGATGGCCGAGGCGTACCCGATGCGCGACGACATCAAGGAGACGTTGAAGAACGCGAGTGTGCGGCCGCGCACGCCCGCGTACCAGAACGTCTCGACGGTCATCTCCACGATCCTGTCACCGCCCGCGAGCATCGACCCGCAGGCCACGGCGGACAGGCTGCGCAAGGAACTGCAGGACGCTCTCGACTCCAAGGGGGTGCTGCCGTGAGCCAGACGACGACAGAAGGCACAGCGACGACCGAGACGTCACCGAAAACCGTTGCCCCGAAGAAGAAAGTCGCGCTGAGCGAGGGCAAGAAGGCCGAGCGCAGGCTCGGCTGGCTGCTCTGCGCGCCCGCCGCGATCACCATGATCGCGGTGACCGGCTGGCCGATCCTCTACTCGCTGCTGCTGTCGATGCAGCGGTTCGACCTGAAGTTCCCGGACCGCACCGAGTGGATCTGGTTCGACAACTACGTCACGGTGCTCAGCAGCCCGTACTGGTGGAACGCGGTCTGGGTGACGGTGCTGCTGACCGTCGTCACGGTCGCCGTCGAACTGGTGCTGGGCATGGCACTCGCGCTGATCATGCACCGGGCACTGGTCGGTCGCGGCATCGTGCGCACGACGACGCTGATCCCGTACGGCATCGTGACGGTCGTGGCCGCGTTCTCGTGGCGCTTCGCCTGGACACCCGGCACCGGCTACCTCTCGGAGGCGCTCGGCGGTGAGCCCGTGCTCACCGAGAAGATCCCGGCGCTGATGGTCGTGGGCCTCGCGGAGATCTGGAAGACCACGCCGTTCATGGCCCTGCTGCTGATGGCCGGGCTGGCGCTGGTGCCGGACGACCTGCTCAAGGCCGCCGCGATGGACGGCGCGAGCGGGTGGCAGCGGTTCATCAAGATCACCGTGCCGATCATGAAGCCGGCGATCCTGGTGGCACTGCTGTTCCGCACGCTGGACGCGTTCCGCATCTTCGACAACCTGTTCGTGCTCACCGCGGGCTCGCAGGGCACGTCGTCGGTGTCGATGCTGACCTACAACAACCTGATCAAGGGCTTGAACCTCGGTATCGGATCGACGATGTCGGTGCTGATCTTCATCATGGTGGCGATCATCGCGTTCGTGTTCATCAAGCTCTTCGGCACCGCTGCGCCCGGCAGCGACGACGGGGGGAAGCGCTGATGGCCGGCATCGGAGGAGCGGACACCCCCGCCAAGAAGTGGGGCTGGGGCGTGCTCAACGCGGTGGTCGTGATCTACGCGCTGTTCCCGGTGCTGTGGATCCTGTCGCTGTCGTTCAAGTCGTCCAAGACGTTGGCGGACGGCAACTTCATCCCACGCGAGTGGAGTCTGGAGAACTACCAGAACATCTTCTCGACGTCCGAGTTCACCAGGGCGTTGATCAACTCCATCGGCATCGCGATCATCGCGACCGCGATCGCCGTGGTGTTCGGCACGATGGCCGCGTACGCCATCGCCAGGCTGGACTTCCCCGGCAAGAACCTGCTGGTCGGCGTCTCACTGCTGATCGCGATGTTCCCGCAGGTCTCGCTGGTGTCCCCGTTGTTCGAGATCGAGCGCTCGATGGGGCTCTTCGACACGTGGCCCGGCCTGATCCTGCCGTACATCACGTTCGCGCTGCCGCTCGCGATCTACACCCTGTCGGCGTTCTTCCGCGAGATCCCCTGGGAGCTCGAGAAGGCGGCGAAGATGGACGGCGCGACGCCGGGGCAGGCGTTCCGGCGGGTCATCGCGCCGCTGGCCGCGCCGGGTGTGTTCACGACGGCGATCCTGGTGTTCATCTTCTGCTGGAACGACTTCCTGTTCGCGATCTCGCTCACCTCGACCGAGCAGTCGCGGACCGTGCCGGTGGCGCTGTCGTTCTTCACCGGCAGCTCGCAGTTCGAGGACCCGGCCGGGTCGATCGCGGCGGCGGCCGTCGTGATCACCATCCCGATCATCCTCTTCGTGTTGTTCTTCCAGCGCCGGATCGTCGCCGGCCTGACCTCCGGCGCCGTCAAGGGGTGAGTTGACCAATGGCAGAGATCGTTCTGGACAAGGTGACCAAGAGGTACCCCGACGGCGCGCTGGCCGTGCAGGAGGTCAACCTGGAGATCGCCGACGGCGAGTTCATCATCCTGGTCGGACCGTCCGGCTGCGGGAAGTCCACCACCCTCAACATGATCGCGGGCCTGGAGGACATCACCGACGGCGAGCTGCGCATCGGCGGGCAGCGCGTCAACGAGCGGGCGCCGAAGGACCGCGACATCGCGATGGTGTTCCAGTCCTACGCGCTCTACCCGCACATGACGGTGAAGGAGAACATGGCCTTCCCGTTGCGGCTGGCCAAGGTGGACAACGCCACGGTCGAGCGGAAGGTGGCCGAGGCGGCAGAAATCTTGGACCTCACCCAACATCTCGACCGCAAGCCGTCCAACCTGTCCGGTGGCCAGCGGCAGCGCGTGGCGATGGGCCGCGCGATCGTGCGCAGCCCCAAGGCGTTCCTCATGGACGAACCGCTGTCCAACCTGGACGCCAAGCTGCGCGTGCAGATGCGCACCTCGGTGTCGCGGCTGCAGAAGCAGCTCGGCACGACCACGGTGTACGTGACGCACGACCAGACCGAGGCGATGACCCTCGGCGACCGGGTCGTGGTCATGCGCGGCGGGGTCGTGCAGCAGATCGGCGCACCGCAGTTCCTCTACGACCAGCCGGCGAACCTGTTCGTCGCGGGGTTCATCGGCTCGCCGTCGATGAACTTCGTGCCGGCGACGCTGGAGAACGGCGCGCTGCGGTCGGTGCTCGGCGACGTGACGCTGACGGACCGGGTGCGGCAGCTGGTGGAGAGCGCCGACGCGCCCCGCGAGGTGATCATGGGCATCCGCCCGGAGCACTTCGAGGACGCCGCTCTGGTCGACGCGGCGGCGCTGTCGTCTGGCGGCAAGTTCACCTCGCAGGTGGACGTGCTGGAGTCGATGGGGTCGGACAAGTACGCCTACTTCAACCTCACCGGCGAGCAGGCGGCCTCGGCCGAGCTGCAGGAGCTCGCGGCGGACGCGGGAGCGGACGACGTGCCGGGTGACGGCATCTCGCTCGTGACGCGGCTGTCGTCGGCGTCCGGCGCGGTGGAGGGAGCCTCGGCGGACATCTGGTTCGACGCGGACAAGGTACAGGTCTTCGACCCGTCCAACGGCAGGAACCTGACCTACACGGAACGGTGAATTCTCGTTTTTCCGGCCGCCTTCCCCGCACGGGAAGGCGGCCTCTTTTTGTCACTCGTTCGGGTTAGGTCCAAGGCCCTTGGTCCGGACGGGCTGATTAGTCGGGGCCAACTGCCGGACCGAACTCGAGGAGCCATTGGGCGCTCGGCAGCGACATCTCATCGAAACATGTTCTACGCCGCTTCGGTTAGTCAGCACGCTTGTCGAAGGCGGGTACAGGACCAACAGGGGGGTTCCGGGGAACCGCCGCTGAGTGAAAGAGAGCGTGCAATGGGGATCCTGGACGGAAAAGCGGTCGTCATCACGGGGGCAGGTCGAGGGCTGGGTGAGGCCTACGCCATGCACGCCGCCCTCGCGGGCGCCTCGGTGGTGGTCAACGACAACGACGGTGACCTGGCAGAACGGGTCGCGGAGCACATCCGCGGCTACGGCGGCAGGGCCGTCGCCTCGAACCACACGGTCGCCGACCCGAGCGAGGCAGCCAAGATCGTCGACCTGTGCGTCGACGAATTCGGCCGGGTCGACGGTCTGGTGAACAACGCCGGACTGAACTACGAGACCGCGCCGTGGGAGGACGACCCCGAGACGATCAAGCACGTCGTCGAGGTGAACGTCCTGGGCGTCATCTACGTCGGAATCGCCGCGATGAGGGCGATGAGGGTGTCCGGTGGCGGCTCGATCATCAACATTTCCTCCGGCGCCTCCTTCGGCCAGCGCAAACTCGCCACCTATTCGGCGACCAAGGGCGCGGTGGCGTCGCTGAGCTACTCGTGGGCTCTCGACCTGGAGTCGGAAGGCATCCGCGTGAACGCCGTGTGCCCGGTCGCGCACACGCGGATGGTGTGGAAGTCGGAACGCTCGCTGCGCGCCATTCCGGCGGACCGCACGCCGGGCAAGGTGGCGCCGCTGGTGCTGTTCCTGCTGTCCGACCGCGCCGAGGGCATCACCGGCCAGGTCATCCGCTGCAACGGCCGTCAGCTCCACATCGTGGGGCAGCCGTACTTCAAGCAACCGATCCTGGAGAGCGACAACTGGGACACCGCTTCGGTGGAGCGGGCGTTCACGGGCGTGCTGCAGGCCCACCTCGAACCGTACGGGTTGGAGAAGAGGATGCCTCCCCGGCTCCGTGCGCTGGTGGAGCCTTCGCAGACCGCCTAGGTCGATGGACAAAAGTGTTGCCACCCGACCGTCGGGTGGCGACACTTTTGTCCATGACCGGCACACTCGCGACCACGTTCACCACGGCAGAGGCGCTCGGCAGCGGCATGCACCGCCGCGAGCTCTACGGCCTGCGAGACGACGGCACGCTGATCGAGTTGTCCCGCGGCGTGTTCCGCTGGGCGGATGCCCCGGTGCCGACGTTCCCGGACCTGCTCGCCGTGTCCAGGCGGGTGCCGATCGCTGTCGTGTGCTGTGTGTCGGCGGCGGCGGTGTACGACCTGACCGACGAGATACCCGTCGCTGTCCAGTTCGCGGTGCCACGCAGGCATCGGCCGCCGCAGATCGACTATCCGCCGACCGAGGTGTTCCGCTTCACCGCTGAGAAGTTCGAGCTGGGGCTGTCCTCGGTGGAGGCCGCACCAGGCGAGATGGTTCGTGTCTACAACCGGGAAAGGACAGTTGCCGATCTCATGCGGTTGAGGAACAGGCTGGGGGAACCGCTCGCGCTGTCGGCTCTGCGGCGATACCTGCGCAGCCGGGAGGCACGACCACGTGATCTGCTGGTGGTGGCTCGGGAGCTCAACATCCTCGGCCCCGTGCGTGCCGCGATGGACGCGGTGACGGCCGAGTGACCCGACCGATGAAGGACACCCCGGCGGGGCGTGCGTACCTGGATCTTCAGAACAGGGCTCGCCGGGACAAGCGGTCCACCCAGGAACTGCTGACGTTGTACGTGCTGGAGCGCTGGCTCGCTCGCCTCGCCGAGTCACGGCACGCCAGCGAGTTCGTCCTCAAGGGAGGTGTGCTGCTCGCGGTGTTCGAGGCGCGTCGTCCTACTACCGACGCCGACCTGCTTGCCAGGAACATCTCCAACGACGAGGCGTCGGTCGTCGCGCGGGTGATCGAGATCGCCGAGGGGGTGCAGGATCCCGACGACGGCGTCCGCTTCCTGACCGGCACCGCGGTCGCGAGGACGATTCGTGACGACGACCTGTACTCCGGTGTCAGGGTCGGCATGGACTGCGAACTGTCGACGGCGAAGGTGAAGCTGTGGCTCGACGTGAACTTCGGTGATCCGATCACGCCGGCGCCCCGTGTTCTCGAGCTGCCCTCGCAACGGCCCGGGGTTCCGGGTGTACCAGTGCTCGGCTATCCGGTTGAAACGGTGCTGGCCGAGAAGTCGAGCACGGCGATCGCGCTCGGTGACACGAGCACCCGAGTGCGCGACTACGTGGATCTCTACACCCTGACAGGGCGGCAGGCGTTGTCGTACGAGTCGGTTCGTGCCGCCCTGGACGCGACGACGAGCCATCGCGGTGTCGAACTCCAACCGCTTTCCGTGGTCCTCGGAGAGTTCGTGTCGTTGCGGGAGAACGCCTACCGCGCGTTCAAGCGGCGGCTTGGTGTGGACGGCGTGCATCTGCCCGATCGCTTCGGGGAGGTCGTCGCCGCTGTGATCGAGTTCGTGGACCCGCTGGCCGGTGGGGAAGCCCGGGACGTCTGGGATCCGGACGCCCGGAAGTGGCTGTGAGCCTTCACTTCCAGGCCGGGTACGCCGGTGCGACCTCGGCGTAGCGCTCGCTCCAGTTCGGCGGTTCCTCGCCGTCGAGGTGCGCTTGCAGGCGGTCGAGGAACGCGTGCGTGCCGGGGACGAAGCCGAGTGCGTTGCGTTCGGACAGCCCGGTGTGGGTGAAGGTCAGCAGGGTCGCGTCGCCGTCGGACTCGAGCTCGTAGCGGACCACGCTGTCCTCGACGATTCGTTGCCGCCACTCGTGTTCGAAGACCGCGCGGCCGTCCTGCGGTGGCTGCCAGGTGAGGACGCGGCCCGTGACGCGCTTGGCCTCCGGCGGGGCGGGCGGGTCCTCCGGCTCGATGACGATGGTGTCGTCCTCGATGTGCGTGGTGCCGAGCCAGGCCTTGCGTTCGGCCGGGTCGGTGATCGCGGCCCAGACGTCGGCGATCGGGAACGGCAGCCTGCGTTCGAACGTGAGGGTCGCGTGGGTGTCGGTGCGGGTCACGGTGCCGAGGTCGTTCATCGATTCTCCAGGTGCTGTTCGAGGGCTGCCAGGTGGTCGCGCCAGAAGCGGCGGTACGGGGTGATCCAGTCGTCGATGCGTTGCAGGCCATCGGGTTTCAACGCGTAGATGCGACGCTGGCCGTCGGGTCGCACCTCGACCAGGCCGACCTCGCGCAGGATCCGGAGGTGGCGGGACACGGCGGGCTGGGTCAGCGTCGGCAGGCTGCCGACGAGTTCGCCCGCGGTGTGTTCGCGTTCGGCGAGCAGCTTGATGAGGTGCCGGCGGTTCGGCTCGGCCACTGCCTCGAAGACATCCACGGGTAGTTGTATAACTTAATGCGTATATAAGCGCAAGGATATACGGCGTTCTGGTGATGTTTGTGCACGTCACACGGATGGCTGCGGAAATTGTCAGACCCTCCTGTCACCATCGGGACATGGCTGAGCGCAAACCCAGAGTCACCGACTGGCGACTCGTCGTGCAGTCCCGGTTGGACCGGGTCCGCGCGGATCTGGCCGCGCTCGGACCGTCGGATCCGGTCGATCCCGAGGGCGACGTGTGGCGTCGCACCGCCGAGGAGCAGGCGGCGGTGGTGGACGCGATGCTGAGCGACCGGGAGCCGTGGTGGCGGATGCTGCCGTCGTGGTGGTCGGGCTGGTACATCGAACGGGCCTGGCGCGCCCTGCACGAGGCCGAGGTGGCGGCGATCTCGGCGGAGCGCGGGTTCCTCGGGCGGTTGCCGGGGCTGCAGGCGCGGGTGGGGCAGTACCTCGATGAGGACGATCCCCGCCGCCGGGCGCTGGAAGCGTTGCGGCCGGGGGAGTTCACGCCGGCGGTCGAGCGCGCGATCGTGGTGGACGCGCTGCGGGCGGCGTACGACAACTCGGACTTCGCGCACGCCGGCTCCCGCGCGTTGCGCAACAAGCTGATCGCGGCGTCGCTGGTGCTGTTCGTGATCAACACGGTCCTGGGCGTCGTCGGCATCGTGAAGCCGGGCATCATCCCGCTGTGCGTCGACCCGAAGGAGAACGCGCTGCCGACGGTGTGTCCCGGCGGCACGGCCAAGGCGTCCGGTGTGGACGTGTGGCTGGTGCAGGTGCTCGGTTCGTTCGGCGCGGTGCTGGCGGCCGTGGTCCTGCTCTTACGCCGCCGGCCATCGCTCTCGCCGTACGTGATGATCGGCTACCAGGCGCTGATCAAGATCATGCTCGGTGCGGCACTGGCGGTGGTCGGGATCCTCGCGCTGGGAGCCGGTGTCACGAGCGGGCTGATCGGGATACCCTCGGCGGCGGCTTTGCTGCTGTGGGCGGTCATTTTCGGGTACGCGCAACAGATCGGAACTCGCTTGCTGGACAAGTACACCGACGAGGTGCTGGACCAGGCCCGCCCGCTGCCCGACGCGGACAGCCCGAGGGTGGCGCCGCGATGAACGTCATCACGGACCGGGTCGCCGCGCGGGTGCGCCGGGACTTCCGCGGCGACCAGGTCGACGAGGTGCTGGGCTGGCTCGCCGGTGCGTGGCCCGACAACCAGGACGTCGAACGGGTGCTGGCCGCGGTGGTACTGGCTGCCGCCGGTGACGTGTCGGTTGTGCGGCAGCAGGTTCGTGAGCTGCGGGTGGACTGGCGCGACGTGCTGCTGAACGGTGGCCTCGGGCACGGGGACTGGCCAGAGGTGCTCGACCGCGAGTTCGGCCCCGCCGGCTGACCCGATCCTTGTTCGCCCGGCTCGGTCAGCTCGCGGTGCGCCGGTAGCTGATCAGCTCGTCGGTGCTGGCGTACCGGCTGAAGCCCGCCTTCTCCAGCACGCGTGCGGAGGCCGGGTTGGACGGCTCGACGTTGGCGTGCACGGTGTCGACGCCGTCGAGAGACAGCGCGAACGCCGTCAGCGCCGCGGTCGCCTCCGAGGCATAGCCGCGTCCCTGGCGTGACGGCACGACGCCGTAACCGATCTCCACCTGTCCGTCCGAAGGGGGCCAGAAGAGACCCAGCGATCCCACAACCTCAGAGCTGGACCGCTCGATGATCAGGCGGTGCCCGAACGGCGAGAGCCAATCGGGGTTCGAGTCGAAGAGACTGGCGATCACGCCGTCGCCCTCGGCAGGGAAGTCGGCGGCCCACGGGGTCTGGCGGTCGCCGTCGATCACGGCCTGGACCTCGGTGGAGGTCCAGGGGCGCAGGATGAGGCGTTCGGAGACAAGATCGGTCACGGGCGCACGCTAACCAGGGCCTGCGTGGTGGTGCGAGCGAGTTTCGGTGCGTCCCGCTGGGAGGCGGGGTCGCGTCGCGACTGGCAGCCACTGCTCCGTGTTCGGTGGTCAGACGGGGGCCTCGTGGTGCCGCCTCGCTGAGCGTGAATTGCCTCGCCAACGTTCCGGGACGCACCACATGGTTTGGACGCCCGGCGACCTTTTGGGGTTCGTAACTGCTGGTGGAACGTGCATACGCGGAATGATGTGAGTGCCTGTTCGGCGGGGTGGGGTTGTCGGTGTCGCCCGCTACGGTGTCGGTGAGATGGTCATGGTGATCCAGGCGTTTCGGTTCGCGCTCGATCCGACTGTGGGGCAGCAGGCGGCTCTGCGGTCGCATTGTGGTGGGCAGCGGTTCGCGTTCAACTGGGGTTTGGCGCGGATCAAGGCGAACCTGGACCAGCGTGCCGCGGAGAAGACCTACGACATCCCCGACGATCAGCTCACCCCGTCGGTGTCGTGGTCGGCCTACAGTCAGCGCAAAGACTGGAACCAGGCCAAAGACGTGATCGCGCCGTGGTGGGCTGAGAACTCGAAGGAGGCCTATTCGTCCGGCCTGGCCAACCTCGCGGCCGCGCTCGGGAACTGGGCCGGTTGTGCGAAGGGCATGCGACGAGGCCCCAGGCTTGGGTTTCCTCGGTTCAAGGGCCGCCGGTCTGGGTTGTCGTGCCGGTTCACCACCGGTGTGTTCGGCCTCGCCGACGACCGTCGGCACGTGAAGCTGCCCCGGATCGGCCTGGTGCGTGCCCACGAGTCCACCCGCAAACTCGCCCGGCACGTCACCCGCACCGACGCCGCACCTGGGCGACCGGGGAGCGTGGTGGGTGTCGATCTCGGGGTGAAGTCCCTGGCCGTGCTGTCCACGGGCGAGACGATCCCGAACCCGCGGCACCTGGAGACCGCGCTTCGGGAGCCGCGCCGCCTGCAACGGCAGGTCGCACGCCGTACCGGCCCGGACCGGCGCACCCGCCAGGAACCCACCGTCCGGTGGCGCAAGACCCAGGCGCGCGTCACCCGGCTCCACACCGAGATCGCGAATGCCCGTCGCGACGGGCCGCACAAGCTCACCACCCGGCTGATCCGTACCCACGGCGTGGTCGTGATCGAGGACCTGAACGTGGCCGGCATGATGCGCAACCGCTGTCCGGCCCGGCACATCGCCGGGGTCGGCATGGCCGAGCTACGCCGCCAGATCGAGTACAAAGCCGGATGGGCGGGCGTGCGCCTGCTGGTCGCTGACCGCTGGTATCCCAGTTCCAAGACGTGTTCGGGCTGTGGTGTGGTGAAAGCCAAGCTGCGCCTGTCCGAACGCACTTTCCGCTGCGACGCGTGCGGCCTGGTCTGCGACCGAGACCTCAACGCCGCGCGCAACCTCGCCGCGCTCGTGCACCGCGAGATGTCCTCCCCGAGTTGCGGGGCGACACAAAACGAGCCCGCTGGAAACCCGGGTAAGACCCGCACCACGCGGGCAACGGGTACCGCCACGGGAAGACCCGCACCACCCAGGTACGGGTCAACGCCGACGCGGCGACGCGCCGGCTGCCTGAACACAGCGAACTCATGTCCGCCCACAAGTCAGGTAACGGAATGGTCATGAGAGGTCGGTTCGCGCTCGGCGGGTACTTCTTCCTGCATGGGGCGGTCAGCGTCAGTTGGCTGTCCGCGATGACCATGTTCACCAGCCGGGTCGCCAGTCCGGGCGACCTGGGCGGGGGCATCGTGGTCGGCCTGGCGGTGCTGGTGCTGGGGGTTGCCCTGACGCCGCTCGGCATGCCGCTCGGGGCCTGGCTGGCCGGGCAGTGGGGTGCGAGGGCCGTCGCGGTGGCGTCGGCGGTTGCGGCTGCGGTCGTCCTCGGGGGAGCTGTGTTCGCGGGGAGTTTTGGTGTGCTCGCGCTGGCCATGGTCGGGCTGGCGTTGGCCAACGGTGCGCTGCTCGTCGCGATGAACCTCCTCGCGGCCGGTGTCGAGCGCGGGAGCGGGCGGCTGGTCCTGCCCTGGTGTCACGGGATGATGGCGCTCGGCGGGCTGATCGGCGGCTGGCTTGCCATGCAGCGGATCGCCGCGCACGTGCCGCAGATCGAGCAGTTGTTGTGGACTGCGGGGGTCAGCCTGGCTCTTGCCATCGGTCTCGCCAAGTCGCTGCCGGACGTGGAAGTGGAGGACGTCAGGCCGCGGCTGCCGCACGACTTCGGGATGCTCGCGGTGCTGGCGTTCGCATCGGGGGTGGCGGTGGACGTGGTGCCCAGCAGCGTGTCGTGGCGGTTGGACGTTGCGGTGGGCGGCATCGACTTGACCGGCACGCACGCTCTTGCGCTCGGGATGGCGGTCGGTGGGCTCGCGGGTGGGCTGGTCGCGGCTCGGATCGGTGTGCGGAACCTGTTGAACGTGAGCGCCGGGCTCACCGCGCTCGGGCTGGGCTGGCTCTTGTTCGTGGGTGAGATGGACGTGTCACTGGCCGGGTTCGTGGTCACCGGGCTCGGCCTGTCGTGCGTGTTCCCGGTGGCGCTCAGCCTGGCGGCGGCGCGGGGGAGCGCTCGGCACGCGGTCGCCGCCATCGCGGTGATCGGGTACGTCGGAATGTTGGCCGGGACGCAGCTGACGTGGTTGTTCTCGTATCTCCTAGGCGTGCGTTTCCATCTGGCGTACGTGCTGGTGGTGCCGGTGGTCGTCGTCGTGGGCGGCGCGGTGCTCAGTCGTGGCTCCGCTCCCGCACCGCGTTGATCACCTCGGCGTCCCACCGGTGCGTGCGGATCAGCCGGTACCGCTCGGCCGCCACCCACATGTAGGCCTCGGTCTCGGTCCGGTTCCCGATCATGTCGGCCTGCCGCAGCATCGCCACCACGGGTTGGTACTCGTCGGCGTACCAGCGGCGGGCGAGTTCCGCGCGGTCCAGGAACTGGCCCGTGTCCTGCATCAGGCGGAAGCCCCAGGCCTCGATGTGCTCGCCGAGTTCGGCGTAGTCCCACGGGTCCGACAGCACGACGGCGGCGCGGGCCTCGCCGGACAGGGGCACGCGGTCGAGGAACAGGCGGCGGTAGTCCTTCACGATCAGGTCGCCGCGGTACCGGATGCCGGACGAGTTCACGCGGGTGATCACCTGGGTCACGTAGGCGTCGATCACCGTCAGGCCCAGCGCGTGCGCGACGGAGACGCGGTGGTGGCCGTCGATGATGAAGTGCAGCTCGCCGATGCGATAGACCTCGATCGGCGGGACGTTCTCGCCCCGGCGTGCGGCCAGGGCCAGGCGTTGCCAGCGTTCGCGGACGCGGCCGGAGGTCGGGCGGAAGCGGCGGTCGAAGTCGCGGGTGCGGTCGACGCTGCCCACGATCGAGTCCAGCCGGATCGACTGCAGGCCCAGACGCTTCTCGGACACCATGCCCAGCGCGTCCACGACCTCGTGGAACGGCAGCATGATGTTCACGTCGTCCGGCTCGCGGCGCAGCCAGGTGGCCAGGCGCGACATGACCTGGCGGCGCCGGGCTCGCAGGAAGTCGTTCTCGGCGTCGGCGACGGGAAAACCGGTGTCACGTCTCATCGCGAGCTCCCGAAATGTCCAGCACCTTGTACGGAACCACGTTGACCACGCGCGTTGAGCCCAACGCACGGTCAGGCCGCGGCACGCCGTGGGGATGGATGTGGCCGTGCAGCATGAAACCGGGCTGCAGCCGTGAGACCAAACCGCGCAGACACTCGAAACCGCGGTGTGGCGCGTCTGGTTCGTCACCGCAGCCGAGCGGTGGTGAGTGGGTCAGCAGCACGTCCACGCCACGTCCGTCCCGCAGCCTGCGCCACCCCGCCAGCCGGGACACCCGGCGGGCGCGGCGGGCCTGCTGCCGTTCCGTCCACTGGTTCGGGCCCTTGTTGTAGCGGATCGAACCACCGAGACCGGCGATGCGCAGGCCGGCGACGTCGACCACGCGTTCGTCCGCGTTCACCGCACCGGTTGGACCTGGCCAGCGGACCGGCACGCCTGCCTTGGTCCACAGACCGCGCACGTTCGAGTAGCCGGACAGGTCGACGTCGTGGTTGCCGGGGACGAACACCAGCGGTCTGTCCAGCGCGTTGGCCAGGAACTCCAGGTAGTCGAAGGGGAGGTCACCGGCCGCGAGGATCAGGTCCACGTCGAGGGCGTGCACCTGTTCGGTCCACAGCTGTTCGGCCACTTCGTCCGCCACTGCCAAAATCCTGGGCACTTCAGCAGCGTAATTAACCCATCTCCAGATGACGCGGCACACCGCTGCCACTAGCGTCGACACCGTGCTTGCCGAGCTGTTCGCCGCGGCCGCCAACGGCTGCCGCGACCGCAGTCCGTTGACCCAGCGACTACTCGACGACGCCGCCGAGGACCTGAGCCGGGGCGGCGTGACGACCAGGATCATGGCGGGCTCCGAACGCGACCGGGAGGGCGCCGTGCCCGGGCTGCGGTTCGCGGGCGCCGTCCACCGGCTCGTGCTCGAAGGACGCGCGCCGGGCCTCGCGAAGCACTACCCGTCGGTCGGCGGTCAGCCGCACCTGCCGACGCTGTGGGAGGACGCGCTGCCCGCTCTCCACCAGCACGCGGACCTGCTGAGGCAACGCGTGCAGGCCACCGTCGTGCAGACCAACGAACCCGGCCGCAGCGCGCCCCTCTACGGGGGCTTGCTGGTCGCCGCCCAGGAGGCGGCCGAGGCGGCCGGCCGGCACGTGCCGTTCTGCGTGCGGTTGCTGGAGGTCGGCGCGAGTGGCGGGCTCAACCTGCGTCCGCACCACGTGGGCTACCGGCTGGAGGACACCGTGCTCGGCGACCCGGACAGCCTCCTCGTCCTCGACCCGCAGTGGACCGGCCGGCCGCCGGCCGACCTGAGCCACCGGCTGCGCGTCGTCGGCAGGGCGGGCTGCGACCTCAACCCGGTCGACGTGTCCACAGAGGACGGACGGCTGCACCTGAGCTCGTTCGTCTGGGCCGACCAGCTCGACAGGTGGAACCGGCTGAGGGACGCGCTGGACCTGGCCGCGACGGACCCGGTGAAGGTCGAGCGGTCACCCGGCCCCGAATGGCTCGCGAAACAGCTCGCCCGCGCCGAACGCGACGTGCTGACGGTCGTGTGGCATTCCGTGGTGTGGCAGTACGTTTCGCCCGCGGACAGGGCGATGGGCCGGGCCGTGCTGGCCGACGCGGCCGCGAAGGCGACGCCCACGACACCGTTGGCACTGCTGGTGTTCGAGCCGCGCCGCGAAATCGACTTCAAGTTCGCGCTGATGCTGAAGCTCTGGCCGGCCGGGATCTCGCTGTGCCTCGGCGTCGGCGAAGGCCATGGCACGCCGTTCACGTGGGACGTCACCCCGTGGGAGTGACCACCGCGTTCACCACGTAGCGCCCGTCCAGTTCCTCGACGGGCATCCGGAACACGTTGCGCGTGCCGGAGCGGGTGTACTCCACGACGACCGCGCCATCGCGGTACTGACCGCCGTCCACCCTGGCGGTGGCGAAGCGCTCGACGGTCGACTTCGCCACGTCCTCGCCGCCGACCGCGAGCAACGGCTTCAGCTTGTGGAAGTCGTGTGCGCGCAAGGCGTTCGTCACGTCGGCGGCGAGCACGTCCGGTGACTCGGCGCCCGGATCCGGCCAGAGCGCGATGAGCACGAACACCATCGTGAGCCAGCCGGCCGGGAACACCAGCAGCCAGAACCTGAGGTTCGTCAGCCGCTCGTACACGTCAGGGCGTCCCCGAGATCAGCACGAACACGGTGGTGATCCAGCAGAGCAGGAACGCGAGGATCCAGAAGCGGATGTTGGTGAGGATTCTGGTCATGACAGGGCCCTTCTACAACGAACAAAGCGGGCGAAACCGGGACTAGAGCCAGCGATTTCGGCGCAGTATTCGGTAGAGCGTGAGGCAGGCGATCAGGACCAGGCTCATGATCAGCGGGTAGCCGAACTTCCACTTGAGTTCGGGCATGTAGTCGAAGTTCATGCCGTACACGCCGACGACCATGGTGGGCACGGAGATGATCGCGACCCACGAGGTGATCTTGCGCATGTCGGTGTTCTGCTGCAGCGTGATCTTCGCGAGGGTCGCGTCGACCAGCGTGGTCAGCAACTCGTCGAACGCGGTCACGCGCTCGGACACCTCGGTGAGGTGGTCGTCGACGTCGCGGAAGAACGCGCGCACCTCCTCGGGGATGAGCGGCGTGTAGCCCTCGGCCAAGCGGCGCAACGGGTTCGCGAGCGGCATCACCGCGCGGCGCAGTTCGAGCACCTCGCGCTTGAACATGTAGATCTGCTCCGCGCTCACCTGGCTGCGCGGTGCGAAGATCCGCTCCTCCATCAGGTCGATGTCGGACTCGATGTGGGAGGTGACGTCGAGGTAGTTGTCGACGACGTGGTCCGCGATCGCGTGCAGCACCGCGGCGGGGCCGATCTCCAGCTGCTCCGCGTCCTCTTCCATGTCGCGGCGCAGCTTGGACAGTCCGGAGTGGTTGCCGTGCCGCACGGTGATGACGAAGTCCTTGCCCAGGAACACCATGATCTCGCCGGATTCGACGATCTCGTTGGCGGTGTCGGGGGACTCGTTGGTCACGTAGCGAACCGTCTTGAACACCATGAAGAGCGTGTTGTCGTACCGCTCGAGCTTCGGTCGCTGGTGCGCGTGCACCGCGTCCTCCACCGCCAGCTCGTGGAGTCCGAACGTCTCCGCGATGCCTTCGATCTGCCCGGCGTCCGGCTCGTGCAGTCCGATCCAGACGAACCCGTCCTTGCGCTTGCGCACCTCTTTGACGGCGTCGGTGTGCGTCCAGCGGCCTGGCAAGCGCTTGCCGTCGATGTACACCGCGCAGTCGACGACGTAGTGCGACAACGGCACGGAGATGTGCGGCGCCGGACGCTGCTGGGCGCCACGACCGCGGATCGAGGGCAAGCTGGGCATGGTGAGTTCCTCCAGGGCCACACGTCGTTCAAGTGCACGAAAAGCACGACGGGCGTCCTGCGACCGGGAAACTCGGCGAACTAGAACGATCTAGCAGGCCACCTCGGTGAGGACGCGCTTGGTACTGGCAGGGTGGGGGTCCTTGCTCATTTAGGGGTCCTCACCTCCTCGGGGCGAAGTCACTGGTGGTGGAAATCCTCACACACCGGTTGCCGAGGGTACTCCCTCTCTGTTCAGACTGTCTCCCCACCTGACACAGATCTCGATCACACGTAGTTGGAGGCGCGGTGCAGTTCGGTCGGTACTACGAGGAGTTCGAGGTCGGAGCGATCTACAAGCACTGGCCGGGCAAGACGGTCACGGAGTACGACGACCACCTGTTCTGCCTGCTCACGATGAATCACCACCCGCTCCACATGGACGTGAACTACGCGGAGAACACGACGGACTTCGGCAAGAACGTCGTCGTCGGCAACTACATCTACTCGTTGCTGCTGGGCATGTCCGTGCCGGACGTCTCCGGCAAGGCGATCGCCAACCTGGAGATCGAGTCGCTGCGGCACGTGAAGCCGACGTTCCACGGTGACACGATCTACGGTGAGACAGAGGTGCTCGACAAGACGCCGTCCAAGTCGAAGGACGACCGGGGCGTGGTCTACGTGGAGACCCGCGGTTACAAGCAGGACGGCACGGTCGTGTGCATCTTCCGCCGCAAGGTCATGGTGCCGAAGCAGTCCTACGGTGAGGCCCGCGGCGGCGAGCAGCCGGGGCGCCCTGAACCCAAGGAGTGACGTGAGTTCTCTGGATCTGGCACAGCAGCGTCTCAGGGCGTTCGCGGAGGAGGCGGCGGGCATCTCGCCGCTCTACGAACACCTCGCGTCGCGTGCTGCCGAGGATCCGGAGGTGGCCGATCTGCTGACCGCCGCCGGCGAGGACAACGCCTCGGGCGAACTCCTGCTGGCGGCGGCGCATCGGCTCGTGCAAGCGGAACCGTTCCATCAGCTCTCGAACTACTACCCGTCGCTCGGTGGCACTTATGGCGCGGACGAGAGCACCTGGCCGTTGTTCCGCGACTTCCTGCTGGAGCGCGCCGAACGCGTGCGCAAGCTGGTCAGTTCGCAGGTGATCCAGACGAACGAGGTGCGGCGCGCGGCCCTGCTCTACCCGGCGGTGGCCGCCGCGGCGAAGCAGGCGGGCGGGCCGATCGGGCTCGTGGAGGCCGCGACCACGGCGGGCCTGCTGCTCGGGCTCGACCAGTACTCGTACCGCTACCAGACCCAGGAGGCCGGACAGCTCGTCGCTGGTCCCGCCAAGGCCGCGCTGGGCCTGCACTGCGCGCTGGAGCTCGCGCCGGGAGCGGTGCTGCCGAAGCTGCCCAAGACGGTCAAGGTGGCCGCGAAGGCGGGCATCGGCGTCGCACCCGCCGACCTGACCGACGAGGACGCCTACGCGTGGCTGGAGGCGTGCGTGTGGGCCGATCAGCCGGAACGGCTGCGGCTGTTCGGGGTGGCGTGCGGGGTGCTGCGCAAGAACCCGCCGCGGCTGGTCGCCGGCGATCCGGTCGCGGACCTGGCGAGGGCGGTCGAGCCGATCGAGGCGCCGCTCGTCGTCATCACGAGCGGGTCCGGGCTCGACCTGGTGCCTGCTTTGTCGGCTTTGGGCAGACCTGCGTGGTGGGCCGCGCACGAGGGCGGTGAGCTGCGACTCATCCGGGTGCGTGACGCGGAGGTCGAGACGACCACTCTGGCCACCACCGAGGCCCACGGGCAACGTCTCGTTTGGCGTTGAGCCTCTTCCTCGATCGCGTGAACCCTGATCAGGCCCTGGGCAGGCAGTTCCAGTCGGAAAGCGCTTCCAGCAGACCGTCGGTGGTCGGAAGTGTGGCCAAGGTCGCACTGTCGGCCCAGGTGACATCCGATGCGTCGTCGCCCGCTCGGAGCACACCCGACGTGACCTGGCATTCGTAGTCGAAGATCAAGAAAACCCCGTTCGGGGCCGGACGTTCGACGCTGCCGACGAGGCGGCCGACGGTGACGGAGAGTCCCGTCTCCTCGGCGACTTCCCTAGTCACGGCAGCCTCGTCCGTCTCTTCTGGCTCCACGCGCCCGCCTGGTATCGACCACAGGCCTTCACCTGGAGGATTGGCTCGTCGCACGAGCAGTAGTCGCCCATTCGAGTCATGCACGAGGGCTCCGACACAACGGATCGTGCGCTCACTGCTCGCCGTCACGATCACGAAGCGTAGTCACCCCGGAACGGCGGTGCAGCTCACTACCCCGGCTGCGGTACAAATCTCCCAAGGTGCTGAATCGTGCTGTACAACGGTCACGAACGGCGCCAAACGGGTGCGGACGCGGACGGGGTGGACACCGTGAACCTGAAGAAGATCCTCACTTTCGCCGGCATCGCCTTGCTGCTGTTCTTCCTCATCGCGGAGCCGCAGCAGGCCGCGCAGCTGGTCACCAACATCCTCAACTCACTGCGAACTGCAGCTGAGGCCCTGATCACCTTCGTGCGACAATTGTTCTAGTTCACCCGGCATTCCGGGAGGGCAGGACAGGGCACTGGCTGGTACCAGAAAGGGCTGGTAGCGCATGTTCGCACCACGTGATCCGGACGACTACCTGCTGTCGAGCGAGCGTCGGGTCATCCGGGTGCGCAGGCACTGGTCCTATCTGATCTGGGACGTCCTGGAGGCGGCGGCACTGCTGGCCGGCTTCATGATGATCTCGTACCTGCTGCCGTCGAACGCGGGCGTGATCCAGAACGTCCTGTGGTACGGCGGGCTGCTCGTGCTGCTGCGGTTGGCCTACTTCATCATCGAGTGGTGGGTCGAGCGCATCGTCGTGACCGACAAGCGGTTCATGCTGACATCGGGCGTCTTCGAGACCAAGGTCGCGATGATGCCCATCAGCAAGGTCACCGACCTCACCTACGAGCGCACCGTGGGCGGACGCATGTTCGGCTACGGCACGCTCATCGTGGAGTCGGCCGGTCAGATCCAGGCGCTGAACCGCCTGGAGTTCCTGCCGGACCCCGAAGAGGTGTACGACGCCATCTCGGAGCTGACCTTCGGCGACAAGAAGGCACAGGCGGAGCGGTTCTCGATGATCAAGGCACAGCGGGCTGCGCGCGGGAAGAAGATGGTCCCTTGACATCCTCTCCGCCCTAACGGGTGGAGATTCCCTCCACACCGCTGCGTGTGGAACGTGCGGTGTCCGGGTGGGTTGCCGCTTCGCCGCGCGGTGCCGGCATCGCTGCTGGTCTCACCCGCGCTCCACGGTCGTTGAAGTCCGCGTGCCCGGCGGCCTTGATGTTCTTGGCGGCGTTGATGTCGCGGTCGTGGGTACTGCCGCACAGACAGGCCCACGACCGGATGTCGAGCGCCATCTTGTCGTTGATCCGGCCGCAGCAGCCCATCGGCCCGTGCCTGCTGGCGTGCCCAACCCGCAGCCGTGGACATCGCAGAAACGCCTGGCCCAGGGCATTGCTCGGGCGCTGACCGCAACCCCAGTAGCTGGACCTCACAGGGGAGTCGTCCACACTGGACGACGTGGTCATCGATCTGCACACCCATTCGACCGAGTCCGACGGCACCGACAGCCCTGCCGAACTGGTGAGGGCCGCGGGTCTAGCCGGACTCGACGCGGTGGCGATCACCGACCACGACACCGCCGCCGGATGGGCCGCTGCCGCTGCGGCACTGCCTCCTGGCCTGCGGCTCGTGCGCGGGGCCGAGCTGTCGTGCGCCTGCCCGGACGGCCGCGGGCGCACGATCACCGTTCATCTGCTGGCGTACCTCTACGACCCGACGCACGCGGCGTTGATGGCCGAGCAGTCGCGGTTGCGGCTTGAGCGACGGTATCGGCTGGAGAAGATGGCCGAGATGATGAAGGCCGACGGGTTCCCGATCGACCCCGCCGACCTGATGTCGCGGCTGCCGTTCGACGCGCCGGCCGGTCGGCCGCACCTGGCGCAGGCGCTGATCCGCGCCGGGGTCGTCTCGTCCGTCGACGAGGCGTTCGCGACCTACCTGACGGGTGGGCGTTATTACGTGGGGCGGACGGACACGCCCGTCGAGCGCGCGATCGAGATGATCGCCGAGGCCGGTGGCGTGACCGTGCTGGCGCACCCGTTCGCTGTTTCCCGCGGTCCGATCGTGACCGCGGACGTCGTGCGTTCGTTGGCCGAAGCCGGTCTCGGCGGGATCGAGGTGGACCACCCGGACCACGATGCGCCGACGCGGGTGGCGCTGCGGTCGCTGGCCTCCGAGCTGGATCTCATCATCACCGGGTCGAGTGACTACCACGGCACGAACAAGACGGTGCGGCTCGGCGCGGAGACGACGGCGCCGGAGATGCTGGATGCTCTGGCCGAACGGGCGACAGGCGGCAAGATCCTCGTCGGATAGGGCGGTGTCTTCGTGTTCAACCTGCGGCTCTTCATCGAAGCCTCGATCACGCTGCTGGTGATCATGGACCCGCCCGGCACCGTGCCGGTGTTCCTCGGGCTGGTCGGCCGCAAGTCGCGGGAAGCCCGCAAACAGGCCGCGCGGCAGGGCGTGCTGGTGTCGTTCCTGGTGATCACGCTGTTCGCGGTCGCGGGCAACTCGATCCTCGCGTACATGCACATCGGCATTCCCGCCTTGCAGGGCGCGGGAGGTCTGCTGCTGTTGCTGATCGCTTTGGACCTGCTGACCGGCAAGGGCGCGACCAACCACCCTGAGGTCGAGGACGTGAACATCGCGCTGGTGCCGCTCGGAACGCCGCTGCTGGCCGGCCCCGGTGCCATCGCCGCGACGATCGTGTTCGTGCGGCAGGCGGACGGCGCCGTCGGCTCTTACGTCGCGCTGGCCGCGGCGATCGTGGCCGTGCACCTCGTGCTGCTGGGGACGCTGCGGTCCGCCGGGCTGCTGATCAAGGTGTTCAAGGAGAGCGGGATCCTGCTGATGGCCAAGATCGCCGGTCTGCTGCTGGCCGCGATCGCCGTGCAGCTGGTCGCGTCCTCGGTGCAGGGGTTCATCGCTTCGGGGGTCTGACGATTCCGCGGGGTCAGCGCTCGATGTGCGCTGAGTCGCCGTCGATGATGATCGGGCGCTCGATCAGGCTCGGGTTGGCGACCATGTGCGCGATCCACTTGGCGCGGTCGTGTTCGAGCTCGCTGGGGTAGGCGGGCTCCTTCTTGCGCGCGATCTCCCAGGGCTCCTGGTTGAGGAGCTTGAGGACGTGGTCGAGCTCCTGGGCCGTTGGGGCGTCATCGAGGTAGCGGCGTTCGGTGTACTCGATGTTGTTGTCGTCGAGGCGTTGCTTCGCGGCGCGGCTCTTCGAGCAGCGGGGGTTGTGCCAGATCTCCATGCCGTTCATTTTCTGTCAGGGTGCCTCGGTAGCGTTGGGTGGGTGGAACAACTCGGCTTCGACTTCGGCACTGCGGCACCGCGTCGGCTCGTGCGCGTCACGCCCGCGAAGCTCGCCACGTGGACGGACTGCCCGCGCCGCTTCCGCATGACGTATCTCGATCGGCCGTCGCCGCCGCGGGGTGGGGCCTGGGCGCACAACACGTTGGGTGCGGTGGTGCACAACGCGTTGAAGGCGCTGTTCGATCTGCCGGCTGAGCGGCGTACACCGGAGCAGGCGGTGGCGTTGGTGAATCGGCAGTGGAAGTCGGACGGGTTCCGGGATGTGGATCAGGCCGCTGTCTACCGGGAGCGGGCTGGCCGGTGGGTGCACGACTACGTGTCTTCGCTGGATGTCGCGTTCGAGCCGTTGGGGGTTGAGCGGTGGGTTTCCTCGCCTACCGAGCGGATTGTTGCAGAGGGGCGGGTCGACCGGATCGATTACCGGGATGGGGAACTGGTGATCGTCGACTACAAGACCGGACGGCATGTGCTGACTTCCGACGATGCTCGGGGGTCGCAGGCTTTGGCGTTGTACGCGGTGGCTGCTCGGCGGACGTTGCGGAAGCCTTGCCGGCGGGTGGAGTTGCATCATCTGCCGTCTGGGACTGTGGCTGAGTGGGAGCATTCCGAGGAGTCGTTGGGGCGGCATGTTCGGCGGGCTGAGGAAGCTGCAGATGAGATTGATTTGGCTTCTGAGACTTTGAAGGCTGGTGGGGATCGGGAGGTTTTGTTCCCTCCTGTGGTGGGGCGGCAGTGTCAGTGGTGCGATTTTCGGCGTAGCTGTGTTGAGGGGCAGGAGGCTGTGCCGTCGATTGAGCCCTGGTCGTTGTTGGCTCCGTAGGCCGGGTCACGTTCCGAGTCGCGGCCGGGCGGGTGGTCACCTCGTGCGCGGCGAGTGCTGAGGCACGACTCGTGCCGGAGCCCCCAGGCCCCGGCAAAGTCGTTTCTGCTGGTGGGCGTCTGCAAGTACTACCAACTCTTGATCAAATCGCCGCCAACTACACCCAACATGGTCGTCAATTACCGAACATGGCTGAGCCGGGCGCTGGGATCGACGAGGCCAGTTGGTAGTAGCAAAGTGCTTGTTGATGTTGGGTTGGTGGTACTTGCACACGCCATTGGCAGCCAGGTGGGTGGCCTGACGGGACTTTGCCGGGGCCGTGGGTCCGGACGGGACCCCACCCGGAGCGCATGCGAAGAGCACAAGCAGCTCGGCTGCGCCTTCGCCATCGGCTTGATGGGGCGTGGTCGCCCCTTGTGTTGGGGTGCCCGTAGGGTGGTTTGGGTGGACGTGAAAGTTGCTGAGCGGCCGTCGCGGACCTTTGGAATCCTGCGCGCTGTGAGTGGGGTGCTCGCGGTGGGGCTGGTGTTGCTCGCCTTGGGGAACATTGGCGTCCAGTTTTATGCGAACTCTCGTGACTTGCCCGGTCCGGGCGCTTTGTCCGTTGTTGCGCACGTTGTGGCTGCCGTGTTGGTGGCTGGCGGGCAGGTTGTGGCTGACCGGTATGCGGACTGGCGCGCTCCGGTGGCTTCGCTTGGGGTGTTGGCGGTTGCCGGGGCCACCTTGTGGACCTTTTGGTGGGCTTAGGCGGTTGCCGCGTCGCTTCTGATCAGGCCGTTGCGTAGGGCCGCCATCAGGGCTTGGGAGCGGTTGGAGGCTCCCAGCTTGTCGTAGAGGCGGGAGACGTAGGTCTTGGCCGTTGAGGGCGAGACGTACAGGGTTCGGGCTATCGCTGGGATTGACACGCCTTCGCGTAGGAGGGCCAGCACTTCGCGTTCGCGGGGGCTCAGGGCCAGGCGGGCGGTGGTGGACTGGCGGCGGGCCATGGCTGTGGCCAGGCCTGCTGCCGTGAAGGACGAGGCGGCTACTGCTGCGTGGCGGATGGCGCAGATGATTTCTTCGATTGGGGCCGTTTTGCCCACGAAGGCCGAGGCGCCGGTTTCCAGGGCTCGGAACAGGACGTCGTCTTCGCCTTGGGCGGTCAGGACCACTATGCCGAGGGTTGGGTAGCGGTCGCGCAGGTCGCGGGCCAGTTTCAGGCCGTCTCCGTCGGGGAGGCCTACTGCCACGGTGACCACGTCCGGGGTGTGGGTGGCGATTACGTCGGGGGCTTGGGCCGCTGTGCTCGCCTCCGCGACTACCTCCAGGTCGGGGTTCGCGGCGGCGAGCGTCGTCAGGCCGAAGCGGGTGAGCGTGTGTCCGTCGACTACGACAACTCGGATCGCCATGAGCTGTCCCCTCTCCTTGAAGGTTCAACTCGCATGTCGTTCCACATGTCTCGGTTGGTTACACCGAAGGGGCTAATAGAGTCGTTGGACCTTGTTACGCAGGGTCATCAGAGACTCATCAGGACCTTGGCGATGCTGATCGCGCCGGGGCCGATGATGACCACGAACATGGCCGGGAACAGGCACACTATCAGCGGAAACAGGATTTTTACGGGGACCTTCTGGGCCTGTTCCTCTGCTCGCTGGCGGCGGCGCAGGCGCATTTCGCGGGCCTGTTCGCGGAGCACTGAGGCGATGGGGACGCCCAGTTCGCCTGCTTGCGCCAGCGCTGAGACGAACGCTCGTAGCTCGGCGACGGTGGTGCGGTAGGTCAGGGCTCGGAGGGCCTCGTTGCGGGATTTGCCGATCTGCATCTCCTGCAGGACTCTTGCGCACTCCTGGGCCAGTGGGCCGTTGGTGTTGCGGGCCACCTGGGCCAGGGCGGCGTCGAAGCCCAGGCCTGCTTCCACGCACACGGTGAGCATGTCCAGGGCGTCCGGGAGGGCTCGGCGGATGTGCGTTTGGCGTTTCTGGCCCGCGTTCAGGAGCAGGAGGTCCGGGAGGAAGAAGCCGAAGACCGCGCCGAGGATCAGGCCGGTGATCAGGAAGCCCGCCGAGCGGAAGCCGAGCAGGGCGCCCAGGGCGGCGCCCAGCAGCAGGCCCAGGCCCTTGGCGGCCAGCACTCGGTCCGGGGTCCAGGTCGGCGGGTTGCCGGCCAGGTCCAGGCGGCGCTGGAGGGTCTGGGCCACGCCTGCGGGGGACAGGCGCAGGGCGATGGAACGCAGCCAGCTCGGGGAGGCCGTCACGTCGGTTTTGGCGACGACGGCGGCCGAGTAGCTGGTCTCGATCAGGGCCAGGGAGCCGGCGGCGGTCACGCGTGGTTTGGTCACCACCGCGACCACGGCGAGGGAGAGGGCGAGCAGAAGGCAGGCGAGCCCGACGTAGAGCACCATGTCACACCTCCACGCGCACGAGTTTGCGCATCCACAACGAGCCGAGGACGACGAACACAGCGGCGAACGCGAGCATCACGATGCCGATCAGCGTCGTGTAGAGCGGTCGCATGTAGTCCGCGCGGAACCAGAAGAGGAAGCCGGCCAGGAAGATCGGCAGGCCGACCAGGACGTAGGCCGACAGACGGCCCTCCGCGGACAGCGCGCGGACGTGGCGGCGGGTCTGGGAGCGGTCGCGCATGGTGGTGACGGTGTTCATCAGCACCTCGGCGAGGTTGCCGCCCACCTGGCGTTGGATGCGCACTGCCATGACGACCCAGGTCAGGTCGGCGCTGCGCATGCGGAGGGCTACTCGGTCCAGGGCGTCCTCCAGTTCGGCGCCGATGCGGGTGGCGGCCAGGGCGCGGGAGAACTCGCCCGCGATGGGCTGGGTGTCGTCACGCACCACGGCGTCGACCGACTGGGCCAGCGAGAAGCCGGAGCGCAGCGAGCTGGCGATCAGTTGCAGCACGTCCGGGAGCTGGTCGGCGAACGCGGCGCGGCGCTTCGAGGTGCGCGCCCTGACCACCAGGGCCGTCGCGAGCCAGCCGGTCAGCACGCCCAGTGGCACGCCGATCCACCACGTCGTGACGAGGGTCAGCAGGGCGGCGAGAACGGCCGAGGCGCAGAACCGCAGCAACGTCCACTCCGCCGCGCTCGCCCTGATCCCGGCCAGGTCGAGCCGGTCCGCGAGGCGTTCCGCGGTGACGTCGCTCATCACCCGGCGGGTCCACACCACGGCGGTCTGCGCGGCCTGGCTTTCTTCCGGCACCTCGGGCTCCTGGGTGCCGTAGTGCTCCAGGTGACGTTCGAGCTTGCGGCCGGTGGCGGAACGGCGCGGTGTCAGCACCATCATCACGACGAAGAACACCACGACGAACGTGCCGGCGATCAGCACGCCGGCCTGCCAGTTCTGGCCGGGCGTCGGGGCAGGGACGGCGACCGGTGCCGGTGCGGGCGCCGGTGTCGCGACGGCGGTGGGCGGGGGCGGGACCGAGGAAGGCACGGCGAGCGCGGCGAAGGCGGCGGCCAGCGCGGCGGCGTCGGAGGCGGTCAGCAGACGTCCGCCCGCGGCCGCGGCGATCCGGCCCAGAGCCTGGTCGCTGTACTGGAAACCGATCACGTCCGTGGGCACACCGGCGGCGGCGACCGCCGTGACGGCAGCGTCCACAGTGGACTTGGAGACGGTGTCCTCGCCGTCGGACACGATCACCATGCGGCGTTCGGTGATGCCCTGCAGAGCGGACAACCCGACCGGCACGGCGTCGAACAACGACGTGTCACCCTTGGCCTGCAACTGGTTCAGCGCACCGGTCACGGCGTTGCGGTCCGCGGTCGGCGCGAGCACCAGTGAGGGCTGCGACGAGAACGCGACCAGACCGACCTGCACGTCCGCGGGCAGGCTCGACACGTAGGTGGCGATCGCCTGTCGTGCGACGACGATCCGGTCCGGCGCCATCGAGCCGGAGGTGTCGAGCAGCACCACCACCCCGCGAGACGGTGCGGCAACGGCGAAAGCGCTGAACACGAACGTCAGCACGGCACCGATCAGGAACCCGGCGAGCACTCGCTTCATCGGAGACCTCCCACGAACAGGTGCGGCGGAACCTCGATGCCGCGGTCCTTCAGCCGTTCCACGAAGTGCGGCCGCAGGCCGGTCGACTTCAGCTGACCGCGGTAGCGGCCGTGCTCGTCGACACCGGCGTGGAAGTCGAACTGGAAGATGTCCTGCAGCGTCACGACATCGCCCTCCATCCCGATGACCTCGGTGATGTGGGTGATCCGCCGCGTACCGTCCTTCAGCCGGGACTGGTGCACGATCAGGTCGATCGCGGACGCCATCTGCTCGCGGATCGCCCGCGCCGGCAGGTCCACGCCCGCCATCAGCACCATGGTCTCCAGGCGGGACAACGAGTCGCGCGGCGAGTTCGAGTGCACGGTGGTGATCGACCCGTCGTGGCCGGTGTTCATGGCCTGCAACATGTCCAGCGCGGCACCGTCGCGAACCTCGCCGACGATGATCCGGTCCGGCCGCATGCGCAGTGCGTTGCGGACGAGGTCGCGCACGGCCACCTCGCCGCGCGACTCGACGTTCGGCGGCCGGGCTTCCAGGCGCAGCACGTGGTCCTGGCGCAGCTGGAGCTCGGCGGCGTCCTCGATGGTGACGATGCGTTCGTCTGGCGGCACGAACGACGACAGCACGTTCAGCGACGTCGTCTTGCCGGAGCCGGTGCCGCCGCCGATCAGGATGTTCATCCGCCCGTGCACGCACGCCTGCAGCAGGTACGCGGTCGCCGGAGTGAGCGTGCCGAACCCGACCAGGTCGTCGACGGTGAACGGGTCGGCGGCGAACTTGCGGATCGTCAGCACCGAACCGTCCAGCGCGATCGGCGGCACGACGGCGTTGACGCGGCTGCCGTCGGGCAGGCGGGCGTCGACCATCGGGGACGCCTCGTCGACCCGGCGGCCGACCTTGGCGACGATCTTGTCGATGGTGCGGCGCAGGTGCGACTCGTCCGCGAACGCCACGGGCACCGGTTCGAGACGTCCGGAGCGTTCCACGTAGACCTGGTCGAACCCGTTGACCATGATCTCGGAGATGCTCGGGTCGCGCAGGTAGGGCTCCAGCGGTCCGTGGCCGAGGATCTCGTCCAGGACCTCTGTCGCGACGCGGGCGCGGTCGGAGTTGGTCAGCGGCGTCTCGTCGCGTTCCAGCACCGCCTGCAACGTCTGGCGCACACGGGTTTCCAGCTCGCGCTGGTCGAGGTGCGCGTCGTAGAGCTTGGGGCCCAGCACGTCCAGCAGGCCCGCGTGCACGCTGCGCTTGACCTCGGCGAACGGGTCCGCCGTGCGGGTGTGCCGGCGCGGCTGAGGCGTCGGCGAACCGGATTCCCGTTGCGCGGCAATGCGATTGGCCAGGCTCATCGGAACCACCTCTTCGACGTCTTGGCCGCGACCACGGGTTCGGCGAGCACGTGTTCGCGGGCGAACCGCGAGACCGCCTCGCTCACCGGATGCCTGGGCAGGTCCAGCACGATCGGGTTGCCCTTGTTCACCGAGATCGGCACGTCGCGGCTGGACGGCACGTGCGCGCGGATGTCGCTGCGCACAACGCGGTCGATGTCGTCCATCGTCAGGCCGACCTTCGCGTCGGACCGGTTCAGCACGACCGAGCGGATGTCGTGCGCGTAGGACAGCAGGTCCAGCATGTCCAGCGTCACGCGCAGGTTCTTCAACGCCGGCACGTCCGGTGTGGTCAGCAGGACGTGGTGGTGCGAGGCGTCCATCGCGGCCAGCACGTGCTCGCTGAACGCAGAGGGGGTGTCGACCACGACGAAGTCGAACATCGTCGGCAGCACCTCCAGCAGCTCGGTGACGAGCGAGGCCGGGATTCGTTCCGCGTCACCGGGTTCGACCGGCGCGAGCAGGGCGCTCAACCCCGGCCGGCAGGCGGTGAGCAACGACGACGCGCCCGTCGCGTCGACGTGACCGAGCATCCCGAGACCGTGCACGATCGTGCGGACGGGCTCGGCCCGCAGGCAGATGCCGACGTCGCCGAACGCGAGGTCGAGGTCCACCAGGCAGACCGACCGCTCACCGCCGGCCGCGAGCACCGCGGCGAGGTTCACCGCGAGCGTCGTCTTGCCGCAGCCGCCCTTCGCGGCGAACACGGTGATCACCTGGCCGTGCCTGCGCTCGTCGACACGGGGCTGGGGGACCCCGGTCACCTGCGCGGACAACGCCCGCGACCGAACACAGGCATCGACCAGGGACGCGAGGTCGTCCCGCGCGACCACCTCACGAACACCCGCGCGCAGTGCCTGCGTCAGCACGACGACGTCCAGCACTTCGCGCAGCAGCACCACACCGACCGCGGGACGTTCGACCCGCATCGCCTCGGTGAAGGCGAGTGCCTCGTTCAGATCGATGGCCGAGCCGATGACGACGAGCGACTCGGCGGGATCGGCGGTGAGCAACCGGCGGGCCTCCACCAGCGTTTCGGCGGTCCGGACGTCACCGCCGAACGCGGGGGAGAGCTGTCCGGCGAGGGCGGCCGGTTCGCACAGGATCGTCATGGCACGCCTCAGTTTCCGAACAGGGAGCGGTTGTCGACGCCGTTGCCGGGCTTGATCTCGGACTTGCCGCCGAGCAGTGCGAAGTAGAGCGTTCCGGTCTGCTGGCCGTGGATGAGCTTCTCCGCGTCCACCTGCTTGACCGCGACCGTGACGATCGCCTTGCCGACGTCGCCGTCCTCGGCCGCCTTCTTCTCGTCGACGACGGAGAGGACCTCGAGCCCGGTCAGCAGCAGCCGGGTGGACTGGTTGCGTTCGTACTGCTTGGAAAGCCCGTCACCGGCCGGGGTGTTGCCCTGACCCTCCATCACGGTGAAGGTGTCGAACACCGCCACCTTGGAGCCCTTCTGGATGAGCCCGCCGGCCCGTTGCCACGCTTCGGTCGGCACGGTCACCGCGATCATCCCGTCGGGGATGGAGATGCCCTTGGCGAGTGAGGCCTGCTCGGTGAACAGCGTCTTCGTGACCAGCTGGCCCTCGGCGATCTCCGACGACGTCACCAGGTCGACGATCGAAGTGTCCAGTTCGGACAGTGTGTTCTCCGGGACGCTGCTCTTGGGCATCTGCTGTTTGTCCACGAGCTTCATCACCGACTCGGCGGTCGTGCCGGCGGGGATGCGTTCCTTCGCGACGAGCACGGTGACGGCCTGCTGGCCCGCGATCGCGCGGGAGTCGGCACTTTTGACGTAGAGGAACACCCCGGCGCTGCCGCAGACGGCCAGCAACACCGCCAGGATGATGATGAGAGCGCGGTTCTTCATGACGACTCCTGGGATTCAGCCGGTGAGCTGGACGATGCGGGCACCGAGATCGGGGCCGCCGATGGTGCCGGTGGAGGGGATGAGGCCCTGGACGAAGTAACCCGCGATGCACTTGTCCGAGCCGGTGCACTCGTTCTTGTTGGTCAGCCAGTCCTTCTGCGACGCGCCGGGGATCCAGTACCCGGTGATCACGAACCCCGCGAAACCCGTCAGCGTGTACGTGCCGCCAGTGCCGGTGCCGCTCACGTTCTTGTAGATCGGCAGCCAGACGGGCTGGTGCGAGGACCACGACGCGGCCAACGCGGTCTTGCAGTCCTTGCCGGCCGACGTGCCGGTGTCCGAGCTGTAGGTGTTGTTGTTGATCAGCACCGAGCAGTCGTTGTCCGCCTCGTCGACCCAGCCGAACTCACCGGGGCCGTCCGATCCGGAGGGACCGCTCGGGCAGCCGGTGCCGCTCGTCGTGTGCAGCTTGAGCACGCGGTGCGCCGACAACGGCGGTGTGGCGGGTGGTGTCGGGCCGTAGACCGTGCCGCCGGAGGTCGCCGTCGACCACTCGCACCACGAGATGGTGAGCGCGATGGTGGTCGCGGTCTTCGGCGGTCCCCACGCGGCGCGGGCACAGGCCAGGACGCGGGAACCCTCGTAGGAGGTGTTGCCTGCCAGGGCGCGGGCGAACGAGGGCGGGAGCAACGTGTCGCCGCCGGCGGTCTGCGTCGAGGTGTGCACGTCCACGTACTTGGTGCTGGAGGACGGTTTCGCGGGACAGTCGGTGATCTTGCCGGTGGAGGAGGGACAGGAGGACAACACGCCGCTCCCGTCAAACCCGCACACTTTGTCCACAGTGGACACGTTGTCCCTGGCGTTGTGGTTCGCGTAGTAGTTGGCCTTGTTCACCAGGCAGGTCGACGCACCGGTGGCGCAGCCGCGGGCGACGGCGAGCGCACCCGCGTCGGCACCGTTCTGCAGCTCGGCGCGCTCCTGGTAGATGAAGCCGACGTCGATGACGATCGCGCCCATGCCGAGCAGGACGCCGAAACCGAGCAGGATGGCGATGAGCACGCCGAGCGCGCCGCGGTCGTCGCCTTTCAGCCTTCGCATGGCATGACTCCCTTGGCGCTCAACGTGATCGGATCGCCGAAGCTGCCGTCGCCGAACAGGCCGGCGAGGCCGCCGACCGGGGTCACGAAGTTGAACGTGTGGGTGACCGTCACCGTGGCGTCGCCGCCCGTACCGGACGGGCAGGCGTCGACCGAGACGCCGATGTCGAGCCCCGAGGCGGCAGTCTCCGCACGGCTGGCGGCACCGGTCTGTTTCAACGCCGTCACGCGGACGCCTTCCCGTGCTGCCTGGGTGATGGTGATCTGGGCGCGCAGGGCGAGCCCGAAGTCGACGATGCCCATCACCAGCACGAGCAGGATGGGCATCAGCAGAGCGACTTCGACAGCGGTCGCGCCGCGATCGCGAGCTTTCTTGGTCATGACCGCTCCGAAGAAAGGTGCGCGACCGGCGGAGGGGATTCGCCGGCCGCGCGGGACAGGAGACGTTCAGCCGTCGATGACGTCGGCGATGAAGTCGAACATCGCGGCCATGTTGGTGCCGACGGCCGTGATGGCCACCATCGCCGCGACGACGATCAACGCCAGCATCAGGCCGTACTCGACGGCCGTGGCACCGCGGTCAACGTCACGCCGACGGGTCGTCACGTGAGTTCTGCCGCGATCTCGTTGAACAGCGCGAGCAGGTTGGTGCCGACCAGTGCGACGCCCGCGATGATCACGATCGCGATGAGGGCGACCATCAGGCCGTACTCGACGGCTGTGGCGCCGCGATCGTCGTTCTCGCGCTTGATGTGGTTGAGGAACGTCTGCACGTAGCTGAGGAACGTGAGCATGACGGTCTCCTGGGGAATTGGATTCCGGATTCGGACACCGCAACTCTGCGTGACGACCGATATTGTTCGGTATCGGGCGAAGAGGTGTAACGAACACGCAGTTAGGGGGACATGTCGGTCGATCGGGGGACACGCTGTCGACCTGTCGGCCAGACCTGCCTTCGTCACGTTCCGTTGTGCACCAGAGCGACCTACCGTCGCTCACATGACTCTTCTCTGGGCCGTCGGAGGCGCTGTCGGAGGACTAGCCTCCGGTGTCGCGCTGCGCGAGCTGGTCAACCGGTTCACGCGCACCGGCATCGCGTTGCCGCTCGTGTCGGCCGCCGTCCTGGCGGTGCTCGCGACCAAGTTCGCCGGCTCGGTGGAGGTCCTCGCGTTCGCGTGCCTGGGCGCGGTCGGCGTCGCGCTCGCGTTCATCGACACGGCCGTGCGGCGGCTGCCGGACGTGCTGACGCTGCCCGCGTACCCGGCGGTGCTGATCCTGCTGACCGTCGCCGCGCTGACCGGTGGCAGCATCGGCGCGCTTGGCCGTGCGGTGTTCGGCGGGCTGCTGCTCGCGTTCGTCTACCGGGTGCTGGAGTTCGTGAACCCGGCGGGGATGGGCTACGGCGACGTGAAGCTGTCCGGCGTCGTCGGGATGGCGCTTGCCTGGCTCGGCTGGCCGGTGCTGCTGCTCGGCGCCGCGCTCGCGTTCGTCCTGTCGGCCGTGGTGTCGCTGGTCCTGTTGCTCCTGCGGAAGGTCACGCTCAAGAGCACGCTGCCGTTCGGGCCGTTCATGTTGCTCGGCGCGTTCACCGCGGTGTTGCTGAGCTGACGCCTGGTTCGCCCTTCCGCAGCGCCGTTCCGCCACCTACAGTGTGCTCTCAATCCGCTTGGGGAGGCGGAGGTGAAGCGGTGGGGGAATTCGATGGCTGTGGGGGATGTCGTTGGCGCGCGCCGAGATTCGGTCGCGTTGCCGGTTCCGGTGTTGCTGGTGGTCGCTGGGTTCGCGGCCGCTGTCGTCGCGCAGGGCGGGTACTACCTGCCCGGCCGGGTGTTGTCCGGGCTGCTGGTCGGGGTGGCCGTCGCGCTCGCCCGTCCGCGGCCGAACCTGCTCGCGGTGTCGGGCGGGGCGTTCGCGTTGTGGGCGGTCGTGCGCGGACTGCTCGAAGGCGATGTGCTTTCGGCGGTGCCCGCCGTGGCCGCCGCCGGAGTGTTCGTCGGGGCGGTTCTCGTTGCGGCACAGGCTGATTCCGCGGAACGCGAACTACTCGCCACGGTGATCGTCGGCGTCGCGGCGCTGGTCGGGTTCACCGGCTGGGTGGCCGTGGTGTTCCGGATCCAGTCCTGGACGACGGTCGCCGAGGGGTTGTTGAGGGCCGCGTCGACGCTGACCTATCCGAACGCGGCCGCCGCCGTGATGGCCGCCGCCGCGATGCTGGCGCTGGTCCTGCGGCCGACGCTGATCACGTCGGTGATGGCTTTCCTGCTGTGCACCGGGATCGGCGCCACGATGAGCCGCGCGGGTGTGATCGCGCTGGCGGCCGGGTTGCTGGTGCTGTGCGTGTTCTCCGGCTTCAAGAAGACCGTCGTGGCCGCCACACCGCCACTGCTCGGGGCTGTGGTCGCGGTCGCCGCGCTGCTGCCGACCATGCGGGTGGCCGACGAGCCGCAGCCGTTGATCGCCGTCTCCGGGCTGATACTGGGTGCCCTGGTGGCGCTCGGGCTGCCCAGGCTCGGACGGTTCGTCGTACCGGTCGCGGTGCTGGTCGCCGCAGGTGGCGCCGTGACGGCGTTCGCGTTCTCGGACCGGCTGGCCACGCGGGTCTCGTTCAGCTCACCGGACCGCGCCGGAGCCACTCAAGCCGCGCTCGACCTGGCCTCGAAGGCACCTCTGTTCGGGGTCGGGCCAGGAAACGGATCTTTTTTCTTCGAGCAGGGCAACGCGGGTATGCGGTTCATGCGTTATGTGCACAACGAGTACCTCCAGGTGCTCGTTGAGTTGGGGGTCGTCGGGCTGTTGCTGGTGATGGGGGTCGTGGCCGCAGTGTTGATCGCCATGTGGCGAGGGCGCGGCACGTCGTTGTGGGCGGGGGCGATGGCAGCGGTCGTCGTCGTGCTGGTGCACAGCGGCTTCGACTTCCTGTGGCACCTGCCCGTCGTGCTCATCGTCGCCGGCCTGTGCGCCGGTCTGGGGTTTCCGTCCACAACGGACGGAACGAGTGAGGGGACTGCGGCAGAATGAGGAAGTTTTCCATGGGGAAGACCGCGGCGGTCGTCGCCGTCGCGGGTGGCGCGGTGCTCGCCTCCATCGCGCCCGTCATGGCGGAGGTAAGCGCGCAGTCGCCTTCCGCGGGTGCGATCAGAGTGGATTCGGCGAAGTTGAAGGCGTTGGGTGCCGCGGTCGAGGTGCAGGTGACCTACGCGTGCCCCGCCGGCCACATCGGGTACTTCAACGTGACCCTCAACCAGGCCAAGTTCCTGGGGGTGGCGGTCGGCAGTGCGTACAAGGACAACCTGAACTGCAACGGCGGGTTCGAGACCACCACGGTCACCGTGACGGCCAGCGACCGCCCGTTCGACGTGATCGCTCCCGCTTTCTCGAAGAGCGAGCTTCGGACCTACCAGAACAACAACGCGGCCAGGGAAGAGAAGGAGATCCGGATCTCCCCCTGGTGAGGTGAAAACGGTCTGGCCGGCTGCGGCGTTTCCAGGTCAGCCAGACCGTTCTGGGGTTTCCGTGCACAAGGGACGAACTGTTGAGGGGACAACAGCATGAAGAGATCATTTGGGGGAAGGACGCTGGCGGTCGTCGCCGCCGCGGGTGGCGCGCTCATCGCGTCCGTCGCACCGGCCATGGCGCAGGTGAGCACTCAGTCACCGTCGGCCATGGTGGTGCAGGTCGAGTCGCCCGCGAAGACCGAGGTGCGGGGTGTCGTGCTCAAGGTCAACGTCACCTACGCCTGCCCGGCGGGTACCACGGTCGTCTTGAGCCTGCAGGTCACCGAGGCCGTGGCCGGGGGGCGCATCGCCAGTGGCAGCGACGACATCGGCATCGACTGCACCGGCGAGTCCAAGACCGTCACGATGACTTTGACGGCCCGCGACAACGCATTCCGCCGTGGCACCGCCTACGCGGAGGCCTTCCTGGGCGCGCCCATGATCGGCAGCGCCAGGGACGACCGTGAGATCATGATCGTCTCGTGAACAACGGGGCCTGGCTGCCTTGTGACTTCACGAAGTCAGCCAGGCCCGCCACGTCGGCAGCAAAGTGGCCACGAGGTCGTGCGGTGCCTCGGTGTTCGGCGAGTGCATCACGCCGGGCAGCACGGCGAAGTCCGCGTCCAGCCGCTCGGCCATGTCGCGCTGGACGGCCGGGGTCCACGCGTCGTCCGCGTCGCCGCACACGACGAGGCACGGGATGCCGGACGACCGCAGCGCACGGGACAGCTTGGCCACCTGGTCCGGTTCGAAGCGCAGGCCGTTGCCCATGCCGAGCAGCGACGCGGCCGGTGAGGCCAGGAACCTGTTGCGGTAGAAGTCCTTCAGTTCCTGCGGCAGCGCGACCCACGCCGGGTTCTGCGAGGCCCGCAGTTCGTTCAGGTTCTGGGTGCCCTCGACGCCCTGCTCGGCCAGCACGTGCTCGCCGACCTCCAGCACCGTGCGCCGTTCACCCGCGGGGAGTTCGGACGGGCCGGACGACATCAGCGTGAGGCCCGCGATCGGGGCACCCGCGAACACCGCCGCCCGCGTCACCAGACCGCCGTAGGAATGACCCAGCAGCAGCACGCGCCGGCCGTCCGCGGCGATCTTGCCGATCAGTTCGGCGAGCACCGATCCCAGCGGGCCGGGGCGGTACAGCGCCTCGTCGTCCGGGCCTGGCGAGTCCTGCTGGCCCGGCAGGTCGATCGCGAGAACCTCGAAACCGGCGTCCGCGATTGGGTCGATGATCGGCGCGAAGTCCTCTTTGGACCCTGTGTAGCCCGGCACGAGCAGCGCCGTCGTGCGCAACGCGTCGTCGCCCACCGCGGGCGCCCGCAGTGCCGCGATCGTGCCGTAGCGGCCCGGCAGGTCGACACGTTGTGCCCGGTGCGGGCTGATCTGCGAGTACACGAGGGAACTATCCCAGCGCGACCAGGGTTTCGCCACGCTGCTCGAGCACAACGCGACCGGCTGTGGCGAGTTGCACAGGGCCGGTGTAGCCCTCACGGCCCACCCGGATCGTGCCCACGACCGCGCCCGTGGCCTGCTCGTACACCCGCAGACCCTCCTTCACCGGGATGAGCGCGCGGCCCGCGAGCGTCGTGCCGGCGCCCAGCGTGCCGTCAGCGGTCCACAGTGGAGTGAGGGTGTCCAGGGACAGCGCGATCGTCCTGGAACCGGTGAACCAGAAGGCGTTCGTCTTCGTCGTGAACCCGCGCGACACGTGGTTCGGCGGGTCGGTGAAGTCCGACGCGGGCACGTCGATCGGCGTGTCGCTGATCTGGTTGCCGCTCTCCGCGTCGAACACGACCAGCCGGCTCGGGTTCGGGATCGCCACCGCGACGAGCTTGTCCGTCAAGGCCACGACCTGCACCTTCGTGCCGCCGGTCAGGGTGCTCGCGAACACCTTGGGTTCGTCGGACTTGTCGGGGTTCGGCTTGAGCACCGAGATCCGGTCGGTGGGGTCGTCCGGGCAGCGCTCGACCATCGCGAACCGGCCGGACGTGACGGCCACCGAGCCGTACGTGCAGCCGACCCGCGGCTGCTTGTTCGGGTTCACGATCGCGCGCAGGCCGCCGTACTCCAGCGAGCGCACCAGGTCGTCGCGCCGGTAGACCTCGACGAACTTCGACCCGGTCGTGATCAGGTGCGAGCCCTCGTTGAGCAGCGCCGTGCCCGGCTCGGCATCACCGTTGCGCTGCGCCTTGCGCTCGCCGGTGATGCCGTCGAGCGACGTGAGCTCCGAGCAGTTCGTGCCCTTGGAGTACAGGGCCATCGCGCGACCCCAGGCCGTGCTCACCGTGCACAGCGGCAGGTCGCGCCGGTACGTCCACCGGATGTCACCGGTCAGCGGGTCGCGCCCGTTGACCTCGCCGCCGTCGCCGGTGACGACCGTCGACGGCTTCTCCTCGCCCGTGTCCTTCAGCGGGGTCTGCACGACCACCGGCGACAGCGACGCGCCGCTCTTCGCGCGCCAGACCTCGGCGAGCGACGGAGGCAGCGCGACCACCTCGGGCAGCGGGTCCCACGACGACGGCCCGGTGACCGACGTCGTGGCACGAGCATCGCTGAACGCCCAGGTCAGCACGGCCGCGACGACCGAGACAACGGCGATCAGCGCGACCGCGACGTAGTCGGCGCGGGTGCGCCACGACCGGGCGCGCGGACGTTCCTCGACGGGCTCGGGTGCGAACTGGTTCGCGGGCTCGTCGAGGACGTCCTCGATGTCGGTGACGTCGGAACCGGGGGACGACATGTGATCAGTCTGCCGAAGGAGCGGCCTGTTCGGCAGAGCTTCGGCGACGCCGACGCCTGCGGGGCTTGTCCGACGCGGTCTGGTCCGACGCCTCCGCGGCCGGAGCATCGGTCGTGACCTCGGCACCTTCCACCGGCACGCCACCACGGCTGCGGGTGCGGCTGCGGTTGCGCTTCGGCCTGGTCGGGGTCTCCTCGGCCGTCTCGGGCGCCGTCTGCTCGCCCGCCGCGCCGGAACGGCTGCCGCTGCCGCTGCGACGACGCTTGCGCGGCGCCTTGCGGTCCAGCTTCTCCTCGACCTCCGCGTCCAGACCGGCCCGCGTGCGGTGGCTGAGCGGCAGCCTGCCGGTCGAACCGGACGGGATGCCCAGGTCCTCGAACAGGTGGTCCGAGGTGGAGTAGGTCTCCATCGGCTCCGGCTGGCCGAGGTTCAGCAGCTCGTTGACGGACTGCCAGCGCGTCGTCTCGTCCCAGTCGACGAACGTGACGGCGACGCCCTCGCGCCCGGCCCGGCCCGTGCGGCCGATGCGGTGGACGTAGGTCTTCTCGTCCTCGGGGCACTGGTAGTTGATGACGTGCGTCACGTCGTCGATGTCGATGCCGCGCGCCGCGACGTCCGTGGCGACCAGCACGTCGACCTTGCCGCTGCGGAACGCCCGCAGCGCCTTCTCGCGTGCGCCCTGGCCCAGGTCACCGTGCACGGCGGCCGCGGCGAACCCGCGTTCGGTCAGGTCGTCGGCGACCTTCTGGGCGGTCCGCTTGGTCCGCGCGAAGATCATCGACAGGCCGCGGTCACGGGCCTGCAGCACGCGGGCCAGCATCTCCGGCTTGTCCAGCGAGTGCGCCCGGTAGACGAACTGCTTGGTGCGCTCGTGCGTCTGGCCTGCGTCGTTCTCCTCGGCACGGATGTGCGTCGGCTGGTTCAGGAACGTGCGGGCCAGCGTGATGATCGGGCCCGGCATGGTCGCGCTGAACAGCATCGTCTGACGCTGGTCGGGGACCATGGTGAGGATGCGCTCGATGTCGGGCAGGAAGCCCAGGTCGAGCATCTCGTCGGCCTCGTCCAGCACCAGCGCGCGGACCTTGCCGAGCACCAGGTGGCGCTGTTCGGCCAGGTCGAGCAGGCGGCCGGGCGTGCCGATGACGACGTCGACGCCCTTGCGGAGCTGCGAGATCTGCCGCTCGTACGGGATGCCGCCGTAGATGGCGGCGACCTTCACGTCCAGGTGCTTCGAGGCGTCGGTGAGGTCGTGCGCGACCTGGAGACACAGCTCACGGGTGGGCACGACCACAAGTGCCTGCGGCGTGCCGTCGCCGGGCGTGTCGAGGCGGTGCAGCAGCGGCACGCCGAACCCGAGGGTCTTGCCGGTGCCGGTGCGGGCCTGACCGATGAGGTCGTCACCGGCCAGCGCGATGGGGAGCGTCAGCTCCTGGATGGCGAACGTGCGGACGATGCCGGCTTCGCCGAGCGCCTTGACGATCTCGGCACGCACTCCCAGTTCGGCGAACGTGGGGGACTCGGTGTCCACGGGGGCATCCGCGAGCAGCGGGTGCGACGGGTCTTCTTCGGGAACTCCGGCTTCGCTGTGCTCCAGCAGGACCGGGTCCAGATGTGCTTCTACTTCAGCGGTCAGGGTGATCAGCCTCTCTCGTACCAAGCGCGTACGAGCCCTGGCCGGGCCTCTCGACCGCGCTTCGGATCAGCTGCGGGAAAGGTGTACGCGCACCATTTCGTGCGCCTGCCCAAAAATCATTGGGACTCAGCGGTTCGTCACACTCGTCACGCCGGGCGTCCGTGGCCATTCTACCTGGCGAGACCCCGTTGACCACTAGAGTTGGTTTTCATGGGTGTTGCGGAGGGTGTTGTCGATCTTCTGGGAGCGCTTGCATATGGCGAGCTCTCGGCCTTCGACCGGATGACGGAGGACTCGCGCACGGCGCCGACATTGGCGGGGCGCGCGGCGTTGGCGCAGATGGCCGCGGCGGAGATCGGTCACTTCACGCTGTTGCAGAAGTACCTGGCCGCCGAGGGCATCACCGTCGAGGACGCGATGACGCCGTTCGTGAAGGGCTTCGACGCGTTCCACGAGTCGACGAGCCCCAAGTCGTGGCTCGAGTCGCTGGTGAAGGCCTACGTGGGAGACGGCCTGGCCGCCGACTTCTACCGCGAGGTGGCGGAGTGGCTGGACGAGCCGACGCGCGAGCTGGTGCTCGCCGTGCTCGCCGACACGGGTCACTCGGCGTTCGCTGAGCGCGAAGTTCTGGCCGCCGTCGAGTCGGATCCGCGGGTGCGCGACCGGCTCGCGCTGTGGGGCCGGCGGCTGCTCGGCGAGGCGTTGACGCAGGCCCAGTACGTGGTGGCGGAGCGGGACGGCCTCTCCGAGCTCATCGTCCGGGGGTCTGGTGACCTCGCCGGGATCGGTCAGCTGTTCCGCAGGCTCCAGCAGTCGCACGCGCGGCGCATGACGCAGCTGGGTCTGGGCTAGTGCGGCGACCACCAACCACCGCCGGACGATTCCCGCTGGTCAGACGGGTGCATCGCGGCGCCGACCCCCGCCCNNGGGCGGGGGTCGGCGCCGCGAGGTGCCCTGCTGAGCACCGGGAGCGTCTGGCGGTGATTGTGGTCGCCGCACTGGGTAGGCTCAGGATCAGTTTCTCTTTGAGCACGGAGGTCAGCGTGGAGGTCAGGATCGGCGTCGCGGACAGCCCGCGGGAACTCGTCGTGACCAGTGAGCTCAACCCGTCAGATGTTGAGGCTCTGGTGGCGGACGCGGTGTCCGGCAAGTCCAGCGTGCTGTCGCTGGTGGACGCCAAGGGTGCGCGGTTCGTCGTGCCCGCTGGCCGCGTCGCGTACGTGGAGATCGGCCCGCAGGACTCGCGCAAGGTCGGGTTCGGCGCCTGAGTCGTTCAACGATGAAGGGACCCTTCATCCACCTGACGTGGATGAAGGGTCCCTTCATCGTTTGCTAGGCGGGTTCTTGGATCTTGTAGGGCGGGGTGGAGATGCCGCTGATGCGGTAGCGGTTCCAAGGGTCGGGATCGGTCAGGGTGCCCTGGGCCTCGCCGGTGGGAGTGCGCAGGAGAGCGGTGCGGGTGCCGGCCTCTGTGCGGGTGGTGACCTCGTCGTTCTGCTTGATCCGGCCGTACCAGTGGTAGCGGCCGTCGATCGGCTGGAAGTAGCCGCGCAGCTCGACCTCGACGCTCACCTCGTCGGAACCGAAGACGAGGGTCGCTGAACCGGTGTAGCCCTCTTCGTCGTGCTCGTCGCTCATCTAGTCCACCAATCGGAGTGGGGTGAGTGGCTTCGCCGGGTCGGCCTGGACGCCGGCCGAGCGGAGCAGTCCGTCGATGGCGTGCCAGATGATCGTGGCGAGGTAATCGCTGAGGTTCTCCCTGGACATGGTCTGGCGGTCGAGCCACCAGTCGCCCGCGTTCTGCACCATGCCGACGAGCGCGTGCGCCCACGGCTCCGCGCCGCCGGAGTCCATGTCGAACGCCCGCAGGTAGTCGCCGAGGATCCGGGCCAGGGTGTTCGCGATGAGGTTCTTGTCCTCCTGCACGACGTCCTTCTCGACCGGCCGGTCGAGAAATGACCCCTTCACCACGAACCGGTAGAGGTTCGGGTTGTCCTCGACCACGGACAGGTAGGCGTCCACGATCCGCCGGATGCGGTCCTTGATCGGTCCGTCGGCGGCGAGCGCCGGGCCCATCCGTTCCATCAGCAGCTCGGTGGCGCGCTGGCCGACCGCGAGGTACAGGTCGGACTTGTCGGTGAAGTGCCGGTACAGCACGGGCTTGCTGACGCCGGCCTCCGCGGCCACGTCCTCCATGCCGACGTCGGGGCCCTTCCTCGCCACGGCGGCGATCGTGGCCTCCACGAACTCCGCCCTGCGCTGTTCGCGATGACCCTTCCACCGCTCACGTCGCGCGTCCGGCCCCTTGACAGTGCGTGCCATGTGACGCACGCTACCAGAAGTAACCGTTACCTCAAGTAACACTTACCGGGGAGGGCAACCGATGAGGGTCGCCGATCGGGAGAAGACGGCGGAGAGGCTGCTGAAGTCGTCCGCGGAGAAGTTCTACGACCCAGAGGTGGACATCGACTGGTCCGCACCTCTGGTGGACGGTCTCTTCTACATCCCTGAACAGCGCATTTCGCTCTACGGCACGCCCCTCTACGAGTCCCTGACCCACGAGCAGCGCATCGAGCTGTCCAAGCACGAGTTGGCGTCCATCGCCTCGGTGGGCCTGTGGTTCGAGCTGTTGCTGATGCAGATGCTGGTCAAGGTCGTCTACAACACCGACCCGACGTCGCGGCACGCCCAGTACGCGCTGACCGAGGTGGCCGACGAGTGCCGGCACTCGACGATGTTCGCGCGCCTGGTCGAACGGATCGGCTGCCCGCCCTACGGCCCGGTGCGGACGACCCACCGGCTGGGCAAGCTGCTGCCGACCATCGGTTACGGCCCCGCGATGTACGGCTCGATCCTGGTCGCCGAGGAGATCCTCGACCGGCTGCAGCGCGAGGCGATGAACGACGAGACCGTTCAGCCGATCGTGCGGATGGTGAACCGCATCCACGTGCTGGAGGAGGCCCGGCACGTGCGGTTCGCGCGGGAGGAACTGCTGCGCGGGATGGGCGAGCTCAAGGGCTACGAGCTGCCGTACCAGAAGTGGCTGGTCGGGTACGTGTCGATGATGATCACGCGCACGATCATCAACCCGGACGTGTACGCCGCCGTCGGCCTGGACGTGCGCGAGGCGCGCCGGCAGGCACTGGGCAACGAGCGCTTCCAGGAGACCATTCGCTGGTCGGGGGAACGGATCATGTCGTTCCTGGATGAGGCCGGACTCGTCGGAAAGCCGGGGATGCGCTCATGGCGTCGTTCGTTCTTGATCGGCTGAACGTCGTCGAGTCGGGAGACTCGACCTCCGACGTGACGGCGGTCCTGCTGCACGGCTGGACCATGGACCACACGACGTGGGACCGCGTCACCGCCGCTCTGCCCGGCCGGGTGGTCCGGTACGACGTGCGCGGTCACGGGAAGTCCACCGGCGCGGGAACGATCTCCGAGCTCGCCGACGACCTGGCGGCGGTGCTGGAGGAGCGCGTCCCGACCGGGCGGATCGTGCTGGCCGGGCACTCGCTGGGCGGCATGACGATCATGGCGCTGGCCGAGCAACGTCCCGAGTTGTTCTCGCGTGTGACGGGGGTGGCGCTCGTGGCCACGTCGTGCGGGAACCTGCCCCGGCTGAGCGGTGTGGAGCGGCTCGCGGGGAAGTGGCTGATCAGGCGGCCGAAGGTCGGGTTCGGCCGCCTGATCACGCCTGGCCTGCGGGTGACGTTCGGGCGTCGGCCGCGCTGGGCCGACGTGCGGGCCGCGGCGGCGATGGCGGGGAACACGACCGGTGCGGCGTTCGTCGGGATCCGCGAGGAGCTGACGCTGCACCAGCGGCGGGAGGCGCTGGCGGTGCTGGCGGAGATCCCCACCGTGGTGATGGCCGGGTCGTGGGACCTGCTCACGCCGATGCGGCACTCGCGGGTGCTGGCGGAGGCGCTGCCGAGCGCCGAGTTCGTGATCTACCCGAAGAGCGGGCACATGCTGCCGTTGGAACGGTCCGAGGACGTGGCCAGGCGGATCGCCGCACTGATGTAGCGAAAAGGGCCCGCGCGAGCGGGCCCTTTTCGTGGTGTCGTCAGTGCTGGAGCGGGAAACCGCCGCCGATGCCGCGCCACGCGAGGTTCGAGATCAGCGCAACGGCGTCTTCCTTGGGCACGCGGCGGTTGTCCGCGAGCCACGACCGGGCGGTGACCTGTGAGAGGCCGACCAGGCCGACGGCCAGCAGCCGGGCGCGCTCGGGGTCGAGGCCGGCGTCCGCGGTGATGGTGTCGGTGATCGCGTCGACGGAGTCCGTGGTGGCGCGCTCGACGGCGGACTGCACGGACGGCTCTGAGCGCAGGTCGGACTCGAAGACCATGCGGAAGGCCTGGCCCTCGCTGTCCACGAAGTCGTAGAAGGCGGCCACGGCGGCGCGCACGCGCAGCTTGTTGTCCGTCGAGGAGGCGATGGCGGTGCGCACGCGGCCGACCAGCTCGTCCACATGGGACTCGAGCAGGGCCATGTACAGCTCCAGCTTGCCGGGGAAGTGCTGGTACAGCACCGGCTTGGACACGCCCGCGCGCTCGGCGATCTCGTCCATCGCCGCGGCGTGGTAGCCGTTGGCGACGAACACGTCCTGCGCCGCTGCCAGCAGTTGCGCGCGGCGGGCGGTGCGCGGCAGTCGAACGCCCCTGCCTGCGGGTGCGCTCTGCGCCGTCTCCGTCATGGTGCCTCCAGCACGAGTGATCGGCCGTCGGAGAGGGGTGGCCTGACCGAGGCGTGACGCAACCTTACTCGCTGGTAGCTCACATCCGGGAACCATCCGGAGCTTCTTTCCCGCATCCTGGTCCGGTGAGCACGCTGATCCCCGCCCCGCTGTCCACGGTCGCCCTGCCGCCGCTGGACAAGTCGCAGACGCCGTGGCCAGGTGAGTTCCACCAGGTCGATGATCACGAGGTGCACGTCAGGGTCACGCCTGGCGACGGGCCTCCTGCCGTCTACGTACACGGGCTCGGCGGGTCCGCGACCAACTGGACGGACCTGGCGGCCCAGCTCCGCGAACATGTCACCGGCTACTCGATCGACCTGCCGGGGTTCGGGCGTTCCGAGCCGATTCCCGGCTACGACTTCAGCCTCGCCACGCACGCCCGCACGGTGATCAAGTACCTGGAGACGCTGAACGGGCCCGTGCACCTGTTCGGCAACTCCATGGGCGGCGCGATCTCGGTCATCACGGCCGCGACCAGGCCGGATCTGGTGAAGACGCTCACCCTCGTGAGCCCGGCCGTCCCTGATCTGCGGCCGCGGCTCGACCGCATGTCTGACCCGCGGATGGCCCTCGCGGTCCTGCCGATCATCGGGTCCAAGGTGCGCAGGGAACTCGCCAAGCTGACCGCGCACGAGCGCACGAAGCAGATGCTCGACCTCTGCTTCGCCGACCCGAGCGTGGTGCCCGACCACCGCATCGAGGAGTCGATCAGGGAGAACGAGGAGCGCGCCCGGCAGCAGTGGGCGGCACAGGCGCTCAACCGCAGCACGTTCGGGTTGATGCAGAGCTGGCTCACACCGGGCCCTAAGTCGCTCTGGCGGTTGTTGCCGCTGGTCAAGCCACCCACACTGGTGTTGTGGGGGGAGAACGACCGGCTCGTCAGCGTGCGGAAGGGGCCGCGGACGGCCAGGCTGCTGCCCAGGGGACGACTGTTGGTGCTTCCGCGCACCGGCCACGTCGCCCAGATCGAGCGGCCGGCCACCGTGGCCAGGGCCGTGCTGGGCATGTGGGAGGCGGTCGACCGACACACATGGTGACGAACACCGGCCATACGGGGGGTGTGGGACCCTGGGCAACGTGAATCGCGCCCCCGAGCGAGGACGAACTGATCCGTCGGCTGACCGCTATCGCCGCGGCGAGCGCCGGACCAGCGCCGAACCGCTCGCGGCTGCCTGGGAACCCGACGGCACGGCCCAGCACCGCAGACCCCGCAAGCGCGGCGGCGTGAAGAAGCTCGTCTCCAACTACGGGTGGCGCATCTACGCGATCCCGGTCCTGCTCGTGCTGACCGCGCTGGTGGTGCTCGACACGGTGCAGCCGAAGACGCCCCCGGCAGGTGGGGCGGCCGACAACCGGGCCGACACGTCCACCTCCACGCCGGAGGTGCCTCCGGCGGAGGTGCAGGCCCAGAAGCCGAAGCTGGACATCCCCACCGCCGAACTGCCGGCCGGACCGGCGTTCTCCGAGAACGGCGTCGGCACCTGGCGGGCGATCGCGGGCGGCGGGGCCAGGGTGGGCGAGGGCAACGCGCGGACGTTCCGCAAGTACGCCATCGCCATCGAGGACGGCGTGCAGCCCGCCGACTACAACAACGACGACGCGGCGTTCGCGCGGACCGTCGAGGGGATCCTGTCCGACCCGCGCAGCTGGATCGGCACCAAGCAGGTCGCGCTGCAGCGGGTCGAGGCGAACCAGAACCCGGACTTCGTCGTGAGCCTGACCACCACGAAGACGACGCACACCATCTGCGGCCGGGAGATCCCGTTCGAGACGTCGTGCTACGACAAGCCGAGCAAGCGGGTCGTCATCAACGTCGCCCGCTGGGTGCGCGGGGCGATGGCTTACGGGTCCGACATCCCCGGCTACCGGACCTACGTGATCAACCACGAGGTCGGCCACGCGCTGGGCAACAACCACGCGGCGTGTGCGGAGAACGACGCACCGGCGCCGGTGATGATGCAGCAGACGTTCGGCGTGGCGAACAACTTCGTGTCGCAGCTCAACGCGGGTCAGGACGTGGTGCCCGCGGACGGCAAGATCTGCAAGCCGAACCCGTTTCCCGCTGGCTGAGACGGCTTTCCAACCGGGAAGAGTCCAGGCAGGGTAGACGTTGTCTCGGACACGGAGACATTCGTCGAGGAGGACCAGCATGGCGCTTCCGCCGCTCGTTGAGCCAGCCGCGGAGCTGACCAAGGAAGAAGTCGCGCGCTACAGCCGGCACCTGATCATCCCGGACGTCGGGGTGGACGGGCAGAAGCGGCTGAAGAACGCGAAGGTGCTCGTCGTCGGCGCGGGCGGCCTGGGCAGCCCGGCACTGCTGTACCTGGCCGCGGCCGGGGTCGGCACGCTCGGCGTCGTCGACTTCGACGTCGTGGACGAGTCGAACCTGCAGCGTCAGGTCATTCACGGCCAGTCCGACGTCGGCCGCCCCAAGGCGGAGTCCGCACGCGACTCGGTCGCCGAGATCAACCCGTTCGTGAAGGTCGTGCTGCACCAGACGCATCTCAACTCCGAGAACGCGCTGGAGATCTTCCGCGACTACGACCTGATCCTGGACGGCACCGACAACTTCGCCACGCGCTACCTGGTGAACGATGCCGCGGTGCTGCTGGGCAAGCCGTACGTGTGGGGCTCGATCTTCCGGTTCGAGGGCCAGGTCAGCGTCTTCTGGGAGGACGCGCCGGACGGCCAGGGCCTGAACTACCGCGACCTCTACCCGGAGCCGCCGCCTCCCGGCATGGTCCCCTCCTGCGCCGAGGGTGGCGTGCTGGGCGTGCTGTGCGCGTCGATCGGCTCGATCATGGTGACCGAGGCGATCAAGCTGCTCACGGGCATCGGCGACCCGCTGCTGGGCCGTCTGATGGTCTACGACGCGCTGGAGATGTCGTACCGGACCATCAAGATCCGCAAGGACCCGGAGTCCCCGAAGATCACCGAGCTGATCGACTACGAGGCGTTCTGCGGGGTCGTGTCCACGGACGCGCAGCAGGCGGCCGCGGGCAACACGATCACGCCGCTCGAGCTCAAGCACAAGCAGGAGTCCGGTGAGGACTTCCTGCTGGTGGACGTGCGCGAGCCGCACGAGTTCGAGATCGTCCGGATCCCCGGTTCGGTGCTGATCCCGAAGGACAAGATCCTGTCCGGCGAGGCGTTCTCGGAACTGCCGCAGGACAAGCCGTTGGTGCTGCACTGCAAGTCCGGTGCACGCTCGGCGGAGGCGCTCGCGGCGCTGCACAAGGCGGGCTTCTCCGACGCCGTGCACGTCGGTGGCGGTGTGCTGGCCTGGGCCCGCGAAGTCGACCCCAGCCTGCCGACGTACTAACGAGACTGGGCTGTTCGGGTGGTGGTGTGGAAAAGCCGCGTGTCGCGGTCCACCACCCGGACGGTCTAGCCAGGTAGCGTGCGCGATCGTGACCCGGTCCCCCGAACCGCCCCCAGCGCACGTGCGTGCGGCGTTCGGGGCACGTGACGCCGAACCAGAGCTCATCGACGGTGGCCCTGCGTGGCGGTGCGCCGACGCCACCATCCGGCCGGCGCCCAAGCCGGCCGAGGCCACCTGGATCGCCAAGACCCTCGACGGTCTGGACGTGCCGAACCTGCGCGTCGGCAGACCGTTGCGCTCGACCGACGGCCGCTACGTCGTCGGCGGCTGGTCGGCCACCAAGTTCCTCGCCGGCCGTGCCGAGGCACGTCACGACGAGGTCATCGCGGTCGCGCAACGACTCCACCAGGCCACGGCCGAGCTGCCGAAACCCCGGTTCCTGGAGACGCGGACCGACGTGTTCGCCGTCGCCGACCGCAAGGCGTGGGGAGAGGAGGACGTGCCGCTCGACGCCGACCTCGGCGGCAGGCTGTTCGACCTGCTGAAGGACGTGCAGAAGCCGATCAACCTCAAGCCGCAGGTCGTGCACGGTGACCTGTTCGGCAACGTGCTGTTCGCCGGGGACGCGCAGCCCGCCGTCATCGACTTCACCGCGTACTGGCGCCCCGCCGAGTGGGCCGCCGCGGTGATCGCCGTGGACGCCGTCGCGTGGGGTGGCGCGGACTCCGGTCTGCTGCACCGGTGGAGTCACCAGGCCGAGTGGGAGCAGATGCTGCTGCGCGCGACTTTGTTCCGTCTGGCCGTGCACGCCCTGCACCCGTTGTCAACATCACAGTCCTTTGCGGGCTTGGAACGAGCTGCTCACCAGGTCACCGCACTGCTGTGAGCGGGTCATTTTCCATCGACGAAACATTTCAGAGCATCGGGTTAACGCGGGCTTCTTAGCGTCAGCTGCGTGACCCATTGCCCCTACTGCGCGCTGCAGTGCTCCATGAGCGTCATCGACGGCCAGGTGACTCCTGGTCCCGGTGGGCTGTGCCAGAAGGGCTGGACGGCGGGGGAGCTCCTGCGCCATCCGTCCCGCCTCACCACGCCGCTGCTGCACGGCTCGCCGGTGTCGTGGGACGAGGCGCTGGACTTCGTGGCCTCCCGGATCCGGTCGTACGAGCCCGACGAGGTCGCCGTGTTCGGCGGTGGCGGGCTCACCAACGAGAAGGCGTACCTGCTCGGCAAGTTCGCGCGCGTCGCCCTGAAGACCTCGCAGATCGACTACAACGGCCGGTTCTGCATGTCGTCGGCGGCCGCGGCGGGCAACAAGGCGTTCGGACTGGACCGCGGTCTGCCGTTCCCGCTGACCGACCTGCGGTCCGCCGACACGATCATGCTGGCCGGCTCGAACCCGGCCGAGACCATGCCGCCGTTCCTGCGGCACCTGGAGGGCGCGCGGCTGATCGTCATCGACCCGCGCCGCACGCCGACCGCCGAGCGCGCCACGTTGCACCTGCAGCCCGCGCCGGGCACGGATCTCGCGCTCGCGCTGGGGTTGCTGCACACGGCCGTGATCGAGGGCGTGATCGACAAGGAGTACATCTCCGAGCGGACCTCGGGCTTCGACGACGCCTGGCGGATCGCCGCGCGGTGGTGGCCGGAGCACACCGAACGCGTCACGGGTGTCTCGGCCGCTGATCAGCGCGCTGCCGTGCACATGCTGGCCGGGCGGTCCTACATCCTCAGCGGGCGAGGCACCGAGCAGCACGCCTCGGGCACCGACAACGTGTCGGCGTGGATCAACCTCGCGCTGGCGCTGGGACTGCCGGGGCGCACCGGGTCCGGTTACGGCTGCCTGACGGGGCAGGGCAACGGGCAGGGCGGGCGTGAGCACGGGCAGAAGGCCGACCAGCTGCCCGGTTACCGCAAGCTCGACGATCCGGTGGCGCGCAAGCACATCATGGAGGTCTGGGGCGTCGACTGGCTGCCAGGACCGGGCCGCAGCGCGTACGAGCTGCTGGACGCGGACGACCTCAAGGCGATGCTGGTGTTCGGCAGCAACCCGGTGGTGTCCGCGCCTCGGGCCTCCGGTGTCGCCGATCGGTTGAAGGCGCTGGACCTGTTGGTGGTGGCGGACTTCGTGATGTCCGAGACCGCCGCGATGGCCGACGTCGTGTTCCCGGTGACGCAGTGGGCCGAGGAAGACGGCACGATGACCAACCTCGAAGGCCGGATCATCAGGCGCCGCAAGGCACTCGACCCGCCCGCGGGTGTGCGCAGCGACCTGGAGCTGATCAACGGCCTGGCTTCTCGCCTGGGGGCCACCGGGTTCTCCACCGAGCCGCGGGTCGTGTTCGACGAACTGCGCCGCGCGTCGAAGGGCGGCCTGTCCGACTACTCCGGCATCACCTACGAGCGGCTGGAGTCCGAGCAGCTGCACTGGCCGGTGCCGTCCGTCGACCATCCCGGCACGCCAAGGCTTTTCCTCGACCGGTTCGCGCACCCCGACGGGCTGGCGCGGTTCGTCCCGGTCGACCACCGCGGCCCCGCCGAGCCGCCGGACGACGAGTTCCCGTTGCAGGCCACCACCGGACGGGTGCTGCAGCACTACCAGTCCGGCGCGCAGACGCGGCTGGTCGGCGAGTTGATGAAGGCAGTTCCCGAGATGTACGTGGAAATGCACCCGGACACGGCTTCGCGGGCCGGTCTCGCCTCCGGCGAGCCGGCACACGTCGTGTCCAGGCGAGGAACGGTGACGGCGGTCGTGCGGTGCGTGCCGAGCATGCGGGCCGACGCGGTGTTCCTGCCGTTCCACTTTCCCGGTGACGGGCGGGCGAACCTGCTCACCAACCCCGCGCTCGATCCCACGAGCCGGATGCCCGAGTTCAAGGTGTGCGCGGTGCGATTGGAGCGGGTATGCGACGAGTCGTGATCGTTGGCTACGGCATGGCGGGCGCACGGTTGGCCGATGAGCTGCGCCGCCGTGACCAGGACATTTCCATCACCATCGTGGGTGCGGAACCGCACGCCGCGTACAACCGGGTGCTGTTGTCGACGGTCGTGGCGGGGTCGATGACGCCGGCGTCGACACGACTGCACGACGAGAAGTGGGCCGCCGACCACAACATCGACCTCCGCCTAGGCCACGAGGTCGTCTCGCTCGACCGATCGTCACGCACCGTGACCGTTGAGTGCACGCGGGGAGCTTTCGTTCGCTCTGACAGCACGGAAGGGCCCCGCGTGAGCCTGCCGTACGACGCGTTGGTGCTCGCGACGGGCAGTACGCCGTGGGTGCCGCCTGCCGAGGGGTTGCTGGAGGACGGTCAGCTGGCGGCCGGCGTGGTGGCGTTTCGCACCCTCGACGACTGCGCCGAGATCGAGGCCAAGGCCCACAAGGGCGCGCCGGTGGTCGTGTTGGGCGGCGGGCTGCTGGGCATCGAGGCCGCCCGCGGGCTCGCCGGGCGCGGCTGCCTGGTCACCGTCGTCCACCCCGTCGGTCACCTCATGGAACGTCAGCTCGACTCCGGCGCCGGCGGTGTTCTCGCCCGCACCCTCGGCCAGCTCGGCATCGAGTTCCGCCTGAACGCGCTGGCCGCCAAGTACCTGCCCGGTGACGGTCTGGTCCTCGACGACGGCACGCACGTCCCCGCCGAACTCGTCGTGGTCTCCGCGGGTGTGCGCGCCGAGACGTCGTTGGCCGTCAAGGCGGGCCTGGAGGTCGACCGCGGGATCATCGTCGACGACGCCCTGCGCACCAGCGACCCGCGCATCCACGCCATCGGTGACTGCGCCCAGCACCCCGGCACGGTCTCCGGCCTGGTGCAGCCCGCGTGGGACCAGGCCGCCGTGCTCGCGGACCGCCTGACCGGCTCGAACCCGGCCTCCAGGTACCGCGGCACGTCCGTCGTCACCCGGCTGAAGGCTCGTGACATCGACCTGGCGGCGCTGGGCGACGTGCACACCGAGGTGGACTGCCCGGACTCGGAAGTCCTGTGCTTCCAGGAACCCTCGCGCGGCCGCTACGCCAAGCTCGTGCTGCGCGACGACCGGGTGGCCGGCGCGATCGTCATCGGCGCACCCGATGCCGCTGCCACCATCACCCAGCTCTACGACCGCGGCATCCCCGCGCCGACGGACCGCCTGGCACTGCTGCTGGGGCGTGCGTTGCCGGCCGAAGCCGCGTCGCCGGCCGATCTGCCGTCCAGCGCGGTGATCTGCCGGTGCAACACCGTTTCCAAGGGACAGATCGTCTCGGCCTGGCGGGCGGGCGCGGAAACCGTTCCGCAGCTGGCGGAGGCGACCAGGGCGACCACGGGCTGTGGTGGGTGCAAGGACGCTGTGTGCGGGTTGCTGGACTGGCTCGGAGCCTCACAGCCCGCCTCGGCGTGATGTGCGGGGGAGTTGCCTCCGCCGTCATCGGCCAGAACCGCTCGGTAATCCGAGCTTCCTAACTTTTCCGGCAGTCGCCGAACCCGTGTGGAGGACATTCATGAGCCGCTGGATCGAGCACTGGGAGCCGGAGAAGCCCGAGTTCTGGGAGAGCACCGGCAAGCGGATCGCACGCAAGAACCTGGCGCTGAGCATCTTCGCCGAGAACCTCGGGTTCAGCGTGTGGGTGCTGATGAGCATTGTCGTCGTCAGCCTCGGCTCGGTCGGGTTCAACTTCAGCGTGGGGCAGCAGTTCTGGCTGCTGATCGTTCCGAACCTGGTCGGCGCGGTGCTGCGGGTGCCCTACACGTTCGCGGTGCCGAAGTTCGGCGGGCGGGCGTGGACCACGATCAGCGCCGGGCTGCTGCTGATCCCGACCACGATGCTGGCCTACGCGGTGGCCACGCCGGGCACGCCCTACTGGTTCTTCCTGCTCACCTCGGCCGCGATGGGCCTGGGCGGTGGCAACTTCTCGTCCTCGATGGCGAACATCTCGTTCTTCTACCCGGAGGGCAAGAAGGGCCTGGCGCTCGGCATGAACGCCGCCGGTGGCAACCTCGGTGTCGCGGTCACGCAGCTCATCGTGCCGATCGTGATCACCATCGGCACCGGGGTCCACCTCGCCTACGCGGCGCTGATCTGGATGCCGTTCATCGTGGTCGCCACGACCTGCGCGTGGTTCTTCATGGACAGCCTGACGCAGGCCAAGCCGGACGGGCAGTCCTACAAGCTGGCGCTGTCGAACCAGCACACCTGGGTGATGTCGTTCCTGTACATCGGCACGTTCGGCTCGTTCATCGGATTCTCGTTCGCGTTCCCGTCGCTGATCAAGATCAGCTTCGTCGACTACAAGAGCTGGGTGGCGCTCGCGTTCCTCGGCGCGCTGATCGGCTCGGTGGCCCGTCCGTTCGGTGGCTGGATGGCCGACCGGATCGGTGGCGCGAAGGTGACGCTCGGCACGTTCGTCGGCCTCGGGATCGGCACCATCGGCGTGATCGTCAGTGTCGACTCGAAGAACTTCGCACTGTTCTTCGGCTCGTTCATCGCGCTCTTCATCCTGGCGGGCGTGGGCAACGGCTCGACCTACCGGATGATTCCCGCGATCTTCCGCACCCAGGTGGACGACGACAAGTCGGCCAAGCGCCAGGCCGCCGCGGTGGTCGGCATCGCGGGCGCGATCGGCGCCGCCGGTGGTGTGCTGGTGAACCTCGTCTTCAAGTTCTCGCTCGAAGGCTCGAAGACCCTGACCCCCGCGCTGACCGCGTTCCTGGTGTTCTACGGGGTCTGCGTCGCCACGACGTGGTGGTTCTACCTGCGGCGCACCGTGTTTGCGGAGCGGCCGTCGCTCGCCTACGCGGGCGTGTGACGCACATCGCTCTGAGCTGCGAAGAGAGTTTCCTTTAACAACCGCGAAATATTGCGGACCTTGGGATGACACGCCGCCCGGTGAGCATACCGGGCGAAGGAGGTTTGCCCGATGACCCAGACCTTGGTCGTGATCGGTAACGGCATGGTGGGCCACCGGCTCGTCGAGATCCTCCGTGACTCGTCGTGGCGGATCGTGGTGTTCGGCGAGGAATCCCGGCCCGCCTACGACCGTGTCGCGCTGTCGTCCTATGTGGACACCTGGAGTTCCGCCGATCTGGAGCTCGCGCCGTTGACCGGCTGCGAGCTCCGGCTCGGCGAGAAGGCCGTGTCCGTCGACCGGGAGCGCCGCGTTGTCGTGGGCGCTTCCGGCATTGAAGTCACGTACGACGCGCTGGTGCTGGCCACCGGCTCGGTGCCGTTCGTGCCGCCGGTTCCCGGTCGTGATCTGCCCGGTTGCCACGTCTACCGGACCATCGACGACCTGGACGAGATCCGGAAGACCGTGCAGGCCGCTGACCGGCCCGGCCGGCACTCCGGCATGGTGCTCGGCGGTGGCCTCCTCGGGTTGGAGGCGGCCAACGCGTTGCGCGGCATGGGCGTCTCGCCGCACGTCGTCGAGCTGGCGCCGCGGCTGATGCCGATCCAGGTGGACGAAGGCGGTGCCGGACTGCTGAAGCGGCTGGTCGAGAAGCTCGACCTGACCGTGCACACCGGGACTTCCGCGAACTCCATCGAACGTGATGGCACCCGGTTGATCGCCAAGCTGGCCAACGGACTCGAACTCGACCTCGACGTCGTGGTGTTCAGCGCCGGCATCCGGCCGCGGACCGATCTGGATCTGGGGCTGGAACTGGGGCCGCGCGGTGGGTACCTGGTCGACGCCGCCTGCCGGACCGCTGATCCGCGGGTGTTCGCGATCGGTGAGTGCGCTGCCGTCGAAGGTGTGGCGTACGGGCTGGTCGCTCCCGGTTACGCGATGGCCGAGGTGGTCGCGGACCAGATCTCCGGTGGCACTCGGGTGTTCCCCGGCGCGGACGTCTCCACGAAGCTGAAGCTGCTCGGTGTGGACGTGGCGTCGTTCGGCGACGCGCACGCGGTCACCGAGGGCGCGCTGGAAGTCGTGGTGAACAACGCCGTTGCGGGCACCTACAGCAAGCTCGTGGTGTCGGACGACGCTCGCACCCTGCTGGGTGGCGTGCTGGTCGGTGACGCGTCGGCGTACCCGTCGCTGCGACCGTTGGTGGGCAAAGAAGTCCCGGCCGCGCTGCTGCAGCCTGGTGGCGCGGTGGACGTGGAGATGCCCGCGGACGCGCAGGTCTGCTCCTGTCACGCGGTCACCAAGCAGACGATCACCGACGCGATCCAGTCCGGTGTGGCGTGTGACGTCGCCGAGCTGAAGGCCTGCACCAAGGCGGGTACGGGCTGCGGCTCGTGCGTGCCGATGCTGAAGAAGCTCCTGACGGACTGCGGTGTCGAGCAGTCCAAGGCGCTGTGCGAGCACTTCACGTACTCGCGGGCGGAGCTGTTCGAGATCGTTCGCGCGACTCGGATCACCACGTTCACGGCGTTGGTCGAGAAGCACGGCAGCGGCCGTGGTTGCGACATCTGCAAGCCCGCGGTGGCCTCGATCCTGGCGTCGCTGAACAACGGGCACATCCTGGGCGAGACCCAGGTCTCGTTGCAGGACACCAACGACAAGTTCCTGGCGAACCTGCAGCGCAACGGCACGTACTCGGTCGTGCCGCGCATCCCCGGCGGTGAGATCACGCCGGAGAAGCTGATCGTCATCGGTGAGGTCGCTCGCGACTACGGTCTCTACACGAAGATCACCGGCGGGCAGCGCATCGACCTGTTCGGTGCGACCGTCGACCAGCTGCCGGAGATCTGGCGGCGTCTGGTCGATGCTGGCTTCGAGTCCGGTCACGCGTACGGCAAGGCGTTGCGCACGGTGAAGTCCTGCGTCGGCACGACCTGGTGTCGTTACGGCGTGCAGGATTCCGTCGGCCTCGCCATCGAGCTGGAACTGCGCTACCGCGGTCTGCGTTCGCCGCACAAGCTCAAGTCGGCCGTTTCCGGTTGTGCGCGTGAGTGTGCGGAGGCGCGCGGCAAGGACTTCGGCGTGATCGCCACCGAGAACGGCTGGAACCTCTACGTCGGCGGCAACGGTGGTTTCACGCCGCGCCACGCGGATCTGCTTGTGTCCGATGTGGACACCGCGGAACTGATCAAGATCATCGACCGGTTCCTGATGTTCTACATCCGCACCGCCGACCGCCTGCAGCGCACGTCGGCGTGGCTGGAAGGGCTCGACGGCGGGCTCGAGCACCTGCGCGAGGTCGTCGTGGACGACAAGCTCGGCATCTGCGCCGAGCTGGAAGCCGCGATGGAGTCGCACGTGTCCGACTACGCCGACGAGTGGCGTGGCGTGCTGGAGGACCCGGAGAAGCTGGCGCGGTTCACGTCGTTCGTCAACGCGCCCGGCACCCCGGATCCCACGATCTCGTTCCGCGCTGAGCGTGGTCAGCGCGTTCCCGTCCAGCTCGGAATTCCGGAGGTCGTCAGGTGACCGTTGTCTGTGACTTCGACATGTTGCGGCCCGAGCAGGGTGTGGCCGCGCTGCTGCCCAACGGCTCGCAGGTGGCGGTGTTCCTGACCGCGGACGGCTCCTTGCACGCGTTGGACAACATCGATCCGTTCAGCGGTGCCGCGGTGTTGTCACGCGGCATCGTGGGCGATCGCGGTGGGGTCCCCGTCGTGGTGTCGCCGGTGTACAAGCAGGCCTTCGAGCTGGCCACCGGCAAGTGCCTGGACGAGCCTTCGGTGTCCGTTGCGGTGCATCCGGTGCGTGTGCGTGATGGCGTAGTGGAGGTGACATGACCGGACCGCTGGCGGGCTTCACCATCGGCGTCACCGCGGCCCGCCGCGCCGACGAACTGATCGCCATGCTGGAACGCAAGGGCGCCTCCGTCATCCACGGTCCGGCGATCCGGATCCTGCCGCTGCCTGACGACGCCGACCTGCACGAGGCCACGTCGAGGCTGGTGTCCGCGCCGGTCGACGTCGTGGTCGCCACCACCGCGATCGGTTTCCGCGGTTGGTTCGAAGCAGCTGAGGGGTGGGGACTGGCCAGCCGTCTGCACCGCGCTCTGGAGGGCGCCGTGGTGCTGCCACGCGGCCCGAAGGCCAAGGGCGCGGTACGGGCGGCAGGGCTGGTCGAAGCGTGGTCGCCGTCGTCCGAGTCGAACGCCGAACTCCTGCAGTACCTGCTGCGGATGGGGGTGTCGGGCAAGCGGGTCGCCGTCCAGTTGCACGGTGAGCCGTTGCCGGACTTCGTCAACACACTGCGCGCCGCAGGTGCCGACGTCGTGGAGATCCCCGTGTACCGGTGGGAGCCACCGGCGGACATGGGGCCGTTGCACCGCCTGATCGACGCGGTCCTGGGCGGCCAGGTGGACGCGCTGACGTTCACCAGCGCTCCAGCCGCGTCTTCGGTGCTGCGGACCGCCGGCCCGCGCCACGGGGACCTGGTCTCGATGTTGCGGCGCGAAGTGCTGGTGGTAGGCGTCGGTGCGATCACCGCCGGCCCGTTGGTGGCCGCCGGCATTCCGGTGGTGCAGCCGGCGCGCTCGCGGATCGGGTCGATGGTGCGCGAACTGGCCGTGGAGCTGCCGGCCCGTGCCACCCGGTTGCGGATCGCGTCGCGGGACATGGAGATGCGAGCCCAGGCCGTCGTGATCGACGGCGAACTGCGCCCCGTCGCGCCGGCGCCGATGGCGGTGCTGCGGACGTTGGTGGCGGCGCGCGGCCGGGTCGTGTCCCGGCAGGATCTGTTGGCTGCCTTGCCTTCCGGTGGCGAGGAGCACGCCGTCGAGACCGCCATCGGGCGGCTGCGGACCGCGTTGGGGTCGCCGCAGATGGTGTGCACGGTTGTGAAGCGCGGTTATCGGCTAGCTATGGAGCCCGCATGAAACTGGTGTTGGCGTTTCACGGCACGCGGGATCCGCGTGGGCCGGTGGTGTGCTCGGAGATCGCTGCTCTGGTGCAGGAGTCGGTGGACGTACCGGTCGAGGTCGCCTATGCCGACGTCCGGCAACCCGACGTCCGGTCCGTTGTGGACGGTCCGTGCATCGTGGTCCCGGTGTTCCTGGCCTCCGGTTACCACGTGCGCAAGGACATTCCCGAGCAGATCGGTCTGCGTCCGGACGTGGTGCTGACGTCGCCCTTGGGGTTGGACGCGGTGCCCGCGGTGCGGGATCGGTTGCGGGAAGCAGGTTTCCGTCGCGGCGACGCAGTGGTGCTCGCCGCGGCGGGTTCGTCCGACCCTCGGGCGCTGGCTGATGTTCGGCGCGCGGCTTCGCTGTTGGGAGCGTCCGCGGTGGGGTACGTGGCGACCGCGACGCCCCGCGTGCCCGACGTGGTTGCCGATCTCGCGGCCGGGCTGCGGGGGCGCCGCGTTGCCGTGGCCTCGTGGCTCCTGGCACCGGGGGCATTCCACGGGTCGCTGGCCGAGTGCGGCGCGGACGTCGTGTCCGAACCGATCGGGGCGCATCCTCTTGTGGTCGATGCGTTGTTGCGCAAGTACTACGAGGCTCGGGCTGGGTTGCTGAAATCAGCTTGAGGCCGGCGCTGGTCCGGTCTCAAGGGAACTGTTCCACTGCGCGGTTTGTTCGTGGTTGAGGACGGCTGGGGACCGGGCGTGCGGGTTGCGAGACGCGGCTCGTGTGGGTGGTCGGCTTGCGTTGGGCGTGTTGCGTCTAGGACTCGGGGCTCCGCCCCGGACCCCGCCAATCTGATCAAGAACCGGGCCAGCGCCGCACGCGGGTTGATGGCACGCCTGTTGCTTTCGGCGGCCGCCTGTTTCGTAGTTTGGGTGCGTTGGTGGGGTGGTTCCGTCACGAGCCGAGCCAGGGCAAGAGCTGTGTCACGACTCGTGACGGAATCACCCCACCCGATACGCATGCTAAGGACAAGGACGGCTCGGCTTCGCCTTCGCGTCGGGCTCGACTTCCGATGTCTCACAAAGCGGCAGCTGCCTCGGCGATGAGTTCCATCGACTCGCCGTCTCTGAGCGCCAGGTTCCGCAACGCCGTGAACCTCTGCGACACCTGCTCGATCTTGGCGGGTTCCTCCACGTATTCGCTCCGCAGGAACGTGTCGAGGTAGACGATGTCGTTGTGCTGGCGGTGCGGGAAGCTCAGCCACGTGAAGGGACAGCCCGTCGCCGGATACGTCCCCGGCACGACCCGGAGGCTGACGTTCGGCTGCTCGCTCACCTGTATGAGACGAAGCAACTGCGCCTTCATCAGCCGTGGTCCAACCACGACCTGCCGCAACATCGCCTCCGGGAACACCGCTTCTCGAACGTCCCGTCGAAGCCTCGGTTCTCATCAAGGGCGCACACCGTTACGAACTCCTCTATCGCCGGGCAGCGCAGCCTGAAGCCGAATGAGGATGCCGGGAGAGCGGGTTACCAGAGGCCTTCGGCTTCTTCCTTGCGCGCGTCTTCCCAGCGGTACTCGCGGAGGTTGACCTTGCCGTCGAGGTTCGGCACGCCCTCCTCGTGCAGCAGCTGGAGTTGGGTGTCGCGCAGGTGCGGGGCGCAGGTGCCGTCGGCCTTGAGCACGCGTTGCCACGGCAGGTCGTGGCCGTCCTCGTTGAGGATGCGGCCGACCAGCCGTGGCGACGGTGCCTTGGCGAGATCGGAGATGTCGCCGTAGGTGGCGACGCGGCCGCGGGGGATGGCCTTGATGAAGTCGCGGATCCGCTCGTGGATCTCTTCGTCCATCCCCCGAGTCTAGTGCCGCGTCGCGGCTTGGTTCTGGCGCTTGCCCCGTGGATGAAGGGACCCTTCATCGACCTGAGGTGGATGAAGGGTCCCTTCATCCACAACCGGGAGCACAACTGAGCCGCGACAACCTAGCTAGATGGTCTTCGACCACTCAGAAACGACGGAGTGGTAGTCGGGGGCGTTGGGGGCGTAGTTGATGGAGTGGCCGTAGCCGTTGAGGATGTAGGTGTCCAGGCGCGGTACGGCCGGGTAGAACTGGCCTTCGTCGGCCTTCAGGGCTGCGGGGGAGGAGCAGTCGCTGCCCATGAGGGGGAGGCCCTCGCTGCAGAAGTGGGTGTCGTTGCCCACGACGATCAGGACCGGGACGTTGATGTTGCGGCTGATCGGGATGATGACGGTGTTGAGCAGGATGGTGTCGACTGCTTCGGTTGCGGCGAAGACGTCCTTGGTGGACTCGTCGAACGAGATGGCCTCGGGGACCAGCGGGCCCGGTTTGTGGAACGAGTTGTAGCGGGTGTCCGGCATCGTGGTGAGGTAGCCCGCGTCCAGGCCGGCCGGGATCATGTTGGTCAGCACGGGAACCACGGTGATGTAGTTCATCTTGTGCGTGAAGCCGGTGACGAGGACGCCGTCCACGTCGCGCCAGGTGCCTGCTTCGATCATCGCCATCGCGGAGCCGATGGAGTGGCCGGCGACGATCACCTTGGAGAAGCGCGGTTTGAGGGTCTGGATGACCTGGTGGACGGCGCTTGCCTGGGTGGAAGCGGTGACGAAGGCGCTCAGGGGTTTGGAGCTTCTGCCGGTGCCCAGGCGGTCTAGGGCCAGGGTGGCGATGCCCGCGTTGTTCTGCGCGCGGGTGAAGGAGTGGGTCGACGGTTCGAAGCCCACGTCCCAGTAGGACCTGTCGTAGGTGCCGCCGGGAATGAGGACCTGGACGGTGGTGGCGCCGCTGGGCACGCACAGTCTGGCGGCCAGGGTTTCCTGCGAGGTGACCAGCGGGGTGAGGCCCACTCGCACGGGGTAGCTGACGTCCTGGCAGGTCGTGGCGGCCGAGGCGGGGAGGGGGACGAGCAGGGTTCCGGTGGCGAGGAGCGCCGCGGCGCACAGCCGGCGGAAACGCATGGGGGAACTACCTCCAACTAGTTGCGGGGGACGGCTTTCATCAGCAGGCCGTCGGGGTACGGGGCGGACGTGAACTTCACGCGCGCCTGGCGGGTGGGGACCAGGCGCCAGCTTGCGGCGATGGTCGCGAGGGTGATGACGATCTCGGTCTGGGCGAAGACGTTGCCCAGGCACTGGCGGTTGCCGCCGCCGAACGGGATGAAGGCGCCTCGCGGGAGATCGGACACGAACTCCGGCGTCCAGCGGCCTGGGTGGAAGCGCTGTGGTTCGGGGAAGTAGCGCTCGTCGTGGTGCAGGGCGTGCGGGCTGACGATCACCTCGGCACCTGCTGGGAGAGTGACGTCGCCGAGCTGGACCTCGGTGAGGGTTCTGCGCATCACGAACCAGATCGGGTACTTCCGCAGGGTTTCCTGCACTATCTGTCCTGTGTAGACCAACGAGCCGACGTCGGCGAACGTCACGGGCCGGTCGCCCACGACGGAGTCGATCTCGGCGTGTAAGCGGTGTTCGATCTCGGGGTGTTGCCCGACCTCGTAGAGGGCCCAGGCCAGGGCGATCGCGGTGGTCTCGATGCCCGCGGTCAGCAGGGTGAGCACTTCGTCGTAGGTCTGCTGGTCGGTCATGCCCACGCCGTCCTCCTGGGCCAGCAGGAGCATCGAGAGGACGTCGCCGTGGTCGGTGCCGTCGGCGCGCCAGCTCTCGATCACCTGCAGCACAACGGCTTTCATGCGGGCGATGGCCGCGTCGAATTCCCTGTTGCCTGGAATCGGGAGCTTTTCGACGAAGGACGGCGACAGCGCGCGGATCATGCCCTGCTGGATGACCGTGAAGATGGACCGGCGGACCTCCTCGACCGCGCGTTTCCCGATCTCCGTCGAGAAGAGCGCCTCACCGACGATGGTGACCGCGAGCTCCTGCATGTCGTTCTCGATGGTGCGGATCTCGCCTGGTCGCCAGCGCGCAGCCAGCGAAGCAGCAGCACGAGCCATCGTCGAGGCATACGCTTCAATCCGTTCCCGATGGAACGCCGGCTGCATCATCCGGCGCTGTCGCAGGTGGTACTCGCCGTTCGACAGCAGCAGTCCGGTCCCCAGGTAGGGCTGGAACTTGTCGAACATCGCGCCCTTGCGGAACTTCGACCCCTGCGTCACCAGCACTTCGTGGGTCAGCGCGGGATCTGAGACGAAATACGCGTGCAGTGGACCGAGGTCCAGGCGCACCACGTCGCCGTGCTCGTGCAGCGCGTCGGTGAACTTGGCGCGCTGGGTGAGCATCGCCGGGGTGTGCCCGAGTAACGGCCAGCGGCGGGGGGCCACCGGGACGGGCATTCGGGCTCCTGGGGAGTTGGGCCGAATGGGGACGGACCACCCTAGGAGCCGTTTGGGGGAAGACGACAGTGCCTGAACGGGTGGTTCCGAGTCACTCTGATGGTTCAGCGCGTTAGCCGCTCGGGTGACTAAGCTCGTGCGTCTTCCCCCGAACGCCACGAACCGAAGAGGTGTTCTCCCGTGGCAGAGACCCAGGACTGGGTGCCGCTCGGCATCGACACGAACGTGCCGAGCATGGCCCGCGTCTACGACTACATTCTCGGCGGCGCCCACAACTTCGCCGCCGACCGGCAGGTCGGTACCCAGATCGAGAAGCTCGTGCCGGGGCTGCCCAGCGTCGCCCGGCTCAACCGGCGGTTCCTCGGCCGCGCGGTGAACTTCCTGATGGACCAGGGAATTCGTCAGTTCCTGGACATCGGTTCCGGTATCCCGACCGTCATGAACGTGCACCAGGTGGCGCAGAACCGCGACCTCGCCGCACGAATCGTGTACGTCGACAAGGACCCCGTTGCCGTTGCACACAGCCAACTGATGCTGGCTGACAACGAAAATGCTGCAATTGTGCAGGCCGACATGCGCGAGCCGGAGGCCGTGCTGTCGTCGCCCGAGGTGGCGCGCCTGTTGCGCTCCGACGAGCCGATCGGCCTGTTGATGCTGCTCATGCTGCATTGGGTGCCGGACGAGGACAGTCCGGAGAAGCTCGTCGCCCACTACCGCGACGCGCTGCCCGCCGGCAGCTTCCTCGTGATGACGCACGTCGCCAAGGACCAGATCGACGAGAGCGTCGACCAGGCCGCCGAGGTGGTGAACCGCAGCAAGAGCGCCGACCAGATGCACATGCGCACGCACGAGCAGGTCAGCGCGCTGTTCGAGGGTTTCGAACTGGTGGAGCCGGGCCTGGTCGGGTGTGGTGAGTGGCGCCCGGACGGACCTGGGGACTTCGCGGACGAGGCGTCCATGAACATGTTCTTGTACGCTGGCGTCGGTCGTAAGGACTGAAACCACCCTGTAGTGTCAAAGGATCACACTGTTGGCGCAACGGGCACCGACTGCCGGTAGGTAAACTGCCGGACACTCTCCAACCCATACAGGGCAACGGGAATGACGAATCCGAGCCGAAGACCCGATGCCGCTCCACCTCCGGACACCGCCGCCGTCCGCGCGCGAGAAGCCTTGGCGCGCAAGTGGAGCTACCTGCTCAGCAGCGTCGTCGTAGTCGCGCTGAACAGAGACGAGCTGGACGCCGAACTGGGCGGCCAGCTCGACGCGTTGTGCGCGGCATTGCACAGCGAGCCGTTCGACCCCGCTCCGTTCGAGGAGGTGGGCGAGCGACTCGTAGCTCTGGGCTACGTGAACGAGCCTGGGCTCAAACGTACCGTCGACGTGCTCGGCAAAGGCCTGCTGGCACTGGAGGAGTTCCGCTCGATCGACCAGCTCACGGTTCGTGTCGTCGGCGGAATCGGTGCGCTGACGTGCGGTTTCAGCGTGGCTCGCGGTCGCTCGATCCTGGACCAGCAGGAGAGCATGCAACGCTCGTTGCTCAAGGCTGCCCGCGACGCGCAGTGGGACCAGCGGCAGAGCGAGGCCAAGTTCGCGGGCATCGCCACCTCGTCGACGAACGGCATCCTGATCGTCGGGCTCGACGGCAAGGTGGTGTGGGCCAACGACGCGATCGGCGAGATCATCGGTCGCCGGCCGGAGCAGGGCATCCGGCTGATGGAGCTCATCGCGCCGAACTCGATCGTGGCGTTCCGCGAGATGATGGAGAAGGTGCTCGGCGAGCGCGACGACTTCGAGCGGGAACCGATGCAGTTGCTGCGCGGTGAGGACGACCTGGCCAAGGTGACGCTCACCGCGTCCCTGCTGCGCGACGGCGACGACAAGGCGAGCCACGTCCTCGTGGTCGTCGACGACGACACGGAACTCTCGCTGCTGCAAGGAGAACTGCGCAGGCAGTCGCTGCACGACGTGCTGACCGGCCTGCCCAACCGGCAGTTCTTCACGACCCACCTGGAAACCGTGCTGCGCCGCGCCGACCCCGCGCTCGGCATCACCGTGTTCCACCTCGACCTCGACGCGTTCGGCCTGGTGTGCAACAGCCTCGGTGGCCACGTCGGCGAGAGGCTGATGCAGCACGTGGCGCGCCGGTTGCGAGCGTTGACCTCCCGCGAACGAGCGATGGTCGCGCGGTTCGACGGCGACGAGTTCGGCATCGTCGTGGAGAACTCCGCGACCACGCCCAACATCGCGACGATGATGGCGACCATCAACACCGACCTGGCCGAACCGATCTTCGTGGACGACCACGGGCTCTCGGTCTCGGTGAGCGCCGGTGTGGTGCACCAGCCCTCACCCGACGTCGAGCCGACCGAACTGCTGCGCATGGCGGACCTGGCGTTGCGGCAGGCCAAGAAGGACCAGCGCGGCCAGTGGGAGTTGTTCCACGGCAACCAGGACGCCGCGGACCGGCGCGACGCCGCGCTGGCCGTGGTGATGCCAGGAGCGTGGGAGCAGGGCGACATCGGCGTGACCTACCAGCCCGTCCGCGTGCTCGCGACCGGTGAGCTGGCGGGCGTCGAGGCGGTGCTGCACTGGGACCTCTCGGACCGCTGTGCCGCGCTCGCCGATTCGACGGGCCTGATCCTGCCGATGGGCGAGTGGCTGATCAGGATCGCCGCCGGCCAGGCCCAGTGGTGGCGCCAGCGCGGTGAGCTCGACACGCAGTTCGGCGTCCGGCTGACCCGGCACCAGTCGACCGACGCGGACCTGGTGTCCCGCGTCGCGAAGGTGATCCAGGAGACCGGGATGCCGCCAGAGCGGCTGACGTTGACCATGCCGGTCAACGTGTTGAACGTGGCGGGTGCGGCGGAGAACCTGAGCACGCTGGCGGACACGGGCATCCGGATCGCGCTCGACGACTTCGGCCTCGGGCCGCGCGACCTGGCCTGGCTCTCGGAGCTGCCCATCGTGTCCGTGGCGGTGCCGAAGGACCTTGTGCGGCGTCAGGACCCGCGCTCCGCCACGTTGGTCGAGGCTGTGCACGACCTGGGCGTGAACCTCTGCGTCGACGGCATCGAGACGGCCGAGCAGGCGAAGTGGTGGACGGAAGCGGGCGCCGATCTCGCGATCGGCGCCCACTTCGGTTCGCCCCTCGACGCGGGCGAGTTCCTCAGGAACCTGCGGGACTAGGGCGGGGACCTTTCGTACTCCGGGAGAGGACGGGAGGCCCCCGCGTGACCGTGGCGCTAGATGCCGCGCTGCCACGCGACGACCGCCGCGTGGTATTCCTGCGCATCCTTGGTCGCGTAGTTGAAGCAGTGGCCGTAGCCGCTGAGGATGAACGCGTCCAACCGCGGCGCCTGCGGGAAGAAGGGCCGCTCGGACGCGATCAGCGCCTCGGTCGACGAGCAGTCGGCACCAAGCGGCGGCGTGCCGCAGAAGAAGTCCGCGGTCGACTGGACCGACATCACCGGTGCGGTGATGGTGCGGCTGGACGGGATCACGACACTGTTCATGAGGATGGTGGTGACGGCCTCACCCGCCGAAGCGACGTCCTTCGTGGCCTCTTCGAAGTCCATCACGGCGGCGTTCAACGGGCCGGGCTTGTGGAACGAGTCGTAGCGGGTGTTCGGCATCGTGGTCACGTAGCCCGGATCCAGGCCCAGCCTGCTCAGCCGCGGGTCGAGCGTGACCGGGATCAGGCTGGCCGCGACGGGAACCACCCTGGTGTAGTCCCACTGGTTGGCCAGGCCGGTGATCAGCACGCCGTCGACGTCGTGGTACGTGCCCGCCTCGGCGACCGCGATCCCCGAGCCGACGGAGTGGCCGCCGACCAGAACCTTCTGGAATCGGGGGCGCAGGCTCTGGATCACGTGGTGCACGGCTTCGGCCTGGCTCGTAGCGGTGACCAGCACGCTCAGCGGTTTGCTGCTCTTGCCGGTGCCGATCCGGTCCACCGTCATGGTGGCGATGCCGGCGTTGTTCATCGCCAGCCGCGCTGAGCGGGTCTCGGGATCGAGCGGGATGTCCCAGTACGAACTGTTGTACGTGCCACCGGGAACGAGGACCTGGACCGTGGTGGCGCCCTGCGGCACGCACAACTTGCCGTACATGGTCTGCTGGGTGAGCCCGAACTGCACCGGCGTGTACACGTCCTGACAGCTGGTCTGGACCGCGTTCGCCGGAGTGGGTACGGGGACGAGCAATGCGAGCAATGCGGCGGCACAAAGCCGACGGAGACGCATCGGGGACAACCTCCAACTAGCGTGGAACGGCCTTCATCATGAGGCCGATGGGGTAGAGGGCATTGGTGAACCTGGTGCGCACCTGCTGGACGGGGACCAGCCGGTAGCGAGGGCAGATGGTCGCCACCGCGATGACGATCTCGGTCAGGGCGAAGTGGTTTCCGATGCACTGGTGGACGCCGCCGCCGAACGGGACGAACGCACCCTTCGGCAGCTGCCGGACGCGGTCGGGGGTCCAGCGGTCCGGGTCGAAGCGGTCGGGGTCGGTGAAGTTCGCGGGGTCGTGGTGCATCGCGTGCGGGCTGAGGATCACCTCGGTGCCGGGCCGCAGGAGGACGCCACCGAGAACGACCTCCTCGGCGGCGCGGCGCATGAGGAGCCAGAGCGAGTACTTCCGCAGCACCTCGTTCGCGACCTGGCCGAGGTAGGTCAGCTTCGGCACGTCGTCGAACGTCACCGGTCGTCCTGCCAGCACCTCGTCGATCTCGGTCAGCACCCGCTGTTCGATCTCAGGATTCGCGGCGATCTCGTGGAAGATCCACGCCAGTGCCAGCGCGGTGGTCTCGATCCCCGCGGTCAGCAGGGTGATGACCTCGTCGAAGACCTGCTGGTCGGTCATCGGCTCGCCGGTTTCGGTGTCCCTGGCCAGCATCAGCATCGACAGCACGTCGCCCTGGTCGGCGCCGTCGGCACGCCAGCCGACGATGACCTCGCGCACGATCGCGCTCATCCGGGCGATGGCCGCGTCGAACTCGCGGTTGGCCGGGATCGGCAGCTTCTCGAAGAACCCCGGTGCGAGCGCGCGCACGGTTCCGTTCTTGACGATCACGAAGACCGACCGGCGGGCCTCGTCGATCGCTCGTTTGCCGATCTCGGTGGAGAACAGCGACTCGCCGACGATCGTGACGGCGAGGCCCTGCATGTCCTGCTCGACCCGCCGCACCTCGGCCGGCCGCCACCCCTCCACCAGTTCGCGCGTCGCGCGGACCATGGTGTTCGCGTAACCCGCGATCCGATCGCGGTGGAACGCCGGCTGCAGCATCCGGCGCTGCCGCAGGTGGAAGGATCCGGTCGACATCGCGAGCCCGTTGCCGAGGAACGGGCGGAGCTTGTCGAAAATTCGTCCTTTGTGGAACTTGGGTGCGTCGGTCACCAGCACCTGGTGCATCAACTGGGGGCTGGTCACGAAAAAGGTTCGCATCGGACCGAGATAGACTTCGACGAGATCGCCCTGAGCTCGTAAATTCGAGGTGAACTCGAATCGTTTCCGCAATAACGGCAGTGTGTGCCCGAGAAATGGCAGCCTGCCGGGCGCCACCGGGACGGACATCATCGCTCCTCGCGACGTGGAAAGAGATGGACAACCATAGGAGTCGTTCGGCCCAGAGTGACAGTGCCCGATCGGGTGGCTTGCGTTCACACCAGCGGCCGAATCCAGTGCACTGGGTGGCTGACTAAGCTTGTGCGCCCGCAACCTGAAGAGGTGATCGTCGTGCCCGACGAGCAGAGCTGGGTTCCGCAGAGCGTGGACGTCTCCGTCCCGAGTGCGGCACGGATGTACGACTACCTGCTCGGGGGTGCGCACAACTTCGCGGTGGACCGCGAGATGGGCGACAAGATCGAGCAGGTGCTGCCACACGCGCGCAGTGCTGCCAGGGTCAACCGGGCGTTCCTCGGCCGCGCGGTGCGGGCCATGGTCGACGAGGGAGTGCGTCAGTTCCTGGACATCGGCTCGGGCATCCCGACCGTGGCCAACGTGCACGAGGTCGTGCAGGCGCTGGATCCCGAGTGCCGGGTCATGTACGTCGATCGTGATCCCGTGGCCGTCGCACACAGTGAACTGATCCTCGCGGACAACAACCGCACCGGCGTGCTACAGGCTGATCTGCGTGAACCGGAAAGCATCCTGAACAACGGCGAGGTGCACCGGCTGCTCGACTTCGACCAGCCGATCGGCCTGCTGATGCTGTTCATGCTGCACTGGGTACCCACCGAGGCTGACCCGTGGAGTCTGCTGAAGCGCTACCGCGAGGCGTTGCCCAGCGGGAGCTACCTGGCGATCACGCACTTCGCCGACGATCATGGCGACGAACGCATCACCGCCGCGGTCGAGCGAGTGAACCAGGCGGGCGGAGACCAGGCCAGTCCACTCGGCCGGGATCAGATCGCCGCCTTCTTCGGCGATTTCGAGCTGCTCGAGCCGGGACTCGTCACCTACGCCGAATGGCGGACCTCCGGGCCTGGCGACATCTCCGCCGATCCGGCAGTGAACAGGCTCGCGTACGCCGGCGTCGCTCGTAAACCGTAGAAACTCCATCGAGCGACGCTGATTCACGCGGCCGGCGCAAAAGGAACCCACTGCGAGTGGGTAAACTGCCGGGCAATCTGAGCCCATGGTGAGGCAGCGTTAATGCCCAACCCGAGTCGAATACCAGACAGCACGCCGTCGCCCGAGGACAATGTCCGGGCGCGGTTGACGCTTGCGCGGAAGTGGTCGTATCGACTGCACGGCACATCAGCGATTCCAATGGGTCGGGAAGATCTCGACGGGAAACTGAGCGGCCTGCTCGACGAGTTGTGCGAGATGCTGCACCGAGAACCGTTCGCCGGCGCTCCGATCGAGCGCGTCGGCGCGGAACTTTCGGCACTGGGACACCTCGGCGGACAAGGGCTGCGCTGCTCCGCGGAGGTCCTCGGCAAGGGGCTGCTCGCCCTGCCGGAGTTCCAGCCGGTCGAGCGGCACGCGGTCCGGGTCGCGCTCGCGATCGGCGCGCTCGGAACGGGTTTCACCGCCGCGAACGCCGAGTCCGTGCTCGCGCAGCAGGAGAGCATGCAGCGGTCCCTGCTCAAGGCCGTGCGCGACGCGAACTGGAACCTCAAGGAGAGCGAGGCGCGCTTCAACGAGGTGGTCACGTCGTCCACCAACGGTGTGCTGATCGTGGACCTCGAAGGCAGGCTGCTGAGGACGAACGCGGCGATCAGCGACATCCTCGGGCACGCCCAGGAAGAGCTCGTCGGGATGCCGCTGCTCGACCTCATCGCTCCCGGCTTCGGCGAGATGCTGCGCAAGGCGATGGACGAGCTGGTCGGCGGCACCGCGGAGCGGATCAGGCAGTCGCAGCGGATGGTACGCAAGGACGGTGAGGTGGCGCGGTTGTCGCTGACCGCGTCGTTGCTGCGCGGCGCCGACGACGAGCGCAGCCACTTCGTCGTGGTGGTCGAGGACGGCACCGAGCTGGAGCTGCTGCAGAACGAGCTGAAGCGGCAGTCGCTGCACGACGTGCTGACCGGGCTGCCGAACCGCCAGTTCTTCACCACGCAGCTGGAGACCGCGCTGCGCAAGGCGGATCCCGAGCACGGCGTCACGGTCTTCCATCTGGACGTCGACGCGTTCGGCATGCTGTGCGACACGCTCGGCGGCCGGGTCGCCGAGCGGATGCTCCAGCACGTCACGCAGCGGCTGAAGGTGTTGCTGGCGAGCGAGAAGGCCATGATCGCCCGCCTCGGCGGCGACGAGTTCGGCGTGCTCGTGGAGAACACGGCGGACACGCCCGGCATCGGAACGATCATGAGGAGCATCAACGACGAGCTGCTGCTCGAACCGACCTTTGTGGACGGTCACGGGCTGGCGGTGTCGGTGAGCGCGGGCGTCGTGCACCGGCCGGGCGGTGACGAGGAACCCGCCGACGTGCTGCGTGCGGCGGAACGGGCGTTGCGCAGGGCCAAGAAGGGCGGGCGCGGGCAGTGGGAGCTGTTCCATCCCGGCCAGGACGCCGAGGACCGCCGGGACGACGCGCTGGCCGTGGCCATGCCGGCCGCGTGGGAGAACGGCGAGATCACCGTGCGGTACCGGCCGGTCGTCGACCTGGCGAGCGGTGCGGTGAGCGGTGTCGAGGCGGAGTTGCACTGGGACCGGCCGGAGTTCGGCGTGCTCGACCACAACCGGTGCGCGGGGCTGGCCGAGGCGACCGGGCTGGTGCTGCCGCTCGGCGAATGGCTGCTGCGGGTCGCCGGCGGTCAGTCGGTGTGGTGGCGGCAGCGCGGGCAGCTCGACCGGACGATGGCCGTGCGGCTCACCGCGCACCAGTCGGCCGACGCCGACCTGGTCTCGCGGGTGGTGCGGGTGCTCGACCAGACCGGGCTGGCGTCCGACCGGCTGATGATCAGCATGCCCGGTGGGGTGTTGCCGATGGTCGACGCCGCCGACAACCTCACGGTGCTCGCGCGCATGGGCGTGCAGACGGCGATCGACGACTTCGGCCTCGGGCCGTTGGACTTCGGTCAGCTCGCGTCGGAGCTGCCGGTCCAGGCGGTGCGGGTGGCGCGCGGGCTGGTGGAGACGAGATCTCCGTACGTGGCGGCGTTGCTGCCGCTGGTGCGCGAGCGCGGGGTGGCGGTCGCGGTCGCCGGGATCTCCAGCGCGGAACAGGCTTCGTGGTGGCGTGACGCCGGCGCGGACTTCGCCACCGGCGACCACTTCGGCGTGCCGCGCACGCCGGGGGAGTTCCTGCAGGAGCTGGAACCCCGGTGACCGGACGGGGGTCGGGGTCACGTCCGGCCACCGGAGGAGCTCGTCGCTAACCAGTGAACTTCGCCAGCGCCTTGGTGAACTCGTAGGTCTGCTGGTTGATCCCGGAGCACGAGTCGCTCATCGCCCCGCAGTTGCCCTTGTCCCGGTTGACCGCCCAGAACGAGACGCGGGACAGGTGCTTCGAGTTGGCCCACGTCACGATGTCGCGGAAGTTCTGCGGGGTGACGGTCTCGCCGGTGTCGGTCTTGCCGTTCATCGACGACAGGCCGCTGCGCCGGTACGCCGCGTCGTCCGAGAGCCCGAACGTGGCCTTGACGTGGTTCTTCAGCCCGTCGACCGCGCTCTTGGTCTTCGCGGCCATGTCACCGCCGCTGCCGAAGTCGAACGGCATGACCGCGAACGTGTCGATCGGCGCGCCGAGCTCCTTGGCGCGGGTGATCAGGCGCTTGCCCCACGAGTTCGGGCCGGTGCTCTCGGTCGGCATGGTGATGACGACCTTCACGCCCGCGTTGTTCTGCTTGATGATCTTCAACGCGCCGAGCACGCGGTCCTGGACCGTGTTGTTCTCGAACTCCTGGGCCTCGATGTCGATGTCGATCGCCTTGAGTCCGTAGGCGTCGATGACCTTCTGGTAGGCGCCCGCGAGCGCGCTGGCCGAGGAGCACTTCTGGCCGAGCTTGTTGCCGGACCAGCCGCCGATCGACGGCACCGCCTCGCCGCCGGCCGCGCGGATGTTGCTGATCAGGGTCTTGTCCGACCCGGTCAGCGAGCGGGTGCCGTCCCACTTCGGGTTGCAGCCGCCGTCGCTGAGGATGAAGGCGAGGGTGAACGACTTGATGCCCGTCTGCTGCATCACCGTCTGGGGGTTGGGCTGGCTGCCCCACTGGTACAGGTAGGGCGCCGCGAGCACGGGGTTGACGGCAGCCTGCGCGGTCGTGGGCAGCATGATCGCCGCGCACGTGGCAGCGACTGCGCCGACGAGGAACCGCTTCATCTGAAGTCCTCCAAGACTGCTCGGTCCAGGGCGGCGGAGCTGGCAGTGAGGGGGCTCACAACGTGTTCAAAAGTGGACTAGACCACCACTATCTGTCAAGAAGGTAGTCGAAAACCGGGTAGCGCCGTTCATGGCTAAGACCGGGTGCTCCGATCGGCGGGCATCGCTGATCTTGTCGGTGCAGCGTGGTGAAATCGAGTCGTGGCACTTCCACCCCAGCTGGTCCGCAGGAAGCCGGAGACGCGCCCGCGTCCCCGGTGGGACTCCGCTGCCCAGCGGGTCTTCGCGCACGAGGGATTCCTGCGGGTGCTCGGCGGTCCCGGCACCGGGAAGACGACGTTGCTGGCCGAACTGGCGGCGCACGTCGTGCTGGAGCAGGGGGCCGACCCGGAGAACGTGCTGGTGCTGACCGCGAACCGGCGGGCGTCCGTGGCGTTGCGCGCGCACATCACGCGGTTGCTGACGGGGCGGTTGTCCACGATCCGCGAGCCGTTGGTGCGGACCGTCCACTCGTACGCGTTCGCGGTGCTGCGCAACCAGGCCGTGTTGCTCGGCGAGCCGCCTCCGCGGTTGCTGTCGGGCCCGGATCAGGACGCGATGGTCCGCGAGCTGCTCGCCGGCGACGTCGATCTGGGCGCCCTGCAGTGGCCGGAGCGGTTGCGCCCGGCGTTGGAGCTGCCGGGGTTCGCCCACGAGCTGCGGGATCTGCTGTTGCGGGCGGCCGAACGCGGGCTGGGGCCGGAGGACCTGATCGAGCTCGGTGAGGAACACGGGCGGGACGAGTGGGTGGCGGCCGGCCGGTTCGGGGCGCAGTACGAGGCGGTGAACCTGCTGTCCGGCATGGACTCCGCGACGGCGTACGCGCCCGCCTACGACGCTGCCGAGCTCGTGTCGAGCGCCTATGCGGCGTTCGTGAACGACGAGGAGTTGCTGTTCGGCGAACGACGCCGGGTGCGGTACCTGCTGGTCGACGACGCGCAGCACCTCGATCCGATGCAGTACTCGTTGATCAGCTCGCTGGGGTCGGGTGCCGCCCGGTTCGTGCTGGCCGGTGATCCGGACCAGGCGATCTTCACGTTCCGCGGTGCCGATCCGGAGATCCTGCGGGACGTGCCGGGCGAGACCGTGGTGTTGCGGCAGTCGCACCGGATGATGCCCGAGGTCCGGGACGCGGTGGCACGGCTGGCTGCCCGGTTGCCGGGTGCTTCTCCCACGCGTTCGGTGCTGCCTGCCGACGGCGAGGGGTCCGTGCAGGTGCGGTTGCTCGCGTCGTCCGCGCAGGAGGCGTCGTGGGTGGCCGACCAGTTGCGGCGCTCGCACCTGGCCGATGAGGTGCCGTGGTCGCAGATGGCGGTGGTCGTGCGGTCGGCGACGTTGTCCTTGCCGGTGTTGCAACGGGCGTTGCTCGCCGCCGGTGTGCCGGTGGCCGTGCCGTCGGACGAGTTGCCGTTGGCGCAGCAGCCTTCGGTGCGTCCGTTGCTGGCTCTCGTTCGGGCCGCCGCGTCGCCGGGGTCGTTGGACGAGGACACGGCGGCCATGCTGTTGTCGTCGTCCTACGGTGGCGCGGATCCGTTGGCGTTGCGGCGGTTGCGGCGGGGTCTGCGGCGGCTGGAGATGGCTGCCGGCGGTGATCGGCCGAGTGGCGAGTTGCTGGTCGAGGTCGTGGAGACCTCGGACCGGCTCGCCGCCCTGGAGGACGCGGAGTCGCTGCCCGCGCGGCGGATCGCGCACCTGCTGTCGTTGGCGCGCAAGGCGATCGAGGCCGGGAAGTCGGTCGAGGTCGTGCTGTGGGACCTGTGGACGGCGACCGGTCTGCAGGAGCGCTGGGTGGCGCAGTCGGCCCGGCGCGGGATGCCCGGCATGCAGGCGGACCGCGACCTGGACGCGATCGTGGCGTTGTTCGAGGCGGCCGCGAAGTACGTCGACCGGTTGCCGGGTTCTGGCGTCGCCGGTTTCGCGGACTACCTGGAGTCGCAACGGATCGTCGGCGACACGCTGGCGGCGGCGGCCCCGACCGGTGAGGCGGTGTCGGTGCTGACCGCGCACTCGGCGGCCGGTCGCGAGTGGGAGGTCGTCGCGGTGCCGGGCGTGCAGGAGGGCAGCTGGCCGGACCTGCGGCTGCGCGGCACGGTGCTGGGTGTCGAACGCATGGTGGACGTGCTGGCCGGGCTCGAACCGTCGGTGTCGGCGGTCGCGCCGATCCTGGCGGAGGAACGCCGGCTGTTGCTGGTGGCCGCGTCCAGGGCCCGGTCGAAGCTGCTGATCAGCGCGGTTCGCGGGGAGGACGAGCAGCCGTCGCGGTTCCTCGACGAGATCGAGTCGTCCGCCGAGGACGAACGGAAGCTGCATCGCCCGCAGCGTGGTCTGGTGCTGGGCGAACTGGTCGGTGAGCTGCGCCGGGTGGTGTGCTCGGACACGGAGGATCCCGAACGCCGGTCGCGCGCGGCCGAGCAGCTGGCGCGGCTGGCCGAGGCCGGGGTGCCCGGTGCGCACCCGGAGTCCTGGTACGGCTTGGCGGAGGTGTCCATCGATGCTCCACTGTGGACGGAGGACCAGAAGGTCAGCGTGACGCCGTCGACCATCGAGGTGATCACGAAGTGCCCGCTGCGGTGGGTGGTCGAGCGGCACGGCGGTCAGGACCCGGCCGAGTTGGCCTCGGTGACCGGCACGCTGGTGCACGCCCTGGCGCAGGCGGCCGCGTCCGGGGCCGATTCGGCTCAGCTGCGGGTGAAGCTGGACGAGGCGTGGGCGGCGGTCGACGCGGGGGCGCCGTGGTTCTCCCGCCGCGAACGCCTGCGGGTGGAGAAGATGCTCGACACGTTCCTCGCGTGGCTGGCCATGAGCCGCAGTCAGCTCACGCAGGTGGCCGTCGAGGAGGAGATGGTCGTCGAGGTCCCGAAGCGCGACGGCGGCCCGTGGCTGCAGGTGCGCGGCCGGGTCGACCGCCTCGAACACGACGAGGACGGCCGTCCGGTCGTGATCGACCTCAAGACCGGCAAGAGCCCGGTGTCCCGCGAGGCGTCGCAGGAACATCCGCAGCTGGCCGTCTACCAGCTGGCGTCGTCGCTGGGCGGCTTCACGCACATCGGGCTCGGCACCGAGCCCGGCGGGGCCCGGCTGCTGTACGTGGCGAAGGAGGACAAGAAGACGGGTGCGGTCGAACGCACCCAGGCGCCGCTGGACGAGCAGGGGGTCCAGGCGTGGCTGGAGGTGGTGCAGGGTGCCGCGGAGTCCGTCCTGGGCCCGCTGTACACGGCGCGGGAGAACGCGGACTGCGACCGTTGCCCGGCGCGCACGACGTGCCCGGTCCACCCGTCCGGGCGGCAAGTGAGTGAGTAAGTGAGCGTTGACCTGCACGTTTCTGGGTTTCGAACGGTTGGCGAACACACCGTCCCGGGTGGTGCGGGCGCCCGCGGCGCGGGTAGGAAGATGTACCGGTGACCGTCAGCCCGTTTGAGATCGCTGAGGCGCTCGGGCTGAACAGGCCGACCCCCGAGCAGGCCGAGGTGATCGCCGCACCCGCTCAACCCGCGCTGGTCGTGGCGGGAGCCGGCGCCGGCAAGACCGAGACCATGGCCGCGCGCGTGGTGTGGCTGGTGGCGAACGGTCTGGTGCTGCCGGACCGGGTGCTGGGCCTGACGTTCACGCGCAAGGCGGCACGTCAGCTCGCGGATCGCGTGCGGGCGCGGTTGCGCCGGCTCGGCGGATCGTCCCTGCTGGACGAGCTGGACCCGAGCGGCGAGCGCAAGATGGCCGTGCTGACCGGTGAACCCGTGGTGCTGACGTACCACGCGTACGCCGGGCGGCTGGTGACCGAGCACGGCCTGCGGCTCCCGGTCGAGCCGGGCGTGCGGCTGCTGACCCAGACGGCGTCGTGGCAGCTCGCGCACCGCGTGGTGTCGACGTGGGCGAAGGATCTGGACACGGACAAGGTGCCCGCCACGGTCACCGGCTACCTGCTGTCGCTGGCCGGCGAACTGGGCGAGCACCTGGTGACGCCGGAGGCGTTGGAAGCGCACGCCACCGAGCTGTGCGCGTTGATCGAGAACGCTCCGAAGGCGCCCCGGCAGCGCGACGCGTTGCCGGAAAAGTTGCGCGAAGTCGTTGCAGCACAACGGTTGCGGGTCGCTCTGCTGCCGTTGCTGGAGGCGTACCAGCAGCGCAAGCGCAAGGAAGCCGCGCTGGACTTCGCGGACCAGATGTCACTGGCCGCGCAGCTCGCCGCGTTCCCCGAGGTGTCGTCCGGCGAGCGCGAACGCTATGGCGCCGTTCTGCTGGACGAGTACCAGGACACCGGACACGCGCAGCGCGTGCTGTTGCGGTCGTTGTTCGGCGACGGCGAGCCGATGCCCGTGACGTCGGTGGGCGACCCGGCGCAGGCGATCTACGGCTGGCGTGGGGCGTCCGCGGCGAACCTGCCGCGCTTCGCCGAAGACTTCCCGCCGACCAGGAAGTTCGGGCTGCTGACCAGTTTCCGCAATCCGCCGGAGGTTCTGGAGCTGGCGAACGCCGTGTCGTTGCCGCTGCGCGAAGCCGGTCTGGAGGTCGACGAACTGCGCGCGCGGCCCGGCGCCGGTCCCGGTGACGTGCGTCTGGCCCTGCACGAGGACATCCGCCAGGAGCTCGACTGGATGGCGGACAACTTCGCGGCGCAGTGGGAAGCGCACCTCGACATCGAGGGCGTGCCGCCGACCGCCGCCGTGCTGGTGCGCCGCCGTTCGGACATGGCGGCGATCGCGGCGGCGTTGCGCGAGCGCGGGCTGCCGGTCGAGGTCGTGGGCCTCGGCGGGTTGCTGGACGAACCCGAGGTGCGAGACCTGGTCTCGGCGCTGCGGGTGCTGGTGGATCCGTTGGCCGGCACAGCCGCGGCTCGGCTGCTGACCGGTTCGCGCTGGCGGCTGGCCGCCGTCGACCTGGCCGCGTTGTGGTCACGGGCCAGGGATCTGGCGGGTGTCGCACCCCGACAGTCCGTTGTGGACGATCCGCTGCTGGTGCTGGCGGACGCACTGCCCGGCGAACACGCGGAACAGGCCGGTCTGGCCGACGCGCTGGACGATCCCGGCGACCCGGACGCCTACTCGCAGGACGGCTACCGGCGGATCCGGCGGCTCGGCGGCGAGCTGGCGGCGTTGCGGCGCAGGCTCGACCAACCGCTGCCCGAACTGGTGGCTGACGTCGAACGCACGTTGTTGCTGGACATCGAGTCGATGTCGCGCCCGGGCATGGTCGGCCGCGCGCACCTCGACGCCTTCTCCGACGTGGTCACGGACTTCGCGGCGGCCAGTCCGTCCGCGACCCTGCCCTCGCTGCTGGACTACCTCTACACCGCCGAACACGCCGAGGACGGCCTGGAACCCGGCGAGGTCGAGGTGTCCGAGGACCGCGTCCAGATCCTCACCGTCCACTCCGCCAAGGGTCTGGAGTGGCGGATCGTCGCGCTGCCGCACCTGGTGCGCGACGTGTTCCCCGGCCGCAAGAAGTCCTCGTGCTGGCTCAAGGCCGTGACCGAACTCCCCGCGTCGCTGCGCGGTGACTCGGCCGACCTGCCGGTGTTGAAGCTGTCCGCCGGCTTCAACCGCAAGGAGGTCGACGAGGCGCTGACCATCCACGCCGAGGAGTTCGAGGACCGCCGTCTGGTCGAGGAACGCCGGCTCTTCTACGTGGGCGTGACGCGCGCCGAGCACACCCTGTTCATGTCGGGGCACTGGTGGTCGGAGTCCGGCGAGAAGCCCAAGGGCCCCTCGGTGTTCCTGCAGGAGATGCACGAGGTCCTGCAGCGCGACAACCCGCCTGGCGACATCTCCGCGTGGGCTCCCGAACCCGACGTGGACACCCCGAACCCGCTCGCGGAGGACGTGAAGACCTCCCAGTGGCCCGCCGACCCCCTGGGCAAACGCCGGGACGCCGTGGTCGAGGGCGCCACGATGGTGCTGGCCGCCCTCGACTCCCTGCGCCACGCTCCGCCAGAGCCGTTGCCGCTGATCTTCGAGGAGGTCGCGCCGGAGGTCGTAGAGGAGGAGGACTACCCGCCGCCTGTCGACGAGCCGCCGGACGACGACTTCCCACCAGAGCCCGAACCACTGCCCGACGACGTGGTGCCCGACGACCCGGAGATGCCGGAGGAGGACGATCCGGACGGCTGGGCCCGCGACGTCGACGTGCTGCTGGCCGAACGCGCCGCCGCCCAGAACCGCCGCGAACAGGTCGAGCTGCCCGACCACCTGTCGGTCTCCCAACTGGTGGAGCTGGCCAAGGACCCGGACGCGCTGGCCCGCCGGTTGCGCCGGCCCCTGCCGTTCCCGCCGAACCCGTTGGCGCGCCGCGGCACGGCTTTCCACACCTGGCTGGAGAACCGCTTCGGTGCCACCCGGCTGCTCGACATCGACGAACTGCCCGGCGCGGGCGACGCCGACGCCGCACCGGACGCGGATCTGGAGAAGCTGAAGGAGGCGTTCCTGCGGAGCGCCTGGGCGGACCGGACGCCGCACGACGTCGAGGTGCCGTTCGAGGCGGAGTTCGACGGGATCTCGGTGCGGGGCCGGATGGACGCCGTGTACCGCGACCCGGACGGCTGGACCGTCGTGGACTGGAAGACCGGCGCGGTGCCGGACGCCGAGGCCCTGCCGGCGCTGTCGGTGCAGCTCGCCGCGTATCGGCTGGCCTGGGCCGCGCTGATGGGGGAGCCGCTGGAGAAGGTGCGGGCCGCGTTCCACTACGTGCGGCACGATCACACGGAACGGCCGGCGGACCTGCTGGACGAGCAGGGGCTGAAGGACCTGATCCGGTCCGTGGAGTGAGTCAGGCTCCGGCAGGCGCGTGCGAGGCCTTCAGGACCCGTTCGTAGAGGACCTCGAGCAGCCACCGGCCGAACAGGGACGGACCGAACTCGGGTGAGCGGTCCTCCGGCGGCACCATGAGGTCGACGGTGGAGTCGTCGGCCACCACCACGCCGATGCCGTAGTAGTCGAGTTCGATGTACGACCAGGCCTGGGACTCGTCGGTGCGGGGAAGCATCACCGCGCACGGGGCCAGGGTCAGCAGGGTGCCGCACGACTGGAGGGCGCGGTCCGTAGTGGACTCGCTGACCAGGACACCCACGAGTTCGACGGCGGCTACCGGGAGGCGGTCGTGGGCCTCCGGCTCGAACCAGGAGCGGAACCAGGACGGGTCGGCTCTCGGCGGCCAGCCGTTCTGAGTTCTCCACTCGTGCACGTCGGGCAGCAAACGCACTACCGCGGACACCTGCTGGCCCAGCACGGCGACGTCGGGAACGACGACTCCGTCCCAGCCGAGCGCGGTTGCGGCGCGCTGAAGAAGCGTGTGCACAGGGCGCATCCTAGGGTTGCTCGCGCGGAAAATGACAGCGTTTGCGGGATACTTGGTTAAGGATTACCCAGGGTGGTCATGGAGTTGCTTTGGCCACTTTCCAGGCCCAAGCCACGAGCGGGATCTGCAGTGGCAGGCGACCATACGCCAGGGCTCGGGCCCTCGGCGACTTGTGGCGGAAATCCAGAGCCATTTTCACATTCGCCGGGAAGACGGCGACGAACAACACCGCGGCGGCCAAGCCGCCCAGGCGACGTGTTCGGGGCAGGGCCACCGCGGTGGCCACGGCGAGTTCGGCTGCGCCGGACGCATAGGTCCACTGCCTCGGGGTGCCGGGCAGTGAGCGGGGGACGATCGCGTCGTAGAACTTCGGCCTGGTGAAGTGGGTCGCACCCGCCAGACCGAGCAGTGCTGCCAATGCCATCGCCGACCGCGCTCGGGAACGGTTCGGTTCCATGCGGTCACCCTGTCATGCCTACGCCGCGTAGGCGAGGTGGGGCTGGCCTATTCTCCACGAGCGTGGCAGGTGATTCTCATCATCCCGAACGCGCCGCAGTCGCCGCGCTGACCGAATCCTTCGTGGCCGGGCTCTGCGAGTGGATCAAGATTCCGTCGATCGGCGTCGACCCGGCGCACCGCGTTGACGTGCACAGATCCGCCGAGTGGCTGGCGAACCAGCTGCGTGCGGATGGCTGGCCGGAGATCCAGATCTGGGGCGAGGGACCCGCGCTGCCCGCGGTCTACGCGTGCTGGCCGGCCGCGGATCCGAAGGCGCCGACCGTGCTCGTCTACGGTCACCACGACGTGCAGCCGGTCGATCCGGTCGAACGTTGGCATCATCCGCCGTTCGAGCCCGTGATCAGCGGCGATGAGATCAGAGGCCGTGGCGCCAGCGACGACAAGGGGCAGGTCGCTATGCACCTGCTCGCGGTCAAGGCGCATCTCGCCGCAACCGGGCAAAGCGCGCCGAGCGTCACGCTGAAACTCTTCATCGAGGGTGAGGAGGAATCGGGTTCCCCACATCTGCGAAAACTGCTCGAAGACCACAAAAGGGATCTCGACTGCGACCTCGTGGTGTTCACGGACACGGCGTTGCACGAACGCGGGGCGCCCACCGTCAACACCGGGCAGCGGGGTGTTCTCGGCGGCGAGATCACGTTCTTCGGCGGCACCGAGGACGTCCATTCCGGGCGCGCGGGCGGTGCGATTCCGAACCCCGCGACCGCACTGGCGAGGCTGATCGCCGCGCTGCACGACGACAACGGCCGGATTCAGCTCGAAGGCTTCTACGACGACGTCCGCGAACCGTCCGCGCAGGAGCGGGAGGACTACGCCGCGCTGCCGTTCGACGAGCAGAAGTGGTTGGCGCACAACGGAGGCGGCGCGCAGGCGGTCAGCGGCGAGCCCGGCTACACGACGCTCGAACGGATCTGGGTCCGGCCGACCGCCGAGGTCAACGGGATCAGCGGCGGCTACACCGGCCCCGGCCTGAAGACGATCATTCCGGCGACCGCGACGGCGAAGATCAGCTTCCGGCTGGTGCCGGACCAGCATCCGGCGAAGGTCAAGGACCAGCTCGAGGAGTTCGTCGCGAAGCACACGCCGGCGGGCATCCGGGCAGAGGTCAGCTTCCGCGGCGAGGGCGTGCCGCCGTACGCCATCAGTCCGGACGACCCGGCCAACGCGACGGTCAAGGAGGCGCTGGAACTCGCGCTCGACCAGCCGGTCAGGTTCGCGCGGGCCGGCGGATCGGGGCCCGCGGCGGTGTTGCAGGCGTGGCTCGGGGTGCCCCTCGTCTACCTCGGCGCGACCTTGCCGGATGATCGCGTGCACGCGCCGAACGAGCGCGTTGTGGTGCCGTTGCTCCTCAAAGGCGCGGAGGCGGCTGCTCACCTGTGGCGGATGCTTGCCCAAGAGGATGTGGCGATGGGATTGACTCGATGAGCTTGTCTGACGAGGCGTCGCACTCGCTCGTCGGCGTGATCAGGATGCCGGACCAGGCGCAGAGCCCTGGCCGCGCGATCCTCAAACGCGTCGTCGGTGCGATGGGGGCGCTGCTGCTCGCGGTGCTGATCGTCTACCTGGACCGCGACGGCTACCGCGACGTCAACGAGGACGGCGTCTCGCTGCTCGATTCCTTCTACTACGCGACGGTGTCTCTCTCGACGACCGGCTACGGCGACATCACGCCCGCGTCGTCGTCAGCGCGGCTGATCAACGTTCTGGTCATCACGCCGTTGCGCGTCCTGTTTCTGATCGTGCTGGTCGGCACGACACTCGAAGTTCTCACCGAGCGCTCCCGGCAGGCGTTGCGCATTCAGAAGTGGAGGCGGATCGTGCGTGACCACGTCGTGGTCGTCGGCTACGGCACGAAGGGGCGGTCGGCGGTCGCGGCGCTGCTCGGTGACGGTGTCGAGCCCGGCTCGATCGTCGTCGTGGACACCGTGCAGGAGGCGCTCGACGCCGCGTCCGCCATCGGGCTCGTGACCGTGCACGGTTCCGGCACGCGCAACGACGTGCTTCGTGTCGCCGGCGCGGCCCGAGCGCGTGCGATCGTCGTTGCCCCGAACCGGGACGACACGGCCGTGCTGGTGACGTTGACCGCCCGCGAGCTCGCGCCCAAGGCGCAGATCGTGGCGTCGGTGCGGGAACGGGAGAACGAGCACCTGCTGAAGCAGTCCGGTGCCGACTCGGTGGTCGTGTCGTCGGAGACCGCTGGTCGGCTGCTGGGCATGGCCACGGCGACGCCGTCGGTGGTGGCGATGGTGGAGGACCTGCTCACACCGGACGCTGGTCTCGCGATCGCGGAGCGGGACGTCGAGAAGAGCGAGATCGGCGGGTCGCCGCGGCACCTGCCCGACATAGTGCTGGGTGTGGTGCGGGGCAAGACGCTCTACCGGGTGGACGCTCCCGAGGCGGACGCGATCGAGCCGGGGGACCGGCTGCTGTACGTCAAGAAGGTGACTCCTCCCGGCGAGGAGTGACCGGCGAACTGGGGGCCACCTGGTGTCAGGTGGCCCCCGCGGTCACGAGTTCCCAATGTGTGACGACAGAACCGGTCGGGCAGCGTAACGGCAGCTCAGAGCCATTGGGGCGCGTTGACCTCTGCGCAGAACGGTTCGGCGTCAAGAAATTGAACCCTGCCGGGGACTGGGCAGGACCGCCGGCGCTCGCAGAGGCGCGTAGCGGAAGAGAAATGCGTAGAAGCCGCCTGCCAGGGCCGCCATGCAGAGCAGCAGCGCGGTGAGCCGGCGCCCGACCGGTAGGCCGGCGGGGACCGAGGAGGCGGAGGAGACCATGTCGTTGCCGGTCGTGACGATCTCGACGGTCTCGCCCTTGCTGTGGCCGCAACCGTCCAGTTTGGCCTGCTTCTTCTGGCCGCCGGCGTCCCATTCGACGGTGTCCATGCCCTGGCCGCACGCGCCGGTCTCGACGACGGTCGCGGCCACGGGTCTTGGGGGTTCTGCGGCGCCGAGCACCTTGGCGGGCACTAAAAGCGCGACCGCGACCCCGATCCCGACCAGTCCGACGACCAGCAGGATGAACACCCATCTGTCCGGGCTTCGCGGAACCGCCACACTGCGATGTTCGCAGACGCGGCGGCCCGCGTGGAGCCCAGGTTTACTTCGGCAACTGACGTAGCTGCTCGACCTTGATGGTCTTGCCGTCGGCCACGGTCCCGGTCACGGCGACGAGGTCACCGTTCTTCGGCTTCTCGCTCACGGCCGACAGGTCGAGCGGCGTCTGCAGTCCGTCCACCTGCACCAACGTGGCGTTGTTGCCGTTGACGTCCTTGATCGTGCCGCGCTCGTTGGCCTTGGCCAGCGCCACGTTGAGCGCCTTGCCGTCCTTCACGCGCACGGTCACGCGCTGGTCTGCCTTGAGCCCGGCGAGGTCGCCGCCGCGCAGCTTCGTGGAGCCGTCAGTGGTCAACGACACCTCGCTGCCGTCGTCCTTGGTGATCGTGAGCTTGCCGGTCTCGACCGACTTCACCCGTCCGACGACGAGCGTGCTGTCCTTCAGCTTCGCCTTGTCGGGACGGCCGTGGCCCGGCTTCCCGGGGTGGCGTTCCGCGAACGCCGTGTTCGGCGCGCTGTCGTGGCCTTCGGCCGCCGTCGCGACCGCGATGCCGCCGACGGTGAGCCCGACGGCCGCGACGATGGCGCCGGCCCACGCTGATTTCTTCGACATGGGGCACAGCGTGCGCGCGCAATCTGAGCGTGAGCTGAAGGCGAGTCGCCCGAAGTCCGGATGATCAGCAGAATGGTGAGGTGTCCGCCAGGGTGTTGGTGATCGAGGACGCCGAGGCGATCGGCGCCGCGGTGTCGTCCGCGTTGCGCGAGTCCGGGTACGAGGTGCAGCACCGGCTGGACGGGCGCCAGCTGGAGGCCGACCTGGGGAGGTTCCGCCCCGACCTGGTCGTGCTCGACGTGATGCTGCCCGGCCGTGACGGTTTCCAGCTGCTCGAGGTGATCCGCCGCGCGTCCGGCGCCGGCGTGGTCATGCTGACCGCGCGCGACGGCGTGCCGGACCGGTTGCGCGGGCTGTCCGGCGGCGCCGACGACTACGTGGGCAAGCCGTTCGTACTGGCCGAGCTGGTGGCGCGGGTGTCCGCGGTGCTGCGTCGCCTCGGCCGGACGCCCTCGACGGTGCAGGTCGGCGACCTGGTGGTGGACGCCGATGCGGGCGTGGTGATGCGCGCTGACCAGGCGATCGAGCTGACCGCGACCGAGCTGCGGCTGCTGGTGTACTTGGCGGCTCAGCGTGGGCGGGTGGTGTCCAAAACGCAGATTCTCACGGCCGTGTGGGGGTACGAGGACTACGACCCGAACCTCGTCGAGGTCCACATTTCCGCCGTGCGTCGAAAGCTGGAGGAGCACGGGCCACGGCTCGTGCACACCGTCCGTGGCTTGGGGTATGTGCTGCGGGCTGACGAATGAGTTTGAAGACGGTGTCCCTGAGGCGTCGGGTTGCGGTTTCTGTGCTGCTGGTGCTGTTTCTGGTGCTGGTGGCGTTGGTGATCGCGGTGGACCGGACGTTCGAGGGGCAGTCCAACAAGGACGTCGACCTGGTGCTGCGTGACGCTGAGACGCGCGCGGCGGGGATGATGATGCGCGGGCAGTCGCCGCGGGACGTCGTGCGGCAGCTGACCAAGCGGAACGTGCACGTCACGGTCGAGCTGGCGAACGGGAGCCGGTTCGGGGACGCGCCCGAGGAAGGGCCGTTCCAGCGCAAGAACCAGGTGATTCGCGGGGCCAAGTTCACTTTTTATGCGGACACCGAGGCTATTTCGCAGGCCCAGGTTCGGTTGCGGAAGCTGCTGATCATGCTGGGGATCGGGGCCATCGTGGTCACCGGGGTGTTGATGATCTGGGTGGTTCGGCGGGCTCTTGCGCCCTTGGATGCGATGACCTCGTTGGCTCAGGCGATTGCTGCTGGGCATCGGGGTGGGCGGTTGAATCCCTCCCGGACTGATACCGAACTGGGGCGCACTGCTGCTGCCTTTGACGGGATGTTGGATTCGTTGGAGGGGTCTGAGCAGCGGACCCGGCGGTTTGTCGCGGATGCCGCTCATGAACTGCGGACGCCGATCACCGGGGTTCAGGCAGTGGCTGAGGCTCTGGTGCAGGCTCCTGTCGACTCGCCTGATCGGGATCAGATGTCGTTCCTGCTGGTGCGGGAGGCTCGGCGGGCCGGGCGGTTGGTGGACGACCTGCTGGCTCTTGCCCAGTTGGATGCCGGGTACGAAATGCAGCGGGAGGCTGTCGACCTGTTGGGGCTGGCTGAGGCTGAGGTTGCTCGGACTCGGTATGTGGCGCCGGATTTCGACATCGCCGCTGATGGGGTTTCGGTGGTGGTGCTTGGGGATGGGCAGCGGTTGGCTCAGGTGCTGGCGAATCTTGTGGACAACGCTCGGCAGGCCAGCGGTGCGCAGGGAACCGTGCGGATTCGGGTGGATTTGACCGGGTTCACCGTGTCCGACAACGGGCCTGGGGTTCCGGAGGCTGAGCGGGAGCGGATTTTCGACCGGTTGGTTCGGTTGGATGACGCTCGGGATCGGCGGTCCGGGGGGTCTGGGTTGGGGCTCGCCATCGCTCGGGGGGTTGTTCGGGCTCACGGTGGGGATTTGACCTGTGAGCCGTCTGATGGCGGGGCGGTTTTTCGGGTTGCGTTGCCGCAAATGCAGTCGCCTGGGTGAGGGTGCGTTTGCTTCCATCGGTGGGTGGACGTCGACGTGGTGGTGCAGTGGGTTCGGACTGAGTGGACGAAGCAGTCTCGGGGTGGGGCTGGGG